>CAZWOX010000006.1:0-100064 GCA_964635345.1 uncultured Nitrospira sp.
TCTTCCTTGACAAATCACGCTGTTGCCCACTACGATCCGGCGTCTTTCTACTGGCGTTTCTTCAATTGAATACGATGGAGACACTATGATTCCGAGCGACTTGCGGTATCACAAAGAACATGAATGGGTGCGTCTCAACGGGAAGCAGGCGACGGTGGGCATCAGTCATTTTGCCCAGGATGCTCTCGGGGATATTGTGTTCCTCGATATGCCGAAAGTGAGCGCCGTGGTGACCGTCGGGCAGCAGATCGGCGAGGTGGAGTCGACCAAGACCACATCGACCATCTACACCCCGGTCAGCGGCACGGTCTTGAAGATCAACAGCGACCTGAAGGATCATCCTGAAGTCGTCAACTCCGATCCCTATGGCAAGGGCTGGATTGCCGTGATCGATCTCTCGAATCCGGGAGAGGTCGATCAGCTCATGACGGCCGCCCAATACGAAGCCTTTCTCGCCAGTCAGAAACATTAACGCGCGTCTATGTCGAAACACATCGCGATTCTGGGAGCCGGGCCTGGCGGGTACGTGGCGGCGATTCGCGCGGCCCAATTGGGCGCACGGGTCACAGTCATCGAGCAACAGGCGCTCGGCGGTGTGTGTTTGAATTGGGGCTGTATCCCCAGCAAGGCCCTCCTCTCCGTCATCGAACTCGGAGATAAGCTCAAAAAAGCTGAGGACCTCGGCATTCTGTTGTCCGGTCCGCCCCGCTACGATCTTGCCCGCATGGTGGCGAGGAAAAACAAGGTGGTGGCGTCGCTAGTCAAGGGCATTGCCACGCTGTTCAACGCCTGGAAAGTCGAGGTGGTCGAAGGGCGCGGCGCGTTGGTGGATGCGCGCACGATTGCGGTGACTGCGGCGGATGGCTCACAACGGCAGGTGCAGGCGGATGCGATCCTGATTGCCACGGGATCGTCCTGGCCGCAGTTGGCGCAATTTCCCGTCGATGGCAAGACCATCATTACCAGCAAGCAGGCGCTCGATCTGGAGTCGGTTCCGCCGCGGATGATCGTGCTCGGCGCCGGAGTCGAGGGGTGCGAGTGCGGCTCGCTCTTCAGCGGCCTGGGCGCGCAGGTGACCATGGTCGAGCTGCAGTCAGCGGTGCTTCCGCTGGAAGATGAAGAGGTCTCTGTGTTGATGGCGCGCGAGCTCAAAAAACGCGGTGTCGATGTCAGGACGGGAACGACGATTCAAGAGGCGCAGGTGCGTGACGGGCTGGTGGTCGCGCAACTCAAAGGCGGCGGTACGGTTGAAGCGGAGATGCTGCTGGTCTCAATCGGACGCGGGTTTCAATCCCGCGACATCGGAACGGAGGCAGCCGGCATCGCGCTGGGGAAGCGAGGCGAGATTCTGGTCGACGACCGAATGCAGACGAATGTGCCCGGCGTCTATGCGATCGGCGATGTGGTCGGAAAGGCCATGCTGGCTCATGTGGCGTCGGCGCAGGGGAAAGTCGCCGTTGAAAACATCATGGGGCATCCGACGACGATTCGCTACGACGTCATTCCCGCCGGGATCTTTACTTTGCCGGAAGTCGGTCGGGTCGGGCTGACGGAGCGGCAGGCTCGTGAACAAGCGCAAGCGGCCGGCCACGATCCGGAGCAGGCCGTCACAGTGGGGCGCTTCCGCTATGCGGCGCTGGGCAAAGCGCAGTCGACCGGCGATATCACGGGACTGTTCAAAGTGATTGCGGATGCGGCGACCGGCCGGTTGCTCGGTGCGCATATTGTGGGCGCCCATGCGGCCGACCTCATTCACGAGGCGGCCTTGGCGATGGAAACCGGCGCCACGGTTTCGCAGATCGCTCATATGATTCACGCCCATCCGACGCTCGCGGAAGGGTTCGTCGAAGCGGCCGAAGATGTCGAGGGTTGTGCGATTCACCAGATGAAGAAGAAATCATGAGCGTTCTTCAGTCGCTCCTCATCAAGCTGGGCATGTTGGCGATGACGATGGGGATTGTGTTGTGGATCGGCCGGCAGGTTCCCCCAACGATGCAGCGGCCTGCGGTGACCCATGCGGCTTCGTTGTCTTCCGACGGCACAGCAACAACACCAGCCGCAGCCGTCGGGTCTACGATTCCGCCGGTCGGGGTGAGTGAGGCGCGCAGGGTGTCGAATAACCCGCAACCGGTTGATCTGAACCGTGCGACTGTAGCCGACTTCGATCAGCTTCCCGGCGTCGGCCCTGTGTTGGCCAAACGGATGGAGGATTACCGGAAGTCCGTCGGGCGGTTTCATGCGGTCGAGGATCTGCGGGCGGTGAAGGGGATTGGAAAGAAGAAGCTGGAACAACTGAAGCCATTTGTCACGGTTACGAAGTCTGCCACGCTGGAACAAGGAAAGAAGGGGCCGATATGAGCGAATTGAGTCGGCAGCTTGATCTCATTCTGCGGGGGACCGTGGAGGTCATTCAGCGTACGGAGCTGGAGACCAAGCTGGCCCGTTCGCTGAAAGAGAATCATCCCCTTCGCGTGAAGGCGGGTTTCGATCCGACTGCGCCGGATCTGCATCTCGGCCATACGGTCCTGATCCATAAGCTGAAACATTTTCAGGATCTCGGCCATCAAGTGCTTTTCTTGATCGGCGATTTCACGGGCATGATCGGCGATCCCACCGGCGTCTCGGAAACCCGCCGCGCGCTGACCAAACAAAAAGTATTGGAGAATGCCAAGACCTACCAGCGACAGATTTTCAAGATTCTCGATCCGCAGAAAACCTTGATCGAGTTCAATAGCAAGTGGATGGAGCCTATGACCGCGGAAGGCCTGATCCAACTGGCGGCGCACTATCGTGTGGCACGGATGATGGAACGGGACGATTTTCACAAACGCTTCCACGAGCAAAAGCCGATCAGCGTCCATGAATTTCTCTATCCCCTGGTGCAGGGCTACGACTCGGTCGCGATGAAGGCGGATGTGGAACTGGGCGGGACCGACCAGAAATTTAATTTGCTGGTCGGGCGCGAGTTGCAGCGTGACTACGGTCAGGAATCGCAGGTGGTCATCACCATGCCGCTCCTCGAAGGCACCGACGGCGTCAAGAAGATGAGCAAGAGCGTCGGGAACTATATCGCGCTCGAAGACAAGCCTGAAGACATGTTCGGCAAGGTCATGTCGATCAGCGACGTGCTGATGCTCCGATACTATGAACTGCTGACGACAGAAGACCTCGCGCAGGTAACGGCGCTACACCCGATGGAAGCGAAGCAGTCACTGGCGCAGCTGCTGGTTTCACGGTATCACAGTGAAGAAGTGGGCAAGCAGGCGCGCGCAGCCTTTCAGCAGAAATTTTCCGAACGGGAGTTTCCTGATGAACCCGATGTCCGGCTGGCACTGACGGCGCAAGAGCTCAAGGACGGACAGTCGATTGGGTTGGTCGAACTCGTGGCCAAGACAGGGCTCGTGTCGAGCAAGAGTGAAGCGAGACGGCTGGTCATTCAAGGGGGGGTCGAGTTCGATCAGCAGAAGCAGATCGATGCCAACGGCGTCGTCACTCTCGAAGCGGGCCGTCAGTATCGAATGAAGATCGGCCGCCGCAAGTTCGCGCTGGTGGAGCGGAAATAGAGCGTGGTCTTGTTGTCAATCACATGAGCCTGATCACTTGTCCAGTGCTACTCGTCCGCCCTGTCGTGCGTCTAATCTGAAATCAGAATTGTGACTGACGCGGCAGTCCAATCCGCTGCGGGAGTGTTTGATGCAATGACCGGGGCGGACGGTTCGTTTGCAGCAGGCATGGCCGGCGTTAGCGCGGTCAGTTGCTCGGGAACGGCGGCGGCGGGCTCCGGCGCCGCCGGAGGAGTCTGATCAACCGGCGGCGCGCTGATCGCTCCCGGAACCGGGGTGGTCGTATCCGCGACGGTGATGATGCCTCTGGCTGCGACGGTGGCGAGGCTGCGCCGGAGAGACTGAACGGTATTGGCGACCGAGCGTGTCTTGACCGTCGTGCCGGACTGCTCTCCGGACATCTGCAACGCCGTAATTCGATCACGAATCAGCTGGGCTGTTTGCAGATCGGTGCTGGAGAAGACTCGAATCGTGTCCGTGCCCTTCGGAGGGCTGTAGTCCCAATAGAAACCGGCGCTATTGCCGGGCTTGATGGAATCCGGAATCAGCACCGGCTCGCTCGCCCGGATGAAGCCGTCGCCGTAGAAACTATGTTGTTGGTAGTGGTTCGGGAACAAAAGATTGACCCCGCCTTCAGAGTCGACATCGACAATCGTAATATAGGCGTCGGCATTCACGCGTATTTCCAGCTGTAAACTGTTTTGTTCCGTGCGGGGCTTGCCTGACTTCCTGATGTGATACGTGGCGGCTTGTGTGTCGCCGACGACGGTGATGCCGCGTGTGCTCACGGTAGATTTGGGCTTCAGGGCGGTCGCGACTCGCACATCGATCTTCAGTTGCGAAGAAGGATTGTCCAGCGTCAGAAGTTCCGAGGCGTAGGAGGAACGTGACACGACGGTGGCGATCCCGGCTCCCCAGGGTTCGTTGAGTCCGAACGTGCCGACGACCTGTAAGCCGTCGGCGGCCAGCAGTCTGAGCGAGTCTCCCTCCACATCGACCGAAAAGCGGGCGGCTTGATCAGGCCCGACCAATTCCACGTCCTTGATGTTCGTCAATAACGTCTCTTCCACGACCGTTCGGCTGGTGGGAGGCATGTCGAGGAGCCGGATGGGAATCCGTTGTCCTGTCGGGGCGGGCAGCAATGCGACGGCCCGGGAACCGGCCGGAATGCTTCCGGCCGACGACTGCACCTTCGCGATGGAATCCTTTCCGTTGATCTGCGTGACGGTGGCGATGGCTGATGCCCGACCGGGAACGAAGCGCGTCTCGTCCGGAGGATAGAGCGACCATGTGGAGCCGGGGGCGGCACCAAGCAACGGGCCGTTGATCAAGGCCACCAGGTTTCTATCGACGGGCACGACATTCAGCCAGGGGAGCCGCGCGATCTGTCCGGCACCCGGACCGGCCGGAGGGGAAACGGACGAATCGAACAGGGTTTTCTCGATGAGATCGGGGGGGGCCTCCAGTTGCGGTTCCGGCATGGAACTCCGGCCGAAATGCGTTTGGATCCGTCTCAATTCCCGCTCGATCCCGGTGAAGATGTCACGGGGAGATGCGCCTGGACCGGCCGAGCCGATGCTTTTGGAAAGCGAGTAGCTGAAGAATCCGTGATACCGGCCGTCAACCGGGCCATCCAGCGCTTCCTGATGGGACGCCGCGCCGGTCATGACGACGTAACGGGACGTGACTACCGGAACAATGGCACGGGTTTTCGGTTTCGCGTCTTCAGCTTTTTTGTAGATGTCTATACGGTTGTCTTGGGGGATCGAACGGGTCCGGATATCCAGCGAGCGGGTGGCAGTGCCGGAATGACAGGAGTCCAAGACGATGAACGCGTTCTTTGCGAGCATCCATGAAAACACGGCATCAAGCTCGTCGTCGGTGATATCCCGCACGCCGGCGGTCCGGCCGTCTTGCGGCACGAGGGTTTCGTCGAGGTGATCGTCGGGCTCGTCTCCATTGAGATCCTCGACCTGCGATCCGTGGCCGGAATAGTGGACATAGACGGTGTCGTTCGGCCCGGCTTCCCTGGCCAGCTGTTCGAGCGCGGCCAACATGCCGGCGCGGGTAGCGGCCTCGTCCTTTACCACCGCAATGTGCTGCTCGGCGAATCCCCAGCGCGTGAGCAGGATTTGCCGCATGGTGTCGATGTCGTTCAGTGAGCCCTGCAGTTTCGGCACGGCTTTGTATTTGTTGATGCCGATGAGCAGGGCCCGTCTGGTGCCTTGGTTCTGGTCGGCGGACGGTGATTGGGCCAGAGTCTGCTCCCTGTACCCCGCCCATGCAACCAAAGTCACGAGCACGAGGACGCTCACGAGCGACTCTTGCGATCTGTTCATCGGCATCACCTCTTCCGGCGGTCCTCATACCATCATGGAGCACAGGAACCGGCGCATCAGTCAGTCGCCGGCTCAATGAGCAAGGTTCATGGCCGGGCCGGATCTGCGGATCCGACGACGTCGGGCCGTCCCTTGAGAATGTCCAGTTTCTGCTGAACGGCCGCTCGGTCGGCGGTAGGCACCTCGATGAGATAGCGCCCATCGGCCGTCGGTCCGTCGATGATTCTTCCGTGAATGCTCTGGAGCAGCCCGCGGATCTGCTCCTCCGAGGCCGTGCTCCGGAACAGCACGGCGATCTTGGCTGTCTGCATGCCGAGCGACCGCGTCGTGATTTCCTCTGTGCGGGGCATCGGCATGCCGATCCACAGGATGAGACCGAGTTGGGCAAGGAGCAGCGCAGCTGCGAGAGTCGGGGCCCATCGGGGGAGCAGGAGCATGCGGACCCAGTCATCAACGCCGTTCAGCCGGGAACGGCGCCCGGCCGGCGAGGAATGCCGGAGCGCGGCCTCGCGCCGTACGTTCGCGAGAATGTGCCGTGCGGTATGGGGCGACGGGCCGGGCTGGGCGGCATGCAGAGCGGTCAGCTCCGTCTTGAGGCCGGTCAGCTCCGCCAGTTCCGTCCGGCAGGCCTGGCAGCTTGCGAGGTGCTGATCGAGCTGCCGGCGATCAACCTCGCTCAACGTGCCGTTGAGGTACCAGGGCAGGAGGGCGACTTCCTGGTGTACCCCGGCGGGTATCGTTTCAGGATCACTCATCGGATCGATTCCTTGTTCCCCAACCGTTCGAGCTGCTGCTTGAGATATTGTTTGGCGTAATACACGCGGGTCTTGACGGTATTCTCCGGAATCGACAGCAGCCCGGCGATCTCGTCATAGGGAAGCTCCTCGTAAAAGACGAGCCGGAGGATTTCCTGATGTTCCCGCGACAGGCTGGTCAGGGCTCGCTGAGTCAGCGAAGCCATCTGTTGTCGATGAATGCTCTCGATGGGGCTTTCGTCCGTATGGGGAAGATCCGCGGCGCCGTCGAGATCGATTTCGCGCCGGTGCCGTCCGGTGCGTCTCAGCGCATCGAGCGCTTTATGGCGGGCGATGCCGAAGATCCAGGTGGACACGCGCGAGGTGTGCGCAAATGTGCCGGCGCCGCGCCACACCGCCATCATGGTATCCCCCACGATTTCTTCGGCCGATGCGGCATCAACGACGAGTGTACGGACATATTGAAAGACGCGCTGCGCATAGCGGGCGTACAACTGTTCGAATGCCGGTTGTTGACCGGCGACCACGCCTGCCAGAAGGTCCGATTCAGAGACATTGTGTCTGTGAGTCGTATTCATGCGCGCCTGAGTTCGCTCCTGCATGACCGCAGCCCTCCGAGCGTCCCTGCTCTAGCACATTTGCCGGGGGGGCCTCAATAGGAACTGTTCGAGAGCCATTCGATTGACCCTGTTTAAGCGGGCAGACTACAATGACCTGAACCTTTTGCCGGCTCCCCCCGACGTACGGGACAACAGTACGGAGGTTGATTATGAAGGCTTGGAGAATCGCATTCAGGGTGCTCGGTCGAGGCGTCATCGTCGGGTGTTTGAGCGCATTGCTGCTCAGTTCCTGTGCGGCGGCCCCGTTTCTCGTTCCGGTCGCCTTTGAATTCGCCCGTAATCTCTTCCAAACCGGACTCCAGAACTACGGTTCGAAGCATCGGGACAATCTAAGTAATCTGGTGAATCGTCTCTCCAGTCCCTACATGCAAGGGTTGCCTCAGACCGCGATGGGCGGCCCCGGTGCACCGGGGCCGCCGGGGTTTCCCGGCCAACCGGGAATGCCGCAACAACAATTTCCAGGAGCACAGGCCTTCCCCGGTCAACCGGGAGCCTTCGATCCGAATACGGCAATGGCAATGGGTGGAGTCCCCGGTCAACCGGGGATGCCGTCACAACAGTATCCCGGTCAGCAGACGATTCCGGGTCAGGCCGGTGCCTATGATCCCAGCAATCCCTACGGGGGCATGGGGGCAATACCTCCCGGCGCGGCCGCATACCCGGGAAGTCAGAGCGGCTATCCTCCCGGCGCCGCTCCGGGTGTTCCCTCTCAGCCCGGGATGAACCCGTACGATCCTAACAACCCGTATGCGCAACAGCCCAATCCGTACGGGCAGGCCCCGCCCTACGGGCAACAGGCGAATCAATACGGGCAGACCCCGCAGTACGGACAGCAGAATCCCTACGGAACGCCGAATCCGTATGGCCAGCCGTCCAGTCCTTATGGGACCCCCTCGCAATATGGGACGCAGAATCCGATGGGTGGAGTTCCCCCAGGGAGCCCGAATCCTTACGGGGGAGCGGCGACTTATCCACCGCAGCAGGGCAATGATCCCAACAATCCTTACGGATCCGCCGGTGCAGGACAGGGCTATGGGCAGCCTCAGGCCGGATATGGCCAGCCACAACCGGGATACGGTCAAGCGCAGCCGGGGGTTGGAAGTCCTTCGCCCTATGGCCAGCAGCAACAACAGCAAGCCTATGGCGGCTATGGAGCCGCCGGTCAGCCACAATATGGGGGCCAGCCCTATGGCGGGGCGGGGATTTATCCGCGCTCGGTGTCGTCCGAACCGGTCGCGGTCGACGTGGCGCTGGTTCGACAGAAGCATACAGAAAAGGGGAAAGAAGTCGTTCTCATGAACGACGGGGAGGTGTTGAAGGACGGCGGAGCCAACAAAGAGGCCGGTGATCGCTTCAAGATCGTCGTGCGGACCAACTGCGACTGCTACGTCTATATTACCACCATCGATGGATCAAGCTGGGCCGAACCGGTGTTTCCAACGAGCGGCAGCAGGGCGTCGAATCCCGTGAAGAAGGATCAAGAGTACGCATTTCCCGAGGATGGACACTGGTATACCCTCGATCAGATCAAGGGGATTGAGTCGTTTTTTATCGTGGCTTCGGCGAACCGCCGTGCTGATCTGGAAGAGAGCCTCGCCCAATTGGCGAACGAAAAGAGGCCCGATGTGAAGATCGTGGCCAAGGTCGAAGAGCCGCCGGTCATTCCACGCGGCGTCGGATCGGTCAAAACCAGGGGGATCATCAAAGTACAGGACGACACCGGCACCGCCGTGCAAGTCACCCCGCTCTCGTATGCGGCCGGCCAGCCTGGTCAGGATGTGACGGTGACGCGTTGGTTCATGCACGAATAGCCGAAGAGAGGAAACCGGTGTCATGAAAAGTATGCGGGCGGCGATCATGATCGGGGTGACGGCGGGGTTGTTGTGCATAAGTGGGATCGCGCCGGCGCAGGTCTTTCCCCCGCGTCCGCCGCAACCGATGTCTCCGCCGATGCCGGCTCCGATGCCTGGTCAACCCGGCCAACCAGGATCGCAGCCGCAACAGCCGGGGATTCCCCAGCCGGGAGGACCGCCCGGATCGCTCACCAGGACGATTCCTTTTTCAGCCATTCTCGGAGACCCGACCAAGTCGTTTATTCAGATCGGGAACATGCGCAGCCCCTTTGATACCAACTTTGTATTGGGCCGCGGGTTGGCGGGGCGGATTGTGCTGGAGAAGTTCACGTATGAATCCGGAAACGGACAGAAGTCCTTCGTCCATCTGACAGGGGTGTCCAACCCCCCGATCGTGACGTCCGAAGGAGCCGAACTGCGCTACCAGTTTGTGATACCCAGTCTGCAGTTCAAAACCTACTATAAAGACTATTCCGGCGAAGGAGATAGTGCTTTGACCGATCTGGTGGCTGAGAAAGTCCTGATCGATGTGTTCATACTGCCGACTCTCGATCAACGCGGGTTTCCCACATTCCAGTCCATCCGCATTGCGGTCACAGGGGCCGTCAAAGAAGCAGACAAGTGTTCCCACTTCTTCGACATTATTTTCCCGGTGAACGTCTGCAAAATCTCCGCCGACTATTTCAAGCAAATCCAGCCGGCTCTCGAAAACGGGATCCGCGAGGTGCTTCTTCAGCCGCAGACACGGGGGCAGTTCGACCAACAGGTCTTTCAGTTCGTCCGCGCCGATCTGCTGAACAAGGCGGGGATCAACCCGATGAGCCCGGCCCAGGTGCAGATCCTTCAGTCCAGTTTTCAGGGGACCGACTATGTCGTGAGTTACGCTGTGCGCTGACCTTCCTCGCGTGCCGTCCGGCTCTCGCGAGATACCACCAGAATCGACTATGCGCTGACTAATGGAGGAGGAGGCATCCATGAGATCGCTCCCGTATACGCTCACCCTGTTGTTTGGACTCGCCCTGCACCATCCTCCCGTACTCTGTGCCGCAGGGAATCCCGTGCTCGATGCCTTGGCCCAAGGCTCGGTCGTCCAATTGTCCGGAAAGGAAGCGGTATCGGAGCCGTTTGCCTTCGATGTCACCATTGCCACGGCCGACAAGGCATTGAATGTTTCATCGGCAGTCGGGCAGCCATTCGCCGTTGCGCTGCTTCCCGGCCGAACCGCCAGCGGGATGATCGAAAGTGTCGAGCAAGTTGATCATGCCGCTTCGCAGGGGCTCTACCGTATCCGCCTCGTGTCCCCGCTCCAGCGGCTCCATTACCGCAGCACCAGCCGCTCGTTTTACAACATGAACGCGATTCAGATCGCCACGGCTGTTATGAATGAAGCCGGCATCACGAACGTCGAGGTACGTGTCGGGGCCACGCTGCCGGCAAGAGAACTCACGGTCCAGTATCGGGAAACCGATCAGGCCTTCGTGTCTCGCCTTTTGGAAGAAGCGGGGATTCACTATCATGTCGAATCCGCTTCCGGCGGGGATAAGCTGGTGTTGAGCGACGGGAATGCGGGATTTGCGGCCGCGGCCGGGGTGAAATTCAACTCCGCGCCGGGCGCCGGTCCCGCAGTGGTGTCGTTCACGCGCGGTCAATCATTGCACAGCGGCCAGGTGCAAGCCGGCGATTACAATTGGAAGACACCGACGATCGATCTCTCGGCCGTGGCCCAGGCGGTGCTGTTCGGTGATTTGTCGGAACGGCAATTTCCGGCAGGTATCGAAACCAAAGCCGAAGCGCAGGCACAGGCCGCCATCCGGCTCGCCGCACATATCGCCGAGTCGCAGGTCTGTCGGGGGGAGTCGACCATTCCACAGCTGCAGGCCGGGCAGCGCGTGGCCCTCCTCGGCCATCCTCGCGCGGATTTCAATCAGGAGTATGTGATCACCGCGGTGGAGCATCAGCGGACTGCGAAGGAATACCGCAACGCGTTTCGGTGCCTGCCGGCACAGGTGCCCTATCGTCCGTCTCTGGCGACACCCAGGCCTGTGGTCGGGGGAGTGGTATCCGGCATTGTCGTCGGACCGCCGGGCGAGACCAAGCACGTCGACCAGTTCGGGCGGGTGAAGGTGCGGTTCCCTTGGCGCAGCCCCGTCCATTCCAATCAAAACGATCCTGGAGACAGCGGGTTTGTCCGTGTGGCGCAGATCGCGGCCGGCTCCGGGAGCGCCGCTCTCTGGTTGCCGGAAGTCGGGGATGAAGTACTGGTGGCCTTTGAGCATGGGGATCCCGATCGCCCGGTGGTAGTCGGAAGCGTGTACAACGGGAAAGACCTGCCCCCCGTTGCGTTGCCGGCCGGCAAGCATGTGTCGCTGTTTCGCACCCAGGCGCCGAACGGTCCGAAGGCGGAAACCGTCTACGACAGCACGCCTGGGAGTGAGCGCCTCGTCGTCATGACCGGCCAAAACGCGCTGACGGCCGGATCCAGCGGGATCGCGCTGCAGGGTTCAGCGGTGGCGCTCGCCTCGTCCGGTGATCTTTCGGTGAAATCGGCCCAGAACGTTTCCCTGACGGCTCAAAAGGATGCGATGGTCTCCGTCGGAGGAAACATGCTCATAAACAATACTGGAACCCTGCGGTCTACGGTCGGCGGCGATGCGCAGTTCACGGTCGGGTCGAATCTTCAAACCACTGTCGGGGTCAGCACGGTCCTGGAGCAAGGAAAGGATCTGACGATCAGGACGGGACAGCAGTTTCTGCTCCAAAGCGCGCGCACGGCTCGGCTGACGGCCGGCGAGGATGCTCTCATCCAGACGGGGAAAGCCTTTGTGGTGAACGCGAACACGATGATGCAGTTTGTGGCCGCTCAGACGGGAACTATTCAGGCGGCCAAAGGCCTTCTCATCAAGTCGGATGGAGATATCGACATCCTCGGGCGGGACATCGATGCCAAAGCCAGCGGCAACTTGACGTTGAAGGGATCGAAAATCACGCAGAACTAAACGGGCACGGCTGTCCGATGTGAGTGAGGGAACCATCACTGGTACGGTTCCCCTCTCCCTTCCTGTTAAAAACCCGGGGTGCAGGCCGTATTCGTTTTCAGATCGAAGCAGCCGGCGTTGCCCGGGATTTGCTGTC
The DNA here is from genome assembly GCA_964635345.1 of uncultured Nitrospira sp. Lineage (GTDB taxonomy): Bacteria > Nitrospirota > Nitrospiria > Nitrospirales > Nitrospiraceae > Nitrospira_D. The sequence goes on from CAZWOX010000006.1 coordinate 12,263, forward strand.
CGGTCGCGTCAACTTTGAAGTTGATCCAGGTAATTTGGTCGAAACTGAATCCGATGCTGTCGGTTGGAGCATTCGGCCCGTCTTGAACCGCAGTTGCATAGCTGGCTACTCGAGCCCCCCTCAACTTCACGCGACTTACGACCACAGGGACAGGGCCAGACCTGATCATTTCAAGTTTGAGTTCCTTGAACGCAAGGCCGGTCGCAGCTGCTAGGGCCAGCAAAGGGGAGATCGAGTCGTTTAGTTTTGTAATCTGAAGGCGGCCGAATTGAATTTTCACCGGGGAGCCCGGTGGCGCTTCACCATGCGCCCAATTAGTAGATTGGACGTCGGTCCAGTCCTTATGAGCGTTGTCTTTAGACTCGCCTTTAACTCCATCTATGAACATAAAGATGGCTACCGCATGACTTACGGATGCTTGGCATAGGAGTAGCCCGGCTGTGAACAGGGTGGCTATTATCTTCGGCATGAAGTTCCTCCTTCTCTTTTCAATCTGTGGGTCGGGTTACTGTCCGATGTTCGGATACGGTATCGGCACGGACCCGCCAGGGGTTGGAGTATTGTTCACGTCGGGGAATGTCAACGAGACGCAGCGTACTTTGTAGAGTTTGACGCTGCCGGAATAGTTGCCATTCAAGGGATCGCTGGCGTTCAAGGACGGCAGCGTGACCCATTTAGGATTGGTGCCGACCGGGGTGAGGTTCGTCACCTGCACATCTACCGGCCTTGCTTTGCTATTACGCACCCACGATAGACCGGAGACTGAGGGGGAGAACGTAAACGTCTGCCCGGCTGACACGCTCTTCGTCATGGTCTGGCTTCCCGCCTTGAATTCCACGCGGCATTCATTTGCCGCCCACGCCGCACACGGAATGCACAGGAGGCCGAGGTTGATCAGGACGGTGAGGCCGACCCACCGGACGCTCAATCTATCGTCGTTCATAGGCTGCTCCTCCTGAAACGTGGACGGTGGACTTATCTCACTGCAGGGGCTCCTCATTGAAAAATACGGGCACGAGTTTCTCGCAGTACAGCTCCGCCTCGACATAGCCGGGCTTCAGCGGAAGTCGTACGACGCTCAGGATGCCGAGCCCAGAGAGCTTCAGTGACAGGATGGGTTGTGACGGAACCTGAGAGGACATCCACCGGATCATTCCGGTACGTTCGTGCGCGTCCCCATTCAATCCTTTCATGACGAAATCATTGTGCCATCCGTAGAGGTCGGCTGCCCGCGCTTCCGGAAGCTGAATGCGAAGCGTCGAAAGCTTCTTCGGAACGGCTCCTTGGTATCCGCCCCCTTGTGGAGCGGGAATGAGGGTGGCGGAGTATGTCACCGGCTCGATGCGGGATACTTCGTTGAGGACAATGCCCGCAATGTCGATGGAGAACACCCCCTTTCGCAAGCTGCCGAACGGGTCGATGTGCGTCATCGGTACATTCGTGTAATTTCCGTCTGAGCGATTAGTGCGTTGGACGGCAAGGGTAATGCGAATGGCAGTGGGCGATCCTGTCGCGCTATCGGCTTCCGGAAATACAATCTCCTTCACAAACGCGTTGGTAATCGACAGGCCGCTACTTGGTAAATTCATTGCTGGTTGAACGACCATGTGGCCGTTGGCGGAAGAAGCCTTGCCCCGCAGGCAGTCGACCAGCCAGGCGTTGATTGCGGCTTTGGGAATCGGTAGGTAATGGAACACAATGTCCTGATAGTGATAGCCCGAGACTCTCTTGGGCAGAATGCCGTCTAGAGCGACTGCGCCGGTGAGATATTGAGCAACCGGCTCGCCACCCGCAAATCCGAACACCTGCACATGGTAGTTGGTGCTCATAGCAAGACCGTATCGTAGAGGGGATACAAAATGCGGATCCACGGGTGGCCCACCGGAGGTTGATGATGGTGGAGCAGCGGGAGGAGGAGCGACTGACACATCCGGCGTGATGTCTTGAATTTCGACCGCAGCCAGGGCCGAACCGACCCAATCATGTAAGAGATAAGGGAACGTGGCAGCGGCCAAGCCGAAATAGCGGGCTTGTTTCAAGAAGTCGCGCCGACACACATCATTTCGTTCTGCAGTTGATTCTCTCGCCAGATCGTCCATCGGCACCTCCCCCCATCAAGGCATCCCGTTCTGCCTTGCTAAAACACCTGCGGCACGATCTTCTCGCAATACATTTCCACCGCCACATACCCGGGCTTGTTGGGCAGGCGGATCACGCTGACAATGCCGAGATGTTGCAGTTGGAGCGAAACAAACGTCTTGGTCTTATCGGAGGACAACCACTGCAATTCGCCGCTCTTCTCAAACTGCTCGCTATTCTGTGGCTGCGAGGTGAGTTGCTGGTGCCATCCAACAAAGGGGGCTGATTCCGATTCGGGGAGAAGAATGATGAGATTCGAGTAGTCGCGGACGCCTGTTCCTAACGTCATCGATGGTCCCGAAGGCCCCGATTGTGTCGGGGTGGCTGTGATCGCGACAGTGAATTTCTGCGGTTCAACGCGAGGGGATTTCTGGGCGGCGGCATCGAGGCCTTGAATGAGAAGCCGGTAGTTCGACTTCAGGGGTCCCTTAACCCAAGGAGAATACGTCACGATCTGGCTGGAGCCGGCACTTACCTGAGCCATAGGCACAGCCAAGGCGACCCGAACGATGGGGGCTTGACCCGTGAGGGTCATATCCATGTCGGAAAACTCGATGCTACGGACGAGCGCGTTGTAAAAAATCAGCCGGGAGAGTTCCTTCTTCAAAGAGTCCATGATCACGATGGCTCCGGTGACCGGCTGAGAGTTACCGGCCAAGACATCGGCGATCACGGTGTTGAGCGCAGCTCCCGGGATGGGCAGATAGTCGAACACGATATCACGGTATTGAATTGTCCCAAGGTGCTTGTTTGGAAGACCAGAGCCCGCCTCGGCTGAGGCAACAACTGTTGCGATCGGCTCTCCGCCTTCATAGCGCATAATTTGGACCGGCGGTGTCGTTCCAATCTGGATGGCGTAGAGTGCCGGAGCAGCTTTGGTTTGAGCCCGCGCCGGAAGTGGCAAGACTGCGAAACCGGAAAGTGCAAAACAGGATATGAGGGTGAAATAGCTCATCAGCGTGCCAAATCGCCGACGGGAGTGGTCAGCCCTGGAGAATGTGTTCATAACAGCTCCTTTCGCAGATTGCCGCTCTACGCCGGCCGTTAATTTCCAAGCAGGGTCCGGCGCCTGGTCAAGTTTGATTAGACCGGGAGCGAATCTATTAGAACGCCTTGTTTTGCCGAATGTTGTCCCGGACGTAGCGGTATCGTGTATCTGTGGATTTCATCCCGCCTCCGCAAGGGCCGTTTTCAAAACACACGTTCGTCGGCGTGAACCAGTGGGCGATGATGCTCGCCTGCTGCTCGATGTTGTACTGTCCCCAGGATTTGCCGACGGTATAGGAATAGGCGGCTGAGACATCGCCTCCGTTGTTGATGGCGCTCAACGTCTGATGCACCGCAGAGTTCATGGTGATTGGAACGAGATGTTGAGCCTGCCAAACGTGAGTCAGCTCGTGGATAAGGAGACGTTTCCGGTCTTCGTCTGCGGCAAGGTTGGGATAATCTCCGCCGACATTCAGCATGTACAGAGGCGGGCTATTGGTGGTCCATGGTCTGGCGCCGAGACCGAGCGTGTTGGTGACCCTCACCATGCTGTAATTGAGGGTGTTTTGGAACACGCTCTTTGCGAGAGCAATTTCATCGGGGGTGAGGGTCCGTACTTTTGGGACTCCCCTCGTTTCGATGCCCTGATCGTCGGCAAGGGCTGGGCCTGACTCGGCTTGAGCCGCCGGTTGGGCGGCGTTCTCAGGAACTGGCTCGTTTGCCAGCACGGCCGATCCGATGGCGACTATGAATCCGATGAACAGGCTCGCAAGCCTAATGCGCATAAGGGCCTCCTTCAAGTGAAGACGATGGTCGAAGCTAGGTCGTCACGCTTGATCCTTGTGCCGCAAGCTGACCGATGAGCGGAACGCTCTTCGTTCCCCAGGATCGTCACGCTGCCGGTCATAACCTTGCCGTTGCCCACTGCGCCGCCGACTGTGGCAACCGGCTTTGTGCCGCCGTTGAGTTTGACAACAGCGCCTTTCAGATCCGTGGTGCCGCTGGCTTCGATCGTTGCCGTGGTTCCTGCTTTAATGGAAGTGCTGGCTTTGCTCTGGATAGCGACACCGGTTCCCGCCGTGACGGCGATTCCTTTACTGGACTGAATGGCGATGCCCTCGAAGAGGGAAACAGTTCCTGGAACTGTTTCCCTCTTCGGCTGACTATCGGGGAAGATGCCGTCATTCAAACGGGCAAGTCGCTGGTCGCCAATGCAGGCGCGATGTTTCAATTCGTGGCCGCTCAAACGGGGACGATCCAGGCGGCACGGGGCCTGGCCATCCGATCTGACGGGACCCTGGAGATCCATGGAGGCGACATTGCCGTCACATCCAGCGGAAATCTGGCGTTGAAATCCATCGGGAATTTGACGATGAAGGGTTCGAAGATCACTCAGAATTAGACGAGCATCCCCTTCCCAAACAGGATGGGTAAGAGACGGTTTCAGAAGCATTGTCCGTTTAGCCTGGCGCGAAGCGCATGAGCTCGCATCACAAGATTGGGGAGAGGGAAACAGTTCCAGGAACCGTTTCCCTCCGAACCAAGGAAGAGTTGCCGCGGCGAGTCCGAACCGGCTGACCAAGTGCAAGAACTTGCGGTGTGTCACGATTGTGACCGACCGTCTGTTGGATGAGAAAGGCATGGTTATCGTTCCGATCAGAACTGACCCAGCGAGGGGTTCACTTCATTACATCCCAACACCGCCACAAATGAAGAACTCCCTTGGGTGGTGCTTGAGGCATAACATCCGTCATTCTTAAAGTTGTGCGGCTGCCCCCCGCTCAGCGTTGCACTGTAACTCTGGAGCGCTCCTACAGCGTTATCATTTTGCATGACAAGAGCGACTCCGTCACCGCCGAGTCCGCCATCGACTAAAGCGGTGACTTTCCCCGAACTTCCCTTTCGCAAAATGACACGTGACTGCACGAAATCTGTTGCGTAATTCGGTACTTGGGCCAGCGATGCCTCCAATCCAGTCGGAGCGTTACAGAGGGCAGGGTCTCCCGGTTGCCTTATAGGATTGCAGACCGGCTCGCTGCAAAAACAATAGAGAATGCAGGCGGGAGTGGAACAGGCAAGGTCTAGTCCCCGTATGATCGTGTCATCGCCATAATATTGCAGCGTTAGGGTGCCGTCCACTTCGCCACTGAATCCAGACCAGATGCGATCCTGCCCATGGTCCGCGACATTATCCTTGGGGTTGGGGAACTGGTCGAGCGTATCGCCGGAGGCGCGAACAGCCAGGGTGGAGCCGGCTGGTACGTTGACGTCGTTCAGGAAGAAATTGAATTGATCGTTGTTCGCTCCGCCTTCCACCGTCAGGTCCAGCGATCCGGCCATCGTGTGGGGATAGCTCTTGAATGAAAAATTATCATTATTCGAGCCAAGGTTGGCATTCACTTTCATGGTGCCGCCCCCGATGGTATAGGTATCGATGCCCACTGAATCCATTCCATTGCCTAGGGAAGGTCTGATTAATTCCCGTTTCGATCAGTCAGCGGCAGAAATTCGGGGGAATTCCACTGATTCCCGTCCGCAATTTCGAATTAATCAGACCTTCCCTAGGTTTATCGTCATCTCTGGGGCTTTTCCCATGGAGACATATTTTCCCGCCGCGTTCGTGGCAAAGTTCAGGGTGACGACATCCTGCCCGTTGCTCCCTCCAATGTGAAATGCGAGAAGGCGTTTTAAGACATTCGAAGTTGCATCTGCCTGGTAGGTGAACGCATTGCTTTGCCCGCACAATTGGACGTCGAAACGTAGCAGTGGCAACCCGCTGACTGCGGAGGCCTGTGGGATATACGTGGTTGTTTTGCCATTGTGGGTGACCTTCACCTTGTTGCCTTCCATGTCGTCCAGCACAGATACAATGGAATTTGCCGAACTAGGACAGGCCGGTGTTCCGTTCTGGTTCACGTTTAGACGGATCGCTCCCACCACCGGAACTCCCTGTGTTCCACCTGTTGGGGGTATGCCGACTTGTGGCTGTTGGCCCTGGGGGATCGGCACTGCGGCGCCCGTCGGCGGTCTTTGTTGCTGTTGTTGTGATGTGGGGCCGGCTGCCCAGATGGTGGAAGTGGTGAGAAGCATCGAGATAATCAGAATGTGAAAGCCGGATAATCGGATTGTCATAAATCCATCCCGGGCGACAAGAGTGAAGCGATTGTGAGAGGTCAGTCCCCTGTGTTTTCTCGTTACCACACCGGGGCGTTGGCTCCGCAGGGGCCCGCCGGTGGCTGCTGGGTCCCGGCTGCCGTTACGTTGATGATCCCAGGCTGGGACCATAGCCCGTAAGCCTGAGGCTCGCCCGGCGCCGGCGGCGGACCGAACGTTCGTATCCTCCACTGGTAGTTCTCACCCGCTCTCAGTCGAGCTTGCGGAGTGAGCACAATGGAGGTTGGCGGCGAGGAGAGAAGCTGTTCGTACTGGGTAGGCTGAGTTGGATTATTCGGGTTCGAGGGGACACTCCATGTGACACTAATTTGTAGAGAGGCGATCAGCGGGTTCGGCGGCACTGCTGTCCAGTTGAGCTGGGGAGCGCAGCGGCTCGTCCCCGGTGGGATATCCCACAGAACCGGCCCCCATTGCACCTGTACCTGAGGCAGGGTGGGCTGGGGAGCGATGACCTGCACGGAAGAGAGGAAAATACTCCCGCTTGCCGTCCGCCGGAAGTAGTTGGTAGCCCAGTCGTTGTGGTCGGGCGCAAGAACATCAGCAGATAGACACAGACTTTTCGGGCCGGGATGATCATTGAACCGTATTCTGAACTGCCAGGTTGTGGCTGTGCGCGAGACGGTCGTTACACCGGGAATCTTGAAGGAGCATTCCAGTCGGGCGATGTCGAGGTTGGTGCCGGTCAGCGTGAAGGTTTCCTCAACGCCGAGGTCCACATTCTGGGTCGTATGCGTGAGGGCCGCGAAGGTCCCTTGGCCCAGCACGACGAGTTTGAAGGTGACGAAGCCGACGGGGAAGTTGACGGTCACGATTCGCTCGCCTCGAAGAGCCGTCGCGTCGGAGGTAAAGCGGATCGTGATCGCGCCGGGCGCGCGATTCACGATCGAACCCGTGACGTTGCCGCCGCCGACCGAGACGCTGGTGGCGGCGTTGATGCCCATCCCTTTCACCGTGACATCCTTCGTCACCCCCTGAATGATCGCCGATTTGCGTTTGGGCTCGTCAACTCCGGACACATAGTAGTTCGGCGTAACCTCGGTGATGACCGGCACCGTCGGCGCCGGCGGCGGAGGCGTGGCTGCAGGGGATGGGCATTTAATGTTGTAGAGGGTGACGCCGCTGCTATAGGACGAGCCGCCGGGCGGATCGCTAGTGTTTTTGGCGGGGAGCGAGACCCACTTGGTGCCGGAGGCCACTCCGGCGATCATCTTGGTTACCTGGATCTCGACCGGATGGTTGTTATTATTCGTCACCTTTCGTACATGGGGGACATTGGCTTTCCCTGTGAGCTGGACGGCGACTGTTTGGCCTTCGAGCGCCTCTTGTGTTCCTTGGAGCAGCGCAGGAGCATTGGCAGAGAGATTGTATGTATAGGTGACATTGCATTGGGCGTAGGCCTGCAGCGGAAACATCAATGCGCCTACGGTGGCGCGGAGGAAGATCTTGGATCTTGTGCTGGCACCGGCACCATGAGCGTGGCTTTTCATAGGATTATGCTCCTTCCCTCTGTGAACTCGTGAGTTGCCTCGCCGCACCGACGGCTCAGTGCATGCGACTCTGCACTCTGCAGTCGCGTGATCAGGTTCAAAGGTTCACGAGGGAAAGAGTTCCTGGAACCCTTTCCCTCTCTCGGTGAGACACCTTCGCCCGTGTCCTTCGAGAATCGTTCTCTTCTCAACCAGCACTGATGGTGTCAGTGAGCGGCTGGCGCCGCTGCAGGGTGCCCGCCAAATCGTGAACATCGGATCATCTCGCACGCTACGGTTTCTTGGCAACCGCCCACACCGTATCCCAGCCTATCGCGTTGTTGTTGTACTTGACCCAGGCGTACCCGTTTTCTCCCCAGCCGGTTCCCCACGAGTTCCGGACGCGCCATGCGCCTTTTGTATCGTCCCACCCGACAATGACGACGGCGTGGTTAATTGAGGGGATCGGCTCATAGCTGGAATTCGCTTTCTGTTGAAACACCCCTCCGGCATAGTTTTGGAAGAGATTGGTGGCTTCGATGGTTGTTGCCACCGGGCCATACTGGCACAACGCATTCTTGATCTGCTGCACGGTCGCGTATCCAAACCCTACCCATCCCCACGCGGAGACTTTGTAACGGTAGGGCGGGTTGGAGCACGTTCCCCTATCCTGAGCCTGATAGGGCACGGTGTATCCGGCTTCGCGTGCCACTCCATCAAATTGCATGTGGAGCATGGTCGGTTCGATAAAGAACCCGTCGCATCCGTTGATAAGGCCATGTGCCGGACCGCCTGCACAATCGAGCAATTCCTGTTCGGCGATATTGGCGACACCGCCGTACCGAATGCGCTTGCTGCTCTCCACGATCGACGCGCCGGCGAACGCCCAGCAACTGCCGCATTGCTTCTGATCTCTGATTGGCGACAGAGCCTCGCCGCTGCCTTGTTTATAGAGAAAAGAGGGTTTCGAAGCGCAGGGCGTCGACACTGCGCGCGTCGTCACTTCCCCTTCCGTGGACGGCGGCGTCTTGCTTTCGTCGTCAGGTATGCCTCTCGGTTGAATCTGAAGTTGCGGAATCCCTTGTATGGGAGGTGACATTTTGGGATTCTCCCGTTGCTTGAATATCTGCTCGACGGATGGGATGTTCTCGGCCTGTAGAATCTTCATCGCCTCCTCGTTCTGCCGTTGCATGCTTTGGAGGGTTCTGGTCTTCACGTCGGGGGCGGTGCGCAGTTTGGGGAGCGACCGTTCGGTCGCTGAGGTAAACCCAATGCTAAAGGGAAGCTTGTTTTGCTGAATGAATTGCCGCTGTTGCTGCAGTGCCTGCTTGAGTTGTGGGGGAGCCGTCGCCTCCCGAGCGCGGAAGTCCATTTGTTGCAACTCGACATCGGGATCATCAACCGTGTCCAGGGGCCGGTCGGCTCCAAACACCATCAACGGGCTCAACCCGAAGGCGCCCCCTAGTACGAAGGCTATTGCAAGAGCGGTCGATACGCGTCTCATCGGATTTCTCCTTTGTGAGATGGGTTAGGTGCATCGTGATCAAGCGTCGGACCTTCTGCATGTCGCTTGTTCTCTCGAATACGAAGAATGGAATGTCCCTTCTTGAAGAAGCCTCCCGATCAACCGCGGCTTTCGCAAACTGCCTGACGCTGTCATTGTATTCAAACAGCGCCAGTTGCATCTCTTTGATCGAACGATCACGAGTGGCGAAGCCGATCACAACTTCTCTGGTCGGAGCGGTGGCTCATCTCCTCCTCCTTCTGTCATGATGGTGTGCGCGTGTTTGTTTGCGACCTCTCTGCGCTCTGAGTCGATCCGATAAATAGAAAGGTTCATGCTCTCCCTGGATGAAGCGATGATGGCGCGCGCATGGTCTGCGATGCCTCCATTAACGCGGAAAGGGTTTGGGCAGTCCGCTTGGCGGGAGGGTTGGTCCCTTGGGCGGAAGCGACAGGCCCGACGGTGGTAGCGCGGGGGTGCTTGGCGCCGGCTTGGGATCGCGGCAGAGATCCAAGCCGTCCGTCGGCGGAAAGGGATCGGCAGGACAGAGGCCGATCCCTCGGGCGAGCTTCTGAGGACCGAGCGCCGAAGCCAGCCCCGGCGTCAGCGGGCCCTGAAAAATCTTGTAAAACACGGACTGCCGCAACTCCGGGTCCTGCCAGAATTTGAGCCCGCCTTTACCGGAATCGCCCTTGTCGTACCCGAAGATGCGCGGGCTGCAATATTTCTCCCCTTCGGACTCGGTGGGCCATCTTCGTGAACAATCGATCAGTACTCTCCGAGGGAGTTTCGGGGCGAACTTCTGCCATTGATGGTCGCCGTCGATGCTCCGCAGCGCGCCGATGAGAATTTCTCCGGCGGGAGCCTGAAGGTTGTAGGGACCGGAGGGCGGGGGGGTGTTTTTCGGCATGTTCGGCGCACGCATGCCGATGGACGGTCCGAGCGTCGGGAGCGTGAGGTGGTTCAAGTCGCCGCCGTCCAACAGGACGAGCTTGGCCATGGTATAGGCGTTCTGGAGGGCCGCGAAGTTTCTCAGGTCGGACAGTGATTTATTGGTATGCGGGGCATTGTTGCCGGTCGGACCCAGTCCCATGTCCTGATACAGCAGATCGGTGAAACGCGAGGGAAATGTGACCAACTGTTTCTGGGAGATGTCGTTGGCGAAGTCGGCGTCGATTTCCGCGAGCGTCGGTTCTTTCGCCCGGAGGTTGACGATGGACCGCGCGTAGCCGGCGATCGCGCCGTTGTCGATGCGAATGGTGTTCGAAATCATCTGCGCCGCTTGTGGAAGGACCTGTTGAACCGCTTGGGCCATCATCCGGTCGAGATTTTCAATGGCGATCCGAACGGGTTGAGGGATGAGCGCATTTTGAAGGAGGACTTTCACGGTTTCGGACGCGTTCAAATAACTGGTCTTGGCCTTCTGGCAGACGGGCGCAATCTGCGTCAGCACGGGCAGTCCGAACGTCGGTCCCCAGCAGGTCACCCATTGCTTGAGGGGCTCCGTGACATCGCCGTTGGGAGAGAAACGCGCGCCGTGCGGCCGCATCAGTTCCTTCGAGGTATCCTCCCATGCAAGGATGTAGGCATCGACGGCGTCCTCGATGCCATTCTGCCAGGCCGTGACTCCGCCGTCGATGACGGCGAGCGATTGATCGCGAACCTGCCGGACGGCCGTTCGGGCGGCTTTCTCCGTGTCCACGTTGCGGAGGGCTTTCTCCTGCTCGTTCTGAAGCCGATCGCGCTTGTCCTTCTGGCGATTGTATTCAGTTCGCGCCGCGGTGAGGGCGTTGTTGGCCAGGCGGGCCGCCTCTTGCGCTCCTTGAATCAGCGCTCTGGCCGCCGACGGCCAATTGTCGATGTTGTCGCCGAGATTCCAGTTGCGTCGCGTGTCTCGAATCGCCTTGTCGAGGGCCGCCGCTGCGTCGGTCGCCACCCGTTCCGCCGCCTTGAATGCGTCATAGGCAATAGAATAGGCCTGGCCGGTCGCCCGCAGGGCCGCGTCGGCTACATCGAACGCCGCTTCCGCGTCCCGGACTTTCCGGTCCGCCTCCTGGGCGGCCGCATTGACCGTGTTGCGGAGCGGCTGCATGCGATCGCGGATTTCTCCGACTTCCGCCCAATAGAGGTACATGGCGAAGAGATGGAGTGTGGACAGCTCGCGGGCATATTGATTGGCCACGGTGGCGTTCAAGATGAGGGTGTCGCGGACGAACTCGACGGGCGCCGTGATCTTGGAGAGATCGTCAGGAAATCCTTTCGCGAAGCTCAGCGGTTGACCAAGCCGTTTCCGGATTTCTGAGAACGCCGCTTCCTGCGACATCGATGATGGCGCCTCAAGGATGTTTTGGTGCGTGCGTTTTACTAGGGACTCGATCGCCATGTGACGGAACTCCACTTCCTGCTCATCCATCAATGAAAAGACGTCGCCGGAATAGAGATTGACATAGGAGTGCGCCCACATGTCCATGGCGGCATGAGTCAGGTAGCCATACGCAAACGCCAGTTCGCGCTCCCGAGTGAGCGGGGATACGCCCGGTGCGACCGGAAGCATGGCGCGCGACCGTACCCATTGGAGCCAGTCGTCTGTACCCCAGAGCGGTCCGTGTAAGCTCCGTCCCGTCATTGCCAGCATGTTCTTCGCGGGAGGCAGGATGTCTTTCGGGTCAGTAGGGGTTGCTTTCAATCCCGGATGCGTTGTCATTTGTCCTGCCACCATGTCGGGGTAGGTGTCAGGGCCGAGGACGCCGATGAGATAGTCTCCCGGCTTGTCCTTGATCGCCTGGTACAAGCCGGGCGGGATCGAGTAGCTCGATTTTGAAGGGATGTTCACCGATCCATTGGTTGCCCCGAGTTCTTTAACAACCTCCTTGGCCAGCCAGTAATGGGTCTCAAGTTTCCAGGCGTAGGAGGGTGTAACGGCAAGGGCATTGAGAAGCACGATAGCGGTCAAGACGCGCGTTGTCATAGTTGCGGCTCCCTAAGGTAGTCGGTTGTATCGCGTATCTTTGCATCTCGAGTCAGCTTTCAATCATCGAGCCGCGGCCTGTTTTGGCAGCAGTGCACCTGTGTCAGCGCCGAGCGGCCGCTTCCGCAAACTGCCTGACGCTGTCGTTGTATTCAAACAGCGCCAACTGCATGTCGCGGATCGAACGGTCCCGTGTGGCAAAGGCGATGACCACCTCTCTGGTCGGAAATGCGTTGACGATGGAGGCCAGCGGGCCAAGGTTTTGACGGAACTGCTTGGGGTCTTGTCTCTGAATGTAGGCCTTGGTGGTTTCGTTTATGAGCTGGTCTAGTCCGCCGTGCATCACGTTCGAGATCACGATCTTCATCGCTTCGGGCGTGACATAGTTGTAGGCCACCTCGATCAATTCCTTATAGATGGAACAGATGGCGGCGCCGGCTTCGGGAATCAAGCCGCAGGCCGCTTCGACGACGTTTCCGACGGTGTCTTTGGACGTTCCAATGGTCGAGACTGCCAGATTGGCGACAAACGCGCCGGCTCCCGGCATGTCGCTGTCGATCCATTTGTGACCGGAGAAGCGCAGAATTTCCATGGCCACTTGAATGGCCACCTCTTCCGGCCAGATCACCTGCTTATCCAGTACTCGCTGCAATTCTTGGAGCGAGGCTTGGGCCTGCTGTGGATTGCCCAGGGATGCCGACATGGCCTGCACTTTCTTTGCAACGTTTCTGACGTGTGTCGGCCGGATCAGCTGTTCCGCCGCCACGCCCCGGATAATACGATCCAGTTCTTTTTGGTTCGGCAAGAGACCGCCGAGGCTGTTTCCCGTCATGTCAGACTGCATGATCTGGCTGAACACCTGGCCCATTTGCTGACCGACCGGGTCGAGGATCGCAGGGAGCACCTTGGTTTGCAGGAGATGCATGGTTTTGTCGGCGATCTGCTGCTGAACAATTCGGGCTGCCTGTTTCATGGCGGGTATATGGGGCTCCATTGCGGCATAGACGCAACGGGCCGAGGGATCACGTTCCGCCAGTTTCTTCATCGCGCGAACCGACCGGTCAAGGACGATATCCACTTGTGGCAGTTTGCCGTTGAGCGCCGATTCTCGCAGCCCCGCCAATTCCTCCTGCATGATGAGGTCGAAGTTGCCCTCCATCTGCTGCCAGACCTCCATGATGAGATAGGGCGGGAATGCCGGCGGGTTGGACACGAAGCGCTGCGTGAGCTGGACCATGTCACGCTGCGCGGAGGCGGCGGCCGTCAGACAGGCATTGACGGAGTCCAGGTTCATCTGACTCAGCACGGTCAAGGCTTGAAGATCTTTCTGGAACTTGGCCGCAGCAGGACCGAGCGGATTGTTCTTCTGGAGGTCAGCGAGTTGCTGCTCAAGATTGTCTTTCTGCCTGTCCAGCGCCTTCAGCTGCGCGTTCATCTGAGCCTGGGCCTTGGCTACTTCGAGATTGATCTGCCGGTCGGCCCGGTCCTTCACGCAGTCTGCGGCTTGCCGGATATCGGGGGTGATTCGACAGCCCATGATCGGGGTCCGCCCGATATCGTCGATGGCTCCGCGCAAGTCGTCGATTTGCCCCTTCAGCGGGCGGGTGGCGTCTCTGACGAGGTCCTCGATTTTGTTGTCGAGGCAGCGTTTCACGGCGTTCGCATCCAGCGACAGTTCGCACCCGAACACTTTGATCGAGCGGCTTTGAATCTCGTCTTGAGTTCCGGGTCCGGGATCGTCGGCATGGCCGACTCCAGGGAAGATCGATAACGCAAGCGCGAGCGGAAATAGTGCGAAGCGGGAGTGTTTCATGGGCTCTCCTTCAGAGGTCGGATGGTTTCAACAGCATGAACATCCGGTTACGAACGCGACAGAAGCTTTCCTCTCTCTCTGAACCGTGTGTCGTCGCGACGGTGAAAAGGTTCAACTGTGCGCCGGCTGGTGCAACAGTCGAAGCCCCTGTCCAATGACTTGCTTCTTACGTGGCCGGCGTCAGTTTCCCGGGAGCGCATGGTTTCCTTCCTTGGGGGCCTGTCGCACCGAGAGATGTCGCATCGGGTTTACAGCGCCAGCTTGAATGTCTCGCAATACACTTCCACACGGACCAGTCCCGTCCGCTCGGCGGAGCCAGGTTTGACCGGCTCCGGTGCATATCGGATGATCCCCAAGCCGCCGAGCTGGACCGAGGCCAACACGGTTTTGAAGGTCGGGTCGAGCCATTCGAGCAGGCCGGCTCGTTCCGCGTCGGCCTTCCCCTTCAGCACCATCTCGTCGAACCAGGCATAGAAGGGGCCCGAGTCGTTCTCCGGCAGGAAGATGCCGACGTTGGAATAGTCAAAGGGGGTAACGGATTGTTTTTGGGAATCACGAAACTGTCCCGTCTCCGCTCTCAGAACGGCGCGTTTGGCGGTGATGCTCTCAACCTTGGAGATGCGGCCGCAGGCGTTTTCCAGCCCCTGCACGTTGAAACGGAAATTGCCGGCCAGCACCGGTATCGACTTGGTTCCGACGGATGCCTTGACCGGCTTGCCCGATCCCCCGGTGAGACGAATAGATTGCGGGGTGAGGCGAAGCGTGAGGGAAGCCGGCGTTTTTTCTCGTGCGTCGGCGACGGGCAGCGCCACTTCGGTCAACAATGTGTTGAAGAATTCGAGCCGTTTGACCTCATTGAAGTTCACGTCGGTATAGGCGATCGCCCCGTTTCTGAGGGCCGGGGTATTGGTCAGTGCCTCAATAATCCAGTCCGCGAGCGGCTTCGACTCGTCGCCGAGCGGCACCTGAATCACAATGTCTTCGAATTGAACAGGCCCCGGACGTTTGCGCGGAATTCCATCGGGACCAGGGGCTTGCGCAAGTACAGACGCGAAGGCGGCGCCGCCTTCCACGGATCGTATGAGGCCGGCAGGCTGGCCATCCAGTTCAAGGAATAGCGCACCGGCGCTGAATGACGGCCTTTCTGCAGCCTGTGCCTCCGTACTCAGCCCACCGACGAATTTCGGGAGTCCGAGCAGCATGGCGCCTCCGGCGACGAGGCCGGCTGTGCGGAACAGATCCCGGCGGGATAATCCTGAGTCGTTGGGTTGCTCGTCCAGTTGGGGTGTCGTCATCTCAGTCATCAGGGCTCCTTTCGGTTGGTTCTCCCCCTCTCTCCGTCCTGAAATTCTGTCAGTCTGTGATCTCATACAAATCCAGCGCTTCCAGCGTGGCCATGCCGCTGCCGGAAGCGATCTGGAACTCCAGATTGTCGCTGTCAGGAAACATGACCGCGCTGAGCACGACTCGCCCGTCGCCGGCAAAGGCTTCCACGGAACCGCGATCGACGAGCAGGCGCAGCGTGAGTTTGCCGTTCGGCAGGGGAAGCGAGGCCTTCGTCCGTCCGTCAAAAGCGACCGGCCATTCTCCGTTATAGCCGGCGGGGGCCGATCCTCCCGCGTCGAAGCTCTGCGCCGACCGCCGAAGGGAGAGCGTTCCATCCACTGAGTTGGCGACAATGCTTCCGGGCTGGACGGAGCGCAGATCTCCGGCGCGAGGGAATCCGATCGCCGCGTCTCGTCGCCAGCCGATCGTCGCCCCCTGTTCCGAGCCTCTCGCTCTGACATGAACGGAAACGGAAGACGCGGACCCGACATCGATGGTCATCACGGCCTCGTAATGGGTGCTGCGCCAGGTCGGAACGGGAATGTTCGGACCAGCGGTGATCGGAATATTCCTGACGTGGGCCTGAACGGAGGAACTGCGTTTTGCTTCGAGTTGAGCCACCGGCTTTTGAATGAGGAGATAGTCCGTTCCTTGTTTCATCAGGCTCAATTCGCGCGGGAAGGCCAGATGGCCTCGCCACGCCATGGTCGGCAGAGCATGGGCATAGCGCCAGTTGCTCTGCCAGCCCGCCAGGATGTACTTGGCGGTTGACGCAATAGGAATGGCCCTGGACGCAATCTCCTGATCCGGCGTTTCCGCCGGGGCGGACTCCTGGCTTGCCTGTTCCTCCTCCAGCCCTCGCGGCCGAATCCCAGTCGGAGCGGTCGGCAAGGGGAGTCGAGGGGTGGTCTGTGCCGCTCCGGTCTGGGGAACGGCGATGATCGGCGTTTGAGGGATCGGCGTCGGGGCCGAAGCCGTTGGAACGACCCATGTCTGCGGGGCATAAAAATCAGGTCCGGCATCCAGCAGCCGCGCGAAACTCCGCCACGGTCCTCCCGGTTGAGGGGCCGGCGGATCGGGAATAAATCTCGTTCCATCGAATTCGCCGATCAAGTATAGGGACTTGGAGTAGTTCCCGAGAATTGCCGGTTGCTCGCAGGCCTTCCTGATCTCGGTTCCGCCGACAATGTTAGGAGGGACGGTTCCGCAGACCAGGGCCGGAAGGTAGCCCTCGGCAAAGAGCAATGCCCACTTCTGTTCGGTTGAATCTTGCACCGTGAGGGGAACCAAGTCGGGGGTTTCGACGAAGGGACCGGTGAATTGCGTTGGAAACTGTGGATAAATCTGGACATGAGACAACGGGCTCCAGGACAACAGGTCGTTGGATTTAAAGAATTCGATCTTGGTGTCCACGGCCAGCACCATCACCCAATAACTCTGGCCGGAAGGGTTTTGGTAGCGGATGACCTTCGGGTCGCGGAAATTGACGGACGGCAATCGTTCCAAGATCTTCTGTTCGCGCTGGGCGGCGTAGGTCATTCCGTTGTCGCAGCTTGGCGATAATGCTTGGTACTGATTGCCGATAGGAATCAAACTCCTCGTGAAAATAGCCAGAATACATTGCGCGGCCCCGCAGGAGCAGGGTGGGGCATTTGCAGCGGCTCCCGTGAAGGCCACGGCCGACCCGGTAAAAGGAGCATGAGCAAGTGGATTAGAAGCGACCGACAAGGCCGGCGGTCTCCTCGGAAGCTCAACTGGAATTCTCACCCAATCCATCAGGTTCGTACTGGTTGCGTGTCCCCAGGTCATCTCGTTGGGGTCGAAGGACACCTGTCCAGGAATCGCCTGGTAATAGAGATGATACTGTCCATTGAGGAAGACAAGGCCGGCCGGGTCGTTCATCCAGCCTGTGTGAGGCGAGAAATGAAAGACCGGACGCCAGATGTTTTCCGGCGTACATTTCAGCCCGAAGCTGTCTATGTAGATGCCGGATTTGCCGTGGGTGCCTGTGGCCGGCTGATTGTCGGCGCAGCGGATGGGGCCAAATGCGGTGCCTCCCCGCGTTCCTCCTGTAGGCATCGGAGTTATGGGACCGGTCAGTCGTCCGTCTGCTCCGAGCGCGCGGCACTCGATGGTGAGCAGGTCGAGATACCGTCCTTCGTTTCCGCTGAACCCTCCGATGGCGAAATTCGCCGGGCATATCGACTGAAATGGTTTGGCCGGCCATCCAGGATCACCGCCGGTCGATGCCAAGCGGTGTGGCGCGCCCTGCCACCTTCCATTTTGGCTCAGCGGGACGCACCAGGGGGCCATCCCGTCCAACCATTGGCCGGCCTTCCCGCTGACCCCGACCATGACTTCGCCGTCTCCGCAGGCCCGGTCGTATCGTGTTCCTCCGGTGCCGCCGGCCGTCTGGGTGGGGGGAGCCGCCCAGCCAGCTGCGGGAGAGAGCATCACCGCGAGCCAGAGACCGAGAAGCGCACCGCTCATATGCCTCATGGGATACCTCCTTGTGCCTGCAGCACATCGAGCTACTGCACGGGGTTTTCTACGTCCGAATGCATTGCCCGCATAGTTATCGAGCGCACCAGAGCCTCAACGGGTGGTTCGGATTGGGATTAAGACGGAAGTCGGTTGGATTTGTATTGCCATAGGCATACGGACGTCCTGAGCCCCCATCACCGTGTTGTTCTTGCCCATGACGGTTCCTTTCAGCGATCAAGAGGCCTCTTCGCCAGCCGCTCGCTTACTGATGACCACCGTGGGGTGTTTGTCGTCTGAATGGCGAAAAGGTTCAAGGGCGTGACTGGTGCGGGAGTGTATGCCTGAGCAAAACGAATATCAATGAGGGTTGTCGGGGTTGTCGGGGACCAGGTCGAATTTATCCGCGGCAAGAATCGGAGCGTGACTTGAAAACCACAGACAGGTAAGACCGGGAAGCAGAAGGCAGACGGCCGATTTCTCAAGGAGCCAATGAAGCGTTCCAATGAACCGGGTCATTTGGATCCTCCTTTGCGCGTCGGCCCGGGCGCGGTGGGTCTCCTATATCCCTAAGGCGCTGCATGTGCGAGGAGCAGCGTTCTCTGATGGCGCGGAGGGAAGGAGTCTCTTAAGGGATTGTCAATCGCGGGGTTGGCCGAGATTTTCAGGAGCAGGGTGCGTGAGCTAGCCCAAAGAACGATGAGATGGCGATGTGGTGAGTCATCCGTCACATCGCCATCCGGGACGGCCTACGGCATTTGCGGCACAAAGATGAAATCCCCCAAGCTCTCGTGTCCGGCCATGTGGATGGGATCGTAGGTCGGGATCTGTTCGGCATTAAGTTTCTGAGAGGTGCTCACGACTCGTGTGCGAACGGCCCAGAAGAGACGCTCGGCTTCCAGCACGGTGTTGTTCTCATCCAGGACTCCTAGAAAGGCTTCGGCAAAGACGGAGTGGCCGCTGCCGCCGGCATCAAGCACCGGTTTCACGCCGCCGGAGGTCATTGCCGTGCGGACGCGTTTTTGTGCGAGCGTTTTCAGGAGATCGATCCGGGCCTCGTCCGTGAGGCCCGGCTTCAACTGCGCGAGCGAGCTTCGCGTCAGTTTGCCGCTGAAGCAGGAGTCCGCCACGACCATCACGTGTTTGGCGGAGATCAATTGCAGCATGTCGGTCACGCTCGGCAGCAGGACCCACTCGGAGTTGTCGGTGGTTTCCGCGTCTACGGGAATCCAATAGCCGCGGTCGATGCCCTGTTCGAGGTGGCCGTGTCCCGCATAGTAAATGAGCAGATTGTCCTTTTCCGTGAGGATTTTCCGGTATTGGTTCAAGGCTTTCATGATCTGTCCACGAGTGGCATCTTTCAGCAGAGTCACTTGAAACCCGTACTGTTCTTTCAGGGCGCCGGAGATCGCGGTGGCGTCGGCAATCGCGTTCATGAGTTCCGGCCAGTGCTTGTAGTGGTCGTTGCCGATGACCAGGGCATGGTAGCGGCCGAAACCAGCGAGATCCTGTTTCAGTGTTGCCGGGTTCGGTTTTCTGGCCCCGCGCGTCTTGAGCATGAATTTGAGTGCCGTGCGCTTGTTCTGCGTGTCCACGGCAAGAATCTGAACGGCCATCTCCTCCGCATTCGATCGCAGCGCAGGGAGTGCGGCAGTAAAGATGCCGTCGTCATTGGGCTTGACGGATTCTCCATTGACGGTCAGGGTGCGTAGTCCCGCGGGGGCAAGGACACGGCCGGTGATTGACCGCCTGATGCCCGTGCCGACGGGAACCGTGAATTCGTCCGCGGTGATTTGAATACCGCGGGTCTTGGCCATCGGCGGGTCGATGATTTCGAGCGACGGTCCGTCGAATCCGAGGTCGATCACCGACGCGACTTGCAATGCCTTCGCCTGTTTCTCGGCGTCGGCTTCCAGCGAAGCAATCTTCTGCTGCAGCTGCGCGATTTCCTTGCCTCGCTCCTCCGCTTCGTGTTGGGCCTGCCCCATCTCCTGGCGCAGCATCCTGACCGTCTCTTCCGATTTGGCGAGTGCGCCGGACTGGTCTGGTTTCGTCCGGAGCTGGTCGAGTTGCGCCTGCGCGGCCTGGTAGCGTTGTTCCGCCTCCAGACTTTTTCGCCGCTCCTCCGTCGCGAGGCGTTGGCGCTCGCTCAATTGGTCGCTCAACCGTGAGAGGTCCTGGTTGACCGTCGTCAATTGTGTGCGCAGCGCCTCGGTCTCGCTATCTTTGCGGGTGATCGATTGCTCCAGGACCTGAATGCGTTCGGCGTTCTTTTCGAGGAGGGCGATGCGGGTTTGCAATTGCTTCACTTCGGCATCACGCTCACTGAGTTGCTGGCGATCCCGAGTCGTCGCGATTCTGAGGATCTTCAGCTGCTGCTCCAGGGCTGCCGTCTGCCGGCTTGTGTCGGGTTTGGCTTTCAGTTGGCTCAGTTCCGTCTGCAAGGTGACGGCCTGCTGCTCTTGTTGCCGGACTTTCGCGCGGGCTTGTTGCGCCTGGGCGGTGCGTTCCTGGAGGTCTCGCCGGAGTGCGGCGACCAGATCGGTGGTCTCCTTCAATTCTCCGGAGAGTTTCTTGATCTCCATCTCTCTGGCCGCGAGAGAATGTTCAAGCTCGCGAATGCGCTTGGCTGCGGATGGATCCGGTTGGCGTGCGGTCGTCAGATTGGAGAGGGCGGTTTGCTCGAGGCCCGAGGCTTTGGCAAACCACTTGAAGGCTTCAGCCGAATTCTTCTCCACGCCGAGCCCCAGTTCGTAGAGTCGGCCCAGCCCGACTGCTGCGCGCTTGTCGCCCTGCTCAGCCGCCTTCCTGTACCATTCGACCGCTTCCTGGTAGTTCGGCGTAGTTCCTAGTCCTTTCTCATAGATCGTTGCGGCATAGTATTGAGCCTCGGGCGAACCTTGTTGGGCTTCGCTGAGCCAGACTTTGAGGGCGGATTGATAGTCCGCCCGATCGGCGGCGACATATTCACCGCCGCGAATTGCGCAGTCCTCTCTGGTTGTCCGCACAGGGCGTCGTTCGGTGACATACGTGGTTCTCGCGCCCAACTGGCGGATCTGTCCAGGCAGAAGGCAATCGACGACGTCGTACGCGTCGGTGCTGCCAGGCGCATTGATGGCTCCGGTGACGGCGGAGACGGAGTCGAGAGCTGGTGGCTCTGAGGCACATGCGGTCAGGGAGAATACGGCAATTGCGATTAGTATCTGTGGACGTTGCCTGGTATGTGGTGACGGTATCATGTCGCAATACACATTGCAGGGTGATTGCTTGTTAGTCGATCAGACTGTCAGAGAGGTTCAAGAGGGCTCGCATGGTTCAGGCGCCCGCCCGTTGCATGCGGTTGACAGTCTACCTATAATGGGCCGCCGCGCCAAGAGGCCTTTTCAAGGAAGTCAGATGCAGCCATGAACCGTCAGGCATGAGTCGACGACAAACCGGAAACATCGTCGTCGCTTTGATGGAGCCGGATGAGATGACCACTGACACAGATCTGTGTATGGAGGACGGAGTATGTTAAGACGCGCAGAAAGAGTGCTGGTCCTGTTGTGTGTTGCACTTCTTGTCGCACAGCTCCCTGCCTATGCGCAGACATTGAATCAGCAGAATCAAGCCTTGTTGGCCAGCAATTGCACGGGTCTTTCCGGTGGCCCGTACGGGACAAATCTCAATGCCATTTGTGCTGCCGGTGGATCAGCGCAGGGAGCAGGGGGCGGTGGTGCGGCTTCCGTCCAGGCTTCGGCGGCCTCTATCCTGAACCGGACGGTCCTGCAGCGTCTGGACGAAATCAGACATGAGGTTCCCTCGTTCGGCGTGAGGCACGCTTCGGCGATGACGGCGAATCCATTCGGCGCGATCATGCCGGGACTGTTTGGAGGGATGGGGATGACCTCGCCTGCTCAATCGACAGCGGGACCGTCCGGAGGCATGTTCGGCATGAGCAGCGATCGATGGAAAGGGCTGGGAGTCTTTGCCTCCGGCCTGGTGGAATCGTTGAGCCGCAACGATACGACGTTTCAGGACGGATACCGGTCTTCGATCTTGGGGTTTACAGTCGGTGGCGATTATCGTCTCTCCCGACAATTCACCGCCGGCGTGGCCTTTACCTACTCGAATACGGCGGGCGATTTCCGGCAGGGAGGGACCTTCAGCAATAACGGATATGAGGGTACGTTCTTCGGTCAGTATTTGCCGACCGATCGTATTTTCGTTCAGCTGACCGGAGGGTATGGGCGCAACAGTTATCTGGTCACTCGCCAGAGCAGCTTGACCTTGTCGAACATCGCCGTCGGTGGCGCTACGTCCAGTAATTCCAATGCAGATGTTTTCAAGCTGGGGCTGTTGACCGGCTACGACCATCCGGTCGGGATGTTTACCGTCGGCCCTCGTGTCGGCCTCAATTTCAGCCATTCGCATATCAACAATTATGACGAGCGCGGCACGACCGGCCTGGAACTGAAGTTCGACGACCAGTATGTGAACTCGGTTCAGAGCCTGCTGGGATTGCAGGCGCAAGCGGCGATCAGTACGGGGCTGGGTGTGCTGGTGCCGCAAGTCAATGCCGATTACATTCATGAATTTGCCAACTCCCAGCGCTTCTTGAGCGCACAATACGTTCAAGATCTGAGTCCGACTCCGACCAAGTTCCGGTTCCAGAATGACGTCCCTGTCAGAGATTATTTCAATATGGGAACAGGACTGATGATGGTCTTACCGAATGGCTGGCAGCCTTTCGTGAATTTTCGCGTGATGGTCGGCAACCAGCAATTCAATAACTATGCCGGAACATTTGGGTTGAGAGTCGATCTCTAGTGGGCGGTCATCGGGCGATCGCTTGAAGGTCTGCCCTGGACAGGTGGGGGGGCTTCCTGTATAAAGATTGAAAGCTCTGATCAAGAATGCGTGAGCGGGCGTAGCTCAGTGGTAGAGTCCTTGCTTCCCAAGCAAGTTGTCGTGGGTTCAAATCCCATCGCCCGCTCCAACTTATTAAGACGTTACATGTGAGGACCTAAGGACTTGGATAGCATGCGCTTCCAAGTCCTTTTTTGTCTCCTCTGCCGGTGTGGTGATGGAACGGGCCAGTGTCCTCTGGTAGCACGCATCAGAATGCACTCGAGTGATGTAGGAGGGACGTGACATGAAGATGGGGCAACCCCTGATGATCGTGGTCGCTGCATTTCTTGGCGGTATCGTCGGGGGCGTGCTGAGCGATCAGCTCCTCTCCGGAAGGTCTGTTCAGGCCCAGAAGGCAAACGGTGTGAATGCCGAAGAGTTTTTATTATTGGATCAGGCGGGGAAAGCCAGAGCCGGTCTTGGGTTGGATGCCAATGGTGAGGTCGGGCTCGTTCTGACGAGCAAAGACGGCGGCAGGACTCTCACGCTGTCAGCTGATGACCCGCAGGCAATCAAGCTGACCGAGCGCGGAGGCCGAGTGCTGCTCTCGATGCCGTAAGGATTGAGAGGAAGCGGAGAAGGGACCTAGACGGCCTTCTTGACCAGTCCGGAGCGGAGGCAACGGGTGCACACGCGAATCTTCTTGTTTGCACCGTCAACGACGGCGCGAACAGTCTGAATGTTGGGGTTGAATACCCGCTTGGTCTTGTTGTTCGCGTGACTGACGTTGTTCCCGGATTTCGGTTTCTTCTGACAGAGATCGCAAGAGAATGCCACGGTAGTGCTCCTTCTGAAGAATCGAGCGAATGATTAGCTCGACAAAATAGCACATTGGGATGATCTGTGACAAGTGGCTGGCCGGGTGCCGGAGGCTGCTTTGAAAATTAGGTTGGGAAGGGAATGGAATGGAGGCTACTAATTGGATCGGATTTGCCGCCGGGACACTCACGACGATCGCCTTTTTGCCGCAAGTGCAGCGGACCTGGACGACAAAGTCTGCCGATGATATGTCGTTGGCGATGTTGTTGACCTTTACGACCGGAGTTTTTCTGTGGCTGATCTACGGTCTGTATCTGACGGCGTGGCCGATCATCCTAACAAACGCGATTACTTTCATACTGACGTTCACGATTTTGGTCCTCAAGCTCAAGTATCAGAAGCGGCGTTGAAATTATGGGTGAGGTGGTCTTGCGACATGTTGCGCGCCCTTCTTTAAGAGGTCGGTGAGGCTGTTGCGAAGGCAGGCGGAAGCGGCACGCTGATGTCGAAGCTCGGATCCCCTCCGTCGTCGAGTCGGTCCTTTCCTACGCTATAAAGCTTCTTTTGTGTTGGGCTCCAGAGCATGGGGAGTCCGGTAAAGGGGTCAAAGTAGATCGAACCGACTTCTGCCAGTCGGGTCGGGATGGTTACGGTGATCGTGGGTTTTCGCATGAGGATTTGCAGGGAGACTAAGCGCAGCCGTGCATCTGTTTCGACCAGACGTTGGCTGAAGGGTTCCCAGTGCGGCTCGAACTCCATCGGGTCAGCCAGCCGCTCAAGAAACGTCCGTTGCGATTGTTTGGCGATATCCTGCAGGCGAGGAAGCGGGCTGTGAATGGTTTCAGCCGCTTTGATTGTGGCGTCGTAGTAGTTTGAGTAGGCCTCCCAGGTGCGCTGGTCGGATGAGGCGAATCCAAACCCTGTCAGGCTCCTGGGGTGCGCCACTTTTTGAAATGCATCGGGTGGCAGATGTGCCAGGGCAGCGACCGTCGCCTGGACTTGGGAGCCGGTCTCGGGTAGCCGGGGCCCGTGTGCGAGTTCCACGCGGCTACGTTGATATCCCATCATGAATTCATTTTGAATCGGCCAGCGAAGTGAGTATTCGGTTGGAGTCAGGGGCTGGAGTATATGGAGACCTTGAGTCAGCACGTGCTTGTCGACCGTGGTTTGACTCAGCATGCGCGACAGGAGGTCGACATCATCTTCGATTATCACGGACGCCAGTATCTTCACCGAGAGAGTTCGGGCTTCCCGTAGGACGCTACGCCACTTGGCTACGTCCAGTGTGAGCCGATCCAGACCGGTTCCTACCTGTTCGCCGAATCCGGTTGCCACGAACAGGCGATGGGCCCCCATAAGCTCCTCGATGCGGGGGGCGCCGATATGTCCGTATCCCCAATCTTCAAACTTCATTCGGAGAAATTGCTCGTATCGTGTGACGAGTGGTGCGTAGAGCGGAGCCGACGACCGAAACGAAGCTTCTTTGTTCTGGAATTCCGAGAATGGGTCCTTGGTATGCCATTCGGGAACAATACGGTCATAGGCGATTGGCAGACGAAGCTCTGTGCGTCCCGGTTTGTCTAAGTCAAAGCTACGTTCTGCCGGCCGCGTTCCGGTCTCACTCCAGATGTCGTATCCGGTTTGGACGGGGTTCGATCCATCCGCAGCGGCCATCCCCAGCAGCAGAAAGTAGCCATTGTCGAGCGGGCGTTCGATACTACGGGCCGGTGGGGTCGACAGTCTGACAAACCCTTCGCTGGGCTTGTCTTTCTTGGCTGACCAGATCAGGCCTGATAGTTCAAGGAAGAGTCCAATAATACAGACGCTGATAATGATGTTCCGCATGGATGGATACGACCTCGTGGTTCAGGGCGTGGTCAGACGGCCGCGACGTACGTGGGATTTCAATCGAGGGGAATCAGCAAGGCCCATGCCGACCGGAGGCTGTTCCTAACCTCGCATGGAGGGGCCTTTCTCTCCGTGGAGGAGGGAAGGATCGGCCTGAATCCATCGATTGCTGGACGCCTATTCGGACATTAATGAACTTGACAAAATTCGGCACCGTCTCCTAGAGTGCCATCCACATTAAGACTCCTGGGTAAGGGAAGAGGGTGCAAGTCCCTCGCGGTCCCGCCGCTGTAAATGGGGACGAAACCCGTGAATGCCACTGTCTGTGATGGATGGGAAGGCACGGGGAGTAGGACGACCCATGAGCCAGAAGACCTGCCCGGAGAGTGGACCATCGTTCCCTCGAGGGCTGGGGAACAGGCGAGGATGAAGAAGCGGGTGCAATCCTCAAGGTCTGTGGCAGGCCTTGAGGATTTTTTATTTGAATCGAGCGGCTCGCTCTGTCTTGGCCGGTGGGTTGGTGCTCGGAGCGGCAATCATGTGTGCGTCGCTGGGAGTGGCCTGTGTTGAGAGGGATTGCGCGGAGATGACGCGGCGCCAGCAAGGCATTCTCACGGGCATGCCCTTCATGGCCCACGTGTCGTCGCGGTCGTTCGTCGATGATGCCGGCCGGAAAATCTATCTGGCCAAGACGCCGGCGCGTATTGTCTCACTGGCGCCGAGTGTCACCGAAATGTTGTTTGCCATCGGGGCCGGAGAACACCTCGTCGGGGTGACGGATTTTTGTGACTATCCGCCGGAGGCCTTAAAGAAGCCGAAGGTCGGGTATGCCAATCCGAACCTGGAATCGTTGATGGCCCTTCAGCCCGATCTCGTCTTGGCGCCACAAGAATTTCTGAAACCCGACGTGATTCTGAAGCTGGAGCAGTTGAAGGTTCCGGTCTTCATCCTGTCCGCCACAACAGTCGAGGATATTTTAGGGCATCTCCAAACACTGGGACGCATGCTTGATCGCTCGGTCACGGCCAATGAGGTGGCGATGACTTTGCGGCAGGACGTTGCCGCTGTGCGGTTGAGGACTCAGAAGGTGTCTCTCGTGCGTGTGCTGTATGTGCTCAACAGTCAGCCGTTAATAACCGTGGGGCCGGGAAGTTTCATCGACCAACTGCTTCGAATCGCCGGCGGCACTAACGTCGCGGCCCAGAGTCAGCTGCCGTATCCGCGGCTGAGTGTGGAGGTTGTGCTGCAGCAGGATCCGGAAGTGCTGCTCTTCCCTATCGGAAAAGCCGAAGGAATTCCGGATAGGGAGCAGCAGACCTGGCGGCAATGGCAGACGATGACGGCGGTCCGGCGGGGGCGTTTGCATCAGACCCCCGCCGATCTCTTGAACCGGCCAGGGCCTCGAATCGGCCAAGCGCTGACGATGCTGGTGAACATTCTTCACCCTGAGATTGCGGCCGGACCACTATCCCAGCCGTAGCAAAGAATCTATGACGCCCGTATCCCCTCAGCTGCTGACTTCCGAATCGTCATCCCTCGCGTCGAACAGACAGGATGGAGGAACTGCGGGGCATCGGGATGAGTGGCGGCGCACAGGTACGATTCTGACGCACCGCCGGTGGCTTGGGATCATGGGGGCGTTGATCGCGGCCAGCGTCGCGCTATGCATCCTCTGTCTCCAGTTCGGCGCGACGACGGTTGATTTCGCGACGCTGCTGTCCGTCATGACGCAGCTGCTGACGGCAGGGAATACAGAGGTCGCCGGCAGGGACACAGCGGCCATCATTATGATGCATATTCGATTGCCGCGTGTGCTGATGGGATTTGTCGTCGGGGGCAGCCTGGCCGCGGTGGGTGTGACTCTGCAGGCGCTGCTGAGAAATCCCTTGGCCGATCCCTATGTGCTCGGTGTGTCAAGCGGCGCTGCCTTAGGTGCGGCACTGGCCATGCTTCTCGGCATCGGGGCGACCATAGTCTTGCTGCCCGTCCTCCCCTTGTGCGGTTTTGCCGGAGGGTTGCTGGCGCTCATGTTGATCTATCGTCTGGCGCAGTCGCAGGGGCGCTTGCCCGTGCACAGTCTCTTGCTGGCCGGCGTGATTCTGAACGCGATTCTCACCGCGCTGATTATGTTCATTACGTCGATCATGGAGCCGAACCGGTCGGCGGGCCTGATGGCGTGGCTCATGGGATCCCTCACAGCGCCAGGCTATCCGGCATTGGGCGCCCTCGTCGGATACGCGGTGATCGTGTTGGCGATCGTGATGCACAAGTCGCAGTCGCTGAATGTGTTGACGCTGGGGGAGGAAACGGCCCGTTCACTGGGCATTGAAACGGAGCGAATCAAAAGGCAGCTGTTCGTCCTGACGGCCCTGCTGACTGGAGCAGTCGTGTCGGTGAGTGGCATGATTGGATTTGTGGGAATGGTGGTGCCGCATGCCGTTCGGATGGTGGTGGGGTCCGATCACCGGCTCCTGCTCCCTGCGTCGGCCCTGGTGGGCGGCATGTTTCTCGTCATCTCCGACACAATCGCACGTACCATCCTGGCACCGGCAGAAATTCCTGTCGGGATCGTGACGGCTCTCGCCGGCGGTCCTTTTTTTCTGTATCTCCTGCTCTGGCGCAAAGATCGGATGCTGTGACGTGGATATGTCATTGACAGAGGACTCCGTGCCCGTCGCGTGCACTTCAGATACGGCCATGCAGGCAGACCGAGTCTCGTTTCGCTATCGAAACGATCAAGCGGGGAGGCCGTGGACGGTCGAGGACCTCTCCTTCGATGTGCGGGCGGGAGAAGTCCTGGGCATTGTGGGACCCAACGGCTCTGGGAAGTCGTCGCTGTTAAAGCTGCTGGCCGGTCTCCTACGACCGAGTTCCGGCCAGATTCGGCTCGGAAGCCGGTCGATCGGACACATTGATCCACACCTCCTTGCGCGTTCCATCGCTGTGGTTCCGCAAGAATATGTGCAGGTGTTTCCCTTTACGGTGGCGGAGACTGTCCTTATGGGACGCTTTCCGCATCGCCGTGAGTCCTGGTGGGGGATGGGGATCGGTGATGAGTCTGAACATGATCTGCGGCAAGCTCATCAGGCGATGGTCGAGACGGATGTGATGGCGTTGGCCGGTCGCCTCGTGTCCGATCTCTCGGGCGGCGAACGCCAGCGGGTAATGATTGCACGGGCGTTGGCGCAGGAACCCACCATTCTCTTGCTGGATGAACCGATGGCCTTTCTCGACATCAATCACCAGATTGAGATTTGCGCGCTCATCAGCCGGTTGCAGCGTGAGCGGCAGCTCACGGTCGTGCTGGTCTCGCATGATTTGAATATCGCCAGTCAGTCGTGCGATCGGGTGATGATGTTAAAAGAAGGGCGGATTGTGCAGATCGGTTCGCCCATGGAGACGATCACACCGGAGAATTTACGCGCGGTGTATGGCTGCGACGTCGTTGTCGATGCGCATCCGTCTAGCGGTCGTCCGCGCGTAACCATGCCGGCTTGAGCGATTCGTTAGGACGCAATTCCGCACGGTCATGTCCCCGGCCGTGACGGGCTGGTGTAAGGGGGGACGATCATTTTAACGTGAAAGGGCGTTTTGTAGAAACGACGCGGGCGACGGGGAAGATGGTGCAAATCCATCACGGTGCCGCCACTGTCAGCGGGGAGTAACTCTGCAGTATGCCACTGTGTGCCTTGGCCCATGGGAAGGCGCAGAGAAGCCACGATCCGCAAGTCAGGAGACCCAGCCCGCAGTTGATTCGACCGAACCCTTCGAGCACAAGGGAGTTTCGTCATGTTGTTGTTCATCGTTCGATTGATCCGGTGTGTCTGTCTCCTCTGCTTTCTCATACCCCTCCAACCGGCGCGCGCCCAGCAAGAAATCGCCATGGCCGACCAGGCCGACATCATTGAGACGCCGGAGGTCGTCGTTAGTGCGACAAAGACACCTATTCCAGTCGCTCAAGTCACGAGCGCAGTGGAGGTCATCACTGCTGAGGACATGAAGAAGCAAAACCTCAGATCCGTGATCGAGGCGCTTCGGTTAGCGCAAGGCGTGGCTGCTTTTTCAAGCGGTGGTCCAGGGACGGACGTGAGTGTCAGGATTCGGGGAGGCAGTTCGGCCCAAACACTGGTGCTCATTGATGGAGCCATCGTCAATAGTGCGACGCTCGGCCAGTACAACTTCGCCAATCTGACGACCGACAACATCGAACGGATCGAAATTCTTCGCGGGGCGCAGAGCATGTTGTACGGGTCGGATGCGATGGGCGGTGTCATCAATATCACCACGAAGAAAGGTCAGGGACCTCCGACGGTTGGGGCCTTCCTTGAGTATGGCTCTTTTGCCACTGTGCGTGAAGGCGGGACAGTTTCAGGGAAGCAAGGCATCGTGGACTACAGCCTATCGCTGTCTCGGTGGGACACTTCCAGTTTCTCTGCTGTGAACTATCGGCGCGGCGCCACCGAGCGGGATTCCTATCGCAACTGGACGGGATCCGCTCGCGTGGGTGTGGATCTGCCGAAAGACGGGCGTCTGGACTTCAATTTCAGATGGACCAATTCCGATGTGGCCCTCGATAATGTGTCGGCGACGTCTCCAAGCGATGTCTTTGGGTCGAAAAGCAGAAGCCAGGAGTATGTCTTCAGCGGAAGCTATCAGCAGCCGTTGACGGAATGGTGGTCGCAGAAACTGACGCTCGCGCGCGCGCAGGAGGCGTCGCTGTTTTTGCCTGGTACGCTGCAACGGAACCTGATCACCGGCGCGTTCAGCGCTCCCTTTGGCAACCCGAATGAGACGCGAGTGTTATCCAATCGGATCGAATGGCAGCATGACTTTCGTATCACCGAGATGCTTTTGCTCAGCGGGGGGTATCAGTTTCGCGAGCAGCAAGGTGAAAACGATTCCGGTCTGACCAATCGGATCTTGAACTCGCATGCAGGATTCGCCCAGGCTCAGGTGAATCTCTGGGATCGCCTTTTGGGGACAGCGGGAGTTCGGTACGACAGCTATAACGTGTTCGGCAATGCCACGACCTATCGATTGACCGGTGGCTACTATAGCAAGGAGACCGACACGAAGCTCCGCACCAGCTATTCGACGGGTTTCCGTGCACCGGGCATGAATGAGTTGTACTTTCCTAATTTCGGTAATCCGAATCTCGGTCCGGAAAAGAGTCAGAGTATGGATGTGGGGGTCGATCAGTTTTTTCTCTCCAAGTCTCTGAAGCTCAGCGGAGGGTTTTTCTGGAACCGCTACCGCAATCTGATCGTGACGACGAACGATCCGGTGTTTTGTGCCCCCTTTAGTACGTTCGGGTTTTGTCCGCAGCAACTTGGTGATGCTTCGACGAAGGGGTGGGAGGCCAGTCTGTCTTACGCCTATACCAGCGAACGGATGTTTCTTCGAGGGCTGACCTTCCAGGCGCAGTATACGAATACTTTGACCAGAGATCTGGATACGGCGGCGCGTCTCCCTCGTTGGCCGGTCGATCAATGGAGTATGGTAGTGGGGTATCAACCTATCGAACCGATGTGGATCACTGTCACAGGCCGTTATGTAGGCTCGCGGTTCAACACCACAGGAAACAATCAAAGCCTTCGCGCGTTCGATGTCTGGTCGCTGGCGGCAACATACGATGTTACCAAGCAGGTACAGGTCTATCTACGAGCGGAAAATCTCTTCAATGAAAAGTACGAGGAGGTTGCCAGTGCTGGTGTCCCGATTCGCTCGATATTCGGCGGAGTCCGCGTCGCATTTAGTGCCAAGCCATGAGGATGAGTAAATGAACTATCCGCGACTTGTTATCGCCGGCACTTCCAGCGGTGTCGGCAAGACGACGGTCACGTTGGCCATCCTGGCGGCCCTGCGACAGCGGGGCCGCCGGGTGCAGCCGTTCAAGGCGGGGCCGGATTTTATCGATCCCGGCCATCACCGGGCGGCCACCGGCCGTGCCTCTCGCAACCTGGACGGCTGGATGCTGGGGGCGGATCTCAATCGAAACATCTTTGCGCGCGCTGCAACCGATGCGGATATCTCAATCATCGAAGGGATGATGGGATTATTCGACGGCAGCTCGCCGGTGAACGAGATCGGCAGCACGGCGGAATTAGCAAAGCAGCTGGATGCACCGGTCCTTCTTGTCATCGACGGCAGCGCGATGGCGCGTTCCGCTGCGGCCATGGTGTCGGGGTATGCGCGGTTCGATCCGGCCTTGCGAGTGGCGGGTGTGTTGTTTAATCGGGTCAACAGCGAAGGCCACTACCAGTTGCTCAAGGAAGCCGTAGAGCAGGAGACGGATGTGGCAGCGGTGGGGTATTTGCGACCGGATCAGACGGTGACGATTGCCGATCGCCATCTTGGGCTGGTGACGGCGATGGAGCAGGAGACCGGCGAATTGTATGATCGGCTGGCGAAGGCAGCGGCCGACACCATCGATCTGAATCGAGTCGAGGCAATGGCTCGATCGGCCGGTGGGATGGAAGATGCTACCTCCCCGTCCCCCTCCTTACAAAGGAGGGAGACAAAGGGAGTTCGCATCGGTGTCGCGCAGGATCAGGCCTTTTGTTTTTACTATCCCGAGAATCTTGAACTGTTGGAAGCAGAGGGGGCGGAGCTGGTTCCGTTTTCGCCGTTGAGCGATCAGTCGCTTCCGGACAATGTCGCGATGCTGTATCTCGGCGGGGGCTATCCGGAACTGCACGGTGAGGTGTTGGCGGGGAATGTTGCAATGCGAACGGCGATCAGAGAGTTTGCCTGGCGGGGCGGGACCATTTATGCGGAATGTGGCGGCATGATGTATCTCACGCAAGCGATCCGTGATTTCACCGGAACCTCGCATGAGATGGTCGGGCTGTTTCCTGCTGAAGCGGTCATGCGGAAGCCCGGCCTGACCTTGGGATACCGGACGGTGGAACTTGCGCGGCCTTGCATTCTCGGTGCGGCCGGTGTGGCGGCGCGCGGCCATGAATTTCACTATTCCACGCTGGTTCCGAAGGGGCCGCTGACGTATGCTTGTGCGCTCACCGATGTGCGGGGGGACTCGAAGGGACCCGATGGACTGGCAGTAGACAATGTGCTGGCGCTGTACACGCATCTTCACTTTTCCAGCCGGCCGCAGGTCTCGGCTTCGTTGGTGGAGTCGGCTCGTCGGGCGGCAGCAGGGGCATCCCACAGCGTGGGAGGCGCGAGATGACGGAGCAGGACGAACACAAAGCCAAGATGGCCAGGTTGAAGGCGTCGGTGGATCGACGCATCGAGGCAGCGCAAGAAGAGAAAGGCCTGCTGATAGTCTATACCGGCGCAGGGAAGGGCAAAACGACCGCTGCGCTGGGGATGGCTCTCCGATGCATCGGTCACGGGATGAAGGTGGCGGTCATTCAATTTATCAAAGGGGCTATCGATACCGCGGAAGAGCGGGCGTTGAAATCGTTCGGCGATCGCATCACGTTTCTTCGAATGGGTGAAGGCTATACCTGGGAAACGCAGGATCGAGCGCGAGACACTCGATTCGCGCAAGGGGCCTGGGAGAAGGTCTGCGGATTCCTGCGCGATCCCTCCTATGCCATGGTCATTCTTGACGAGTTCAATGTCGCGCTCCATCATGACTATGTCCGACTCGACGATGTGTTGCCGGTTCTCCGGCGCCGGCCTCCCATGCAGCATGTGGTGATCACCGGGCGCGGCGCCAAAGCAGCGTTGATCGAAGAGGCCGATCTCGTCACGGAGATGAAGCAGCTCAAACATCCCTTTCGCAAAGGGATCAAGGCCCAGCCGGGGGTGGAGTTTTGAGAGGGCCGGTGATTAAGACGTGTGAGCGCTGTGGACAAACGTTCGAGTGTGGCGGCTATCAATGCTGGTGCGGGAAGGTCGGCATCACCGAGGCACAGATGGATTGGATTGCAGAGCGGTACAAAGATTGTCTCTGTCCCGTCTGTTTGGGGAAAGTTGCAGCTGGCGAACTGGGCCCTCAGATATCGCAGAGTAATCAGCGTGGCACGTGAGCCGTGTGCGTGATGAAAATATTCAGAGTCGGATATCAAACAACTCGCTAGGAGGGACCATACGATGTGTATAAATTCTCCTCGGACGCAGATCGTCATCGGTATTGCTCTGGCCACGCTGATGGCCGCCACGCGCGGCCACCATTTCGGCACGCTCGAACATCTGCCGAGCGCCTCCTGGGCAGTCTTCTTTCTTGCCGGACTCTATCTCTCCTCTCGCTGGGTTTTTCCGGCGTTGCTGGCTGAAGCGGCATTGCTCGATGTTGCGGCGGTGACGTGGGGCGGCGTGGATAACTTCTGTGTCAGTCCCGCCTATGGCTTCTTGTTGCCGGCCTATGGTGCGCTGTGGGGAGCTGGCCATTGGTACACAGCGCGTCACCGGGAGAATGTCGTGACGCTGCTCCCGCTGGCGGTGAGTCTCGTGCTCGGCGCGGCTCTTTGTGAATTGCTTTCAAGCGGCGGCTTTTACTTTTTCTCCGGCCGTTTTGAGCAGACGAATCTGACCCAGTTTGCCACGCGTCTCGTTGAGTATTTCCCAGGAGCCTTCTTGTCGGTGTTGTTTTATGTCGGCATTGCCGGTGGTATTCATGCGTTATTTAGCGTGGCCGGTGTGGTAGCGGCACGGACCGACCGATTCAGGACTTCGAGTTAGCTGAGACAGGACCGCAGGGTGATTGAGCGGTACTTCCATTTGATCGTCCAATGGAAGGCCTGTGTCAGTCGGTTGAAGCCATGTGAAGGAGACGTATGGCTGGGGAAACGGGTGTTCGCAGGGTCATACGATCCGGCCGCGACGGAGCAGCTCCACGGGCAAGCGTGCCGCAAGAAGGCCATGGCCCGCGCCATGAGTTTAGCTTGCCAGAGCGGGAGGCGGTCTATCGGGCGATCTTTGAGCGGCGCGATGTCCGCCGCAATTTTCTGCCGACGCCGATTCCAGACCAGATCTTGACGCGCGTGCTGACCGCAGCCCACCATGCCGGGTCGGTGGGGTTCATGCAGCCCTGGGATTTTGTAGTGATTCGCGATCATGCGACCAAGGGCGCGGTGAAAGAGCTATTCCAGCAGGCCAATACCGCAGCCGCAACGCGCTATCGAGGAGAGCGGGCCGCGCTCTACCGGAACCTCAAGCTGGAGGGGATCGAGGAAGCCCCGATCAATATCGGCGTGACGTGCAGCCGCCAGCGAGGAGGCCCTCACGTGCTGGGCCGTGCGACGGTGCGCGATACGGATGTGTATAGCACGTGCTGCGCCATCCAAAACCTTTGGCTGGCTGCCCGCGCGGAGGGCATCGGGGTCGGATGGGTCAGTATTCTCGATCATGGCGCTTTGAAGCGAGTGCTTGGAGTGCCCAAGCCGGTCAAAGTGCTGGCCTACCTCTGTCTCGGGTACGTGTCTGACTTTGCGACTAAGCCGGACTTGGAAGCAGCCGGGTGGCGCGCGAGGATTCCGGTGGAAGAACTCATTCACTACGAGTCGTGGGGCAATACCGCGGCCGGATCTGAGGGGAGATCGTGATGCGCATTACCAAAGTCTATACCAGGACAGGCGACGCGGGGAAAACGCGTCTTGCGGGAGGACAGCAGGTCTGGAAAGACAGTCTGCGGGTCGAGGCCTACGGGACAGTCGATGAGTTGAACGCCTCAATCGGAGTCGTGCGCGCCATGAATGCCGATATGCTGGATGAGTATTCTGCAGCAGCCATCTTGGAAGAGGAGTTGCGCTGGGTGCAGAATAAATTGTTCGATGTCGGGAGTATTCTTGCCACGGCGCCGGGCCAGACGTTTAAGAACATGCCACAGGTAGCGGCGAAAGATGTGATGCGGTTAGAGAAGCTGATCGATCGTTGCCAGAAGGATCTGGAGCCGCTCAAGGAATTTATTCTGCCGGGCGGCGGGAAAGTCTCCAGTTTTTTGCATCAAGCCCGGACGGTCTGTCGGCGCGCTGAACGGCTCTGTGTGGCATTGTCGAAAGTCGAACCGGTCGACCCGACGATCATCAAGTATGTGAATCGGTTGAGCGATACGTTGTTCGTGCTGGCGCGCTGGGTGGCCAAGACGCAGGGTGAGCCGGAATTCTTGTGGGAGCGGGATGTCAACGGCAAGACCGAGTAAGCGCAAGAAGGCCACGAAGGTTACCAGCCGAATCGTCTTTGTTCTTGGTGGCGCCGCGTCGGGCAAAAGCGATGTGGCCCTTCGTCTCGCCGGTGCGAAGACGCCGAAAGCCTTCGTCGCAACGGGGCAGGGGCTCGATGCCGAGATGGCGGCGCGGATTGCGCGTCATCGGGCCAGGCGCGCTTCCGACTGGGAAACGGCTGAAGTGCCGGTCGAACTGGCGGTGTGGTTTTCCAGCCACGGCCGACAGTATCGGGCGATTGTGGTGGACTGCATGACCCTGTGGCTAAGTAACCTGCATGGATTACACGTCACGGAGGCGATCATTGGAAAGCGGGTCGAGGCGCTTCTCAAGGCGATGCGAGCGATTCCAGCGAGAGTGGTGATTGTCAGTAACGAGTTGGGGCTGGGGCTGGTGCCTGCTGAACCATCGGCGCGTGGGTTTCGGGATGTAGCCGGCCGCGTGAATCAGCAGATCGCGGCAGAGGCGGACGAGGTCCATGTGGTCATCGGCGGGATACCGCTTCGATTGAAGTGAGCAGGGGGAACGACAATGTCTTTGCAGGGTGTGTGTGACCGAATTCAGCCACTCGATCCTCGACTGCTCGCGAAGGCGCAATCGCGACTGGATCGGTTGACTAAGCCGCTGGGGAGTTTGGGGCGCCTGGAGGAAATCGCGGCACGCTATGTCATGATCACGGGCGAGCTGAAACCGAATGTGCCGCGCGGGGTTGTTTTTACGTTTGCTGCAGATCATGGCGTGGCGAAGGAAGGCGTGAGCGCGTACCCCCGTGAGGTGACGCCGCAGATGGTGCTGAACTTCTTGCGCGGCGGAGCGGGTGTGAATGTCTTGGCTCGGCACACCGGCGTGGACGTGCGCGTGGTGGATATCGGGGTCGATCACGATTTCGGGACTGTGCCTGGGCTCATCTCCAAGAAAGTGATGAGGGGCACGTCCAACTTGCTGGCGGAGCCGGCCATGACTCGCGAGCAAGCGGGACAGTCGGTCTTGGTCGGAGTAGAGCTGGCTTCGCAGGCGGCCCAGGAAGGCATCGGGCTCATCGGCACCGGCGATATGGGGATCGGGAACACGACCCCGAGCGCCGCGATCACGGCGGTGATGACCGGACGGCCTGTGGCCGAGGTGACCGGGCGCGGAACCGGCATCGATGAGGCCGGCCATGTGCGGAAGGTGGCGGTGATCCAACATGCGCTCGATCTGCATCGTCCCGATCGCACCGATGCGATCGATGTCTTGGCAAAGGTGGGCGGGCTGGAAATCGGCGGACTGACCGGCTTGATACTCGGTGCCTCGGCGGCGCGAGTACCGGTTGTGCTGGATGGCTTTATTGCGGGAGCGGCGGCGTTGATTGCGGTGGGCCTTCAGCCCCGGTGCCGCGAGTACCTCATCGCGTCGCATCGCTCAGTCGAGCGGGGGCATCAAGCCATTTTGGATCATATCGGCATCAAGCCGCTGCTTGATCTGGATTTGCGCCTTGGCGAAGGAACCGGCGCTTGCCTGGGCATGAGTCTCGTCTGTGCCGCGATCAAGATCTATACGGAAATGGCCACGTTCGATGAGGCCGGGGTTTCAGGAAAAGAATAGAGCCCATGGGAGCCGTCGCTCGTCCATTTGTTTTCGCCTGGCATTTTCTCACGGCCATTCCGTTGAGTCGGGCCCATCATGAACCGACGGCGGCAGAACTGGCTGCCTCCATGGTCTGGTATCCTGTCGTCGGCCTGCTCATCGGTGGCGGGTTGGTCCTTGCTGATCTGGCGCTGGCAAAAGTGTTTGCCGCCGAAGTGGCCAACGCGTTGTTGATCGTGTTGCTGGTGCTGCTGACGCGCGGGCTGCATCAGGACGGATTGGCTGATACGCTGGATGGATTGGCCGGAGGCCGAACACCGGCGGAGCGGTTGCCGATCATGCGTGATCCACGCATCGGTGCGGTCGGCGCCACGGGGCTGTTTCTTTCTTTGATCCTGCGCTATGCCGGACTCATGGCGTTGCCGCATCCGCTCAGGTTGCCCGCACTGCTCTGTATGCCGGCCGCCGGCCGCTGGGCGATGGTGACGGTGGCCTGGGCTTCTCCCTATGCCCGGGCAGAGGGGGGGCTGGCCGCGCCTTTTCTCACACATCTGTCGTGGGGGCATGTGCTGGTCTCGACCGGAGCGCTTGCTGTTGGATTAAGTCTGGCGTTTACGGTGCAGAGTGCTCTCGTGGTCCTCGTCTGCGCCGCAGCGCTGCTTGTCGCCGTATGGGCCGGTTGCCGGACCTGGTTTGGGGGGATTACGGGGGACACGCTCGGCGCGACGAACGAGGTAATCGAAATCCTGTTTCTGCTGCTTATCCCGTCACTACGGTTACTCACATGACAGAGAATGAATTGGTGCTTGCGGCAGGCCTGGATCTGATCATGGGCGATCCCCGCTGGCTTCCTCATCCTGTTCGTGCGATGGGTCTGGTCATCGCATGGTGCGACGATCATGTGAGAGAGATTTGTAGGAGTCCTATTGCGTTGCGTCTTGCAGGAGTCATCCTTGCGTTGGGGCTGCCGACGGTGGTCTATGTGTTGGCGTGTTGGATGGTGGTGGAAGCTGGAGTCGTAGCTGATTGGCTTGGGACTGTTGTGACGATCGGTCTGGCCTCAAGCACGCTTGCCGGACGTGATCTGTGGGATCATGTGCAGGCAGTGACGAAGCCGTTGCAGCGGGGAGATATTGTCGGTGCGCGTCAGGCTGTGGGGATGATGGTCGGCCGAGACACGCAAGCGCTGTCTGAATCAGAAGTCGTTCGCGCCGCTGTCGAGACAGTCGCGGAGAGCACGGCGGACGGAGTGATTGCGCCGCTGTTCTATCTTATGCTCGGCGGGCCGCCGTTAGCCTTGGCTTACAAGGCGGTGAATACATTGGACTCCATGGTCGGTCATCGGGATGAACGACATATTAATTTTGGCTGGGCCTCAGCCCGGCTCGACGATGCAGCCAATTGGATTCCTGCTCGGTTGGCCGCTGTGTTGCTGCTGTTGGCCTCCGGTCTGGTTACGCTCAAGCCGGAGCGTATGATGCGCGCTTGGCACGTGTTGCGACGGAACGGTGGCAATCACCCGAGTCCGAATAGCGGGCGTCCTGAGGCGGCGATGGCCGGCGCGTTGGGCGTGCAGCTGGGCGGGACCAACTATTATGAAGGGATTGCGAATGCTCGTCCGACTCTCGGCGATGGGCGGCGCGATTTGGTGACAGGGGACATCACATTCGCGGCTCAATTGATGGCGGTGGCGAGTCTGTTGGGCGTGATGATCGGAGCGGGAGTGTTGTGGCTCCAGTAAAGAAACCCGTTCACGGCGGCGATGTGTATGCGGCGTCGCGCGAGCTTGGGAAGGATGTCGCGGAACTCATCGATTTCAGCGCCAGTATCAATCCACTGGGGCCGTCTCCGAACGTCTGGCGCGCCATCACCGGGGCGCGGCATCTCCTCCCTCATTATCCCGACCCTGAGTGTTGGGATCTTCGTCAGGCGCTCGCCGGTCGTTGGCACGTCAAACCCGGACAGATTCTGGTCGGGAACGGGTCGATGGAATTGATCTATGCCCTTCCGCGGGCGCTCAAGATCAATCACCTAGCGCTGGTCCAGCCGACATTCTCCGGGTATGCCGCGTCGATGGCGAGCGCCGGCGGGTGCATCACGACGGTGTGCGCCGATCGAGATGAACAGTATGCGTTACCCATCGATCGCCTCCGTCGGTTATTAGAAAGGCAGACGAAGGGATCTCGGACGATTGACGGGATTCTGCTGTGCAATCCCAATAGCCCGACGGGGAAGGCCTGCGGAGCTGAGGAAGCGCTGGAGCTGGCGCGTGCCGCGCAGCGACGGGGCGTCTGGCTGATCGTCGATGAAACGTTCGCAGACTATTGCCCGGAACGGTCTATCCTTCCGCTGACGTCACCATGGTCCAGGGTGGTGGTCTTGCGGAGCCTGACGAAATTCTATGGGCTTCCAGGCTTGCGGGTTGGGTATGCGGTCGCGGCCCCTACCGTTATCCAACGATTGCGCAGCGAATTACCGCCCTGGTCCGTCAACGCCATGGGACAGACGGCTGCATTGGCCGCTTTGCAGGATACGGCGCATGCCAGGAAGAGTCTCCGGTTCGTGCAGAAAGAGCGCACTCGGTTTGTCCGGCTGCTCTCATCATTGCCCGGGTGTACTGTATTGCCCACGCAAGCGAATTTTATTTTCATGGAATTGCCTCGTGGATGGCAGGCGAAGAAGATGACCGCGCAACTGCGGCGGGAAGGGTTGCTGATTCGGGATTGCTCCGCAGTGTCAGGCTCGAGCGCGCGCGCAATCAGGATTGCGGTGCGGCTGCGGCATGACAACGATCGGCTGATACAGTCTCTTTCTCGATTGTTGAGTGAAAGCCGGTCATGACAAAAGGAACGTCATCTCGTATTCAGACCCGGTATCGTGTGACCCAGCAGACGCTCCTCATCGATCTTGGGGCGCGACAGCGCGTGCTGTCATCCGCTCCGCAGGGTGGAGGATTCACCACGGCCTTGCATATTCTTAATCAGCAAGTCGAGTCGAACCCGGTTACGAACACGTCTCATCGAGCGCAGCGCTGGGGCAATCCCGCCCGGGCTCTTCGGCGGCTGGCTATCTCGCTGGGAGCGAAGCAGAGAACGGTCGGGCTGATGACGGCGGTTCCGATGAAGCAGCTCGTTACTGTCCGCGCATCGTCCGGAGCGATCTGGGTCGAGTGTTTCGCGACGGTCGGCGTCACGAATGCGGTGCGGGCGGGGGAGCGGCCGAACGCGAGCGTTCGGCAAAGCGTGGCCGCAACACCTGGGACGATCAATCTCATCCTGGTGACGAATGTCTGCCTGTCGAACGCAGCGATGGTCGGCGCGGTGCAAGTCGCGACGGAGAGCAAGACCGGGGTGTTGCGCGATCATGCCGTGCCGAGTTGGACGGGGCGATCAGGCGCAACCGGGACCGGGACGGATGCGGTGGTGATTGCCTGCCGGTTGCGCGGGAAGGGGCTCTGGCATGCCTATAGTGGAACTCATACCGTCGTTGGCGCGTTGATCGGGCGAGTGGTAGCCCAATGTGTTGCTCGTGGTTTAGCCAAGGAGAAACAGTGGCGGGAGCGGCACCCATAAAGGCGCGCGCATTGGCCGTGTTGGGAACGGGATCGGATGTCGGGAAGAGTCTGATTGCGGCTGGGTTGTGCCGGCTCTTTCTCCGCGCCGGAGTCCGAGTCGCTCCGTTTAAGGCGCAGAACATGTCGAACAATTCGTATGTGACGCCGGACGGAAAAGAAATCGGCCGGGCTCAGGCGTTGCAAGCACAAGCCTGCGGGCTCGCGCCCGATGCGGATATGAACCCGATCTTGATGAAACCGGAGTCGGATCGCAGCGCGCAGATCGTGGTGCAAGGGAAGGTCTGGGGGAAGGCCGAGGCCAGGACCTATTTCCAGCGGCGGGCGGAACTGGCTGAGCTGGTGCGGGAGAGCTATGACCGGCTGGCGAGCCACTATGACCTGATCGTCATGGAGGGGGCGGGGAGCGCCGCCGAAATGAATTTGCGGGATC
Source organism: uncultured Nitrospira sp. (assembly GCA_964635345.1). Taxonomy (GTDB): domain Bacteria; phylum Nitrospirota; class Nitrospiria; order Nitrospirales; family Nitrospiraceae; genus Nitrospira_D. The sequence goes on from CAZWOX010000006.1 coordinate 53,318, forward strand.
GCGATTTAGCCAATTGGTCTGCGGTGGACATGGCGGATGCGCGTGTCGTGCTGGTGGCGGACATCGACCGCGGCGGCGTCTTCGCGCAGGTCATCGGCACGCTGGATTTGTTGGCTCCTCACGAGCGGGCGCGGGTGATCGGCGTCATTATCAATAAGTTTCGCGGCGATGCCACGTTGTTCGACGACGGGGTGCGGTTCATCGAACAACGAACCGGTCTGCCTGTTCTTGGGGTTGTGCCGATGTTGCGCGATCTGGTGTTGGACCAGGAGGATGCTGTCGATATTGAACGAAGCCGGCGTGCATCGTTCGCCGATGATCGCGTCAACGTTGCAGTGGCCTTGTTGCCTCGCATGAGCAACTTTACCGATTTCAACCAGCTGATGGCCGAGCCCGATGTGGTGGTGCGTTATGCGGCGTCTCTCGCGGATCTTGCCGGCGCCGATGTCATCGTGATTCCAGGCAGCAAGAATACGATCGACGATCTTCGATATCTGCGCCGTTCCGGCATGGCCGAATCCATCAGCCGGCATGCGGCTCTGGGGGCCGAGGTCGTTGGGATCTGCGGCGGATACCAAATGCTTGGGCAGAGTATTGTGGATCCTGATTCGGTCGAGGCCGGCGGTGAGGAGCAAGGACTGGGGCTGTTGGATGTGACCACGCGCCTCTCATTGACCAAGACGACGCAGGTGATTGAGGCTGAGTCGCTGGACGTCGAGCCGCTCCGGAGCCTGGCGATTCGAGGGTATTTCATTCATATGGGGGAGACGTCTCGTCGGACGGGGCGGCCGTGTTTTCACGTCCATCCGTTCAACGAGGCCGTTGGATCTTCAGTGTCTGGAGCATGCAATCGTCTCGATGGAGCCGTCAGTGATACCGGCAGCATTTGGGGAACCTATGTGCATGGTGTGTTCGATCTCCCGGAGTTCCGGCGGGCCTGGATCAACCGGGTTCGAGCCCGAAAGGAACTGCTGCCTTTACCCGACAGCATTTCGCAAGATATCTCCCAGTCATTCGATGGTCAACTCGATAGATGGGCGGACCATATGCAGCAGCATGTGAATAGATCTCTCTTGTCGCCGTATTTCCCTGATCGGCGCTGACGCGCATCGGTATCTCCTCCGGTTCCTCTTCAGCATCCTCCGGCAAGCGTCATAGCATGTGCGTTGTTCGTGATGGTTCCGTAACAAGAATTGTCATGTATTGCACAACAGTGCACGGAAATCAGCAATCCGGCGCGAGGGTGTCTTTCTGCCCGCGTCGTTCACAATTCGTGCAGATACGGCAGCATTTGAAAGCATTTGCTTCTTGAAACCCTCCTCAATCGCTCTGAGATCATTCGGGCACAATAGTTGCCATTTCTCTGATGTTGCTCCCGGTTGCGGTCTCCGCACGTCCGTGTCGTCCAACCTGTGCGAAGACGCGGTGGATGAAGGCGATTGCCGATTTTCATCGATTTCTTGCGAATGAAAAGCAAGCGACTACACTTGGGCGTGAACCACTAGACGAGCCAGTCTTGAAGGAGGAGGGGATCCTATGAAGGCACGGTTAACATCACTCATTCTTGGTGTGACGGTGTGCGCGATGGTGATGGGGGCGCCATCGCTCGCTCGCGCAGGCGATGAGAGCGAGACGGCGGAACTGCTGATTGCATTGCTGAAATCCGGCCGCGCGGTGGTGTCGGAACATCAAGCCCTCATAAACGATCCCAGCAAAGGCAATAAAGGGTTCACAGACGAATTCATGGCGCATCAGGTCATTGAGAAGTTCAAAGCGAAGACGCGCGTGGATCTGAGTCGTCCGAATGGAGTTCCGCAAAGCGGCGCGCTCCTGGCGTTGCTCGAAGCGGAACGCGAAGTGGTGTTGGAGGGGCAGCCAGTGATCAATAAGCAGGGGGTCGCCTTCAAAGGATTTATTCCCGCCGTATTCGCTCGAAAAGCGGGCGAAAAGTTTTACAGGAAGACAGGAATTCGTCTGAAGCTCACGGGGACGGATTATCGGTATCCCGGGAACAAGCCGGATGATTTTGAAGCGGAGGTGTTGCGCATGTTCGCCGATTCTCGTCACCCGAAGGGGCAGCAGTATGCCAAGGCGACGATGGTTGGGGGCAAGCCGGTCATGCGTGTCATGGATCCTGAATATGCCGGCCCGACGTGTCTGACCTGCCATGGGGGACCGAAAGGGGAACGGGATATTACCGGAACGAGAAAAGAGGGATGGAAAGAGGGGGACCTGGCCGGCGCAATCAGCGTCGTTGTGCCGATGCGATAGGTGTCATGATTCAACCATTCGAGCTGGAGGAAGCGCATTATGAGCAAGATCGTAGTCGTCGATGATTCGTATGCTGAGTTGCAGATGATCGAAGGGTATCTCAAGGCGGCGAGCCACACCGTGGTGTCCTTCCCCAATACGGACAAGCTGGAAGACAAGATCGTGTCCGAAAAGCCTGATCTGATCGTAATGGATGTGGTCATGCCCGGCCGGAACGGTTTCCAAGCCTGCCGCGATCTGAAAAATGATGATCGTTTCAAGAATATTCCTGTCGTCCTGTGCACGTCGAAGGGGCAGGAGAGCGACAAGTTCTGGGGCCAACAGCAGGGCGCCAACGGGTATGTGGTCAAGCCGTTTAAGGCCGAAGATCTCCTGGCCGCCGTGAAACGAGCGTTGAACTAGACTTCCGCAAGACACCGAACCTGGTTGTTGAAGGGAGACCATGGAGCCAGCTCTCAGCACATCTCAATCTGTCGGGGTTGCCCTGACGGAAGGCGTCAAAGCACCGATACCGTCGCGTATCTGCCTCGTGACTCTCGGGGGAGAACTGTTTGCTATCGATCTTCGTCATGTTCGGGAAGTCTTCGAGCTGGAATCCGTGACCCCAGTTCCCGGGATGTCGTCCACATTAGTGGGTGTGGCCAATCTTCGGGGAACGGTCATACCGCTGGCGGATTTGCGTCCGTCGCTCGGGATTCCGTCGATCGCGTCACTGCCTTTCGTGGTGGTTGTACGTCATGGACAGCAGCAAGTCGGCATTCTGATCGACGCGGTGCCGGAAATCCGCATGATCCATCCGGACGATTTGTTGCACGCGACGTCAAGAGGGTTATCGGAATCGCGACCGTTTCTTACCGGGCTGGCCAAGATTGAAGAACGCATGAGCGGCATGATGGACGTGCAGAAGCTCTTGGCCTGTGTGGAAGGTGTGTTGAATTAGATGCTCGATACATGAGTCTGTCCGCTGAGTTGCTGACAGCCGCTCAGGGGGGGCGGCCCGACGACGATAAGAATCGATTACCCTATGGGTTGAGGAGGAGGATGATATGGCGAGGCACAGCAAGTCAGCGTGGACGATTCAGATGTGGTTCAATAATCTCAAAACACTGCCGAAGTTGATTCTTGGATTCTCCGCAGTCGGTGTCATCATGATCATGGTCGGTCTCGTGGGTCTTATCGGGTTAAGCCGGCTGAAAACGGAGTTGCAGAATATTTATGACGGATCAACGGTCGCGTTGTCTAATACCGGAGTCAGCAGTACGAACCTTGGTCTGTACCACGACGCGCTGCTCAATGCCGGTCGTCAGTCACGGAAAAGTGACTTTGACGATGCGATCGCACCGCTGGCGGGTCTCAAGAAGCAGACAGTGGAACCATTGCTGGCGTATCAGGGATCGGAATTGCGCGAATCGGGGACGGGACGAAACGAAGCGAAGGATATCGCTGCGTTGAAAACCGCGTTGACCGAGTATTTTGAGTCGACCGACGGTGCGGTCAGCGCCTTTGCCGACAGCTACTCCGCGTCACTCTCCGACGATCAGAAGCAAAGCATGCGGGACTTGGGTAACTTGGCCCTCAATGTCGAAGTAGCGAACAAGTACAGCACGGCGACGTTGCGCGTGCGAGAGTTGCTGACGACGATTCGAGAATTGGCCAAAGAATTGAACGAAAGCGGACAGGCCGAAGCGGCGCGTAGCACCAATTGGGTGCTGGTCGGAGGGCTCTTCGCGCTCCTCTTCGGAGGCGCTATCGGTTACTACCTGGCTCGGTATATTGCGCGGAACATTGTGCACGTGGCCGATGTCGCCGAGCAAGCCGCTGCGGGTAATCTCCAGGCTCGCGCGAAGCTCGAGAGCGACGACGAGGTGGGCCATATGGCGAAAGCGTTCAACTCGATGTTGGATCGGATTACGGCTCTTGTGTCCACTGAAGAAGAGCGAGACGTCATGCAAAAACGCTTGATGCAATTTCTCGTCTTGGTGTCCGACGTCGGTAAAGGAGATTTGACGAAGCGCGGAGAAGTCACGGCGGATATGTTCGGAAACTTGGCCGACGGATTCAATCTCATGATTCAGCGGTTCGCCCAGCTGATGCGTCAAGTGCGCGAAGCGGCTGAGCGCGTGAATAAGTCGGCCGGGACGCTGAGAGACAACGCTGGTCAGATGTCCGGCACGGCAAAGCATCAAGCCGACGAATCCGTCAAAACGCTGGGCGCGGTTGAGCAGTTGGCGGCGTCGATGCGTCAGGTGGCTGAAACAGCCGGTGCGTCTTCTGAATCCGCCCGCCAAGTGTTGCAAGCGACCGAGCGCGGTCGTGTGGCGGTGCAAGAAACCGTCCAGGACATGCAGAGTATTCGCGCTGCGGTGCAACGTATGTCGAAGCAGGTGAAAGCCCTTGGCGATCGGTCCTTGGAAATTTCGCAAATCGTGTCGACGATTCGAGATATTGCGAATCAGACGAACCTCCTCGCGCTCAACGCCGCGATCGAGGCCGCCGGCGCCGGAGAGGCGGGCGCCCGATTCGCGGTCGTCGCCGACCAGGTGAGAAAGCTTGCGGAAAGCTCCACGCAGGCAACACGAGAAATTGCGGACCTCGTAAAAGTGATCCAAAGTGAAACGCAGGATGCGGTGGTCGCGATGGAACATGAAACCCAGGCCGTGGAAGCGGGCTCGGCGTCGGCGTTGCGCACGGGCGATGTGTTCAAAGAAATTTCTACGATCGCCCAGCGTTCATCTGAGCTGGCGCAAAGCATCGCGTCATCCGCGGTCGAGCAGACCGCTTCGACCGACAAGGTGGGGCGCTCGATTAAGGACTTCACCGGCGGCGCGGTGGCCACGCAGAAAGCCACGGATTCCGCGCGAGGCACTGTTGAAGATATGGCCAAACTGGCCGAAAGTCTGACGGCCTCTGTGTCGCAATTCAAACTGGCGTAGCGAGACTACCCCGGGGATGTCCGACATCCTCCGGGTGAGAAGGGACCTGGATGAGCGCCGAATTCGATCGGGACAATTTGATGGGCATCTTTGTGGCTGAGGCCGTCGATGGCATGGCGGAACTGAAGCGGGCCTTGCATCCCGCGGATGGGTCCGTGCCAAGTCCGCAGCAATTGCACGATCGATTCATTGTGGCGCATCGGATTCGGGGCGCCGCGGCACTGTATGGCTTCGTCGGAGTCGCCCGACTCAGCGAACGGTTGGAGTTGCTGTTTGAGCAGAGCTGTACGATTTCAGAGGCGGACTGGGTCCGCGCGGTTGGCGCAATGCGGGAAATCGTTCAAGGCGTCCAACTGCAACTGGATGTGATCGGTCAGGGTGGTGCCGAGGATCAAGTGACGATCGATCGTTGCCTGGCCGTTTCCGAGGGGTTTCTTTCCGACACCGCAGCGGGCGATCCGGCGCTCGGGGAGCGCGAAGGTGCCGTGGATGGTCATCATGATGCCAGGGCGCTGTTAGGCCAGGAGTATCTGGTCCCAAATGTCGATGAGGAAGTCCTGTCGTACTTTATTCCTGAGGCGCTGGAATACCTGGATACCATCGATGGTCTGATTCGCGGTTTGCAGGTCTGCCCGAATGACGATGACGCGGTGTATCGATTATTTCGAACGGTCCATACGCTGAAAGGCTCCGGCCATACCGTGGGGTTTACGATCGTCGGCGATATTGCGTACCCCATGGAAGAATGCATGGGCAGGGTCCGGGAGCGGAGGATCCAACTGAGCGATGCCCTCTTCGAGGGACTGACGCGGGCGGTGGGCATCATTCGGCTCGCGCTTCGGCGTGATCTCGCCCACGTGTCACAATTGCAGCAGGATGTGCCGGCGGCGATTGGTCTGTTGCAACAGGTGCGGGATGGCGAGGACGTCGTCGCTCTGTCGGGGTCCGATCCCGTCGCTCCCGCCGTGAGTCATGCCTCGGCTGTGGCGGTGCCTGATGTCGAGGAAGCGGTCTCCCCCATTCTGTCCGCAGACTACTTGATTCCCCAGCTTGATCCCGAAGTGCTGTCATATTTTGCACCGGAAGCCCAAGAGTATCTGGAAACTCTTGAGGCCAATCTGCTGCGACTGGATAAGGATGTTCAAGACGACGAACTGATCAATCAATTATTCCGGACCGCGCATACGCTCAAGGGGTCGGCCTACACCGTGGGATTTCAGTCCATCGGGGATCTCGTGCACCACATTGAAGACTTCATGGGCGCCGTGCGAGACGGGCACTTGGCGGTGCAGCCGGGGCAGACAGATTTGTTGCTCCGGTCGGTCGATGTTGTCCGCGTGCTGATGCGCCGAGATCCGACAACTCTGGCGGCGACTCAACAGCGATTTGCTTCGGCCCTTGCCGAGTTGAAAATCTTGCATCAAGGTGGCGTTCCACAGCCGGGGGCCGTCGTGGAAGCCGACAATCCCTCTGTCGCATTCGAGCAGCCTCTCTCGGGACAGCAGCGGGAACCGGCGCAAGCCAAGGCTTCCGATGGGCGATCAGCCGAAGATCGGGAAGTCATTCGAGTTAGCCGTGATCGATTAGAGCGATTGTTGAATCTCGTGGGCGAACTGGTCATCGGCCGAGGACGATTAGAGCAGCGGCTGCGCGTATTGGAGCAATTGTCGCAGCAGGTCTTGGCGTGCAAGTCCAGGCTGGTCGACGCCGTGCAATCCTTTGAAGAAAAACACACGTTTACATTTCCGACCGCTCCGTCCGTCTCCGCGGAGTCGTCCGTTCCCACTGTGTCCGCGTTGAGCGACTTCGGCAGTCTGGAATTCGACAAGTACGACGATTTTAATATTTTGGCGAGACGCATCAGCGAGGTGACCGCGGATATTACCGAGTCGATGTCCCAACTCAGCGGATCGATCCGCCGTTCGCATGATGATATGAGCCAATTGCAGCAACTGACTCTCGGGATGCGGGATGAAATTGCTCGGGCCCGTATGGTTCCCATCGGGACTCCGTTTACACGGTTCCGTCGCGCCATTCGGGAAATAGCGCGGGCCTCGGGAAAGGAAGTGGCGTTGGTGACGTCCGGTGAGCATACGGAGGTGGATACCGGGATCGTGGAACGGTTGGTGGATCCATTGGTCCATCTCGTGCGCAATGCGGTGTATCATGGAATCGAACCGGCCGGCGCTCGCGTGGCAAAAGGAAAGCCGGCGGTCGGCACCGTGTATTTGCACGCCGCCCATCGCGGCAACTCGATCATCATCGAAGTGGAAGACGATGGAGCCGGGCTGGATCTCAAACGGATCCGGACGAAGGCTGTGAATCTTGGACTGGCCAGCCAAGAGCGGATTCAGGCGATGCCGGATTCCGAAGCGCTGAAGTTCATCTTCGCCCCGGGTTTTTCCACCGCAGAGAAAGTGGGCGATCAGGCCGGGAGAGGCGTCGGACTCGATGTGGTCAAGCGGGTGATTGAAGGAATGAACGGCCATATCGATGTTGAGTCGCTTCCCGGCGTGGGTACCAAATTTACCTTGGATTTGCCTCTGACGCTGCTCATTGCCACCGCGTTGATGGTGCGAGTGGGATCGGAACGGTATGCGATTCCATTACCCAACGTGCGCGAGGTCACCATGTCGACGGTGGGCTCGTTGCAGCATATGGGGGAGCGGGCGATCTTGCAGATGGGCGAAGAGGCCATCGATCTCTACTCGCTTCGCCATCTGCTCAGACGTGAAAGCGGGACGGTGGATATCTCCATGCCGGTGGTCGTGGTGCGCACTGTCTCTGGGCCGATCGGATTGGCGGTCGATGAGTTGCTGGGGCGTCAAGAAATCGTCATCAAATCATTGGGTACGTTACGCTCGATGGAGCGGTCCTGCTTCGGCGGCGCCACGATCGATCCTGAAGGGCATGTTGTGCTCGTGGTGGATACGGGACGACTGCTTGCGCGGGAGTCTCGGGAGTCGGCGGCGATGTTGGCGGCCCCGGAGACGGCCTTGGCGCTTCAGCAGGACTCAGGCGATGGTACGGATGCCCAAAGGCCTGCGATGGCGTCAATTCTCTTGATTGATGACTCGCTGAGCATTCGGAAATTTGTCGGACGCATGTTGGAAAATGCAGGGTATCAAGTCGACACAGCGGTGGACGGCGAAGATGGATTGCGGAAAGCCTCGGCGCATTCCTACCGGCTGATTTTCACAGACCTGGAAATGCCGAAATTGAACGGATTGGAAGTCATTCAAGCATTGCGCAGTCGTCCGCAGACACAGCAAACTCCTGTCGTCGTGATGACGACGCGGGCGGGGGATAAGCATCGTCAGATGGCTCTGAACATCGGGGCCAGTTCATATATCGCCAAGCCCGTGGAAGAACGCGCATTGCTTCAAGAGGTCGAACGATGGGTCGGGCAGGTATCAGCGTCTCGAGCGTAAGGCCGTCCGGCATAGGCCCGCGATAGGATGACATGCAGAACCGAGGGCATATGATCGATGAGGCGAGGATATGAGTTTGCGAGGCCATCGGATCGGGTCGGCCGCTCATGTGCCGATCGAGCGTTTTCTGATTGTAGGAATAGACTCCCAGCAGTTCGCTTTGTCCGCCGACTTAGTGCAAGGCTTGCTGACGATGGAAGAGAGCGGCTCCGTCAACGCACTCACGGTTCAAGGTCAGGAGTATTCTTTTCTGGATCTTGGGGATCGGCTTGGGCTTGCTCAAGCGGGCGACGGGCCGGAGACACGCATGGTGCTTTTGGCGCAGGCAGGGATTCGTGCCTGCATCCGAGTGGATCAGGTTCATGGTCTCGTCGAAGTCGAGCGGACGCGTGTTGTGCCGCTGCCACGTCAATTCCGCAGCGAAGAGCGGAATTGGTACATGGGGCTTATCTTATTCGGAAACGGCGTGGCGGTCGGGTTGAACTCGAGGTGGCTGTTGAGCGGCGCCAGGCAGGAGAGTCGCGGGGTGACGGCGCAGGGGCACCCGATGCCTCTGTCGTTGTGTGCGCCTTCTGACAGAATGGGAAAGGGCCTCGCATGCTAAGAGGTGCGGTCGGCCGGCAGCGTCAGGCCGCTTCACAGCTGTGTCATCTGTTAGTCTTCTCGGTTGGGGGACGACGACTGGCGGTGAAGACCGAAGAGATTGGCGGGATTTCTGCCTGGATTGGCAGTATTCCGATTCCCAGCTGTACCCCGTTTATCTCGTCGGTTATCCGCCGTGATCAGGCAGTATTTCCCGTATTTGATCTCGCGGGGATGCTGAAGGTTCGGGTGAAGGGGGCGCAGCGTCTCTGTTTGATGGCCAAGCAGGCCGACGGTGCGATGGCGATTTGCATCGATGAGGAAATGCCGGTGCTGCATTCTCTCGATGTCGCAAAGATTCAGGCCTATCGCGGCAACGACATCGACACGGCGGGGTGTTTTACCGATGAGTTTGAAGATGTCCCCATTATTTCAGCAGCACGCTTAGGGGCTGCCTGAGAGGGATGGTTACGAACAGAGGTGAAGGGGGTCAGTATGCCGAAGATTCTTGTAGCAGATGACAGTATTGCGGTCAGGAAAGTCGCGGAGCGGTTATTGACGGAAGCCGGGTTGGGCGTCACGTTGGCGGCCAACGGGGAAGAGGCGCTGGCCTATTTGTCGAAAGAACGGCCTGATGTCGTTGTGTCGGATGTGATCATGCCGGACAAGAGCGGATATGAAGTCTGTGCCTTTGTGCGGGGGCATGCTTCGCTGGCCACAACTCCGGTATTGCTGATTTCAGGCATTGTGAATGACGAGGTGACGAAACAGGCGGAGTCTTGTCATGCCGACGGAGTACTCAAAAAGCCGTTTCAGGGAACTTCGCTGAAGGATCGGGTTCTGGAGTTGCTTGCCAAGCGTCAGGAGCCGGCAGTGGCTCCTCCCCCCGCAGCGCCGGTTCCCAAGCCGGTTGTCACCGGTGAAGTATGGAACGGTCCTCGTATCACTGACGAGCAGCTTGCCGCCTATAAGCAGGCAGTCGCGCATGCCGGTGAACTCGACGCTCAGTTGCAAGCCGAGAGGATCAAGGGTGAGGGGCTCAAGAAACGTGTAGAAGAACTGGAGGTGCTGGCGGCACAGGCAAAAGAATTGGAAGGCCAGCTTGCCGTCGAGCGTCACCGTGTCGAGGAAGCCGGCAATCAGTCGAGCCGGGCGCAGGCAATTGAAGCGGAGTTAGCTCAAGAGCGGCAGCAGATTATGTCGTTGAAAGCGCAGATTGCCAGCAGTGAGGACTTGCTGTCAGGCGCGCAGGCAAAGACATCGGCTCTCGAATCTGCGTTGGCGTCTGAGCAGGATTCTATTCAGGGCTTTCGTCAGCAGATCGCCGATCTTCAGCAAGCGGCTAGCGCTGTACCTCAGTTGGAGTCCACGCTGAGGGCCGAGCGGGCAGCTACGGCAAAATTGGTCGAGCAATTGACCGTCTTGGAGCCCGCCGCGGCCCGGACGAAAGATCTGGAAGCGCGGCTGGCCCGTGAAGAGCATCGCGCTGCCGATTTGGAACGGCAAATGAAGCAAACGGACGCCGCGCTGACGGCTGAACGGGCCCGTGTAGGAGAGTTGAGCGGATGTCTAGCTGAGGCTGAACGCGGGGTGCAGCGGTTGAGTGATCTGGAAAACCAGCTGGCCGTGGCGGCCCAGGCCGGGAGCGCCAAAGAGAACCGTATCCATGAGTTGGAAAAGATGGTGGCTGCGGATCAGGAGTTGGAGAAGCTCTTGGCGACCGAGCGGGATCGGAACGCCGTACTGGCACGGCGTGTGTCGGAATCTGAACAGTCAGCTGAGCAATCTATGAAGCGGTTTGAAGATATGGCGCGCAAGCTCGGAGAAATAGCTGGGTTGGCGTCTCAACTCGGCAGTGGCAAGGGGCGGGCATAAACAGATCGATCATAAGGGCCCGGATCTGTGTTCATGTGAAGGAATGAAGCGGCATGGCCGTCGATACAGACGAGGAATTTCAAAAAGAGTTAATTGCGCTGTTTATCCAAGAAGCGCAGGAGTGGCTGCAACAGATTCATGTGGCGCTCGATGAATTGCAACAAGGGCCTCCGGCTGATCGTCATCTCAAGCTGGCGCATACGATGAAAGCCGGATTAACGAATCTTGGCGGGTCAGCCGCGACGATCAATCTGCGCGAAGTCGAGCAAGCGAGTTTTTCCGGCCTTCCCTTGGTTGAGGCAGTAGGGAATCCGTCCGTTCCTCTCTCGGCCTCCGCGTTCTTGGCGCTCTGCAAACAGTTGGGCCAGATTCATGATGCGCTGACCCGGGCGACCGGCATGGTGTTTGATGCCGGGTCTGCAATAGAAGAGGTGGCGGCCGTTACGGTGCCGGCCCAGGAGCTCCTGGCCGCGCTCTCCGATGTGATCAATCGCCTGGCCGGCAGTACGGCTATGCCCTGCCGCGTGACGAAGACCATTATTGCTCAAATTGAGGGGATGACAAGAAATGGAGTGACGCATTGTGATGCCGCCTCGTTGCGCGAGGTTCTAGCGCGGGGTGCCGAGGTAGAGCGCGTGTATGCGCAGACGGTGCAGCGGCTCGGACCGCGCGTGGCCGACGGCATTGGAAAGTTGGCGCAGGTGTCCATAGGCCAGCGGCAAGAGTTCTCCGTCGAGTGGAGCGCAATAGTGGACCACACTGCCGAACTCTGGTCGGCTTCACAACAAGTGAATGCGGTCGAAGCCATGACGTTTTTCACGGGGCTGCAGAGCTTTCTCACGCTTGTGCGGGAACAGCGGGTGATGCCCCCGGCGTCTCAGTTTAAGAGGGTGGAGACCAGGCTGCGTGGGATGCCCACGATCATTCAAGAGTGGGCAGAGGCCGGCCGACGAGAGCGAGGAGCCATCGAAGCCTTGTTGCCTGCTGCATAGGGCGGTCCACAGGACCGCTCAGTTGCGTCGCTCCCTGAGTATCTTTGAAACCGGTTCCTTCGTAAGGCGGACATGGAATGGAGACCGATGTGTTGACTGCTGAGCCGGTGGCGTTCACGTACGAGCAGCATTGGGGGCTGGAGGCCCAGCCGTTTGAAAATGTTCCTGACCCGCGTTTTTATGTTCCCTCAGTCAAACATGAGGAAGCCCGGCAACGGATTTTGTACGGGATTCAGGCGCGCAAGGGCGCCGTGATGTTGACCGGCGAGATTGGGAGCGGGAAGACCCTCCTGAGCCGTGCACTGATTCTCAATCTGCCGAAGGCGACGTATGATGTGGCCTTGCTGGCAAACCCCTCGCTTCCTGAAAAGCAATTTCTCGGGGAGATTCTCTATCAATTCGGATTGCCGGTCGACGGCTCAAAGGCGGTGCAGCTGAGGCGTCTGAATGAGCATTTGCTGTCGAATGCCAGGCAGGGAGTCGATACGGTCCTTGTCATCGACGAGGCTCAAACGATTCTTGAGGATCGGATCTTTGACGAAGTCCGGCTCTTGATGAATTATCAGATGAACGATCGGTTTTTGTTGACGCTCGTGTTGCTTGGCCAGCCGGAACTTCGAGGGCGGATCGCGCGTATTCCGCAGCTGATGCAACGGATTGCCGTGCGGTATCATCTGGAACGGTTCGATGTCGAGGAAACACAGACCTACATTCAAGGCCGATTGGCGGCGGCAGGGTGCACGCGAAGGCTCTTTACGGTAGATGCAGTCGAAGCGATTTATCGACATACAGGCGGCGTCTGTCGCTTGATTAACGCGTTGTGCGATCTCTGCTTGTTCTGCGGAGCTCAAGAAAAGGTTGACCACGTTGACCGGATGCTGGTTCTGCGCGTCGCAGATCCAAACTAGGCTGACCGGATACGATCGGGAAGAAGGGGAGAATGAGTTCCCATGACATGGTATAGAGACGCAGAAGCCGAGCTGACCCTTGTCGCTGCGGCCGTTCAAAGTCAACGGAGCATTCAACTCGATCGACTCGAGGTCTTAGCTGCGTCGCTGGTCGCGTCGTTGAAGCGCAGCGATGAATTGATCGTCATGGCGCTTTCCAGTCCATCGGGATCGCCGCTCTTGACCAATCTCGTGAATGTGGCCGTCGTGGCGACGAAGGTAGGGATGGGGCTGGGGTACTATGGGCGAGAATTAGAACGGCTCGCGCTGGCCGGGCTGGTTCACGATATCGGACTGTTTGCGGTACCTCAATCTCTGGTGACCAAAGCCGGGCGACTGACGGCGGACGAACGAACGTTGATCGAGCAACATCCAGAACTCGGGTACGAGGCAATCAAGCGGTCGGGGTCCGAATACACGTGGTTGGCGGAATTGATTCGCCAGGCTCATGAGCGCACCAATGGGTTAGGCTATCCGAACCGGTTGAAGGGGCGCCAAATCAGCGAGATGGCGCTGATCATCGGGGTCTCCGATGTGTTTGATGCGTTGATCAGCGAACGGCCGTATCGCCCCAGGCTGTTCCCGCATGAGGCGATCAAAGAGTTGCTGGTGGCAGAGCGGGCGACGTTCCCGCGGGAGATGACCAAGGCGCTGGTCGAACAGCTGTCGGTGTATCCCCTTGGGACGACTGTTAGGCTGACGACTGGGGAAACCGGGACGGTCGTGGGAGTCAATGTGCAGTACCCGTTACGGCCGATCGTGGAGGTCGATGAACCTGGAGACGCGGGTCGCGTCGAGAGTCGGCGTATCGATCTCAGTCTGACGCCGCTGGTGAGTATCATCGAAGCGCTCAAGGCGCCCGTCGTCGGTCGTATCACATTTGCGCCGGAGCTTCCTGACACTGGGGTGCCGCTGGGGGTTGCGTCGGATCAGTTTACGTCGTTGCTGGAGAGTCTCGATGCCATTGCCTCTGCCATTCAAGGCGTGGTGGAACATGCGCGGCATCCTGTTGCGGTGGACGGTGGGAGACTCGAAACCGTCCTCGATCAGGAGTCTGTGGTGGACACGCTGGGGCAGGGCGATGCCGGGTTTGACAAGGAAGTAGTGGGATTGTTTGCGCTAGAGGCTCACGAGTGGCTGGCGCAAATTCAATCTGCGCTCGCCCGGCTCAGTGCCGATAAAGAGGGGCCGGTTCGTTCGCATGTCTATGGGATTGTGCTCAACGGGATCACGAATCTGGCGAAGTCTGCTGCCACCGTGCACCTCGATGAGATTGAGGCCATGGCCACGAACCTGCTGCCTACGCTTCGTGATGTCGGAGGATCGGAAACAGCCGTGGCGGCGGAGTCCTTGCGTCATCTGCATCAGGGGCTCGGTCGAGTCATTGCCGCGGTCCGGCAGTTGGCCTCCGTTCCCGTACAGAGTGCGGTGGAGGATGAGTGGAAACTTTCTGATGAGGAGGCGCCTGCGGGAAACAAGGAGGAGGAAGTCGCGGTCGAATGCGCGGAAACGGCCACGCTTGGCATCCATCCCGGAATCGTTCCGAACCGCGCGCTCTCCTCGATCCCACTATTGACTGCGCTGCGTGAGCTTCAGAAGGCGCGATCGAGATCGATGCAGCCGGCGCGCGATATGTTGGAGGCGGTGATCCATCGCGCCGAAGAAGTGAGCGAGGCTGAACAGCCGGTCGATGTTTCGACGATCGAGCGTATCCTTCGCGATTTGGATCGGCAGGATAATGAGTTTCTTCAGGCCGTTCATTCGCGTGTCCCGCAAATGACGGAGGCGCTCGCATCTCTTCGAGCGCAGGCCGCCAGCTTTGTCACGGCCTCTCAGTTAGATCCCATTCTGGGACATGTCGAGTTCTTGCATGATCAGGCCAAGTTGGTTCAGGCGATGACGATCATGATGTTTCTCCAAGGGTTGAAGTCGTTTTTGACGGTCACGGCTTACCGAAAGGTGACCTCACTACCCATTCGTCTCGAAGCTCTTGAACTGCGCCTGAGGACGCTGGTCCCCATGGCTGAGCAATGGGTGAATCTCGGGCGCCTTGAACGAGCGACTATTGAAGAAATCCTTCCTGCCTAATTTTTTGTTCTCACGCTGTTTTCTACCTTCCATAACACATTGATATTGCGAACTGGCCCTACGGCTAGTGGCGGGGTCTCATCATCAGCGGACGCAGTGGATCCCATTGATATGGTTGATGAAGACCTGCCTAAATAATAGGCGTAGAGGTGGGAATGGCACCGGTGATACGGGTTGGGCCATCATCCACATGGATATCCACAGGTCACACACAGATTTTGTGGACATGAGTATGTCGCGCATTGAAGGTCGTCTTCTGAATGCCGCTGTGGGGCTGGAGTATGCCGCAATGAAGGGCTATTCTTGTTACCGAACAAGGGGAAACCGAGCGACCGCGGTTGTCCGCTATGCGGGCGTGGGCGTTTAGCAATTAAGGTGTGAGAAGGGAACGTTGATCCTGGCGATCATGAATGTTAGAAGATGAACGACAAGCCTGCCGCGACGAATGCGGCATTGGCAGTCGGATAATCCAGCCTTGTGCTGCTGCAACTCTTTGGGAGTGTAGTTTTCGTGGCGGGGTTTCAGGAATTTTGTTGATAGTCTCGGGTATGTGCCTAATTGAATGAGGTTATTGTGCCCAAACTGATTACCGTACAACGGCCCGAGCAGATTACGAGACAAGCGCACGACTATGTGAAGACATACATTCTCATTCCTTCAGGGCTGGTTGGTTTGGTCAGTATGCTCGGAGGAGTCGCCGGACTGGGGTATCAACTCTTTGCGACCGATCAGTACACCTGGGGAACATTCCTTCAGAGCACAGGTTTAATTGCATTGGGCGCGGCGCTGGGGTTTGCCCAATCGCGCTACCACTCCTATCTTGTACAATCGTTTCCAGAGGTCCTGGCAGCCCGCATACGAGTGGCCACGGCCAAGCAGAGCAAGAAGGGAGCAAAAGTTCCTGAACCGTCGCCCTTGGAGCATCCGGGGCGTTCGTTGATCCCGATGGCGTATCTGCTGGGTATAGGGGTAATGCTTGGGGGATCCTGGCTGGCGATTTCGATCGGACAGGTCTCGATGATTCCGGCCATTCTTTTGCCATGGGCCGGGTTCTATTGGGCGCGGTTGTTTTTCTGGCGGGGCCGCGTCTAGTCCGAATCGAATCAGACGAGGCTACTTGCGGGCGCGCGCCGACGGTTTCTTTGATGCGCGGGGCGTCCGGACAAGCTGGGTTTCCAGTGACGCCACACGTTGTTCCAGACTCCTCACCAGTTGGCGTAGCTCCGGAAGTCTGGGAATGACGGCCTGTGCTTTCATCCAGGTTTCGTGCGGCATGACCGGCGCTCCGGAGACGATCTGATTGGATTCGAGACTCCGATTGACTCCGGCTCGGGCGGCAATCATGACCTGATCTCCGATCGCAATGTGATCTGCCAATCCGGCCTGCCCCCCGATCATCACATGCTGTCCGATGGTCGTACTCCCGGCAATCCCGACCTGCGCGACGACGATGGAATGGGCGCCGATGGTGACGTTGTGCGCGATCTGGACGAGATTGTCCACCTTGGTGCCGGTCTTGATCAGCGTCTGCCCCAGCGTGGCGCGATCGATGGTGACATTGGATCCTATTTCCACATCGTCTTCAATCGTGACTCCTCCCAGTTGGGGAATCTTCACATGCTTGCCCTGATGTTGCACATATCCGAAGCCGTCTGATCCCACCACGGTTCCACTGTGGATGATGACGCGCGCGCCGATCGAGCAGCCCTCGCGCACCACAACATTAGGGTACAAGACTGAATCGTCTCCGACCGTCGAGTCGGATCCTACAAAGACACCGGGATAGAGAGTCACGCGCGCGCCGATGGTGACGCGATCGCCCAGGGTAACAAAGGGCCACACGGAGACGTCGGGTCCGATGGTGACCTGCTCGCCTCTGGTCAATTCTGCCGCAATTCCTCTCGGGACTGCCCTGGGAACAAAAAATCGTTGAGCCACTTGCGCAAAAGCGAGTTGGGGATTCGGCACGACAATTTGCGGAATCGGAAGATCTGGGAGGTGGCGATGGACAAGCAGCGTCCCGGCTTTAATGCCCGTCGGTATCCGTAAGGCTTTGTCGTTGGCGACGAAGGACAACGCCTGCCCTGTGGCATCCGCAAGGCCGGCGAGAGTTTTGACGGCTGTCGCACCATCCCCATGGAGTTCTCCACCGACAAGTTGATGAACCTGAGCCAGTGTCAGAGGCGCTGAGGGAGAGGGCGCGCGCATCATTTCGCCTTCCGTTTTGTGGAGGACTTGGTCGCTGCTGGCCTGGACGCTTTCTTTACGGCCGGCTTGGCCGGTGACAGGCGTCCCTCGACGTACGAGGCTACTGAACCGACGGTGGCCAGGCCGACCAGGTCCTGGTCAGGAATTTGGATGTCGAAGGTTTCTTCAATCTTGTACAGCAATTCAATCACGGCCATGGAGTCCAGGCCGAGGTCATCGCGAAGGTGGTGTGCGGCTTTGATGGCGCCGGCATCCCGCTTCAGGTATTCCGCGAGGGCCTGGATAATCTTGTCGACGATCACTCGTTCAGCCATGGTGGTCATTCCTCTTGGGTCGGAATCGCTTAGGCACGAAATCGTTTCAAGACGACCGCGGCATTGTTGCTGCCGAATCCGAACGCGTTCAGGAGCGCGGCGCGAATCTTTTTCTCTTGCGGATCACGGCTGATCCCGTTCAACCGGCAGGCGGGATCAGGATCATCATAGTTGGCCGTGGGATGGATCTGTCCCGTATGGATCGCCAGGGTTGTGGCGATGGCGCCGATTGCACCGGCGGCTCCCAGGGTATGACCGACCAGCGATTTGGTGGCGCTGATAGCGATCTTATCCGCGCGATGCTTAAACAGCGCTCTGATCGCTTTGGATTCGACGGCATCGCCGATGTTGGTCGATGTGGCGTGGGCGTTGATGTAGTCCACTTCGGACGGACTGACAGCAGCGGCCTTCAACGCGAGCGTCATGGTGGTGGCGACTTCCTCGCCGTCTTCGCGTGGGATGACCATGTGGTAGGCCTCGCTCGTCGCGGCATAGCCGGCCAGCTCAGTGTAGATGCGCGCTTTGCGTTTCTTGGCATGGGCAAGGGATTCCACGATCAAGGATCCGGCGCCTTCTCCCATCACAAATCCGTCCCGGTTCCGGTCGAACGGGCGCGACGCCCGTTCCGGTTGCTCGTTGAATTTGCCGGAGAGCGCGCGTAGCGAACAAAATCCGGCAAAGACGAGCGGGGTAATGCTCGCATCCGCTCCGACGACGATGACGGCATCGGCTTGTCCGGTTCGAATGCAGTACAAGGCCTGGCCAAGCGCATGGGCGCTGGATGAACAGGCGGTTGAAATCGTCAGGTTAGGGCCTTTGGCGCCGGTCGCCATAGCCACAATTCCGGACGCTGAGTTCAGCGTGATGACCGGGATAAAGTTGGGATGGACACGGTGCGGTTTCTGATGCAGATAGAGTTGCGTAATTTCCCGTTCGCCCATCACCATGCCGCCCATGCCGGCTCCCACAATGACGCCGACGCGATGGGGCGATTCTTTCTCCATGTCCATTTCAGAATCAGCCAGCGCTTCACGGCTCGCCGCAAGGGCAAACTGCGCGTACCGGTCGACACGGTCGCCGTGCGAGGAGCCGATATGTTGTTCAGCGGAGAAGTCTCGGATTTGTCCGGCGACTTTCGACCGGTAGCCATCCATGGGAAACGGGTCGAAGGAGGTAATCGTCGAAATGCCCGATTGTCCGGCCATGGCCGATTTCCAGAAGGCGCTCACGCCGATGCCGATCGGCGACACCACTCCCAGGCCCGTAATCACGACCCGACTAGCCACGCGTCATCTCCTTATTCGCACAGGTTCGGTCACTACTTACCGGAAGGTCTGCGCGCAGTCAACCGGTGTCAGTAGCGCACTTTGAGGAGAAGGTAGAGGCCAAAGCTTGCAAAGAGCAGATTGGCGATCCATCCGGCCAGCATGGGGGTCAGCAATCCGCCTCGTCCTAAGGCAATGGCGATGGAATGTGTGGTCCAATAACAGAATCCCACCACAAAGGCCTGGCCGATTCCCACCGCCATCGTGCCGCCGCGGACGCCGCTTCGACGGAGGCTGAGCGCAATACCGACGATCACCATGATGACCGCGACGAAGGGAAAGGCGAGGCGCCCGTAATAGTCGGTCAGAAGGCGCGCAAATGAACTCCCTTCGTTCTTGAAGCGGCTCATGTAGCCACGAATGTCCCGGACCGTCATGGTTTCCGAGTCTCCGGCCAGCCAGGTCGAAAAGTCGTCGGGGATCAGCGACAACTCGACCGGTTGCCGGCCGAATTCGACGAGCGCCACCGAACCGTCGGGGTTGAATCGGCGCTGATTCCCTCCGGCGAGCATCCATCCGTCCGGCGTATAGGTGGCGGTGGCCGCTTCGGTCATCCGGTCCAGTCGAAACCCGTTGTGAAAGTGATAGAGATGAATTCGATGGAGAACCGTTCCGCCGATCTCGACCTCTGCAACGTGCATCAGACTATCCGATCCCATGCGGATCCAGGGGCGAGGCGCTTTGACGGCCATGGGGGCCGGCTTTTTTTCGATGCGGATGAGTCTGATCTCTTCGGCTTTTTCTAAGGCCAGCGGAATGACCGTTGAGCTGAAGCTCAACAGAATCAAGGAAATGCCCGCGGCAAAGATAAGGAAGGGGGAGGCAATCCAGGTCAAGCTGATCCCGCAGCTCCGCATGGCGGTGATTTCGTTGTTGCGCGCGAGGAGTCCCAGGGTCAGGAGCGTCGCCATGAGAATCGCCAGCGGGGTGATTTGAAACGAAATCGCCGGAGTCTTCAGCGCAAAATAGGTGAGGACGTCGACCATGTCGGCGTCGAATTTGAGGAAGCGGCGGACTTTTTCAAAAAAGTCGATGACGAGATAGATGGTCATCAGTCCTGAAAAGCACATCAGAAAGATCTTGGCGTACTCGCGAAGAATGTAGCGAAAGAGAATCGTCATCGTGGTTATTCGCAGCTCATCTTCCAGAACAGCCAGACGGTGAGGAGCGCGAACAATCCGTTCGGCATCCAGGCGCCGGCAAACGGAGAAATCCAGAGCGTGGTGACGAGGAACTCGCAGGCGATATTCAAAATGTAGTACGCGACGACGATCAGCACGCCGACCGCGAAGCCCCCCATCCGTCCCGATCGCTTGGAGACAATGCCGACCGGGACGCCCAGTAAGCAGAACACCAGCGAGGCGGTCGGAAAGGCCAGGTCTTTGTAGTATTCCATCAGACGGCGCAGGGCCTGCGTGTCCTTCCATTGGCTGGCCACAAGCTGCGCGTGAATCGAGGCATAGGTCGGACGCTCTTCAGTCGTGGCATAGCCGCTTTGGGTAAGACTCATCTTGAGGTCGTAACTGGCAAACGAGACCTGTTGATATTGATCGACGACGTCCGGGCGGCTATGAATGACGCCGTTCACGAGTCGAAGGGCGACCTGCTCATGCTCGGGATCCATGAGGACCTGAAAGTCATCGGCCACGATAATCCGAGGCTCCTCGGGGCTGCGCTCGTCCGATACGAAGATGCCGGGCGTCGCCTGCCCGGATCCGCTATCGGGAATGTAGATCACCAATTTGGGAACGGGTTCATTGAACGTGCCTCGTTCCAGGGCCAGGACCAGCTGATCGCGCAGAAGGTTGAGCGCGACTTTCTTCAGATTGACCGAGCTCCAGGGCTGTCCCCATTGGGAGAGGACGAGGGTCAGGGTAAAAACCGAGAGGGCAAACAACAGGACCGGCTGGGTCAATCGGTACAGGCTGAGTCCCGCAGCCCGCATGGCCACCAGCTCCTTGTCGAAGGAGAGGCGTCCGAAGGCCGTGATCGAAGCGATGATGCCGGCGATGGGCAGTGTCAGGACCAGAAATGACGGAAGCAGCGTGGCGAAGACTTTCAACACCGACCAGAGGCCGACCCCTTTTGACACCAAGAGCTCGACGAGACGCAGGAGCTCTCGCGTGAGCATCACGAAGCACAGCGCGCCCAGGCTCAACCCGAACGGGGCGAGTAGTTCTGTGAAAATATACCGATCGAGTAGTGTTCGTAGAATCACAAGAGTCACGGTCGTGAACGCGTTGCGGCACTATAGGGCAGTCGTACGACCTTGTAAACCGCACGAGGATGTGACCGGGGCCGAACGCGTCCCTTGACAAGGTAGAAGTGCTGTGGTACTTCCACATCGCTTTTTCATTTCACGATGGGTTCTGTGCGTGATTCAATTTTTTCTGCAGACGCCCGTCGGTCGACCCCCTCACTTCTCTCTTTCTGTTCATCGCAATCATCTGTGTCTCTGTACGGCGTGTGTGGCCGACTGCGTAACTACACGTAGTCATTGAGAAAAGGAGGATCTTGTGAAGACAAAAGGAACAGTGAAGTGGTTCAATGACCGGAAGGGTTTCGGCTTTATCAGGTTGGATAGCGGCGATGATGTCTTTGTGCACTATTCAGCGCTTCAGGGCGATGGATTCAAGACCCTGAAAGAAGGCGAACCGGTTGAGTTCGACATTGTGCAAGGAGCGAAAGGGCCGCAAGCGGCCAACGTGTTGAAGGCGGAGCTTTCCGCGTAGAAATCGGCAGAGAGTGTCATGTGAGGGGCGTGTTTTTCTTCGGGGAAAGCACGCCCCTTTTGTTTCTGCCATTTTCTGGACAAAACCCATTGACACTGTTAGCGTTTACCTATTCTTCTTCATAGAGGTCTGTCTTGGCCGTTGATCGGACAAAAGTTCTGCAGAGTGCGCAGTTGTTGGCAGCCAAAGGCCAGTACGATGCGGCCATTACTGAGTGGCGAAAGCTGGCAGGAGAAGCCCCGAACGACGGCAGCATCCACAACTCAATCGGAGATCTCCACATCAAACGCAACGCCGTGCCCGAAGCGATCACGGCGTTCCTTCAAGCGGCGGCCGGTTTCCGATCTGAAGGCGCGACGCTGAAAGCCATCGCGGCATACAAGAAGATCCTCAAGGTCGATCCCACCCGGTACGAAGTCTATCGCCATCTCGGCGATCTCAACGCTGAACGCGGGCTCTTGAGCAGTGCCGTCCAGGATTATCTGACGCTGGGGAAGTACTACCTCAAGGAGCGAAAGGGCAAAGAAGCTCTCGACATTTACAAGAAGATTGTCAGTCAGGATCCGTCCAACCTCGATGCCCAACAGCGCGTCGCGGAGCTCTGCCTTCAAGAAAATCTTCAGGACGAAGCGACCAAAGTCTATCTCCAACTCGGACGGGAACGATCGGCTCAGGGTCGCTATGACGAGGCGAAGGATGCCTATCTCGCCGTGCTGCGGATCGATCCGAAGAACAATGAAGCAGCCCAGTTTGTCGAGGGTGCGCAAAAGGGCGGGGGTGCTCCCGGGAAACTCGCGGCGTCCGTGGGGATGGCCACCGTGGCAAGCCGGTTATCGGAGCCGTTGGATCTGCTCGCTGAAGCGACGCGGCGGATGGATGAGAAACAGTATGCCGGGGCCGAAGCGATTCTCAACCAGTTGCTGACGCGGGAACCGGGGAGTCCACAGGTGTGCCAATTGCTCGCGCGGCTGCATTTGCAGCGTGGCGATGTGCAGGTGGCATTGGGGGAATATCGTTTTCTGGCCGGAGCTGCGCTCCGCGCGCAGGACTATCCATTGGCTGAAAGCCTGGTCTCGGAGTTCCTGGCGGCGGAGCCGAATTCGGTTCCGCTCATTGAGTTGTCGGCCGAGCTCTTCGAGGAAAAGGGCGATTCCGCCGCTGCCGCGCAGCAGTATGCGAAGGCGGTGGAATTGTTGTTGCTTCATCCCGAAGCAGGGATGGAAAGTTTGCACGAAGAGCTTTTTGAGAAGGTGAAAGTTCTGGCCCCGGACTCGGACGTGGTCGCACGTTTGACCATGCTCATGGGGGGTGAGATTCCGACTGACTCTGCGGGTGTTGTCGAATCGGTCGTACAGTCTGCTGCGGAAACGGTCGCTCCGGATCCGGTGCCGGTCGCATCACCGTCGGTCGTCGAGTCCCCGGAATTCACGTTGGACGGAGCGGTTCCGGACGATCATTTGTTTACCGTCCCGTGCGCGGTGTCGGCCGAGGCATGGCAGGTTCCTGTCAATGAAGTGGTACCGGCCTTCGGCGGATCTGCGGGTGCGATCGAGCCGGCGGTAGATGAAGTGCCGTCAGCATGGAAGAGTGCGGCGGCGGATGATGCGCAGCTGCCGCCTGGCGCCTGCCCGGTGAACATGCCCGAGGACCTGCCGCTGAAGATCGAGCCCGTCTCCGTCGAACCGATGGCGATGCAGCCAGGCACAGACGAGCCTGCGCAAGCGGAGGCTCCGGCGATGGCTCCTGATTATGAAGCCCATTACACCTTGGGGGTCGCCTATAAGAACATGGGGCTGTATGAAGACGCGATGGACGAGTTTCAGGTGTCCAAGTCAGCCGACTCGTTCTATCTGGATTCCTGTCTGATGACAGCCTTGTGTCTCAAGGACCAACGTGCGCATGCACAGGCGATTCGCGGCTTGGAGGCGGTCCTATCGGATCCTCGCTGCCAGGGAGCGAAGGGGCAGGCGGTCCGTTACGAGTTGGGGATGTTGTATGAGATTGAGGCACAGTGGGGGAAGGCCGTCACCACCTACCAGCTGATTCCGTCGTTCCACGATGTGCCCCAACGGCTGGAGTCTCTCCGGGGCAAGGCGTCCTCTGTCCAGAGTGAGTTCCGGATCGCCAGCTAGACTCCCCGATTGACCGGATTCAGCGGAGCCCGGCCTCCAAGTACGGCTGCAATATTTTCCACGCAGATCATTCCCATCTTCAAACGAGCGTCCAGTGTTGCCGATCCAAGATGGGGCAACAGCACGACGTTCGAGAGCTGTTCCAATCCAGACAGAATTGCCGGTTCGCGTTCATATACATCCAACCCAGCTCCGGCAATCGTCCCTTGTCGCAAGGCGGCGAGGAGGGCTGCTTCGTCGACGACCGGACCGCGGGATGTGTTGATGAGAAACGCGGTAGATTTCATCATGGCCAGCTCGCGCGATCCAATGAGATGGCGCGTCGCCTCCGACAAGGGCACGTGCAACGAAATAAAGTCGGCCTGCGTCAACACCTCTTCCAATGAGCGGTGCGTCCAGGTTGAGACACCGGGTGGAGGGGAGCAGGGCCGACGACTGGCGTAGAGCACCGGCATGCGAAACCCTTGCGCGCGTAGCGCGACGGCCTGCCCGATCCGACCCATGCCGATGATGCCCAGCGTCTTTCCTGTGACATCCGTCCCTAGCATTTGAGTCGGCGCCCATCCCGGCCAGGTCCCGGAGCGGGCCCATCGATCGCCTTCCGCCACGCGTCGTGCGACTGCCAGAATCAAGGCCCAAGTGAGATCCGCCGTCGCATCCGTCAGGACATCCGGCGTATTCGTCACCACGATCCCACGCCGCGTAGCGGCGGCCACGTCGATGTTGTTGTACCCCACCGCATAGTTGGTCACGATCTTCAGGCGCGGCGCGGCCGCGAGCAGGGCATCTGTGACCGGGTCGGCCAAGGTGCAGATGACGGCGTCGGCCTCGGCGAAACCGCGGCGTTGTTCCTCTTGGGTCGGTGGCTGGTTTGTCGGTTCAGAGATGAGCCGGTGTTGCTGTCGTAGCGTAGCCATCACCGGCTCAGGGAGTATGCGGGTGACGTAGACGGTCTTGGGTTGGGTCATCGCATAACGGTGGACGGACTTACGACAAGGTCTGACGTTTGTACAGCGCAGTATTCCAGATGGGTCTGGCGAGTCATGATCGCGGAGGGTAGGACGAGGGAGGTGCAAAGTCAAGCAACGATCCCCATCGTTCCGAGGGGCTATGCGAACAACGATCATCTCGATGGCTTGACCCTACTGAAGGCCTCGCCGATAATAGAGTCGTCGAATGAGTGATGCGATCTGCATATCTGTTGGGCCGAACGAAGGAAGTGAGTAATGCCGACTGCTGTCAAAATGGAAGTCAGTCAGGAGACGATCATCAGAGCGGTCAAAGGCATGAGGAAGTCTGTCAGACGAGTGTTCTTGGAAGATCTCATTGCTGCGACCTCTCCGGAATATCTTCAGAGCATTCGGGAGGCGCGACGAGATTTCAAGACGGGGAAAGTAAAACCCCACCACGAGGTCTTTGGCCGGTGAAATACCGGTTGGTCTACACACACCGGGCATTCTGTTCGGGGCAGTCACCTGGCCTCACGAACAGGACATTGCGCCGGAGACTCTGCTTGCCGAAATGATTCCCCTTGATCCTAACCTCGCGCGTGATATCGCGTTCGATGGAGACTCGCCAAAATCGATGCGCCCCTCAGTGTAATTGGCAGCCGGCTGGCGGCAAGGGCTTCTTTCGTCAGCCGGTACGAAAGCTTCGCCTTTCTGCGAGGGAGAGGGTGGGGCATTGCTCGACGTTGCGCTCTACCATCGCCGCGGCGGTAGCTCCTGTCCGATCCGCGGCAAGAGCTCCGTCCAGTCAGTGGGGTCAAGTAATGCCCGACAGCTTGTTCTCTCCCGCACAGTCCGTCTAGAATGCCCCACGCTTGAACTATGTCTGCGCCAACCCTCATTCTTCCAGACCGATCACGAGCGATCGCGGCTGATCTTCGCGCTCAACTCGGGTCCGATAAAGTTAAAGACGATTTTCCCACCAAGACGGCGTACGCCGTCGATGCCAGCATGTACCGTATGGTGCCGCAGGCCGTGGTACTGGTTGAGTCCGAGGACGACATTGCGAAGACGATCCGCTATGCCCGGTCTCGCGGCATTCCCCTCACGCCGCGCGCCGCCGGGACCAATCTCACCGGGTCGGCGATCGGGAGCGGCATCATTCTCGATGTCTCGCGGTTGAACCGGATCCTAGAGGTGAATCGCGAGGAGCGCTGGGCGCGAGTGCAGCCGGGCATTGTCCTGACGGAACTGAACAAACAACTGGCCCGGCAGGGGTTGTTGTTCGGGCCCGATCCGTCCAGCGGCGACATGTGCAAGCTCGGCGGGATGCTGGCGAATAACTCATCTGGACCGCATACGCTCTGCTACGGGTCGGTCAAAGATAATGTCCATCGGCTCCGGCTGTGCCTGGAATCGGGAACGTGGATGGAGGCGAAATCTTACGCGCTGAACGATCCGACGCTGGAGCGACTTCTGTCGACGATCCCGGCCCTGCGGGACGTGCTGGTTCTGGCTCAGTCCCATGCGGATCTCATTAGCGGCAAGCGCCCGACCGTCAGCAAGAACAGCTGCGGCTATAACCTCTTTGGCCTGGTCGACGGGCTGGCTCACGAGCAGTTTGATTTGCCGAAGTTGTTTGTCGGAAGTGAAGGCACGCTGGGGGTCATGAGCGAAGCTACGCTCCGGCTGGTCGAGAAGCCGAAGGCGACGCTTACGGCCTTGATCCATTTCCGGCATCTGGAGGATGTCGGGGCAGCTGTCCCGCTGTTGCTGGCCCTGCAGCCGAGTGCGCTCGAGGTCATGGACGCCAACACGCTGGATCTGATCGGTCGTGCGAAACATGGCATTCCCGCCGATGCGGCGGCCACCCTGCTGGCTGAACTTGATGCGGATTCGCTGGAGGTGGATCTGCATGAACGGGCTGAGCGGGTGGCCGCCGTCTGCCGGCCGTTTCGTCTTGCGGCCGATCTGACGCTGGCGTTTGATCCTGAGCAGCGCGAGCAAGTATGGAAGGCGCGCAAAGCGCTCTATCCGACGCTCTACCGGTTTGATCCGCGCAAGAAGCCGATCAATTTTGTCGATGATGTGGTCGTGCGGGCAGAGCGGATCAGTGAGCTGATCCGCTATCTGGAAGAATTCTTCAAAGGACAGAAGGTGCCGGTGGCGATCTTCGGTCACATCGGAAACGGCAACGCCCATATCGTGCCGCTCCTCGACGTGAACGATCGCCAGGATTTCGACAAGATGGTGCAGGCCTATCGCGAGATTCATTTGACGGTGCTGGACCGTTTCGGCGGCTCCATTTGCGGCGAGCACGGCGACGGCCGTGTGCGTGCCGAGTATGTCAGGAAGATGTTCGGTGACGACCTGTACGGATTGTTTGTGCAGGTCAAAAAGAGTTTCGATCCCAGCGGCGTATTGAATCCCGGCATCAAGATCAGTGATGTGCCGTTCACCGAGCATATCGATTACACCAGGCTCTCGAAATCCTGCGCGACCTGCGCCAAGTGCAATTCG
Organism: uncultured Nitrospira sp.; assembly: GCA_964635345.1. Taxonomy (GTDB): domain Bacteria; phylum Nitrospirota; class Nitrospiria; order Nitrospirales; family Nitrospiraceae; genus Nitrospira_D. The sequence goes on from CAZWOX010000006.1 coordinate 80,615, forward strand.
GTCTGTCCGGTGTATGACGTGTTTCAATCGGAAGATATGAGCTCGCGCGGCTGGTTCGAGATTGTTACCTCCAAGGATTACAGCTATCTCAACTCCAAGCGGGTGGTCGAGGCCTGCGTGAATTGCAAATCCTGCCGGACGGCGTGCCCGGCAGGCGTCGATGTGTCAGAGCTTATTCTGAAGAAGCGGGCGGAGCATCCCAATCGCCTCACCGGATGGATGTTTCGCTGGCAGGCGCGAGGGCAGTCGTTTGAGCCGTTCCTGAAGTTTCTGGGACGCACTCAAGGCCTGTGGGATCGGCCGGCCTTCCGGCGCGTCATTGAGTGGGGAGCCGCGCTGGTGCTGAAGGCCCTTGCGCCGACGGCCAAGCTGCCTCACGAGCTGCTCTTGCCGCGCATTGCCCCCCGACAGCTGCGCGAACGCTATGCGACGTTGATACCCAAGCCGGGTTCGCAGGCTGCGTCAGGTGGAGTGGCCTATTTTCATGGCTGCGCCGCGAACTATTTCGATGACGGGGTGGGGGATGCCGTCATCGGCGTCTTGCGGAAGCATGGAGTCGAGCCGGCCTTGCCGCCGCAACGTTGTTCTGGAACACCCATTCAAACCTATGGGCATCAGGACTTGGCCAGGGATGGCGCGCGGTTCAACATGCAGTCGTTTGCCGGGTACGACACTATTGTGACAGGGTGCGCGTCCTGCACCCTGATGCTGAAGGACTATCCTGCGCTGTTTTCCGACGGCGACGAGCGGCGCCAAGCGGAGCGCCTTGCGAAGAAGGTCGTCCATATCACCGAATTCGTGGCGCGATCGCCGCAGCAGCCGCCCATGGCGCAGGCCGCGTCGCGCACCAAATGCGTCACATATCATTCTTCCTGCCACCTCCGGGCTGCCGGGGTGACGAAAGAGCCGCGCAAGATTCTAGCGTCGTTGCCGGGCCTGAACTATGCGGAAATGCCCGATGCCGATCGTTGCGCCGGAGGAGCCGGGACGTTCATCGTGAAGGACTACGAGACCTCGCAAAAAATCATGGCGCGCAAGAGTCGGGCGGTCGAGCAGGTCGGAGCGGAGGTCGTCGCGACCAGTTGTCCCGCCTGTATGATTCAGCTCAAGCATGGATTGCGGGAGCGAGCCGAAGTGAAGCATGTGGCGCAATTGCTGAACGAGGCCTATGAGGCAGCGGAGCAGAACAACGGACCCTCTCTCCCATGAAGTTGCGAAAAGTCGATTGGCTGTTTGTGGCCTTTGTCATCGTCGTCGTCGTGGGAGTGTCGCTGCTGCCGACCCCTAAAGATCGTAACCCGGTCATTCCCAAGAATGTCGAGCATCAGGCGATTACGGCTGAGAAAGGCTGTACTACTTGCCATCAGGCCGACGCCGCCAAGCCGCTGCCGGATCGCCACCCCAGGCGGCAGGATTGCTTTCGCTGTCACGCGCGGTGAGCAGCCGGAGTGGTAGACGTTGCCTTCACCAAAAGGCGTCGGCCGAGATGTGCTATAAGCCATATGCGTAACCTGTGTCAGGCAAAGGACGAGAAACTATGGTGACCGTATTGGTATTCGGGAGAGTCATCCAAGAAGCTGTCGGGGAAAACGAGTTCTCCATCGAGTCGGCGGAGTCAACGACGGTGAGGAAGCTGATTGAAGCACATGCCGAGAGTCTTGGCCCGCTGCTTCGCTTTATCGACAGCCGCGAAGCCCTCATCTCGGTGAACAAAAAGGTTGGTACAGAAGATACGGTGGTGAAGGACGGCGACACGGTGAAAGTGTCTTTTCAGTCCCGCATGTCTTACGACGGCACCAGAGATATTCCGACGTAGCGGGGGGACTGCTCGCATCGCCGCCGGCGATATCTGATCATGGGTGTCACAATGCACGGTGCTGGATTATTGTGAGCCATCAATCGATGAAAGGACATGGTGATGACAAAAATACAAGTCAGGCTGGGAATGATTCTGGGCGTGGCGTTATTCGCGGGGCAGAGTCTAGCGGCGGAGCCGGCCGATATCGAAAAGTTCGTGAAGGCGCGGATTGAGATCGGCGAGATGATGACGAACTATTTCAAGGGCGGGGAACAGTTCGGCCAGGGCCAGAGGCCGTCGCCTGAGCAGATGAAAGAAATGGGCGCGGATATCAATATGAAGCTCGGCGCGCTGCTGTCGAAGCATGGTCTGACGATTGAGGACTATCGCGGGCGCAGCAAGGATGTGTTTGCCGATGACGCGGGAGTGAAAAGTTTTCTCAACGCGCATCCTGATCTGAAGGCCAGATACGAGGCGCTTCCTCTGGACCGGATGGGCCGCGGCGGCAGCACGGGTCGCGGGTACTAGCCGGTTGCTGAGAAAATCACCGGCTGTGAGCTTGATTGCCGCGCTGACGAGGATTATGGCCGAAGGGCAGCTCTTGCTTCGGCAATCGGGATTTCACGCCAGGCGCCGGGCGGCAGATCGCCTATCACGAAGGGCCCGTATTGAATACGCCGCAGCCGGATCACTTCATGCCCCAGCGCCTTGAAAAGCCGCCGGATCTCCCGGTTTTTCCCTTCCGTCAGAGTCACGTCGAGATGGGATTCCCGTCCCGAGCGTTTCTGAATCGTCACGCTCTCGCAATGTAACAGCTCCCCTTCATCCGTGAGACCCGCGAGGCTGTCCCTGCGGATCTCTTCCGTGACTTCTCCGCGTACAGTGACTAGATAGCGGCGCGTGACCCGGTTGGCCGGATCGGTGAGAAAGCTGGAGAGAGTCGTGTCGTTGGTGAGCAAGAGAAGCCCGCTGGTGGCTTGATCCAGCCGCCCGACTGCGTGGAGCGTCTGCAACTCTTCAGGAAGGACATCGAAAATAGTCTTCCGGCCTTGCTCATCCTGGCGCGTCGTCACCACGCTTTTGGGTTTGTGAAAGAGCACGAACCGTTGTGTGCTTGGCTGAATCGGCTGCTCGTCCAACGACACGCAGTCGCCCGGCCAGGCGATCCAGGTATCGGCGGTCCGTACCACGCGCTGGTTCACGCGGACCCGCCCGCTGCGAATCCATTCCTGCGCGATGCTCCGGCTGGCCAGTCCCAGTTTTGAGAAGAGACGGTCCAGGGTCACGCGCTTGTTATCATCCGAAGCCGGTTGTACAGCAGGAGCGGCAGGAGTCCGTGACGACTGCATGGGAGTTGGTCTGCCTGGTTTTGTGGGTCTTCTGTGCATGGTCTGTGTCTCGGACCGTCGCTGGTTTCTCCGGCAGTCTAGCTGGCTTGGGCGATCGGCTCAAGGGTACGTATGCAGCAGAGGCTGTAAACGACTACGTGTTTCGGAAGGGTTCGAGGGACGCGGCGTTGCGGTAATTGATCGTGAGACGGCTGTGGTGGTTGCCGGTCAATTCGACGGTGACGATGCCATCGGAGGTGCTCCAGCTCGCAGCGTAGCGGAGATGCCCCAGTTGCACAGCGATGCCCCAATAATCGGGGAGCGGCTGGTAGAGGTCGTTCGACCAGACTGCCTGGTCCTCGGAAGGTGGACCATAGGATTCGGTCAGAGACGTTTTGATGGCGCGGTAATAGTCGATGAATTCATTCAACCCGTTGACCGGGCGCTGAAGAACGAGATATTGCCCGGCGATCAACGAGCCTTCCCGGAAATTGTAGCCTTCCAATATGCCATGATCAGCGAAGCGCTTAGCTACGACGAGAGTTTCCCGCTCATTCCGCTCAATGTCTCCGGTCACCTGGTCACGAATCGCCTCCGGGCTTGATCCCCAATCCGTCTGTAGGCGGTGGAGAAATTCGGTGATGTGTTGTGTGAGTTCCGCCTGCGCGACCACCGGATCGATATCATCGAAGGGCACGTCAAAAGTCGGCGGCGCACCGGTCTCAGCCTTGATCGATGCTGGCAGAACCGGGAGGATGGCGAGAAGGGTGAATATGAGCAATCTGGACATCGGCACTCACTATACGAAGAGTCCGGCCGGTGGATCTACCCTACGGAGGATGGGATCAATGGAGTGATGGATGATGAGTGGCCAGACAAACCAAATAGACCAGACAGACCGGATCAACCAGAGCGCCGTTTGGTCTTCGCTGTCGGCAGCGCGGTGAGAGGATCGTCCGGCCAGTGGTGCTTGGGATAACGGCCGCGGAGTTCCTTTCGAACCTCTTGATAGGCGTTGGCCCAGAAACTGGCCAGATCTTTGGTGACCTGGACCGGGCGTTTCGCCGGCGAGAGGAGATGCAGCATCACGGGCACTTTCCCGCCCGCTATGCGGGGAGTGTCCCGACAGCCGAAGATCTCTTGCAATCGCACGGCCAGAACAGGGATCTCGCCGTTCTCATAAACCACCCGAATATTCGAGCCGCTCGGCACCGTGATGTGTGTCGGGGCGAGGCGGTCGAGTTGCCGTTGGAGATCCCAGCCCAGCAGGGCATGGAGCGGCTGGGTGAGATCCATCCGCTTTACACGATCGAGTGTCGTGATGCATGACAGATAAGGGCCGAGCCATTGGTCCAGCGTCTGGAACAAGTTCTCGTCGGACAGATCCGGCCATGGTGAACCGGGGCCGTCAGTCCGTTTGAGAAATTGCACGCGCGCCTGCCATTGGCGCAGTTCCGCGGTCCAGGCCAATGTGTGCAATCCGGCCTGGCGGATACCCTGGAGTAAAGCGGTTGCGATCAGAGCGGGATCCGGTTTGGAGAGGTTCTGCTGCAAGAGAATCAGTCCGCCCAATCGCCGTTGACGCAGGGCCTGGACCGCTTGCATCTTCTCATCCCAACCGACGGCTTCTGTTTCGATAATCTGGTCTGCATAGAGGCTCTCAATCTCTGCCTGCGAAATCGGCGCGGCCAATTCGATCTTGGCCCATTGCGCGCCGTCATCCAGCTCGGCAATGGCGAGATAGGGTTCTGATCCGAGAGGGTCAGGAGTGGCGAAGAGGGCTCCGCGGCCGTTCGCCAGCACATAACGCGCGTCATTGCTGTCTTGGCTGCCTTGCCGTTGCGCAATCCGATCCGGATAGGCGAGGGCAAGCAGGATGCCGGCGCCCTGTTGATCTTTGTTGGTTCGTGCAGATGGCTTGGCTGAGCGGCGAGGGAGTTGTCGCCGCCACATCTCCGCTGTGCCGGTGACGCGATGATAGACCCCGCGATCGACAATGGCGCCGGCGGCATGGTCATGCTGTCCGTGTAAGACATCGAGTCTGGCGCGCAGGTCGGCCTGTTGTCGTCCCGCCGGTCCTCGGAGCAGGTCGCGCTCGCCCAGCAGGGCTGCAAGATCGCAAGCTAGGTCGGTGAGGCCCAGCGGTCCGGCTTTCAACAGCATGTGGGAAAGTCGTGGATGCAGCGCCAGTTCGGCCATCTGCCTTCCATGGGCCGTGATGTGTCCTGATGCATCCAACGCTCCCAACCGGATCAGAAGATCCGCTGCCTGTGTGACCGATCCTGAGGGCGGCGCGGTGAGCCACGAGAGTTCAGACGGATTAGTCGTTCCCCAGAGAGCCAACTCCAGAACGAGCGAGGTTAGATCGGCATCCAACATCTCAGGGGGCCGCCGCGCGGTGAGAGCGGCCTGTTCCCGCTCAGTCCAGAGCCGGTAGCAGACACCCGGCTCCAAACGTCCGGCCCGTCCGCGCCGCTGTTCGGCGGAATCCTGCGTCACGCGAATGGTCTCTAACCGCGTGAGTCCCGACCGTGGATCGAAGCGCGGTACGCGCAACAGACCGGCATCGATCACGACCCGTACGCCGTCGATCGTCAAGCTGGTTTCGGCGATCGATGTCGCCAGCACGATTTTCCTCGTGCCTGGAAGAGCCGGGGCGATGGCCGCATCTTGCGTATCCTGGGAGAGGTCGCCATGGAGCGGTGCGACATGAACAGTCGATTCCAGATTCGCATCGAGCAGCTGCCGTTCGACGCGCCGGATTTCGGCCATGCCTGGTAGGAAGACGAGCAGACTGCCCTGATCTCGCGCCAGCGCGCGGCGGATGATCTTCGTGACGGCGGCATCGAGATGCCCTGTCAGAGGTTCATCCAGATATCTGGTCTCGACGGGAAACATCCGCCCTTCGCAGGTGATGACCGGTGCGCCGCCCAGGAGCTGACTGACCGGTCCGCAATCCAACGTGGCCGACATGACGAGCAGGCGGAGGTCCGGACGGAAGAGCCGCTGCGATTCCAGGCAAAGAGCCAGGCCGGTATCGGCTTGAAGACTGCGTTCATGAAACTCGTCGAAGAGAACGGCTCCATAACTGCTGAGCGAGGGATCCTGTTGGAGCAAACGGGTCAGAATTCCTTCCGTCACGACTTCAATGCGGGTCTTGGGACCGATCTTCGTATCGAGCCGCAGGCGATAGCCGATCGTGTCACCCGGCTGCTCGTTACACGTGGTTGCCATGCGATGCGCGGCGGCCCGCGCGACCAGGCGCCGGGGTTCCAACATGAGGATCTTCTTGCCCTTGAGCCAGGGCGCCTCCAGCAGGGCCAACGGCACGCGGGTGGTCTTCCCGGCGCCCGGTGGGGCGGTCAGGAGCCCGTTGGGGGACCGAATGAGCGCTTGGCGGAGGTCCGAAAGGACATCTTCTATTGGGAGCCGAGACATGATAGGGTGCAACCTCACGTGGAGCAGACTGTAACAGACCGCGTGGGGAAGCACGAGAGGATCGAGGAGATGGCGGGCTATCAGTGGACTCTCGACAAGCCGAGAGTGGCCGGATGGTATTGGTTTCGGGGCGCGGCGCACGAAGCCGACCCGTTTATTGTGGAAGTGGACCAGGTCGGACAGTTTCAGTGGCCTGATGGCGGGTATCAGGAAGTGGCGCTGGCCAAAGGGGAATGGGCAGGACCGATTCAACTGCCTGAAGACGACTAGCCGTTTATCCTCTTGTCCGTTGTTCGTTGTCCCCTACGAAAGAGACCGTTCCGCGTCTTGTCGCATGCAGGCGGCCCCCCGTAGGCTGCTGCTTGGGCGCGCAGACCTCGGTCTGTTGCGTTGAGCGAGTCAGCTACCGGGTCGGTCATCCACGCGAATGTCGATGAGTGCGGAACCGGCCGGCCTGTCGATCCGTTCAGCGGTCTTTCATTCAGCATCCTGTGCTCGGTTCAGATAATTGCGTTCGGCGTCTGCCGGCGCGTGGGTATGGGCATTCAGATCAGGAGGAGTCGATGGGGCGTTCGGGGATGGATCCAATTCAACGATTGATGGGTTTGATGTTCAAAGCGCATCCCTGGCACGGAGTCTCGATCGGGGAGCAGGCGCCGGATGTGGTCACGACCTACATTGAAATCGTGCCGACCGACACCGTGAAGTACGAAGTCGATAAAGACAGCGGATTTTTGAAAGTGGACCGTCCGCAGCGGTTTTCGAATTTCTGTCCCGTCTATTATGGACTGATTCCGCAAACCTATTGCGGTGAAAAAGTGGCCGCGCTGTTTGGAAAGCGGGCGAAACGGAAGAATATGGTCGGCGACGGCGACCCGCTGGATATTTGTGTCCTTACGGAGAAGACCATCGCCCATAGCGATATTTTGCTCACGGCAATTCCCATCGGCGGGTTCAGCATGGCCGACGGCGGGGAAGCCGACGACAAGATTATCGCGGTGATGAAGGACGATGCGGCCTACGGCGATTTCAAAGATATCGGCGACTGTCCGATCTCGGTGATCGACCGGTTGCAGCATTACTTCCTGACCTACAAGCTGGCGCCGGGTTCGGTGCAGCATAAAGTTGAGATCACGAGCGTGTACGGGCGCGAAGAAGCGATGAAAGTCATTCACGCCAGTCATGCCGATTATCGTAAGAAGTTCCCTGAGCTTGAGTCGCTGTGGCCCAAGCACATGTCGGTCTAATACCAGAAAGGTGCCGCCTAGGCTATATGAAATCCGATCGCACTGAGCCGTCCACCGCCCCTTCCGTTCATGGCTTTTCTCCCGGCTTTGCCGCACTCGGCCTCGAAGGCTCGTTGCTGGCGACGCTGGACACGTTGGGCTATGAAGAGCCCACGCCGATCCAGCGGGAGTCGATCCCTCCGCTGCTGGCGGGGCGAGATCTGTTGGGGCAGGCGGCGACGGGGACGGGCAAGACGGCCTCGTTCGCCTTGCCGATGTTGCAGCGGCTGGCGCACGGCACGAAACAGCGCCCGGCGGCCCTGATCCTGGTGCCGACGCGCGAGCTGGCGATTCAGGTCGGCGAAGCGGTGCAGCGGTACGGCAAAGAACTGCGGATCTCGGTGCTGGCGGTGTATGGCGGCCAGGCTATCGGGCCGCAACTCTATGCGCTGAAGCGCGGTGTCGATGTCGTCGTCGCCACTCCCGGGCGGGCGCTCGACCATATCAGACGGAATACGTTGCAGCTGAAGCATGTGCAGATGGTGGTGTTGGACGAAGCGGACGAAATGCTGGATATGGGCTTTGCCGACGATCTGGAGGCGATCCTCACCCAGACGCCCGCGGATCGGCAGACGGCCTTATTCTCCGCCACGATGCCGCCGCGCATCGCGTCGATTGCCCATCGTCACTTAAAGAATCCGGTCGAGATCAAGATTGCCAAAGAATTGGTGAAGGCCGGAGCGGCGCCGCGTGTGCTGCAAACGGCGTATGTCGTGAATCGGCCGTATAAAGTGGCGGCGCTGATCCGAGTGCTGGATCTGGCGGCGCCGAAATCGGCGCTGGTTTTCTGCCGGACCCGGTTGGAGGTCGATGAATTGACGGCCGGCCTGGCGGGACGGGACTATCGCGCGGAAGCCATTCATGGCGGCATGAGCCAGCCGCAACGGGATCGCGTCATGAGCGCATTTAAGTCAGGGCAAACCCAAATTCTGGTGGCCACGGATGTCGCGGCGCGCGGCTTGGATATTCCGAGCGTCTCGCACGTGGTGAATTATGATTTGCCGTCGTCTCCCGAAGTCTATGTCCATCGGATCGGCCGCACCGGCCGGGCCGGCCGCGAAGGGGAGGCAATTACCATCGTCGAACCGCGTGAACACCGGCTGCTGCGGAATATTGAACAGTTGACCAAGGCGAAAATTATTGTTGCCCAAGTGCCGAGCGTGGCCGATCTGCGGACCAAACGGATCGAGCGGACGTTAACGTCGATTCGAGAACTGCTGGCCGCGGGCGATGTGGAGCATTTCCGCTCGGTCGTCACGGTGCTGGCCAAAGATTTTGAATTGGTCGATGTGGCGGCGGCGGCGGTGAAGCTGGCGCATCAGGCGCAGGGTGGTAATATTGAAGAGCAGGAGATCCCTTCCGCGCAAGCCAGAGTGCCGGACTACTCCCGTCCGGACTACGCTCGTCCGGGGATGCGTCGTCCGCCGCCGATGTCCGGAGAGATGTCGCGCGGGATCCGTCCCAGGGAGGGACAGGGTCGTCCGGGCGCACGTCCGACTGCCGGTCGGACGCCGAACTCGGCGCGGATCTACATCGGAGCCGGCCGTGCCGCAGGTATCAGGCCGGGTGATTTAGTCGGCGCGATTGCGAACGAAGCCAGGCTGGGGTCTGCGCAGATCGGCGGCGTCGAAATCGAAGAGCGGTTTTCGCTCGTGGAAGTTCCGGAATCCATGGCGCGCGACGTGATCGACGCATTAAGCCGCACCAGGATTAAGGGGCAGAAAGTAGCGGTCAGACTGTTCCGCGACTAGCAGTCTGTTGATAAAGGCCGCCAGCGGCGTTCTCGCCTCGGCAGCATCCTCAATGTAGCCCAGAGGCTACGCCTCCGGTGCTGGCCTCGTCTGCGGCCTTGCTGAACGGCCTTTCTGAACAGCCTGCCAGGGCTCTCAACGAGTCTATGATGATTCCCCTCAAAAGGAGGGGGTGTCGGATCGATGATTCGGTAAGCCGCGCCCCCCTTTCGGGGACTATCGTGTGACGGTCGAGTGCGATAGGGTATGTCTCAACAGGAGGCGTTCCCTATGACGGACCTTGAAGAAGCCAGCTTTATAATGAGTCTTCTCGCCCTGGCCGGCATTGCAGTCATGGCTGATCGCCCGCTCGAAGCGGCCTGTGAGCGTGTGTTGAGGTGGTTGAAGCCTCGCTGATCACTCTCTCCTTTCCCTGATTTTCTGATCAGGTACGATCGCCGGCGCCGAGAGCAGTCGCTTACCCTCAAGCTGTCCTTTCTGGGTCCGTCTCGCGTCCACGCGGACGAGACCTCGCCAGAGGCAGGCATGCCCGGCGAGCCTAGACTTCCAGGCTGTCGAGAATATATCGAGCCGGCGAGGAAGCCGATTCGTCAGGCGGCACAACCTTGGATGGCGGGATGTCGGCTTGCAGCCGTTTGAGCAGGCGAGGCACTTTCAGCGAAGCGGGAATCTCACAGGTCCACACATGCATACCCGATGCGGCCTCGTCGGCGTGTCTCAGCACCCGAAAGCCTGGGTATTCCATAAAATAGGCCGACAAGAATCCTGAGATCGCCTGGATCACCCAGGGATTGGCCTGGCTGTAGTGGGGTGTGACTCTCAGTTCGACGACGGGAAGTGTCTCTTCACTGTCCATAGTCATTGTCCTCCGCTTCCGTTCGCGCGCCGCACTCTATCAACTCCGCGAGCGGGTTGAAACAGCCAACTCCGGGGCCGACCTGCTAGACAAGCGGGGGCTCGCTGCGTCAGCATGCGGCCAGGAGGCAATTTCATGACGTTGACGGCATATAACGGCATCTCAATCCCTTCGTTTATGTATGGCACGGCCTGGAAGAAAGAGGCGACGGCTCAGCTGGTGCAGCAAGCCGTGGCATCCGGCTTCACGGCGATCGATACAGCCAATCAGCTCATTCACTATCAGGAAGCGCTGGTCGGCGAGGCGTTGCTGGAACTCGCGAAGCAGGGAGTGAAGCGGGGATCGTTGTTCCTGCAGACGAAGTTCACGCCGGTCAACGGGCAGGATCATCGGACGCCGTATGATGCGGCGGCTGATTTGACGACCCAGGTCAATCAGTCCTTTCAGAGTTCCTTGTTGCATCTGCACACCGGCTACCTCGACTCCTACGTTCTGCATGGGCCCTATTCCAGGCGGGGATTAGGCGCGGCAGACTGGGAGGTCTGGGCCGCGATCGAGTCGCTCTACGATTCCGGCAAAACGAAGATGATCGGCATCAGCAATGTGTCGGCAGAGCAATTGTCGTTACTGTGTGAGCAGGCCAGGCATAAGCCGATGGTGGTGCAGAATCGCTGCTACGCCGCTTTCGGCTGGGATAAGGCCGCGCGGGATTTGTGTCGCGAACACAAGATCATCTATCAGGGATTTTCGCTGCTTACGGCCAATTGCGAGGTCTTCACCGAACCGGCCATTCGTGCCATGGCGGTGAAGTATCAGACCGGCCTGGCCCAGATCGTCTTTCGCTTCTCGCAGCAGATCGGGGTGTTGCCGCTCACGGGGACGACGAATCCCGAACATATGAAGGAAGATCTGGCAGCGGATCAATTCACGTTGACGGCGGAAGAGCTACAGCGGATCGAAACAATCGGGATGTAATCTCGGCATGAGCATTGTCCTCAAGCGCATCTATGAGCCGGCGAGCAACGAAGATGGGTTTCGTGTGTTGGTTGATCGCCTCTGGCCACGCGGCATCTCAAAAGATGCGGCGCGGGTAGACCTCTGGCTCCCTGATATCGGTCCATCGACGGTGCTACGCCAGTGGTTCGATCATGATCCCGAACGCTGGGAGACGTTCTGTACCAGGTATCACGCCGAGCTGCGCGAGAAGACGAACCTCCTCGCCATTCTGACCGCTCACGCGAAGCGTGGACGGGTCACCCTGCTGTATTCTGCGCGTGATGAACAGTGCAACCAAGCCGCGGCGCTCCAGATGTTTCTCAAGAAGCCACGGAAGCATGGCTCCTTGATCCCAGCCAAACGGGCCGCTTCTCGCCCTCGTACATCCTAGCCTTTTTCCTGTCCCTTTTGTGGATGCGTTATTCTCAGAAGTCGTTGGCAGAGTGTCCTGCAGCAGTAGTGTCCGGTTTATTTAAGGCAGAAACGCTTCCACGCCAATATTGATGCGGGTTTTGGTGGATTCATGGGTGTCCACGATTTGAATTATGAATTGCACCTTTGCGATGCTTTCGGGTTTAACCGACCTGGAGTGCCGCATGAACATTGGCAAGACACTATTTGCACAAGTCCTGGAGTACGTGCCATGGAAGACATTCGGACGCATCATCGAGCGTCACCACGGCGACGCAGGTGTGCGCACCTTGGGCTGTGCCGACTTGTTTCGCGTGATGGCCTTCGCGCAATTGACGTGGCGCGAGTCTTTGCGCGACATCGAGGCGTGCCTGAGCGCCAATCAGGCCAAGCTGTTTCACATGGGCATGAAGGTCCTGCCAGCCCGCTCGACGCTGTCGGATGCACTGAACCTTCGGGACTGGCGCATCTACCACGCACTGGCGATGCGGCTCATTCCGCGCGCCAGGGCACTCTATGCCGAAGAGTCGCTGGATATCGACCTGGATGCCACGGTCTACGCACTGGACGCCACAACCATCGACCTGTGCCTGAGTCTGTTCGAATGGGCGCCGTTTCGTGCAACCAAGGCGGCGGTGAAGATGCACACGCTGCTAGACGTGCGGGGCTCCATTCCTGCGTTCATTCACATCAGCGATGGCAAGATGGGCGATGTCAAAGTGCTGGACTTCCTGCCCATCGAGGCCGGCGCCTTTTACGTGATGGATCGGGGCTACCTAGACTTCGAACGGCTGTACATGCTGCATCAGGCCGGTGCCTTCTTCGTCACACGCGCCAAGCGCGGCATGAACGCACGGCGCGTGTATTCGGCCAAGACCGACAGAACCAGCGGCGTGGTGTGCGATCAGGTGATCGCCATGAATGGCTTTTATGTCTCCAGCGACTATCCCGCACATTTGCGGCGTATCCGCTTCAACGACCAGAAAACGGGCAAGACGTTGGTGTTTCTGACCAACAACACGACCTTGCCACCGTTGACCATGCCGCGCTGTACAAGAGCCGCTGGCAGGTGGAGTTGTTCTTCAAATGGATCAAGCAGCATCTGCGGATCAAGCGCTTTCTTGGCACAAGCGAGAACGCGGTGAAGACCCAAATCTGGTGCGCCGTGTCCACCTACGTGCTCATTGCTATTGTCAAAAAGGAGCTGCACCTCGATGCCTCGCTCTACACGTGTCTACAGATCTTGTCGGTCTCGGTATTTGAGAAAACCCAGATTTCATGCGCCTTGCAGCCCGATGTCACCAGAATCATTTCGCCACCCATCGATAACCAGTTGAGTTTGCTGGAATTTTAACCGGACGCTAGTGGTCCTGCAGCATTTCTAACAGGCTGCGGAAAAACGCGAGTTGCCGGCGTTCTCTGAGGGTGTGCCCGCCGGATTGACGCGGGCCATCCCCATCCGTACGGGTGGGACGGCCCACCCTGGAGCCTCGTTGGGGGCTCCGGAGTGCGCCGCAGGCATCGGGCGACTCATGCTCGAGCCTCCGCGAGCGTGCGCATCCGCACCAGGTTGTACGCGGCCGCCGCGAAGGTGAAGAGCCAGCCCACCCGCTGGACGCCCCGCAGCTTCACCTTCCGCAGCAAGCCCACTGTCTTCAACCAGCCGAAGACTTCTTCGACGAGTTTGCGCTTCTGTTGACTGACCGCATAACCCGGGTGTCGTGTCGTCCGCCCATCAATGGCACTGGTCCGGTTCGTCGTATGTTGGGCCACATGGGGCGTGATCTGCCTCGTCCGCAGATCTTGAACGAACTGGTGGGTATCATAGTTTTTGTCACCGCCCAGCGTGATCCGTCGGGTCGGCGCGTGGGCCTCTACTAACGCCAGGGCGGCATCTCGCTCCGCCGTCCCTGTGGCGGGCGTCACCGTCGCCTGCACCACCAATCCGTTTCGGTTCTCCATGAGGACATGGCCCAAGAAACACAGCTTGGCTTCCTGCCCGGCGGCCTTTTTATACAGCCGCGCCTCCGGATCCGTGGTCGAGGCGTGCGTGGCATTTGTGCGCCGCTCCCCCCGAAAGTCGACACTCGGGTTCCCCGGATCATCCGGCGGCGTCGGGGCGGCCTCTGTCTTCTTCTGAAAACTCTTGTGGCCCGCCCAGGCCTCAATCAGCGTGCCATCAACGGTGAAATGTTCATCGGACAACAGGTGCTGGGCTTTGGCGTGGGCCAGGACCTGATCAAAGAACGCCGTGGCGATCTCGCCGTCCAGCAAGCGATCCCGGTTCTTCGTGAAGACGGTCACATCCCAAACGGGCGCCTCCAGATCCAGGCCGACAAACCAGCGGAACAGCAAGTTGTACTGCAGCTCCTCCATCAAAAGCCGCTCACTCCGTAGGCTATATAGTAGCTGGAGCAAGAGGGCGCGGAGCAGCTTCTCCGGGGCAATCGAGGGACGCCCAGTGTGGGCATAGAGCTTCGTCAGTTGCGGCGATAAGGCGGTCAGGGCCACCTCCACGTCTCGCCGAATCTGTCGCAGGGGATGGGAGGCCGGGACGCGCTCCTCCGGGGAAAGATAACTGAACAGCCCGGCTTGCTGGGTATCGTGTCCGCGCATCGTGCCCCTCCTGGTGTGAAGACTAGATATTTCTACCTATCTACGCCAGGAAGCAGGAGAAAACAAGAGTTTTTCCGCAGCCTGCTAAAGAGGCGCTGGAGACCAACTGTGGCCGTTGTGAGAGGCGCGACCTCGGTAGTGAATCATAAGGATGGCGAGTCGGCGTAAGGGGGAATACATTGTGGGGGCGCCGCACCAATGGTGCGGCGCCCCCACGAGCCACCCGGACATCGATATTACTTTCCTGTTTTCAACTTGGCGACGAACATCTCTTGAACGGCTTTGAGATGCGCCTGGAGGCCGCTGGTGCTCTCATCGGCAGCATCGATTTGCACATCTTTTTTGAGCTGGACCAGCATATCGCCGTCCTTTGGCGGAGTCCCCTTCTTGCCGAGTATACCGCCTCCAATGCCCACTTTGATCCCAAACCCTTGACCTTCCGATGTTCGAATCGCCCAATGGGTCTCGCCTTCCCCGATAATCGTATTGCCACGCGCGAGATAGCTCCCGACCATGGGACGGTCGGTGAGCGAGAGTGCGCCCATCTCGTACTTGAGCGTTTTGCCTTTTGGCCAGTCTTTGCCCGGGAATGTTCCGCCCTCTTCATAGCTCCGGACCGGGCTGACCACATAGTAGACTTTGAGGAGGGAGGCGTTGAGGTCCTTGGCAAGTTGCTGTTCCTGTACGGGTACAGTGATGCCGCCTTTAGCCGCCGCTTCAGCAAGCTTACCTACACTACCTGCCAGACGGGCGGCTGAAAATGCTTCCAGCCTCGATCCTGCGCCAGTAGCAGGAAGATAGAACCCTGTGGCCGCAGGCGAGAAAACGGTCGCTTCGCTCCAGGTGCCGTCGGCGCCGAGGGTTTCGACGATCAAATCGCCGATTCCTCCATGGGAATCATCATGCTTGAAGGTGATGGGTTGTGGCGCGGTCGAGGCCTTGGCGTCGCCGGCCAGTTGCTGATATTTTGGGTGAGCCTTGAGTGCATCGGAAGCGATGACCTCATACCCCGCGGTCTTGAGGTCGGTCACCAGTTTTGCGTACAGGTCGTCCGTCATCTTCTGCAGGGCCTCCTGCTCGACATTGTCGACGGTGGTGACAGATGCCGGCTTATCGCCGCCCCGTTGCTGTTTCGTCTCGTGGAAGACCCTTGTTTGGAATTCCACTCCGAAACTGGTGACGGCCAGACGTTTGTTCGGCAATGTGCGCACATTGCTTCCATCGACATACTGCTCAATTTGAGATGCGGCAGGCGTTTGCAAATTGTAGACACTCTTGTCTGCACAGCCTGTCAACAACATCAAAGATGGCGCCAGGAACCATGACGCAACAGGGAATGTTTTCACAGAAACCTCCTCAAATGATTAGGTGACGTTTCTCCATGTGGGAATTCAACTACTGACAACAACTACCGTGAATGATGGTAAAGCGCAAGGAGAAGTCAGTTTGTTTTTCCTGCATTGGTAGGGTGTTTGTGTCGGAATTACTTCGGCGGAGGGCCGGCCGGCGCTCAGGTCGATCTCTATGAGAGCATGGCGCCGGTCGGGCGCCTCGATAAGTCAATACCCATGCAGTCGTTGAGACTCACTGTCAGGACCGAACGTGTGCTCTGAAGAATACAGCGATCTCGGCTTTCCCAGTCTTGCCCTGGGCGGCATCGAGAACGAGAGACTCGAAGGCTGATTCGTCAGCGTCCACGGTCAATCCGTTCATCTTCAAGAAGACGAAGGCGGCCATCGTTCCCGTTCGTTTATTCCCGTCAATGAATGGATGATTTTGGACGAGGTGGTAGAGATACGCTGCCGCCATCTCATAGAGATCGCTGTGGAGATAGCTCTCGCCGAATCCGGCTTCCGGCATGCCCAGTGCTGACTGCAAAAGTGCCACGTCTCGGACGCCGAGGCTCCCTCCATACCGTTCGATTTGATCGGCATGAATCTCGATGACCTCATCCGCTGAAAGGAAGCGCGGGGCCTTCATGGGTCACGCCAATCTCTTGAGCATCTTCCCGTATCGACGATTCCCTTCCTCCAGCGCGGAGCGAAATTTCTTTTGACGCGCGCTATCTTGCGCCGGCGTCACGATGAGACACCGGCCGTCCGTCTTGATGCTCAACGGAGTTTCCGCGTCGATATCCAGCAGATCGAGGACGCCCCGGTCGATCACCAGGGCCAGACTGTTGCCATGCTTGGTCAGTTTCTTGATCATATCGGGTCTCCCGGATAGTACGACAATGTATCTCCACAATATCACCACCGGATTGACCGATCAAACTTTTCGGCGGAGGCAGGTTTCACGGCAACATTCCAACAGGTTCCTTCGGTCATCGAGTCACCTGTGCAGGACGTTCCGTCCGTGAGCGGGGGGGGGGGGTAGAAACCATTCGTTTCGCCCTGCCGGCTTGACGCGCATCCGGACAGCGCGTAGGGTCCTGCAGCCGAGAGTCAGGTGTATCCATGGTGTGCTGAACAAGGGGGCGTTGTGTCGAATACGGTTGCGATTATCGGAGGCGGACCGGCAGGCCTGATGGCTGCGGAAAGTGCGAGCGCAGTGGGAGCGCAGGTGGACTTGTATGATGCCATGCCGTCGGTCGGGCGTAAGTTCTTGCTGGCCGGGAAGGGTGGACTGAACCTTACGCATTCCGAGCCGGTCGAGAAAATGCTGTCGCGGTATGGAGCGCGGCGGACTCTGATTGCTCCGCTCCTGGCGGCGTTCGGTCCGGATGCGCTGCGCGCCTGGGTGAAGGGCCTTGGGATTGAAACCTTCGTGGGGTCGTCCGGCCGGGTGTTTCCGAAAGATATGAAGTCGGCTCCGTTGCTGCGGGCCTGGCTGCGGCGACTCCGTCAGGCCGGAGTTCGCTTTCATGTGCGGCATCGCTGGCGCGGATGGGATGCGCAAGGCGCGCTGCAGTTTGACTCTCCCGAGGGGACTCAACTGGTGCGTGCCGATGCGGTGATCCTGGCGCTCGGCGGAGGGAGTTGGCCGCAACTGGGTTCGGATGCGGCCTGGGTGCCATGGCTCGCACAGCGCGGCGTCTCGGTGAGTCCGTTGCGCCCGGCCAATTGCGGGTTCGACATCGCCTGGACGGATATTTTCAAGAAGAAGTTCGCCGGGCATCCGGTGAAGTCTGTGGCGTTGAAAATTCAGACGCCGGCGGGCGGAGAGAAGTGGCAGCAGGGCGAATTCGTCGTGACGACGACTGGAGTGGAAGGCGGTGTGATCTATTCAATGTCCGCCCTCTTGCGTGACGAAATTGCCACCAAGGGATTCGCCGTCTTGCGGCTGGATTTGGCGCCGGACCGTGACCTCGCCGGTTTGACGAACGATCTTGCCAAGCCGCGCGGGAAAAAGACCATGGCGACGCATTTGGAGCGCCGGCTCGGCATGACCGGAGTGAAGGTCGGCCTTCTGCGCGAGGTCGTGTCAAAAGAAGATTTTGCCGATCCGGCCAAGCTGGCCGCCGCGATCAAGTCGCTGTCGCTGAAACTGATTGCGACCAGACCGCTGGCAGAGTCGATCAGTTCGGCCGGGGGCGTTATTTTCGAAGCGGTCGATGCCCGCTTGATGTTGCGCGAGGTGCCGGGGGTCTTTTGCGCCGGAGAGATGCTGGATTGGGAAGCCCCAACGGGCGGGTATCTCCTGACGGCCTGCTTTGCCAGCGGTCGCGCAGCCGGCGCGGGAGCGGTGGCCTGGCTCAATCCACGGTCCTGCTGAACAGGGAGTGTCATGATTCTGCCGGCGAATAGTGAACGCGCGATTCTCGAACGGTTTCTCAAGGCCGAAGCCATGGCGCTCTGGGCGGTGCGGGCGGCGCAGTTGCGCGATGTGCCGTCGAATGTGCTGGCCTTTCTCAAACAGCACGAAGCCGATGAGGAAGAACACCTCCAGCATTTTGAAACGCTGGTGGGCTATCAGTCCTGGGGGCGTGAGGTGTTGCCGACGGTGCCGCAGCAGTGGCCGTCGCTCGCGGTGTTGTTGTTCGGATACGAAGCCCTCGGACTGGAGTTCGCCAGGCTGCTTGTCGGATTACGTCCGGACATGCAGTCCATTGTGGATGACGAAGAAACGCACGTCGCATTTTTTGAGCATGAGATCAGGAAGCTGCTCACCTGTGGCGGCGGAGAGGCGGAGCAGGCGCGCATTTCAGCGAGAGCCTGGTGGAAGAAATTTCCGAGAACCGTTGAGCGGTACTTGCAAGATGCCAGTCTGAACGAATGCCGTACTGCGGTCATGGCGCAGATGCAGACAGCGATTCAACGGCGATTTACCGATGCGGGGTTGTTGGGAGTAGAACGTTGTAGTGACTAGGCCTGCGCGGCGAGTCCTTCGACGGCGCCCATCTTTCGAAATTTGAGATCGCGCTGGTTCAGGAGTTCGTTGTGCGGGAGATCGAGAAGTTGAAAGAGTTGATTGGTGAGGGCTTTGGCAACCCGGTCGCAGACGGCTTTGGGTTCACGATGCGCTCCGCCTAAGGGCTCAGGAACAATCTCATCGATCACGCCGAGACCCATCAGGTCCTGGGCCGTAATCTTAAGGGCCATGGCCGCATCAGGAACCTTGGCGGGGTTGTCCCAGAGAATAGCCGCGCATCCTTCCGGAGAAATCACCGAATAGACCGAATGTTCCAGCATGAGGACGCGGTCTGAGACTCCCAGCGCCAGCGCGCCGCCGCTGCCGCCTTCGCCGATGACGACGGACAGGATCGGGACTTTGAGCCGGGCCATCACCAGCAAGTTACGGGCGATGGCTTCCGCCTGCCCGCGCTCTTCTGCGCCGATCCCCGGGTAGGCCCCGGGGGTATCGATGAAGGTCAGGATGGGATGGCCGAATTTTTCCGCCATCTTCATCAGGCGCAACGCTTTTCGATAGCCTTCCGGATTGGGCATGCCGAAATTTCGCTGCATGCGTTCCTTCAGCGTCTTCCCCTTCTGATGGCCGATGATCATGACCGTCCGGTCGTTGAACTTCGC
>CAZWOX010000007.1:0-67377 GCA_964635345.1 uncultured Nitrospira sp.
AGGTCGACAACCTGCCCAACGAACATGGCGGAAGTTCTATCTCTGGATTTGGGATCAGTGTTGCCGTTGATACTCATCTACGTGTGGCTTGGGCACATAGTTGCTCCACTCCGACCAATACTTTGCTTGGCTAGCGGTGAACGGCATCGGGGCATGTGCGAGCTTAAGCACATTGCCGTCCGGCGTGACAGTCGCAACGACCTGAATATTTGCGGTGACCTCAACCCGATCAGGATGACGCACGGCCTCGTCGTACTTGAATCGAAGCTCCGATCCGAAAAACTGTATATCTCTCACACCATGCTCTTTTGTAAACCGACTCCCCTCGATGCGCCAGACGTCATCGGCACCGTGCTTGAGGGATAAGGTCAAATGGGCTCTGTCGCCTCGGCTGCTCATCGCGTCCCAATACCAGTCGCCTTCGAACCGTTTCGCCTGCGCCTTGATGGCCGCTTGCTTAGCGTTCACGGCAACCGCCTGGCCTTGTTGCTCTGCTGCATACTCCAGTTTAAATAGGCGCTTCTTGACCTCTGCCGCATCCTTCGCGTCGGGCGCCGCCAGCAAATACCAGCGAAAGCTTTCCATCGCCTCTTTCGGATGATCGGCCTTTTCCTCGGCCACTCCGATATTGAAATAAGGCGTGGCGAACCAGGGCGCCGCAGTCGCAGCGGCCTGGAATTCGCGGACGGCGTTTGCGTACTCGGCCGGCTCCTTCGCGCGCTCGAATGCTGCCTCGCCTCGTGCCATCCGGCGCTCAGCTTCTTCTGGAAGCGCCAGTGCCGGCTTGATCTCTGCCGCCAGCTTGATGATCTTCTCGCGCAAGGCGTTGTCGGTCGGCGTCTTCTGCAACTGCTCGACCATCTGCTGCAACTGCTCGCGCGGGGATTGCGCATTGGCGCCCGCGGCCAGAACCAGGAATGTGAAGACGACAATGAGTAGACTGCTGGTAGATTTCATCGTTCGTGCTCCATCATTTGGTTAATTAGCCTTCCCGGTTTCGCTTCGCGCTACCCAGGCTATGCGTACAAATTCAGATATTGCTAGTGTCGGCTACACGTAACAGGAACCATCCCTACATGTTCGATGACAATGCGATCCGATGCAATCTTATAGTTTCTCCCGACGTTATACGTTTCCCCCCGAGCGAGAGCTCCGACGATTGGTGAGCTAGTCGGATGAACGGTGCCCAATCCATAGGATGATGGATTCGCGCGCGCCAGATCGGGGTCGGCCCGGATCACCTTGGTCCACTCCGTGAGCTGGCTTCCGTTGATCACCAACCAGGCCTCACTTAACTGTGTGGTTCCGCTTATCCAATCACGATTCGGGCAATCAAATCGCACGCCATTGAGACTCTTGATCAAGGCCTCATCCTTCTCCCGCTCCGTGGCGGCACGCGCTTGGGGGATGTTCGCTAATTCGTTTTTTGCCTCGATGGCATACATGCGGTTCTGCGCCTCACGTGCTTCCGCGCTCCCGGCCTGCACCGAGGCCATGTACAGCTTGATCGAGGCAATCGCCTCGTCGAATTTTCGTCCTGACTCCAGCGCCACTGCCAGGTTGTAGTACGCGTCTCCCCACCAGGGCGCGGCGCGTAGCGCCTCCCGATAGGCGGAAATCGCGAGCTCGTAGCCGGAAGCGTCCTTCGCCTCTTTCTGGAATACATTGCCTTTCACAAAGGCGTGGTTCGCTTCTTCTGGAATCGCCGGCGCGGGCTTGATCTCCGCACCAAGCTTGATGATGCGCTCGCGCAGGGCGTTGTCGGTCGGCGTCTTCTGCAACTGCTCGACCATCTGCTGCAACTGCTCGCGAGGGGATTGGGCATAGGCGCTCGCGGCCAGAGTCAGGAATGTGAGGGCCATAATGATGAGCTTGCCGGTAGATGTCATCGTACGTTGTCCTTCATTCAGTTATTTGGGTTTCCCGGGGTTGCTTCACTCTACACAGGCTACGTGTTCTCGTATGGCGTCGGGTGTGACTCGCCCTACGCTTGCTCTCCCTTTTGAATCCATCCAGTCTCCAAGATTTCGCTAGTCACTGACCCGGATCAACATCATCGGATATTCGAGAACCACACAGCCTGCCGGCCCTGCGGAGGTGCTATATCCCTTCAGCCCAATCGCCGGCGACGATTGCGGGACCGGTGAGATACCCCGCGTGCGAATCACGCGCCCCTGTTCGAGAACTTCGAATTGCACTGTCCTCACAACCTGGTTTTGGCCACAGCGTGAGTCAGCACCGCGGGTAGTCCATTCCCATCCGGCCGAAGTGCGCGTCCCCGTGTACACGGGGTACCAGAAGTCCTCCGGCGTGTGGTCCCACTTACCGCCGTGTTGATCCACGTAGAGCAGCGCCTTGTCTTCGCCGCGTAACACGAATCGGTAACGGAACATAACGCTATCCGGATAACGGGTACGCTCCCGGAGTCCGCGCCAATCTCGCGGATCGCTTTCTGTATCTACCCCCAGCCAGGTTCCAACCAATCCCGCGAACTCGGTCTTCTTCCGCTCCCTTTCCGCAGCGGCCCGCGCCGCTGCCTGCTTCGACGCCATCTCACTCTTCGCTTCGATGGCGTAGACACGGTTCTGCGCCTCACGTGCTTCCGCGCTCCCGGCCTGCACCGAGGCCATGTACAGCTTGATCGAGGCAATCGCCTCGTCGAATTTTCGTCCTGACTCCAGCGCCACTGCCAGGTTGTAGTACGCGTCTCCCCACCAGGGCGCGGCGCGTAGCGCCTCCCGATAGGCGGAAATCGCGAGCTCGTAGCCGGAAGCGTCCTTCGCCTCTTTCTGGAATACATTGCCTTTCACAAAGGCGTGGTTCGCTTCTTCTGGAATCGCCGGCGCGGGCTTGATCTCCGCACCAAGCTTGATGATGCGCTCGCGCAGGGCGTTGTCGGTCGGCGTCTTCTGCAACTGCTCGACCATCTGCTGCAACTGCTCGCGCGGGGATTGCGCATTGGCGCCCGCGGCCAGAACCAGGAATGTGAAGACGACAATGAGTAGACTGCTGGTAGATTTCATCGTTCGTGCTCCATCATTTGGTTAATTAGCCTTCCCGGTTTCGCTTCGCGCTACCCAGGCTATGCGTAACTGCTATGCGCATACATCAAGGCTTTGGCTTTGGGCTTCCGGCATCCTTGCCAAGCGTGGCTTCAGCATCGGCCAAATACCCGGCGATTTTAGCCTTGCGTTTGAGGGCGTCTTCGATCAGGCGCGCAGCCACGCTGTTGATATCGCTGTCGGATTTCAGCAACGCGGCTTTCCATTGGTCGGATAAATCGTCGGCCAGCATGCGTAACTCGAAATAGGCACGATGATGGAAATTACGCAAGTTCCCGGGGCGGTAAAGTCCGTCAATCAACACGCACGCAGCCGACACCGCGCCAGCCAAGGCCAATTCCCAATCCAAATTCAGATTGAGCATCAGCCCATAACCCGCCGAGGCAACGATTACCGGCATCTTTAACGCCCAGAACCAAAACGATTCCCACTTTGCCTCGCGGCGATTGTTCTCAGCCCAGAGATTAATAGAGTTGATTTGCTCCTTGAGCAGTTCGTGTGCGAGCTTGCCCGCCTCCATTGGAGTCGCCGCGCACGGCATGTCGGGGAACGGCATCTCCGGTGACACGGCGGGAGCAGCGAGCACACCAGCGGCCAAGGCAGAAGGAGTTTTCGTGGAATCGGTTGGGCTCATATTGCACCTCGCTCAGATCAATGTCATTCAAAGGATCGCATTCGGATATTTCAAAAGACCCACCGAAAGCTGGAGGATGGTTTGAGAAATGTGCAATCCGCCCCTTTCTCTCCTCTCGTTGATGGCCATTACCTCGCGCCCAAGAGTTTGCGCTTGGCGGACAAGCCATAAATGCGGTCCTGCACGTCGCGCTTTTCCTGTTCGCCCGGATTGCCGAGCAGATAGAAGTTGAAGGCTTGCTCGGCCTCGTCGTATTGTTCGGCCAGCTCCTGCGCGACACCGAGGTTGTAGTAGGCATCGCCCCACCAGGGCGCCACTTTCAGCGCTTCGGTAAAGCTCTGTGCGGCCAGGGCCTGCTGCGCTGGATTCTTCGCCGCCTTCACGATGGCGGAGCCTTCGACGAAGTGTTTGCGTGCCTCTTCGGGAATCGCCGGTGCGGGCTTGAGTTCAACGGCGAGCTTAATGATGAGGCGGCGTGTATTGTCGTCGGCGGGGTTACCCTTGAATCGGGCAATCAGCTCCACAAACGCCGCGCGCGGGTTGTGGCTGGCTTGCAGGAACTCTTGCTCAAGCATGTGAGCCTTCAGTAGTTCAACGACTACTTTTTTTCCCAGAACTGGATACATATCCAGCGGGGTCTTCCCACTTTCGTCCTTGGCGTTTATATCCGCACCCTTGGCGAGTAACACCTCGGCAACGTCTCTGTTCCCGTACTCGGCCGCTATATGCAACGCGGACCTTTTTGCATACTTGTCGGCCCGGGCATTGACATCTGCGCCATGAGCCAGCAACCACTCGGCGATTTCTTTTCCGCCCAAATGGGCTACCCAATGCAACGGAGTAAACCCATAATTGTTGTTCTTGACATTGATTTCCGCACCCTTGGCCAGCAACCACTCGGCGAAGTCCTTGTTTGGTGCGGCCACTGCGCGAAACAGCGGAGTCCAGCCCGTGTTGTTCTTCGCGTTGACATCCGCGCCTTTAGCCAGTAACAACGCTGCAATGTCTTGTTTTGCGCTTGATTTATCACCCACCGTCTCATGCAAGGGGGTTTCTCCATTCTTGTCCTTGGCATTGACATCCGCGCCTTTGGCCAACAACAACTCGGCAATATCTTTCCTCCCATATGTAGTATTTGCGGCATAATGCAGCGGAGTCTCCCCAACACCATCCCTTTCCTTGGCGTTGACATCCGCGCCCTTGGCGAGCAGCGCTTCAACTGCTGCCTTGTCTCCCTTTTTTACTGCCTCAAATAGCGGACTGTCATCGGCGGCGTATGCACTCGCGGCTAGAACCAAGAACGTGATAACGAAAATAATTGGCTTGCCGGTAGATTTCATGGTGCGTTGTCCTTTATTCATTTCAGGTCAAACAGATAATCGATATCGGAATCCTGGGGTAGTTGCAGGGGGGATTCCCAAATACGATTCTTGAACTCTTCGTTAGGCATGCTTAAAACGTGGTTGCGCACTTTGTCAGTCGGCGTAAATTTCCGCCCCTCTCTAAAATTTCTAAAAAATTCATCGATTTCAGCCTTGGTTGGGGCCGATGTTTTTACCGCCGGAACAGAACCTGTGCCCCCTGGTGTCACGGCTGGTCTGTCGCGCAACGAGTACTCGGTAAGGACAATCATGCGTTTCAGCCCGGCATTGTTGGGATCGCGAGTGAGGGCGTCCTCAAACCAGGCTTTGGCAACTTTCCAATCCCGATCCATGACGGCTTGGAATCCTTTGCGGACACGGTCGCTCACACCGGGCGGCGCCGCCGAATAGGCGGTGGCAATGGCATTGTCCAAGGCTTTCGGCAAGCCGGATGGCACATTGCGCGCATCCACCACCATGGGATCGCCGGACGGCACAGGAGGCGCGGGCTTGGCAAAGGCTCCCTTGAAATCGGATTTACCGCCCAGGCCGGCCGGCTCGTTGCGGTTATCTACCACCGAGTTGTCTGCGCCGGGCAGGGATTTCAGCTGACCGCCCTGATCGAATCCGCTCCCCTTGAGGCCGGAACTGTCCGTGCCTGAGAGGCCTTTCAGTTGAGACATCGCTGAGCCCGACGATCCCTTAAGCGTGCTTGCCGCCGCGTCGCGGTCGCGAATGAAGACGGCGTCCTTTTCCTTTTTGCGCTGTTCCGCTGCCAAGCGCTCGCGCTCGATGCGATCGGCTTCTGCCTGCCGACGTTGGCGTTCGGCGGCAGCGGCCTCCTGAGCACGACGCTCGGCCTCGTAGTCGTAGGAGGGAGCGCTGTATCCACCACCGCCGGGGGCAGGACTGGGGCTCGACCCGCACCCGCGCGGATCAACACACTTGCCCTGAGGATTCTGATCCCACGCCATCGCAGGGGCGGGTGCCAGACAGGCGATGCCGAGCATTGTCCCAAGCACCGTGCTGATCGTGACTGTGCGTGCATGTCTCATGTTGTCCTCCTACCAGCATTTCATCGTCGCCATCTTCAATTACCTCACGGCAAAACGTGTTGTCGCGCTTGGTCGTTGAAGAACACCCGCTAATCGTCGCGGTTCATGCGGTCAGTCTAGCAAGATGCTGGGAAACGGCCTAAGGGTTTTCAGATCTCCCCACTCCCCCAACAGAGGCCGGCGAAGGTCTCAACGGCGACGCGTACCGCTACGACGCCTGGATTGTATGGCCTTGCCATGGTGCAGTCGGCAGAGATCGCTCGTGACCAGACTGTACCAGTGTGCGGATAGAGGGACCGGGGATGCTCGGCGTTAAGAAGGACTGCAGCCTGCCGAAACGGTCCAGCAGCTATGTTTCTGGTCGCTCGAGGCAAAACGGTCTTGACTCGCACTCCGCCGGGCTAAACGGCAACCATGCTCCTTCTGCATGGCGACGTCTCCCTCATCCACTGACGTATGGGCCTGTTGCGTTTCCCAACAGCTACTTCGGCACGTCCGGCCGTGGGTCTGAGACAAAACCCTCTCGATTGGGCATCTTCACGGCGGGAAGGGTCGTGGCCTCCATGACGGCATCGGCCGGCACGATGCCGTTTTGATACAGCAGCCAGGCGACGAGGGCATAGACTTCGTCTGACGTAAGCGATTGCGGCGCGGTCAGCGGCATGGCGCGGTAGATGTAATCGTACAAGGTCGTCGCGTAGGGCCAGAAACTGCCGATGGTTTTGATCGGTTTGTCCGTGGCCAGCGAGCTGTGCCCACCCACCAGTTGATCCTTTGGCCCTTCAGTGCCGGTTGGTCCATGACAGGCGGCACACTTGCTCGCGTACACGGCGGCTCCTTGTTGAACGGTCCCTCTGCCAGGCGGCAGCCCTTCGCCGGACGGAATCACATCAATGTCCCATGTCTTGATTTCTGCCTCAGTGGGAGGCCGTCCGAATCCATACCGCAGCGGCTCCTCCGCGACAGCGACTCCACTGAGAAGCAAGAACAATCCCATAGCTGGCAGCACGAAAGAGGCTGTCTTACACCTGGACATTGCTCACCTGTCCTTCCCGATCCACTTTCCAGCTCTGAATCGCATTGTAGTGGTACGACGAATGGACTCCTCTGGCGGCAACGAGCGCCGCTCTGGTCGGCTGGATGTAGCCGGTCTCATCCGCGCATCGGCTTTGGAGAATCGTCTCTTCTCCATTCCAACGCCACCCGAGCCGGAAGCGTGTGTGACAGTGTGGGAGCACCGGTTCTTGTAGTTGCGCCTGCTGCCAGGTACGTCCGCCGTCGGTACTGACCTCAACGGCTTTCACCGAACCACGCCCACTCCAGGCCAATCCACGAATCTCGACGAAGCCCGGCTCAATGCGCTGTCCGCCGGACGGCGACGTCATCACCGACTTGGCCTCCATCACAAAGGTAAATTGCCGAGCGGTGCCATCCGGCATGAGATCGGTATAACGCGACGTTTCTTCGCGCGTCATGAAGGGAGCCGTGCCCAGCTTCAGCCGCCTGAGCCATTTGATACAAGTGTTGCCTTCCCAACCGGGAATGACCAGTCGGAGCGGATAGCCTTGTTCCGGTCTGAGCGCTTCGCCGTTTTGGCCGTAACAGAGGAGCGCGTCTTTGAGCACTTCCGCCAGCGGCAGGCTCCGCGTCAGAGCCGCTGCATCACTGCCTTCGGCCAACACCCAGGCGGCTTCAGATTTGATACCAGCTTCCGCCAGCACCGTTGCCAGCGGTACGCCCGTCCATTCGCTCGTGCTCATGAGTCCGTGCGTGTCTTGGACCGTTTTCCCTGTCGGACCTTTCCACTCTTTCCCCGAATTGCCGGAACATTCGATGAAGAGCGTGCGCGTCACGGAAGGGAACCGCATGAGATCGTTCATTGAAAACATGAGCGGCCGCTCGACCAGCCCATGAATCAAGAGCCGGTGCCGGTCAGGATCGACGGTCGGCACCCCGTTATGATGCCGCTCGAAGTGCAAGGCCGATGGCGTGATGATGCCGTGCAAAGCTTGATGAGGCGTCAGCGAATGGGTGGCCGTCGTCAGGCGCTGGGCGCTTTCTTTCGGTGCGCGCGCACCGTAGGGACTGGGAGCATGACCAGGGACACGGGTGGGATCGAGGGCAGCCAGTTCTTCAGCCGGCAATAGCGACGGAGCGATCAGGCCAGCAGCGGTGGTAGTTATTGACGATACCGCGCCGGCCAGCCATGCGCGGCGATCGATGGCGTCTTCCTCGGGCGGCTCTCGCTCCGAAAAAACCGGCTTCCTTTGATCGGGTGAACTCATAAGCCCCCAATTTTCTGACCGTCCTCCCACACGCCAGTCTGACCTCTTTGGCCGGGCTGAGGCAAGTCTTTCGAAGCCGAAGCGTCGCTCAGGCCTGCATGTCCACCCCGCACTACGAGGAACAGCTTGTTTGGCAATCGCTTCGTCGAACCAGATACTGCAGCAGGCCATCGGCCGACAACAGCCCTGGGCCGTGCAGGACGAAATACAGAAACAGCACTCCCCAATAGAAGGCTTCTTGCAGCGCAGCCTCGGACAGCTGCCCGTACGAGATGGACGCCACGATATTGAGCGCGAAGAGCGAGAGGGCCGCCCATCGTCCAGCCAGACCGATCGCCAACAGAAACGAGCCGCCGAGCTCAACGGCCGTCGCCAGATAGGCCGCAACCTCCGGCGGAAGAATCGGCACATCGTAGACCATGGTGAAGAGCATCACGGTCGACATCCAGCTGGAGAGCTTGACCATGCCGCCTTTCCAAAAGATGTGCGCCAGGTACAGACGGACAGACAGGTCGAACAGCGGGAGCAGCGCCTCCACCCCCCGCACTACTCGATCGTACAGGGGAACAGCTCGGTCACAGACAAAGGCTACGAGGCGATTGTTCTGCGTCATGGGCGCACCTCTATTGAAAATGACGAGAGCGTGTGTCCATTCGTCAGGGTTGACATGAACGGCGCAGGATCGGACTCGGATGCGGACTCCTTCGCCAGTCGCTCGATGTCCGCCACGGTCTTTCGGTCGGCCATGGCTTCGAGCAACCGATACTCGTGCCCAGCCAGGCCGTTTACGTGAATCCTTCCGTCAGCCCTGGTCACAAGGATGCCGGTTTCCTCTTCAGGCAGCGGCAGGTCTACGACTTCATCGGATGCGGTGTCGGGTTGCAGCGCCTGCCAGACACGATGGACCGGCATGGAGCAACGCAGCAGCCGCGCCGCTGCGTTGAGGCGGAAGGTGACGCAAGAAGGATCGGTCCACGCGAGCGTATCCCATTGCTCTTGCGTGAAGGATGGCGTCTCAGCGGCTTGATGGACTTCGTGGCAGGCCCATTCCAATCGCGCGAGTTCCATCAACAGGCGAGGCGCCTCCAGCGCGAGAAGGAACAGCGGGAGATGGCGGCCATAGAAAAACAGGTCGCCGCTGGTCGAAGGATACCGCCTCCCATATCCGCGCGCGAACATACCGAAATTGCCGGCGCCGACAAACCGATGCAGCACCGGATAGGTGATCTTCAGCACCTGCACATAGTTATTCCGGATCAATCGGCGGTATAGTGCCACGCTTCGCAAGGCGAGCCCATCCGCCGCCATCGCGGCCGTGGACGTATGGTACTTCCCTTCGATGATCGCCTCGGCAAAGGCCTGTTGCAGTTCACAGAGCCCCGGCATGGCACCCTCCGAGAATGGCATCCGCTTGTGCGGCTTGCTTAACCAGCACTGACAGCGGCGGCAGGTTGGTATCCCATTCAATCAACGTCGGGCGGGGTCCGAAATGATGAATCGCCCACTCATACAAGCTCCAGACTTCCGGATACACCACCTGGCCATGGGTATCGATGAGCCATGTCCCGAAGCGATCGAAGCCGGCTAGGTGGATCTCCCAGACAGCCTCGGCAGGAATGCCCTTCAGGACATCGAGGGGGTCCTGATGGAAGTTGACCGCGTTGACATAGACATTGTTGATATCCAGCAGAATCCCGCAGCCGGTTCTTCGCGCAACCTCGGCCATGAACTCACCTTCCGGGATCGTGGAGTCCCGCCAGGTCAGATAGCGAGTAATGTTTTCGATCAGCAGCGGACGCTTCAAGAGACTCTGAACCTCGTCGATTCTGGCACAGACATGGTCCAGGCTTTCTTCGGTATAGGGCAACGGCAAGAGGTCGTTGAAGAAACGTCCGCCGACGGAGCACCAAGACAGATGCTCGGACACGAAAGCCGGTTCAAATCGATCGATTAAGGCTTTCAGCTTATGGAGATGGGCGTGGTCCATCGGATCGGTCGAGCCTAACGACAGGCCGACGCCGTGAAAGCTCAGGGGGTACTGAGCTCTGATACGCTCAAGGATGCGAAGGGGCGCGCCGCCCTCGCCGAAATAATTCTCCGGATGGGTTTCCATCCAAGCCACCGGCGGTGGCGCGTCTAGGATCTCGCGAAAATGATGCGACCGCAGTCCGATCCCGGCTTGTGCCGGGATCGGGGCGGGATGTTGTCGAGACATCGCGTGTGGTCCTACATCTTCTTCATCATCATCTCTTTCATCTTCGCCAGATCGTCTTTCGTAATGGGCAACACGGTGCCCTTGGCGATCTTGGCGCACAACCCCTTCGGCAGAAACACATACGAGTCGGCCTCATTGTCGGTCTTGGACTGGCCCACACAGGAATGGAGGCTGGTCTTGACCGCGCAGTCGTTCATCCCGGCCTTGGCGACGCCCCCGCAGGCTTCCCAGCCGGCAGGCATTTCCGCCATCTTCGGAGCGGCATTCGCGGCCTGGGCGCCGGCAAGACTGAGTGCAACCAACAATGCGGAATGGACCATGGCGTGCTTCTTCGTTGTTGCGTTCATGTGAATCTCCTTGAATAGGATGTGTGAGGTTGCGGAATCCGCTCATCGAGTCGCTGAACGCGCGGGTCCCCAATCGCTCGCCTCGATCCCCTCCTTGATGGACCTCCTTTCTCAACGGCAAGCGCGTTATGTTCCCGCTTGCATGTGGATTGAGGGCGTCGCGGCATGATCACATCCTATCGATTGTGCAGGAGGCGCGCTGTGAGGTAGCTTACAAAAGCGATCCGGGGCGCCTGACCGTTCAGCGATGGAGAGGCTCATGATCGATCCGTCTCACATCCCCCGCGCGCGAAGAAGAGGCCCCGGTGGATGTCGCCGATACTGACCATCCCGACAAGCTTCCCATGATCCGCGACTGGAAGACGGCGGAAGTTCTTCAACCCCATGTACGAAGCTGCCTCGAGAATGGGCGTCTCCGGTGAGACCGTCAGTGGGTTCCGCACCATGATCGCCTCGGCACTCTTTCCCAAGACCTCGGGATAGTTCTGTTCCATTTCCAGAAAGTCCCGGCTGTGCACCGCGTCATGAATGTAGTCGCCATAGTTGGGATACATCGGCAGCATCACGTCGCGCAGCGTGACGATCCCGAGCAATTCGTGATGGGCGTTCACGATCGGAATGGCCCCGCAATGCCGGCTCAACATTTTCACGACGACGTCCCGCACGGTTTCCGTCGGTATGCCTGTGACGATCCCGGTAGACATCACATCATGGATTCGCATGGGAGCCTCCTTCTGTCAGTTCATAGTGTTCAGTGGACACCGGTTCTGCCTGCGCGATGGTTTCTGCACCATCAGACCCTGGCATCGTTCGCATGTCATGACGCACCTCCGTGTGAATGATGTTTTATCCGATCATGAGCGCGATCATAGTGAGTCGTGCAGAATCGATCTGTAAGGCACCTCACGAGCTGTGAAGAAAAGTCAGCGTAGTAGTTTGTAAGCCAGACCACAGACGGATCGAGGGGAGGAGCGTTAAAGTGCGGACTCGGCGGGACATTCATCTCACTTCTGCCGAATGAATTGGGCAGAAGCGGTTTCTTTATTCACCTCTTGTCTGTTGAAAGGAGTGCATCATGTCCAAAGTCGCCATTGTCGTGTTGGCCGATACGGAGACGCACGAAAGCCTCGGGCGCGTGGTGAACGCGCTGGAAGCCGTGAAGGAGTTCAAGGACGGTCATGACAACGTTCAGCTCATCTTCGACGGCGCCGGGCCAAAGTGGATCCCTGAACTGGAGAAGCCGGATCACAAGCTGCACGGGCTTTACAACGCGGTGAAGGATCGGATCGCAGGCGCCTGCGAGTTTTGCGCGGGGGCTTTCGGTGTGAAGGACAAAGTCGTGGCCTGCGGGGTGAAGCTGGCAGGCGAATATGACGGCCATCCAAGCTTCAGGAAACTCGTGTCTCAGGGGTATCAGGTTATTACGTTCTAGTGCGGTAGACCAGCGGATACCCGGACGGCGCTATCGATCCAGCCGGGTGCCCGCCCCTTATCAGTGATCACCAACACACTGCTGATCCCCATCATCAGAAGGAATTCTGGCATGAGAAACCCGTTGCGATTCTTTGTCGAATTGATGCAGCAGCCTCTCTGGGTATCCCTCTGGGTGCTGTTTCTCATGCTCGTCAACATGGCCAGTCTCGTCTTCTGGCAGGAAGCGGTCGCCCAGCTCATCTTCATGAATTTTCTCGCGAGCGCGATGTTGATGATGGGGCTCTATGCGCGATTTGGATATACCAAGATCCTTGGGCTCGGCCACGTCCCATGGATTCCGCTCCTGGCATACATGATTATCCAGATTCCTGCCGCTGAGGCTTCGTTCAGACGCTATTTGCTGGTCTTGTCGATCTCCATGGCCATCTCCTTGGTGCTCGATACGATTGATGTCTGGAAATATTTCAAGAATCGGGTGCGCCCCTAGCAGTTACTTCGTACAAGTTGACTGCACTCCTGGGTGTGTATTGCCTCATCGTGATTGCGCGTCCGACAATGACCCCAGCACCTCAATGCGCATTCACCAGAATTGTCACCTGATACCTCGTCTTAACCACTGTCCCCGCCACAAGGCATAGAGGACGGGGATTACTAGCAGGGTAAGGATCGTGGAACTCACCATCCCGCCGATCATCGGCGCGGCGATCCGCTTCATCACGTCGGCGCCGGTGCCGGTGGTCCACATGATGGGGAGCAACCCGCCCATGATGGCCGCGACCGTCATCATCTTGGGCCGCACCCGCTGCACCGCTCCTTCCATGATGGCTTCTCGCAAATCGTACGCAGTCACCATCCGGTCTTCCCGCAGGCGTCGCTCATACGCTTCGTCGAGATAGACCAGCATCACCACGCCGGTTTCCGCTGCCACACCGGCCAGCGCGATGATCCCCACCCAGACGGCGACGCTGAGGTTGTAGGCGAGATAGTCGAGATACCAGATCGCCCCGATCGCGGCGAAAGGGACAGAGAGAAGTACGATCAGCGATTTCGCGAGCGATCGAAAATTGAGATAGAGCAGCAAGAGGATCACGGCGAGAGTCACAGGGACCACGAGCTTGAGCCGTTCTTCGGCCCGCACCAGATGCTCGTATTGACCGGTCCAGATCAGCCGGTATCCGGAAGGCAGCGTGACTCGGTCTCGGACCGCGCGCTGGGCGTCTTCAACATAGCCGCGCAAATCGCGCCCACTGACCGAGACCGACACCAGACCGGCCAGCGCGCCCGCCTCATCCGCGATCGACGGCGGACCCTGCGTGATCATGATGTCGGCGATTTGTCCGAGCGGAATTTGCGCGCCGGTGGGTGTCGGGATCAGCACCCGTTTGAGTCGGTCCGGATCATCACGCAGCTCGCGCTTGTAGCGGACATTCACCGGATACCGCTCCCGCCCTTCGACCGTGGTGGTCACGGTCTCTCCGCCGATGGCCGAGGTGATCACCGCCTGCACATCTCCCACCGTCAAGCCGTAGCGGGCCGCTTCGCGTCGGTTCACGATCAAGTCCAGGTAGTATCCCTCGTTCAGTCGCTCCGCAAACGCGCTTTTCGTACCAGGCACGGTCGCCAAGACCTGCTCGATTTCCACGCCGATCTTCTCGATCGTCTTCAGATCCGGTCCCAGGACCTTGATGCCGACTGGACTGCGCACGCCAGTCGTGATCATCTCCGTGCGGGTCTGGATCGGCATCCACCAGATGTTCGGAAATCCCGGAATGCTGAGCTTGGCATCCATTTCATCCAGCAAACGATCCCAGGTCATGCCTGGTCGCCATTGTGCTTCCGCTTTGAGCGTGACCGTGATCTCGGCCATTCCAACGAAGGCCGGATCGGTGGCCGTCGGCGCTTTGCCCATTTTGCCGAACACCCGTTCGACTTCCGGGAAGGTCGTGAGCAATTGGTCCTGGACCTGCAAGATCTTGGTCGCTTCAGGGATCGAGAGGCCGGGCACAGTGGTTGGCATGTAGAGGATGGTACCCTCGTTCAGGGGCGGCATGAATTCGGCGCCGAGGCGGGTGAACACCGGGGCCGTGAGTCCCACCGCCGCCACCGCCAGCCCAAGCGTGAGCCATCGGACACGCAGTGCGCCCGCGAGGATGGGCCGATAGAGCGCGATCAGCAACCAGTTCAACGGATTCCTGGTTTCCACTCGGATGCGCCCCCGAATGAGGACGACCATCAGCACGGGAGCCAGCGTCACCGAGAGACCCGTGGCAAAGAGCATCGCGAACGTCTTGGTGTAGGCCAGCGGCGTAAACAGTCGCCCCTCCTGCGCCTCCAGCGCGAAGATCGGCAGGAACGACACGGCGATCACCAGGAGTGAAAAGAACAAGGGCCGCCCGACCTCTTTCGCGGCGGCGATGATGGTTTCGACCCTGTCCGAATGAGGACTTTGTTCCAACCGCTTGTGCGCGTTCTCGACCATGACAATCGCCGCGTCCACCATCGCGCCGATGGCGATCGCAATCCCTCCGAGCGACATGATGTTGGAGGTGACCTTGAGATACGCCATGGGAATGAACGCCAGGAGAACCGCCACCGGCAGAATGAGAATGGCCACGAGCGCACTGCGCAGATGAAAGAGGAACAGCACCGCGACCAGACTCACGATCACACTCTCTTCGAGCAGCTTTTCGCGGAGTACCGCGATCGCTCGATGAATGAGATCAGAACGATCATAGGTGGGGACGATGTGCACGCCTTTGGGAAGCGCCCCCTTCACTTCATCCAGTCTCGCTTTCACCCGCTCAATAACGGCCAGCGCGTGTTCTCCCGCCCGCATGATGACGATGCCGCCGACGGTTTGCCCCTTGCCATCCAACTCCGCAATGCCCCGCCGCTGATCCGGCCCGACCTGCACACGCGCAATGTCTCGCACCAGGATCGGCGTCCCCCGTCCATCCGTGCCGACCGGGATCAGCTCAATCTCATCAACCGAACGCAAGTAGCCGCGCCCACGAATCACGTATTCAGTGCCGGCCATCTCCAACACACGCCCGCTGACTTCGGCATTGCTGTTGCGGACCGCCTCGATCACGGTCTTGATCGGTAACCGGTACGCCGCCAGCGTATTCGGGTCCACCTCGATTTGATATTGTTTGACGAACCCGCCGACCGCCGAAACTTCCGCCACACCCGGCACACTTTCCAGTTGATAGCGCAGGTACCAGTCCTGAAGGCTGCGGAGCTGTGCCAGGTCGTGTGTCCCGGATTCGTCCACCAACGCATACTGATAGACCCACCCAACGCCGGTCGCATCGGGGCCCAGCGTCGGTGCGACTCCGGAGGGCAGCTTCCCGGTGAGCTTTTGCAGATACTCGAGGACGCGACTGCGCGCCCAATACAAGTCGGTTCGGTCTTCGAAGATCACATACACATACGACACCCCGTATTCCGAGACACCTCGGACCCGTTTCACTCTGGGGCCAGCGAGTAGAGAGGTCACAACCGGATAGGTAATCTGGTCTTCAATGAGGGTGGGACTTCGCCCCGGCCACTCGGTATAAATGATCACCTGGACATCGGACAGATCCGGGATCGCATCCAGCGGAACCTCAAACACAGCCCAGGCACCCCAGGCAGCCAACAGCAAGACACAGAGCATGACCAGGACGGGATTGCGGGCGCTTCCTTCAATGAGTCGCGCGATCATGATGGATTACATACCCCCGCCGGCGACCGAGAACTGAAACTTTTCTGCGATCGGTGCTCGTCCTGGTATCGTCACGTTGACCGTGACCAGCCAAGTTCCCCCCATGCCGAACATCACCTTGCCCTCGTACAGGCCGTCTTTCGTATGATGTGCCGTGGCCTTGGAATCGGTCATGCCCGGCATCGGCATGGTATAGACGAAGAGCACTTGGGCATTGGTGATCGCCTTGCCGGCCTGATCGGTCACTTTGAGTCTGAGCAACACCTCACCGGCCTTGGGGTGTTCCGGCACTGTATTCAACGTGAGGGATAGTCCGGCTGCCTGACGGGTCCCAGCCCCTTTCACTTCTTTGTTACTCCCCATTTCCATGCCAGGCATATTCTCCATCCCCTTCATGCCTTCCATCCCTTTCATACCTGGCATGTCCTTCATATCCCCCATCGGCATGCCTTTCATGTCACTCATCCCCTCCATGCCTTCCATCTTGCCCTCATGTGCCCCTCGCATCTGCCAATCGCCCATGCCGATCCGGCCCATCATGGCCTGCATGTTCGACGCCGAGGCCAACTTGCTCTCCGCGTCCAACAAGAAATTGGCCGAGGTGACGATGCGATCTCCTTCCTTGAGTCCCTCCAGCACTTCCACATCATCCTGGCTCCGACGCCCCAATTTGACGGACGCCGGCTCATACCGGCCTTGCCCTCGATCCATGAACACGAGTTGGCGAAGCCCGGTTTCCAGCACCGCCTCCTTCGGTACCACCAACGTCTTGACCGAGCTGGTGGACAACGTGACATTCCCATACATGCCCGGCTTCAGCTTCAGCCGAGGATTCGACAGTTCCAGCCGCACCCGCACCGTGCGGGTTTCGGCATTCAGCGTCGGGTACACATAGGCAACCTTGCCGTGGAACGTTTCTCCAGGATAGGCGGCGAAGGTGACCGTTGCCGGCTGATTGACCTTCGTGGCCGCCACTTCCGCTTCATAGATATCCGCTGAGATCCAGACGGTAGAGAGATCCGCAATCTCGTACAGAGTCGTGCCTGGTTCGACATATTTCCCCGGCAAGGCTTCTCGTGTGAGGACGATCCCGGAGGAAGGCGCATAGATCGTGAGGACCGGCTCGGCTTTACCACGACGCTCCAGCGCCGCGATTTGCTCATCGGTCACATCCCAGAGTCGGAGGCGCTCGCGCGCGCTCGCCACCAGGGCGGCCGCGTTGGCTTTTGCTTCATCGAGGGGACTGGCGGCCACGTTGGCCTGGGCCTTGAGCGCCAGCAAATACTCGTCCTGCGTGGCCAGGAGGTCCGGCGAGTAGAGGGTCAAGAGGGGCTCGCCTTTGCGCACCGGTCGGCCGATCGAATTGACAAAGACCTCTCGCACCCATCCGGAAATTTTCAGCGTGACCTGAGTAAACCCGCGTTCGTCGTAGCCGACCGTGCCGACGGCGCGAATCTGTTCTTCCAACGTCGCGTGAGCAGCGGGAGCGCTGCGGACCCCAATCAATTGCCTCGCCACAGCGGGAATCGCAACAGCCCCGGACGGAGCGGGAGCCATGCCTTCCATAGACTGCATCCCTTGCATATCCATCTTGTTCATGGACATACCTTGCGTCTCTTGGCCCTTCATCTCGCCCATCTCACCCGATGTTTTCACCCTCCCACCCCCGGCCTGCTCAGGCAGGCCGTTTTCCCCGTGGCCTGGGGGCGCCGAGACGCCCCCCTTTCCCATGGTCATCCCGGCCATGTCGCCCATCATCCGATGGGCGGCGAAAAACCCGGCGATGACTCCGACCGATAGGCTGACTGCTGCAATACTCACCACAAGACCTTTTCTGCGCAGATTGTGATTCATGACCTATTCCTCCCTGTTAGATCAACTCCGACCACCTGCTCAAGCTCAGCTAAGCGGTGCTCCCGCTCGACGAGCGCCCGGTAATATTCAAGCTGAAATCCTCGCCAGGCCCGGTCGGCTTCGATCAGATCCAAAAAGCCGGTTCTCCCTGTGCGATAACCGGCCC
Organism: uncultured Nitrospira sp.; assembly: GCA_964635345.1. GTDB lineage: Bacteria > Nitrospirota > Nitrospiria > Nitrospirales > Nitrospiraceae > Nitrospira_D. The sequence continues at coordinate 18,120 of CAZWOX010000007.1, forward strand.
GCGCGGCCGCCACGCCTTGTTCCGCTTGCGGCAACACGGTGGTCCGGTACAGGACGGCCACTTCCCAACTGGCGCGGACTTTGGCCAGTAGATCCCGAATCTGGAAGCGGGTGAGGTTTTCCAAGGTGCGCTGCTCTGCGCGCGCGGCTGCAATCGCCGCGGCGGCTTCCTGCACGGCGGCGTCATACTTCGGCTTGCTCCAGAAGGCGAAGGGAAGATTGATCGACACCATCGCGCCGAACCCGTTGGGAGCCTGAAAGTTTTGAAAGCGCTGAATGCCCACGTTGATGTCCGGGTAGTACTCGCGGAGCGCCAGCGCGCGCGACTGCTCATTTCGTTGGACAGCCAGGTCGGCCGCTTTGATCTCAGGTCTGGCCGTCGTCGCCGCCCGATAGAGGTCTTCAAGGTCCTGGTCGAATCTCCCCTCACGCGGCTCCTCCGGAGACGCCAGCGGAAACCGTGGATCCCGATCCACAAGCTGGTTCAGCTTGCCCTGGGCGGTGTCACGGCGTTGTTCCAGGACAGGGAGTTGCTGGTGCAGGGTGGACAGCTCGACTTGGGCCTTGAGCACATCGACCTGGCTGCCTTTTCCCGCCCGGAACTTCGCGTTGGCGATCTCGACAAACTGTTTGAGCAGGTCGATCTGCTCATGGTGAATCTGGATCGCCTTATGGGCAAGGAACAGGTCGTAGTAGGTCTGCTTGAGGCGGGCGATGAGGTCCCGCTCCTTGGCGCGCACCGCCTGCTCGGTCATATCGGCCGACCGACTGGCAACGCTTTCCTTCAGCGCAAGTTTTCCGGGAAACGGGAATTTTTGGGACAGCCCGACGATGGTGTTCTCCGCGCGCCCCAGATTGAAGGATTCGGGAGCATTCCACCATTGGACCGACAGGGTCGGCTCCTCCAACGTCCGCGCCTGCGTAATCCGTTGCGAGGCCGCTTCCCATTGACTGCGCGCAGCTACGATTTCTGGGTTCCGAGCCAGGGCCTCTTGGACGAGTTCCGGCAACGCCAGTATCTTTGGTTTCAGAAGATCGGCTTCTTGCGCGCTCGAAAAGGACGCATTCCAGAGTGCCAAGCCGAAGGCTGCAACGATGACGTAACGGATTCGTGACGTGCATCTCATGTGTAAGTCCTCCTCGAATGCTCCACAGTCCGTGAGGAGTCTCGATATCTCATCACGCCGGGAACAACCGGCGAGCGGATCGGACCGCTGAGACTACACACCGAACGGCAGAACCTATGAAAAATGATCGACTACGAGGAATGAGCTTGGGGGATCAGATGCGAAGCACGGTGGTAGCGACAGACTGATGCGGGGGAGAACTCGATTCGAGAGGTTGATGGTAGTGGAAGATACGTTGGAACTGGTGACTCACGGCTGGAAGCGCGGCCAGTGCGTGGTCAGCTGAGAATTGATGGTCCAGGAGCAGCGAAGACGATTGGCAGCCGGACTCGACTCCCAGAGTTTTGAAGGCATCGCACAGTTGCCGAGCCGATTGCTCCATGGGAGTTGAACAGCCGTTCGTCATCGAGGCATCGGAGGTCCCTGGCAACGGTACGAGGCACGCGTACGCATTGAAGCTGAACGCCAGCAAAAAGACCACGATGGTACACGCGAGCAAAGACGCGAAACGATGGGAACATAATCTCATGGCGTCAGTCTACCCCTCGTCCAGCTTAACCGTCAACGGCATTTCTAATACACAATCACTCGGTCGGCGGACGCAAACACATCTACCATCTTGGCCAGCGGAATCGGTGTGACTGAAGAGGCAACCCGCGCCGGATCGATGTTGTAGAGCAACATCATCGTCTGGTTGCCGTAGATTTCGACGCCCAGCTTGTTCTTGAGAAAGTCGAAGTACTCGCCGTAATTGTGCGGGATCTGCTCCAGCGGTACGTTCATCTGTTCGGAGAGACTTCGCCGTTCTCGCTCCGGCAAGCCGGCACGATCAAGGGCGGTGGACTCAGACCCGATCAACCCTCTGAACCACCCGAAACCCTTCGTCACCGAGGTCACTGCGCTCGCATCCACCAGAATCGTTACCTTGTGACCCGCTTTCACCGCTGCCCAAGCCACATTCGGTACCGCGCAGATCTGTGCATCATCCAGGGCCAGCGAGGTCTTCATGTGGATCAGAATGTTGGCTGCGGATGCAGCTGGAATCCAAAATCCCATGCTCCAGACGAGTACTGCGATGGTCATGAGCAGGCCAGGAATAACTCGCCGTTTCATGGGGCCACCTCCTCATCGTTCTCGCTCGGCGTTTGGTGATTGCAACAACCTGCGACATCCGACGTCGTCTCACGGCCGACAGATTCCGCATAGGCAGCATAGGCCTTCAGTGCCCATTCCTCGCCGGGACAGCCCTGCATCGTCATGGCAACTTCGAGGAACTCGATCAACTCCTCCTGCGTGATCCCTTTATCGCAGGCCATCTGCACATAGGCCCGGATGCAGGGCTCGCACCGGATCGCGATCGAGATGGCCATCGCGGTGAGCAGCTTGTGCTTCGAGGGAACAGTTCCGTCGCGATAGGCTTCCTGCCGCATGCGCAGCAACCCACCTGTGACCTTCGGACTGAGGCGGCGCAATTCTGAAAACCGCGTGTCGCTTGTACCTGTCACGATGTCCTCCGTTTCTTCGGATGAAGTGTCGTGCGCTGAGCTTTTTCCATATGATGCAGGATCTGGCAACGATCGATAGGCTGGCCAGCCCGACAAGTGCCGATCAATCCCCGCAACGCGCGGGCCAACGCCCGTAGGTCTTTCAGCTTCGCTTCGATGCCGTGCAATTTGGTTTCTGCCCTCCGCTGCACATCGCCACAACGCGCCCGGGTACTGACCCGCAGGTTGAGCAACTCGGCAATTTCCCGCAGCGTAAACCCTAACGTTTGGGCATTTTTGATAAACCGAAGGCGTCGTTCCTGCTCCTCCCCATACACTCGATATCCTGAGGCTCGGCGCCCGAACGGGCTGAGGAGCTTGAGCCGCTCGTAGTACCGCAGCGTCTGGATGTTGACCCCGACCGCCTTTGCGAGTTGCCCGATGGTGCGCTCGGCCGGCATTTCTTCACCTCTGATAAGACTCTACACCCTGTACTAGAGTGCCGAGTCAAGTGGGATAAGCGCCCTCCTCGCTATCCTGTAAGAATTCCCTTGATACAACGACTCCTCTGAACTACTTCGATAATCAGGAATCAGGTGTATCGTCACTGTAAGCCGGCTTACAGAAGCGCGTTGCTACATTGTGTAGGTTTACCAGTCCTCGTCCGCCAATCCAGAAGAACCGGATTGACGTAGATCGGGAAGGATTGGTACATACACGCATTCTTTCTGTCATTCCGAAGATGAGGACACTATGCAGATAGATGAAATCGAGAAGAAAGTCAGTGACCGCTATGCCAGGGCCGCCAGCACAGGCGAGCAGATGTGCTGCCCGACCAGTTATGACATGGCAAACCTCAAATCTTTCATCCCGGAAGAAGTCCTCAAGATTTCTTATGGTTGCGGGACTCCGGCCGGCCTCAATACCGTGAGCGCAGGCGAAACGGTCCTGGACATCGGGTCGGGCGGCGGGATCGACTGCTTTGAAGCTTCACGGCTGGTCGGGCCATCCGGTCGCGTCATCGGCATCGACATGACCGACACGATGCTGGAGATCGCCCGGAAAAATGCCGTCGTCGTCGCCACCAACCTCGGCTATCCCGCGTCCAATGTCGAGTTTCGCAAGGGGATGGCGGATGCGATGCCGGTGGAAGACGGCACGGCGGATTTGATCATCTCCAATTGCGTGATCAATCTGGCGCCCGATAAACGGAAGGTGTTTCGTGAGATGTTCCGCGTGGCCAAACCGGGCGGGCGGTTCACGATCTCCGACATCGTGGCCGATCAGCCTGTGCCGCAATACCTGGCCCACGACGCGGACAAATGGGGCGACTGTTTATCCGGCGCCCTCACGCTCGCCGACTACATGGCCGGCATGACTGAAGCCGGGTTCGTCGGCATTCATCTGATCAAGTCCTCCCCCTGGCGTCGGATCGATGGGATCCATTTCTTCTCGGTGACGTTGACCGGTTATAAGCTTCCCGCGCAGACAGCCGCCGCCGCTCCTCGCTATGCCACACTCCGCGGACCGTTCAGCCGCGTGGTGGATGAACAGGGCACGGTCTATGTCCGGGGAATTCCGCAACCGCTCACGCCGGAGCTGGCATTGCTGCTCCAGCAGCCGCCGTTCGCGCCGCTCTTTATTTTTTCCGAGACCCCTCTGTGGCTCAACCGGGAAGATCCGCGATGGGCGGCCGTGCCGCCGCCAGACCAGGTTCCCTGCACCTGGAAAGGCGACTACGCGCTCCTGGCCGGTCCTTTCGTCGAAGCGCACGATGACGACCAGCACATTTTCCGACGAGGCGAACCGATGGAAGTTTGCCTCAAAACCCTCCGGGTCCTCGAAACCGACGGCTATGCCACGCACTTCGCAATCCTCAACCGCGCCAGCGAGCCGGTGGGCGGCACCGCCACCAGTTGCTCGCCGACGGGCGGGTGCTGTTAGCCGCACCGATGGCACTCACACTGTTAGGCCGTCAAAACCCGCTGGCCTCTTCCTCCGAACAGCTGCGGCTCTTAGATTCGCCGGCCGGTGGTCCGGCCTTCGCCACTCGACTCTCGCAGGCCGATCTGTTTCCTCTCTATGCCACCGGCATCACGGTGTTCCAAATCAACGTCGGCAAGCTCTGTAACCAGACCTGCCGGCATTGCCACGTGGATGCGGGCCCCGATCGCACCGAGAGCATGTCCCAAGAAACGGCGGAGCAGTGCATTCAGGCTCTCGCCAAGACCGACATTCCTACGGTCGATATGACGGGGGGGGCGCCGGAACTCAACCCAAACTTCCGCTGGCTGGTCGAACAGGCCCGGGGACTCGGCAGGCATGTGATGGATCGATGTAATTTGTCCGTGCTGCTGATCCCCTCTCAAGCAGACCTGGCCGAGTTCTTAGCGGTCCATCGCGTCGAAATCATCGCGTCGCTTCCCTCCTACCGCGCCAGTCAGACCGACGCGCAGCGAGGCGACGGGATTTTCGAGAAATCGGTTGAAGCGCTTCGCCTCTTGAACCAGCTCGGCTATGGACGGCCTGACAGCGGCCTGACCTTGAATCTCGTTCACAATCCCGTCGGGGCCTTTCTGCCCCCCAGACAAGAGGCCATCGAAACCCAATTCAGGAAAGAACTGCGTGCCAAGCATGGGGTTGAATTCAACCGGCTCTACACCATCACGAACATGCCGGTGAGCCGGTATCTCGAATTCCTCGTGGAGAGCGGCAACTACGCAGACTACATGGAGCGGCTCGTCAACGCCTTCAACCCCGCTGCCGCCGCCGGCGTGATGTGCCGGTATACGTTGTCGATCGGCTGGGACGGCACACTCTACGATTGCGATTTCAATCAGATGCTGGATCTCCCGGTCGATCACGACGCGCCGGTCCACATCCGCGACTTCGATCTGACGCGCCTCAATCAGCGACGGATTGTGACCCGCAACCATTGCTACGGCTGCACCGCCGGCTCCGGCTCATCCTGCGGCGGATCCGTGGCAACATAGACCCTATGGATATTTCCTCCCTGACGATTCTTCTCGTCTTGGCGTTGGCCTGGGCCAATGGCTCGAACGATGTCTCGAAGGCGATCGCCACGTTGGTCGGCAGCGGCGTGACCACCTGCCGCGGGGCTATTGTGTGGGGAACCATCTGGACGGTGGCCGGAGCCGCCGGCTCCACGGTCATCGCCGGGGCTCTGGTCAAAACGTTCAGCACCGGGCTGCTGCACACCGGCGCACCCATGCCATCCGCCGTTGCTGTCGCCGTTCTGTTCGGCGCCATGGCCTGGGTACTCTTCGCGTCACGGACCGGGCTCCCGGTTTCGACGACCCATGCGCTCACCGGCGCGATGGTCGGCACCGGATTGGCAGCCTTTGCCGGAGAAGGCTTGCTCTGGCCGGTGATCGGCACCAAAATCACGCTGCCCCTGCTGCTCAGTCCGCTCTTGGCCCTCACGGTGTCCCTTCTCGTCCATCCGGTCATTCGCCTGGTGGCGGCAAAGTGGGACGGCCACTGTCTCTGCCTCATGCCTGCATCGCGCGCACTCGTGGCGATCGACGCTCAGGGAAGCACCAGAACGCTGTTTCAGGAAACCGGTTTCGGCCGGCCGGTGATGGCCGTTCCGTCCCAATGCGACCGAGCAGGCTTGCGGGGACTGGTGGTCGGCCTCGATACGATCCACTGGATCTCCAGCGGGCTCGCCTCCTTCGCTCGGGGCACCAACGACGCGCCAAAAATCGCGGCCATGCTCCTGCTCAGCAACGCCACGACTACCTGGCCAGATCCATCCGTTCAACTCGCCGCATTCGGCGGAGTCGCCCTCGCAATGGGATTAGGCAGTTACTTCGGGGGACGGCGCGTGACCGAAATGCTCGCGGAGAAGGTGACGAAAATGGATCATACCGAAGGGTTGTCCGCCAACCTGACGACCTCTTCCCTCGTCTTAACTTCGGGGATGTTGGGCCTGCCCGTCTCTACGACCCATGTCAGCAGCTCCGCCATTATCGGCATCGGCTTGCTCAAGGGGGCAAACAAAATCAAATGGGCAACAGTACGCGATATGGTCCTGGCCTGGGTCGTGACAATGCCTGCCTCGGCCCTGTTGGCAGCCGGTGCCTATCTGATTTTCTCGCGAATCCTCTAGTCCGATTTTCCCGGCACACCGCCGCTACAGCTCAACCGTCTGAGCGAGTGGCGTCAAGAAACAACCGGATTTGCGCGAGAATCTCGTCACGCACGCGCCGGAAGGTCTGCCGGCGTGCATCAGGATCGCTGACGGCTGGTCTCATCCGCCAATGCATGGAAGAGCGCCGCGACCTTTGCCCGATCCCTGGTTGCGACATTTTGCATGGGCTCTATGTACATCAATAATTTTTGATGAGCTAAGACCGGTCCGTCGTCAGTTGCGTCGCACGGTCTACTCTGCTAGGGTGATTCCTGTTCATGATGGTCAACTATTCCCCAAGCAGACATGGTCTGGAATCCCAACGATCCCTGGAATAAGAAGAACGACAAGCTCGACGAGGCGCTGAAGCAGGCGCAGTCGCAGCTGCACGGACTCATTCCGTCCGGCGGGATGAAAAGCCTTCTGCTCGTCGGATTGCTCGTCTTTGCGGCCTGGCAGAGTGCGTTTATCGTTGCGCCGGATGAAGAAGGGGTCGTCAAACGGTTCGGCGTTCCCGTTCGCACGGTGGGACCGGGCCCTCACGGGAAAATCCCCTTGATCGAATCGGTGCTACAGCCGAAGGTTGAAAAGCTCCATCGCGTGGAAGTGGGCTTTAGGACCGACCGGCAAGGCCGTCAGCAGATGCTCGCACAGGAAGCGCTAATGCTGACCGGCGACATGAACATTCTCGCCATTGAATTCATCGTGCAATACAAGATTAAAGAGGCGTCCAACTATCTCTTCAATGTCGCCGACATTCACGACACCATCGGGAAAGCGGCCGAAGCCTCGATGCGCGAAGTCGTCGGCAAGAGCAAGATCGACGAAGCGCTCACCACCGGCAAAGCACAAATCCAGCAAGACACGATGGTGTTGCTGCAGACCATTCTGGATCAATATCAAGCCGGCGTGCAAATCGCGGCAATTCAGCTCCAGGATGTGGATCCCCCCGAAGCGGTCGCTGCCGCATTCAAAGACGTGACCAATGCCAAGGAAGACCGCGAAAAGCTAATCAATCAATCCCAGAGCTATCGCAACGACATTCTTCCGAAGGCAAAAGGTGAAGCGGCTCAGATTGTGAACCAGGCCAAGGGCTATGCCCAGTCACGACTGAATCGCGCACAGGGAGAGGCCAACCGTTTCGTCGCTACGCTCAAAGAATACAATCAGGCCAAAGACATCATCAGCAAACGACTCTACATCGAAACAATGGAAGAGATCCTGCCGAATATCGACAAAGTGATCATCGACGGCAAAGGCGGAGAGCGTGTCCTCCCCTACCTCCCGCTGGATCGCCTGAAGGCCAAGCCCGGCACCGTTGCCGAGGAGCAAAAACCATGAGCAAGCAGGGACTCACTATCGCCGTGCTGGCCGTGATCGTAGGCCTTTTCGTGCTGGGCGCGTCCCCGCTCTTCGTCGTGGACGTGACGCAAAATGCCATTGTCGTCCAGCTGGGCGCGCCGGTGAAGAACATTACCGAACCGGGACTCTATGCGAAGGTCCCCTTCATTCAGGAAGTGACTTACTTCGACAAGCGGCTCTTGGACTATGATTCAGACCCGCAAGATGTGATCACGCAGGATAAGAAAACGCTGCTGCTGGATAATTTTGCGAAATGGCGCATCACCGATCCGTTGAAGGTCTACCAGAACTTCCAGAGCCAGCGAGGGGCGCTCCAGCGTCTGCACGACATTATCTATTCCGAGCTGCGCGTTGAACTGGGCCGGCACGATCTGGCGGAAATTGTCTCGACGACCCGCGCGGAACTGATGAAGGTGGTCACCCAACGATCCAATGAGAAAGCCTCTGCCTATGGGATCGAGATCCAGGATGTGAGGATCAAACGTGCCGATCTTCCCGAGCAGAATGAAAAAGCCGTGTTCGCCCGCATGCAAGCTGAACGGGAACGGCAAGCCAAGCAATACCGCGCAGAGGGCGCGGAGGAAGCGCAGAAAATCCGCTCCGACGCGGAAAAGGATCGGGAAATCATTCTGGCGCAGGCCTACAAAGAAGCTGAAGAGCTACGCGGGGCGGGAGACGCAAAAGCGTTCAAAGTCTACGCCGATGCCTATCGGCAAGATCCAAAGTTCTTCGAGTTCACCCGCTCGATGGAAGCCTACAAGAAGACGTTCAAAGACAAGTCGACCCTCGTGATGAGCCCGGATTCAGAATTCTTCCGCTACCTGAAACAGCGTTAGTTCCTCTCACGATAAACCTACAATTTCTCCGCTCACCGGATCCAGATCGATCCGTTCGCCGGCCGGTTTCTTCGGCAAGCCCGGCATCAACTGAATCCCTGAGCAGACCGCTGTCACAAATCCCGCTCCCGCAAGAATGCGCAATTCCTTGATCGGGACCGTAAACCCGATTGGCCGGCCCTTGAGCGCCTGATCATGAGCGAGAGACAGCGGGGTCTTGGCCATACAGACAGGAAGCTTCCCAAATCCTAAGGTCTCCGCTGCGTCAATCTGGCGTTCCGCATCGGGCTCGAACTTCACTCCGGCCGCGCCATACATCTTGGCGGCAATCGTTTCAATTTTCTTCCTGATCGGCCAATTGACGTCGTAAAGATAGGTGAAGTTGGCAGGCTGCTCCACTGCACGAATCACGACATCGGCCAATTGTTCGGCCCCTCGCCCGCCATCGGCCCAATGAGTCGATACAGCGGCATCGATCGCGCCAACCTCTCGAGACCGATTCCGAACCCACTCCAATTCAGCAGGCGCATCGTCTTTGAACGCATTCACCGCGACAACAACCGGAATACCGTGGGCTCGCACGTTGGCGATATGTTGTTTCAGATTCGCAAAGCCTCTCTCCAGGGCCGGCATATTGGGACCGGTCAATCCAGAGGACAGCGGCGCACCGATTTTGGCGACTCCTCCACCGCCATGCAGCTTGAGGGCTCGTAAGGTCGCCACCACGACAGCCGCCGCCGGCTTGAATCCTGCCACTCGGCACTTGATATTGAAAAATTTCTCAGCACCCAGGTCGCTCCCGAATCCGGCCTCGGTGACGACATAATCCGCACACCGGAGCGCCACGGCATCGGACAGAATGGAGCAATTGCCGTGAGCGATATTGCCAAACGGCCCGGTATGCACAAAAGCCGGCGTTCCCTCCATAGTCTGCACCAGATTAGGCAGCAAGGCATCTTTCAATAAGACCGCCATCGCTCCCGCACAGCCCAGCTCTTCGGCCGTTCCGACAGCGCCAGATTGTTTCAACCCCACCACGATCCGGCCAAGCCGCTGGCGGAGGTCGGCTTGACTCGATGCCAGGGCAAGCACCGCCATGATTTCAGAAGCTTCGGTAATCACAAATTGCCCGCTATGCCGTTGGGCCTCTTCCCCTACCATGACCTGGCGGAGCGCGCGGTCGCTGACTCCCACCGTTCTGGGCCAGGTGATTCGCTCCATGTCCAAGCCGCATTCATTGCCGTGGAAGAGATGATTGTCCAGAAAGGCGGAAAGGAGATTGTGGCTTGCCGCAACCGCGTGGGCATCGCCGGTAAAATGCAGATTGATTTCCTCCATGGGAAGCACCTGAGCACGCCCACCTCCGGCGCCGCCGCCCTTGATTCCAAATACCGGACCGAGGGACGGCTGCCTGAGCGTTACGGCCGCACGCTTGCCTAGCCGGGAGAGCCCCATAGCCAACCCAATCGATGTCGTCGTCTTTCCTTCTCCAAGAGGAGTTGGGTTAATCGCTGTCACCAAAATATACCGCCCTAACGGATGGGCCTTGAGACGATTCAACGCCTTCAATGAGATTTTTGCCTTGGTCGAGCCAAATGTTGCGACTTCGTCAGCTTGCAGACCAAGCTGTTCGGCAATATCAAGAATGGGTCGAGGTCGAACGGATCGAACGATTTGGAGATCAGTCACAAGGCCTCTGCAGAAATACGATGTGAATGAAGGATGTACTGCGCACCGTACACCACGCCTCTACTGGCAGGCTAGATGGTGGGAAGCAGGAAAAAAGACGGGCCCGAGGTTTTCCTCGGGCCCGTCATAGAAGACAACCAATCGAGTTAGGAAAGGTCTACTCAAGGATATACTTATTGGGGTCAAGCGCCTGACCGTTGACCTTAACCATGTAGTGAAGGTGGGGGCCGGTTGCCAAACCAGTGCTTCCCACTAACCCTACCACATCTCCACGCTTCACCCGCTGCCCTTCCTTTACGAGGGACTTTGCCATGTGACCATAAATCGTTTCAATCCCAAATCCATGGTCAAGTCGCACTAAATTCCCGAGCTTCGGATCAAATCCGACAGATGTGACTCTGCCTTGCGCTGGAGCCTGCACGGGAGCGTTGGCCGCAGCTCCAATATCGAGCCCATCATGCCACGCTGGCTTCTCCGTGAAGGGAGAAATACGAGGCCCAAATCCTGAAGTCACCCAGCCTTTTACCGGCCAAATTGAGGGAGTAGCAGCCCATCGTGATGACCGCTGCTCGGCAGCCTGAGACAACTCGCCAAGAATCTGCTCCTGGCTGGTCGCTTCCTTGGACAGCCACTCAAGCCCCTCTTTAACGGAGGCAACTGCTGCTTCGGTATCTTTTTCACCTACTACGTGTGTTGCTGTTGAACCAACTCCGACAACGGAAATCGCTCCATTAGTGCGATTAGTGCTGGGTAACGATGCGGCCTCACCTGATCCATTTCCATTAATCGAACCAGGCACCAGACTTCCTTCAGGCAAAGGAGTCTCTTCTCCACCTCGACCATTGGCCATATCACCAGACTTTGGAACTTCAATACCCAACATGACCCTGAGTCGTTGATTTACCTCTTTCATTGCCCCGATTCGCTTTCTCAGGTCGTCAACCGCAGAAGAGAATGCCGCGGTCTGCTCGCGGGCGCTCATAGCCTCCGAGCGGAATGCGGAAAGCTCCCAGACTTCCCCGGTCCTGATGACATAGTGTGAGACAACAAGAAGATCGGCGATGATAATAATACATCCAACTATCAATAGCTTACGAACGAATTTCCTGGGGAAGCTAAAACGGAGGGGCTTTGCTGTAGAACCACGGAAAATTACGACCGTGTAGGCGTCACTGCTTTCTTGGTTTTGCGCTTGCCCCATGATATTCACTCCCTCAATCTTGGGAGACCCCTCACTCGCTAGATATCGTCGCAGTCTACCCGTCTCTTCGCGAAGGGTCAACTCTTTTGATAGTAATGAAATCAGAGTTTGCCATCGTCTCCCATACCACTATTTATTGGATACTTCTCTCGCCACCCACTCTATATATTGCGACGATCCATAAATCAACGGAATGGCAATTACTTCAGGCAACTCATAATGATGCAGCTCCTTTATCTTCTGCTCAAGCTTCCGGTACCGGAGCCCTGTGGTCTTTATGACTAGCATGGCCTCTTTACCCCGAACTATCTTGCCCTTCCACTGGTACATCGACTGAACTCCAGGAATGACATTCACACAAGCGGCCAAGCGGGAAGTCAAAATTGCTCTCGATATCCGACTTCCTTCCCTCAGGCCAGGGACCGTCACCAAAACTATGATTATCTCGCTCTTGGTAACCGGCATACTTAGCCTCAAAAAAGCTAGCGTGTCATAAAAAACCATCAACTGCTCTAAAACTGCTCTAACTTAAACCGTAATGATTGATTGAAATAGCATCACCTTACGGCAACGCAACTTCTATACCCTCAGAACTACCACCACAGCATTTATGTTTTCAATAAAATCAAAGCATTACAATCGATCCAACGGCTCATTTCGGCACCATACATTGATCGTGTGTAATAACTGAAGCACGTTGTCCACATTCTTGACGGGGATGTCAAAAAATTGTCGCATTTCATCCCGACCGATATCTTGACTAATCCAATAATCCGCAGCCCACATTGATTGCGTGAACTCATTAGCCCTGAATTTGACAGCCATTTCTAGAGTCACTTATGATGTGATTCTTAGTTTATGAGGAGGATTTTGATGAGTTATTCCATTGGGGTGAAAGAACTGAAAATGCGACTCGATAAGGGCGATAAACTCGTACTCCTGGATGTGAGGGAGCCATGGGAGCATGCCGTGGCAAAACTGGAAGGGTCAGTACTCATTCCATTGGGCACCCTGCCTCAGGCTCTGACAAAGCTGGATAAGGATACGGAGATCATCGCCTATTGCCATCACGGCATGCGAAGCGCTGATGCAACAGGCTTCTTGGTTCAGCAGGGATTTTCTAACGTAAAAAATCTAGTAGGTGGAATAGATGCCTGGTCGATTCAGGTAGATACCGCAGTCCCGCGCTACTAAGAGAAACCCCGGACAAGCTCACCGAAGTTCCCATTGTGCAATGAGGACATTTCCATGCGGGGAGCCGGATATTTGACGCTTCCCTAGCTCATTTTTTCTCTAAAAAATGCTACGGTCCGCTTCAGCCCATCAGGCAAATCAACTTTCATCTCCCAACCAAGAGCTTGTCGAATTTTAGCAGGATCGACAAGACTCCTTAGCTGCTCCCCCTTCTTGGCGGGTCCATGCACTTCTTTTGATGTAGCACCCGTCAAATTTGACAGCAGTCTGAACAGCTCATTGATGGATGTCTCGACGCCCGTACCGACGTTATACACCCCCTGAGTTTCCTGCCCCATTGCGGCAAGATTCGCCTCCGCTACGTCATCTACAAACACGAAATCTCTCGTCTGACGCCCGTTCCCATTGATGATAGGCTGCTCATTATTCAACATCTTTTGGATAAAGATGGCCACGACTCCCGCCTCGCCTTCCGGATCCTGCCTTGGCCCATATACGTTGGCGTACCGTAGACTGACCGTTTGAATACCGCTGGTACGCTGGAAGTATGACAAGTAGTGCTCCCCGCACAATTTGCTGATTCCGTAGGGCGAGAGCGGATTCGTTGGATGGCTCTCCGGAGCAGGAAACATATCTTGCTCGCCGTAAATGGCCCCGCCTGAAGAGGAAAACACCACCTTCCTCGCTCCATGCTGAACCGCCTGATGCACCACATTCATCGTACCGAGGATATTCACCTGAGCATCAAATACAGGGTCCGCAACGGAATTTCTCACGCTCACCTGCGCTGCCAAGTGAATGACAACATTAGGCCGCTCATTTCGAAATACCCGCTCCAACCGTGAGCTCTGAATCTCTAATTTATAAAGATTCGCAGCACGATTTACATTCTTTCGCTTTCCCGTGGAGAGATTGTCCACAACGACAACGTCGTGACCTTCCTCTACCAGGCGATCAACCACGTGCGAACCAATGAATCCAGCACCACCTGTCACTAAGACCTTCATGCAGTCCTCCAACTCTTCCTCTTCACACACTGCCCCTCAAATCTGACTCATTCTTAGCACAAACGTTTTCATTAAACTCGAAAATACTCAGAAACTCGAGGTTCCCCTTCTTCCCACGGATCGGAGAGTCAAGAGTCGCCTTCTGAGTAAGTCCCAGCCCATCAGCACAGGCCAGAATACGTTGCAGCACGGCCTGCCGCTGTGCCTCATCGCGAACGATTCCCCCGCGGCCAACCTGCCCCTTCCCCACTTCGAATTGCGGCTTCACCAGCGCGATGACGACAGCACCAGACCGCAGGAACTGCATGACGGGAGGCAGCACCATCGTGAGGGAAATAAACGACACGTCGATCACCACGAGAGAGACCGGCTCAGGGATAAGCGTTCGATCCACATAACGAATGTTCGTCCGCTCATGCAATATGACCCGGGAATCCTGGCGAAGCCGCCAATCAAATTGTCCATACCCAACATCCACGGCATACACCCGAGCCGCGCCGCGCTGTAGCAGACAATCAGTGAATCCGCCCGTAGAACATCCCACATCGAGGCAGACGGCTCCTTGCGGAGCAATGGCACAGGCCTCAAGCGCGCCGATCAGTTTCTCCCCACCACGGCTCACAAACCGAGTCCCATGAGACACGACGTCGATCGCTGAATCGAGCAGAACGACCTTCGCTGGCTTATCGGAAAGAGCGCCATCGAGCCGAATTTCTCCGGCTAGGATCATCCGAACCGCCACATCCCGGCTTTGGGCAAGACCTCGCGCGACCAGCACTCGGTCGAGCCGATCTTTCACCGGACGCATTTGATTTACCATGGTTGAATACGTAAGCAGACTACGTGAGAACCATCCAGACGGATGCGAAACGCCTATGGCTCAAGAGGAGCCTCATCCGTATCGTCGTCGAGAGAAAATGCCCGTAACTGTTTTTTGCCGTTTGTATCCTGAACCAGCACTTCCACTTTCCGTTCAGCTTCTTCCAGCACTTTCAGGCAGTTTTTTGAGAGACGTATTCCCTCTTCAAAGATCTTGAGCGATTCATCCAGCGAAAGATCGCCGTTTTCCAATTGCCCCACGATCGCTTCCAACCGAGCCATCGCTTGTTCAAACTTCGCTGCCGCCACAATCGACTCCTCATGATCCAGTATTACTTAAGTATAGCGGCTCCTCCGCCGATTTTAAATCAGAGAATCCGGCACCCCCGCTTTCACGATGCACAGCAATCGTCCATCGATCAGCTTCGCCTGAAGCTCCTCCCCAACGTTCACATCATCCACACCTCGAATCACATCACCGGTACGCGCGTGCTGGAGTACGCTATAGCCTCGACCCAATGTCGCCAAAGGACTCAGTGCGTGCAAGCGCGCGGCGCACGATTGGACCTGTTGCGTGCGAGCCTCTACGATCCCACGAGTGCCCTGGCAGAGCCGTGCCGCCAGTTGCGGAACAACGGCCAGTCCATGACGCACACGAGCATGAGGGCTCCCCGCCATCAATCCCTGGTAAGCCCGAACCATTCTATCCTGCCCGACCCCCAGCACCAGACGAACTGCCGCCGACATCTCGTATACCGTCGCATCAACCCGTTGGATCTCTTCCTGCACTCGAACACGCACCGCGGCAATTTGATGGGTTGCCAATCGCAACCGCTGGCGCTCTTCTTCCATCCGCCGACCAACCACTTGCTGAAGCCGAGCCGACAATTCAGCCACCCTGCTCACAATCTGAGCCAAGACAGGCGCCACCGCTTCTGCAGCAGCCGATGGTGTCGGCGCACGAAGATCCGCAGCAAAGTCTGCCAACGTGACATCCGTTTCATGTCCGACAGCGGAGACTACCGGAACTCGCGACGCCGCAATCGCCCGCACCACAATCTCTTCATTGAAACTCCAAAGATCCTCGAGCGAACCGCCGCCTCGACCCACGACCATCACATCTACACAGCCGGACTCACTGAGCATGTGAATCGCCGCCGCAATCTGTTCGGCCGAACCCTCACCTTGCACCTGGACGGGAGCAATAATGACATGCAGCGTGGGGCAGCGGCGATGCAGCACCGTCAGCATATCGCGAATCACGGCGCCGCTCAGCGACGTCACCAGACCGACGGTCCGTGGCAGCTCAGGAAGCGGCCGCTTGCGAGCCTCGTCAAACAACCCTTCTTCCGCAAGCCGCGTTCTCAGTTGCTCAAAGGCCAGCTGCAGAGCTCCACGCCCTTTAGGCTCGACATAGTCCACAATGATCTGGTATTCCCCGCGCGGTTCGTACACCGTCACTCGCCCACGGGCGACGACCTGAAGCCCATCCTCAAGCGCGAATCGGAGCCGTGTCGCGATCGCCCTGAAGAGGACTGCGCGAATCTGACTCGACTCGTCTTTGAGCGTGCAATAGAGGTGACCGGATGCAGGAGCGCGGAGGTTCGACACTTCCCCTTCCAGCCACACCTCGGTAAAACTGGATTCGAGCGTGGACCGAACAAGGCTGGTCAATTCCGAGACGGTATGAACCTGCCTGACCGAGGAGGCTGGAGAGGAGAGCGCCGTAGGTGTTCTGAATCCCGTGGTGAGATCTCCCTTAGTCGATGACCCGAATTCGTTCGATCGAGATCGCCTTTCCGAGTTGCGCATCCACTTCGATCAACACCGCGCAAAAAACAGTGGGCCCGGAAGCCACTTCAAATCGTTTCGGCATCCCGGTCAGAAACTTTTCAATCGCGAGTTCTTTTTTGACTCCGATGACACCATGCAGCGGACCGGTCATACCGATATCCGTCAGATAGGCCGTACCTTTCGGCAAGATCTGATCGTCGGCCGTTTGCACATGCGTGTGGGTCCCCACCACCGCGACGACATCGCCGTCGAGATAATGTCCCATCGCCATCTTTTCCGACGTCGCCTCGGCATGCATGTCGACGAGTACCGCCGCCGTTTCCCGCTTCAGCCTCGCCACTTCCCGCTTGGCCACTTGGAACGGACAATCGAGCGTCGGCATATAGGCCCGCCCCATCAGTTGAAGCACTGCCAGCTTTTCCCCGCCGGGAGTTTCGACGACGTAACTGCCATTGCCCGGCACCCCGGCCGGATAATTCGCGGGACGCAACAATCGCAGCTCACGCGGGAAATAGTCGAGAATTTCCTTCTTATCCCAGGCATGATTTCCGGTCGTGATGACGGATAGGCCCATCTCGAAGAGTTCTTCCGCCAGTTCCGGCGTAATCCCGAATCCGCCGGCCACATTTTCCCCGTTCCCGATGACGACATCCACCTGCCGCTGAGAAACCACGCGCGGCACCATACGCCCCACGGCCCGGCGCCCCGGCTCTCCCATGATGTCGCCGATATAGAGAATTTTCACTTCGCATACTCCACATACCGGCTTTCGCGAATCACAGTCACCCGGATCTGTCCGGGATAGGTCAGCTCCTGCTCAATCTTCTTCGCCAAGTCTCGCGACAGCTGGAACGACTCCGTGTCGGTAATATCTTCCTGCCGCACAATTACGCGAATCTCCCGCCCCGCTTGAATCGCATACGCCTTTTGCACGCCTTTGTACGCTGTGGCGAGCGCCTCCAGCTTCTCCAACCGTTTCACATACGATTCCAGCGCCTCGCGCCGTGCGCCAGGGCGCGCGGCAGACAGCGCTTCGGCAGCCGCAACCAACACGCTCTCCGGACAGATCGGCTCCACCTGTTCATGGTGCCCCGCGATCGCGTTGACGATCTTCGCAGACTCGCCGTATTTCTTGGCGATCTCAGCGCCGAGCATCGCATGCGGCCCTTCTTCTTCATGGCTGACCGCCTTGCCGATGTCATGGAGCAACGCCCCGCGACGCGCCAACTTGACATCGAGTCCCAGCTCCGACGCCATGATTCCGCAAATATAGGCGGCCTCGCGGGCATGATACAAATTATTCTGTCCGTAGCTCGTCCGGTACTTCAACCGGCCCAACACTTTGATGAGTTCCGGATGGAAATCAGAGAGGCCCAGTTCGAAAATAATCTTCTCGGCCTCCTCATACATCAACTTATCGATATCAACCTTCACTTTTTCCACAATCTCTTCGATCCGTGTGGGGTGGATCCGTCCGTCGTGCATCAACCGTTCTAGCGACACTTTGGCGATTTCGCGCCGCAACGGATCGAACCCTGAGATGATCACCGCTTCCGGCGTTTCATCGATAATCAGATCGATGCCGGTCGCTGCCTCGATCGCCCGAATGTTCCGACCTTCCCGACCGATGATCCGGCCCTTCATCGCGTCATTAGGAATCTGGACCACGGAAATCGTGGATTCCGCCACATAGTCACGCACCACTCGCTGAATCGAGCCGGTAATGATTTCACGCGCTTCCCGTTCGGAGTTTTCACGCGCCTCTTCCAACGTCCGCTTGGCAAATCCGGCCGCATCGAGGCGGGCCTGACTTTCCATTTCCACCATCAACTGTTTCTTAGCCTCATCGCCCGTCATCCCGGCCACTCGTTCGAGCGCTTCGCGATGCTCGCGCTCAACCTTAGCGCAGGCCGCTTCTTTCTTGGCAAGTCCTTCTTCACGCCGCGCAAATTCCTGATCCCGCTTTTGTGCGTCCGCTTCACGCTTCTCAATCGCACCAAGCTTCCGATCCAGATTCTCTTCGCGTTGGACGAGACGCTTTTCCGTCACAGCCAACTCTGCCAACCTGACCTTCTGTTCTTTTTCCGAATCCGTCTTGGCTTGGAAAATCAGATCCTTCGCCTCAAGTTTGGCTTCCTTGATCAGCGTTTCGGCCTCGCGCTGGGCGTTTTGGGTAATTTGCTTCGCTTGACCTTCCGCTTCCGCTCGTTTGGCTGTGGCAAGTTGACGACGAACCACTTCAAGCAACCCGGCACCGGCCAGAGCCCCGATGAGTCCACACAGAATGTAGGCAACGAATGAGGTAGAAATGGGAGCACCCCCTTCATGGAGAAAACAGGCCGGATCGCCTATTCTCTGCAATCTGTTAGCAACGCAGCGCTATGCGAGGGGTGAGAGGAAACAAGGAAGGCTCAAACCGGGAACACTGTCATCCCAAACACGATCGCACATGGGAACCGGAAAATCGACCACCCGTGTATCTGTATCCACTCCCCTCCGGCCGAGACACTCGGACTCTTACCAGTATGCTCTGCCGACGAGGGAGCACCGCAAACACAGGCTGAACGTGCAACTCACGATCGACCGCGCGCGACACATCTACGACCATGTCCACACACCGATCTATGATCGTCCACACGAACCGCCGAACGGGGATCACCCACGATGTGAGCATCCACCGTACTAGGACTGCATACACAGATACACTGTTGTTCTCTTGTGCGTTGATCATTCGACTATCTCGATCACACATTCTGTTCTGGATGACGTTCCAGGAAACCGATTCCTTACCACTCGACACACGCATAGCGTAAAGACACTAGACTCACGATAACAAAGGCCTTTTCCGAAAGCAAGGTGAAACTCACCTGAAGAACGAGATCGGCATCTGCTCCTCGATGGATTCCATCAGCGTCTCCATCCGGCGATCGACATCGGCCTCGCCTTGAGTCCGCTTCTTTTCCGACTCGAAGAATTGATGGGCCAGATTGATAGCCGTCAAGACAGCCAGCTTGGAAGGCGTCGCGGTCTTCATCCCCTCAGCCAATGTCCGCATATGCTCATCCACGAAACTCGCAAGCCGTCGAATATACACATCATCCGCCTCGCCGCGAATCGAATAACGCTGGCCATAAATTTCCACATCAATGGTCTTAGTCAAGAGCCACCTCCTTGGAATCGTCCAAACATTCCAACAAATCGATCTCACCCATCACTTTTTCAATGCGCGCCTTGATGTCCACTCGCTCCTGTTCCCACTGCCGATTCATGTCGTCTTGTGAGGAGAGGCGCTGGCGCGTCGCCTTCAGCTCATCCTCCAATAACGCATTCTTTTTCTTGAATTCCTGAACAAGTTTCACCAACTCACGAATCCGGCCCTCCAGTGCATCGAGACGATCCAACGTCATGCTCAAAATCTCCCAATAAACCCAATAGATTGTGGGGCACTATAAAAACTTCACTACATCTTGTCAAGAAACCGGAACAGCGCTGCCAGCCAATCGAAGATACTCCTTAAAGCTCCGCAAGACCCGCTTCACATACTGCCGCGTCTCCTGAAATGGAATCAGCTCGACAAATTCATCCTGGCTGCGCCCGCGATGCTGGTCCGCCCAATTGCCCACGACAATCGGCCCTGCGTTGTAGGCGGCGATCGTGTGAACCACATTCCCGGAGAACTGGGCCAATAATTGCTCGACATACCGGGCCCCGATCCGTACATTCGTCTCCTGATCAAAGAGATCTTCCCGGCTTACCGCAGGGAAATGATGCCGCTGCGCGACCTGATTCGCCGTGGCCGGCATAACCTGCATCAATCCGATTGCGCCCACCCGAGACACCGCCCGCACATCGTACTGACTCTCTTCCCGGATGATGGCCGCAACTAAATAAGGATTTACGCCATTCAATCCCTGCGTCTTGATCGTCGGGATCAAACCGGTGGGATACGCCACGCTCCAAAGGCCGGGCGCCACCGTTCCGCCGGTGCGCTCCAACTTTTCGCGGAACCGGGCACGCGCCAAACGAAGTGCGTGGTGATAGGCCCCCACCTCGTTCAACCGCATCGAGAGCGTCATCAAGATATCCGGGTCGCGGGTATATTGCTCGGTAAGAGCCGCCAGTTCACGCGCCGCATCGGCTTCAAGCCCCAACATCTTCAGCTCCAACGCCCGACGATAGGCCGGCTGCTGCTCTACTTCTGTAAATTTCATCACCGAAGGAGCAACGACCTCCAAAGTCGGTGATTCCGTCACCGCCGACGGCGCAGCCTGACCTCCAATTTCAACCACCGCATCCGGCGCCTGCTCCCTAGCCAATTGGCAGTAATACGTGAAGGGATACTGCCGGCACAATTGCGCATAGACATCGCGAGCCCGGCCATTTTGCATCTGCGTCAGGGAACGAGCAATCCAATAGAGAGCTTGGGGCTCATAATCGCTATCGCGCTGATCGACGATATGTTGCCAGACCTCAATGGCCTCTTTGTACCGAGCCATACGATACAGCGCCCACCCGACTCGCCAGGATGCCTCTGCCCGCTGAGTCGCCGGCTCTCCCGCCTTCGCCACCAACCGATACTTGGCAATCGCCTCATTGAACTGCTTTTGATCTTCCAGCCAGATCCCGGCGAAGATATTGATCTGCCCCTTTTGCTCCGCCGACAGCGAGAGCTTATCGAGAGACCGGCTCAACTCCAGCAGCTTCGCCCCCGTCGCCTGGCGCAGATAGACTCGCGCCAGCCAGACCGTGGCTTCATCGGATTCCACCACGTGCTCGGCCATGAGCGCCCGAAACGTCTCGCGAGCCTGATCGTATTGCTTCAGCCGCACCTGCGCGACGCCGAGCTTCAGCTTCGCACTCCCGCGATGCGGCGAACCCGGCTCCATCGCCAAGAATGTTTTCAGTTCCTCGATCGCCTCCGCATGCAACGCCTGGCCGAGAAACGACTGCGCCCGATTGAAATGATCCTCCGAGGAGGCCGCCCAGGGTTCCCCCCCAAGATTCGTGAGGAGCAGCGACTCCGCCTCTTTCGCTTCCGGCGCATAGGCGAACCGGACCCAGAGTTGCTTGAGCGCCGTTCGCCCTTCAGCCATTTGGCCGGCACGAAGGTGACAGGCCGCCATGCGCAGCCACGCTCGCGGCACGAGAGAATCTTTGTCTTTATCGCTCGTCGTCACCGCCTTCGCCAACCAGCCCAGCGCCTCCGGACAACTCGCCGCTTGATACCAGGCTTCTCCGGCACGGAGCGCCACGAGGCTGCTCAAATTGGAGTCCGGCACAGCCTGGACCACGCTCTCGAACAGTCCGGCGGCCTCTGTCGCATCGCCCAAATGCAACGTCGCTTCGCCCATCCAGAGGCGCAGATAATCGTCGAGTACCGGAAGGTCACGTTGGCCCGCCCGTAAGAACGGCATAGCCGCCGCAGGATTCCGTTCAACCAACAACACCCCAGACAACACCCCCGCGCGCTTGGCCCAGACCGACCCGGGGAATCGCTCTGTGACGAGGCGCAATCGCTCCAACTTGAGCGCCGACACTTGATCTTTCGTGAGTTGATTGCCTAATCGCTCCTTGGGCTGCGCCGCCGCAGCAAAGCACTCTTCGGCAGATTCGCAGGAACCGACAGCGGACACGTCTTCATGGCTCACCTGCGAGGCCAGCGCCCAATCAGGGGAAGGCCCTAACAGGGCAAGAGCCGCAGCTGAAATGAGCAACGAAGGAAATACAGGGTACATAGCTGAATCTAGTAACACATTATAGACCGGAGAGGTAGGAGGAAGGTAGGAGGTACCGTCCCGGATTGCAAGTTACGCCAAGAGCAGGTACTGCCGACGCCCCTCACCCTGTGATACTCTGCATCACACTCTTTGGATACGCCTATCCCGATGACTGAATTTTTGCACCAGCAAACAAATTTACTGAGCCTGACCGAGACCCAAATGGCTACGCTTGTGCGTGGATTCGGCTGGCCCGGGTATCGGACCGGGCAGATTCTGCGCTGGCTGTATCAGCACCGGGCTCGGTCCATCGCCCAAATGACCGATCTCTCGCAGAACGATCGTGAGAAGCTGGCAACCGTCGCAACGATTCCGCGCACCCAGAACTGCACCGTGCTCCAATCATCCGACGGCACACGCAAATTACTCCTGACCTTGGACGATGGCCTTCGCATTGAAACGGTGCTCATCCCCGATGAAGACCGGCTGACGCTCTGCGTCTCGACGCAGGTCGGCTGCATGCTGGACTGCGGCTTCTGCCTGACCGGCACGATGGGGCTGAAACGCAATCTCAAAGCGCATGAGATCGTCGATCAGGTACTGACGGCTCAGGATCAACTCGCCAGCGAAGAACGGCTCACCAACCTTGTGTTCATGGGCATGGGCGAACCGCTGGCGAATAGTGCGGCACTATCCTCCGCAATCCGCTGCCTGACGAATAAATCCTGGGGACTGGGCTGGTCGCCGCGCCGCATTACGGTTTCGACTGCAGGACTCGCCACCCGGCTGAAAGATGTAGCCGCGCTCGGGGTGAATCTGGCGATTTCTTTGAACAGCACGACAGAAGAACAACGCCGGCACTTGATGCCGGCGGCCAGTCAGATTGCCTCGCTCAAGACCCTTATGGCCGCCTGTCGGCGATATCCGCTCCCTCCCATGCGACGGTTAACGTTTGAATACGTCTTGCTCGCCGGGGTGAACGACGGCGATGACGACGCCCGTCGCCTCGTGAAGCTGCTCACAGGCATCCGGTGTAAGGTGAATCTGATTCCGTTCAACGAATTTCCAGGGAATGCCTTCCGCCGGCCGTCCGATGATCGCGTCTTGACCTTCCAGGCAATACTGACCCGCGCCGGCATCGACACATTCATTCGCAAAAGCCGGGGGCGCGACGTGCTGGGAGCTTGCGGTCAATTGGGCAATGTTCCGGCCGGACAACTCTCCGTTGCCTTGACACAAATCGAATCCCGTTGTTAGCATGCCTCGCGCGACTCACCCAATGATGAAGTCACAACACCACCGTCACCGATCAATCTTGTTCACCGTACTCACTCTCTGCCTGTGGGCAGGAACGAGCTACGCCGCTGAGCCGCACGAATATCTCTTATCCAACGGAATGAAGGTCCTGCTTGTGGAGGTCCCCAAGGCCCCGGTCGCAACTGTGCAGGTCTGGTACAAAGTGGGTTCACGCAATGAAGTGATGGGCCGGGCCGGGCTGTCCCATATGCTCGAACACATGATGTTCAAAGGCACGGCGAAATATCCGAAAGGCTCCTTTTCCAGGATCATCCGAAAGAACGGCGGCGTCGATAACGCCTTTACCAGCCAGGATTTTACCGCCTATTTTGAGAACCTCGCAGCCGATCGCGTCGAGCTCGCCTTGGAAATGGAAGCCGATCGGATGCAGGGACTGATCCTCGACAACAGCGAGTTCCAAACCGAGCGCGAAGTCGTGAAAGAAGAACGCCGGCTGCGCACCGAAGACGATCCCCAAGGGGCGCTCGTGGAGGCCCTCTTTGCTCAGGCCTACCTCAGCCACCCCTACCACTGGCCCGTGATCGGATGGTTCGCCGACTTGGATGCCATGTCACTGGATGATTTGCAGCGCCATTACGACACTTACTATTCACCGAACAATGCCACGTTGATTGTGGTGGGCGATATCAAGGCAGACACGTTGCTCCCGACCATCAAACATCTCTTCGAGCCGATTCCCAAGGGTCCGAATCCGAAGGCCACGCTGGCGGTCGAACCGGAGCAGCGCGGCGAACGGCGCTTTCTCTTAAAACGTGAGGCGCAAGTCCCCTTTGTGATGCTGGGTTTCCGCGTGCCGAATTATTCCAGCGACGATTCATACGCTCTCGACATTCTGGAGTCGATCCTGTCGCATGGGAAAAGTTCGCGCCTCTATCAGAGTCTCGTCTACGATCAGAAGAATTCCCTGGCCGTCGGCGCCGAGTACAGCCTGATGCAGACCGACCCCAGCCTGTTCTACTTCTATGCCCTGGTAAATCCAGGGGCCAAAGTGGAAGCAGTCGAAGACGCGCTGTACCGCGAAATCACTCGACTCCAAAATGACCTGCCGACTGAACTGGAATTGCAGCGGGCAAAAAACCAGGTGGAAGCCGCTCACGTATTTGAGCAGGATTCGAATTTCCGCCATGCCATGTTGCTGGGCCAATCGGAATCCATCGGGGCCGGCTGGCGGCGGGTCGATCAATTTCTGGAGCGCGTCCGCGCGGTCACGGCCAAAGACATTCAACGAGTGGCCAAGCAATACCTGAATCCCGATAACCGGACCGTCGGCATTTTGATTCCTCAACCGCCTAAAGCGGCAGAGCCCCAGCCGACCGCCGCACATGCCGGAAAGCCCTGATCACGATGGCTGCCACGACAACAACAAAACGATTCCTTCGAGTGACCAGCTGGCGTACCGCCTTAGCCCTCTGCCTGGCTACCGGCCTGGCAAGCGCCACGACCGCCCTGTTCGCCGCTGACATCGTTCCGACTAAATTCACCGCGCCGAACGGGATGACCATCCTGGTCCTGGAGCAGCAGTTCCTCCCGATCGTGGAAATTCACGCCCTGGTCAAGACCGGATCGGCCTACGATCCTCCCGACAAGGCCGGCGTCGCCAATCTCGTCGCCAGTCTTTTGGATGAGGGAACCGCCAGCCGATCCTCGAAACAATTGGCGGAACAGATTGACTTCATCGGCGGCTCACTGGAAGCAAAAGCGGGAGAGGATTTTACGACCGCATCGGCGCGCGTGCTGAAAAAAGATGTCGATCTGGGCTTTACGCTCCTCGCCGACGTGTTGATGCATCCCGCCTTCCCCAAGCATGAATTCGAGCGGGTGCGCTCACAAATTCAAGGTGAAATCGCCAGCGACAGCGACGATCCCGGCCATGTGGCCATGAAGGCCTTCAACCAGCTGGTCTTTCACAACCACCCTTATCGGTGGCCCGTGCAGGGCACGGAAGAGACGGTAGGCAAGATCGCGTGGGCGGATGTGCAGAGTTTCTACGCGAAAGAATATCTCCCCAACCAGGTGATCCTGACCATCGTCGGAGATCTTTCCGTGGAACAAGCCACAGCTCTCGTTCAAACCCATTTCGGAAGCTGGAAGAAAGGCACCCCCCAAACCCGCACGACGAAAAAGCCGGCGGCAGTGGAGAAAAAAGCCGTCCAGCTGATCGAAAAAGACCTGACCCAGTCCACGATCGTCCTCGGCCACGGGGGCATCAGCCGGAATAATCCCGACTACTACGCCGTGACTGTCATGAACCATATTCTGGGAGCCGGAGGATTTTCGTCGCGACTCATGGACTCAATCCGCGACAAGCAGGGACTCGCCTACGGCATCATGAGTCACTATGACGTGCGCATGCTGCCCGGCTCGTTTTGGGTGAATCTTCAAACCAGAACTGAAGCCACGAACCAGGCTATCGCCGGCGTGCTGACGGAGATCAAAGCGATCCGCGACAGCCCGGTCAGCGACCAGGAATTGTCGGAGGCGAAATCTTTCCTCATGGGCAGCTTTCCGCTCCGCCTGGACTCAACCGCCAAGCTGGCCCAGGTTCTGGCACAGGTCGAGTATTACGGATTGGGGTTCGAGTATTTCAGCCAGTACCCGAAATGGATTGAACGCGTCACGAAAGACGATGTCCAGCGCGTCGCCAAGCAATACCTCGACCCCCAGCACTATGCGCTTGTCGTCGTCGGCAACGTCGCCAAAGCCAAAGTCCGCCAGTAACACATCCCCCGGCGCTGTGCCGCTATGCAGCCTCTTTCGCTCGAACACAAACTTCTTCACCTGCGCGAGATCTTCACCGCCATGAACTCCGTCCTAGTCGCTTACTCGGGCGGCATCGACAGTACGATCGTCCTGAAAATCGCTTTCGATCAACTCGGAGATTCCGCCGTGGGTGTGACAGCCATTTCCCCGACCTTCCCCGCGATAGAACTGGAGACCGCCACCCGCGTGGCGAAAGAAATCGGCGCACGCCATGAGTTGGTCCGGACCGACCAGTTGAAGATTTCCGCCTTTACCGAGAACGATGCCAACCGCTGCTTCCACTGCAAAACCGACCTATACCAATTGCTGAGCAAGCTGAGAGAAACGCGCGCGACGGCCGCCATCGTGGACGGAACCAATCTTGACGACCTGGGTGACGATCGGCCCGGCATCAAAGCCGCACGTGAATGGGGGGTCCGCAGCCCGCTGGTGGAAGCTGGACTTACTAAATCAGACGTTCGATTGCTTGCCAAAGACTTGGGACTATCGAACTGGGACAAACCAGCTGCCGCCTGCCTATCCTCACGCATCCCCAGGGGCATCACGATCACCAAAGAAAAACTCAGCCGGGTGGAACAGGCGGAAGAAGTCTTGCTTGCGGAAGGGTTCCGGCACTGCCGCGTGCGCGATCACGGCGAAATCGCCAGAATCGAAGTCGGTCAGAATGAACTGGCTCGAATGCTCGACGGTGAACGAGGGACACGGGTCAGCCGGCGCGTGAAGGAACTCGGCTTTCGGTTTGTGACGATTGACTTGGAGGGGTATCGGCCGGGCGGGGTGAGCATAGACCCACCGCGCCCGGCCAAGTAGAGCACACGAAACTTGATTAGGAGTGAGACTTCGAGAGGGCGCTGAGCGCTTCGTCGGCGAACTTTCGGTGATCGGCATCCGCGAGACTGCGCTGCACCACCTTCTCCGCCACCATTAACGCCAGCTCCGTGGTCTGATTGCGGATGTCCTGCACGGCCTTCCGGCGCTCATGATCGATCTCGCGCGTGGCCTCGCCCTTGATGCGCTCCGCTTCCGTGCTCATCCGTTGTTCGTTTTCATCAAGCAGTCGTTGCGCCCGCTCCTGAGCCGCCGCCAGAATGGCTTCGGCTTCCTTCGCCGCGGCACTAAGCTTCGCCTCATAGGTCTTCAACGCACGCTCAGACTCTGCGCGGTGACGTTCAGCCTGGTCGAGGCTGTCCTTGATCTTCTTCTCCCGTTCTTCGAGGACGCTCAGGATGCCTGGAAAGGCAAACTTATAGAGCGCGAAGAACAGAATCCCGAAGGACAGAACTTCCCAGAAAATCAGCGACGAGAAAAAGCTCGATTCAAACTGCGGCATAGTTTTACCCTAAGTCCTGTGTGCTGAGTCCCGAGTACTGAGCGCATGACTAAGCACTCATCAGGCTCAGCACTGTTATTTGCGAAGACCCATGATGATGAACGCAATGACAAGCCCGTAGAGCGCGATGGCTTCCACGAGCGCGAACCCGATCCACATGTACTTGCCGACACGAGCTTCCGCTTCAGGCTGGCGGGCCACGGCTTCAATCATCTTGCCGAAAATGTACCCGATTCCGACACCGGCGCCGGCAAAACCCGCCGCCGCCAATCCCATACCCAACAATGCTGCTGCTGCTGAATCCATTGTGTCCTACTCCTCCCTTGTCTGGCTGACACGCGATCAATGCGCGTGGTCATCATGGCCGTGCAGATGGAATGCGTCTCCCAAATAGACGCACGTCAACACGGTAAAAATATAGGCTTGAATAAACGCAATGCCGACTTCCAACCCGTTCATCGCAATCGTGAAGGCAAACGGCAACCAGCCGATCAGCAGCCCGCCGCTGATCGCCAACCCGAAAAGCACCCCAAGAATGACGTGTCCGGCCGTCATGTTGGCAAACAATCGAACGGCCAACGAAATCGGTCGGGCTAATTGGCTGATCAATTCGATGGGGATCATTAAGGGCAAGAGCCATCCCGGAGTTCCAGGCGGCACGAGAATCCCCAAGAACTTGGCGCCGTGCAGCAGAAACCCCATGACGAGACTCAGCCCGTAGACGACACAGGCGAACACGGCCGTCACGATGATTTGACTCGTAACCGTATAGGAACCGGGAATCAGCCCGATCAGATTGCAGAAAAGAATAAAGAGAAACAACGTGGCGATGAGCGGGAAAAACCGCATCCCGTCTTTCCCCATCGTGTCGAGAATGATGCCTCGGATGAAATCCACCAGCATCTCCGCCAGGCTCTGCAATTTGCCCGGCACCAGCTGGCGCGCCGATCCCGCCTTGAGCATCAAAAACGCGACCAGCGCCACCACGACCCACATGATGATGACCGCTTTGTTAATGGAAATATCGATCCCACCGAGAGAGAGAGGGATATAGTTATGCAGTTCAAACGGATGAAGCGGACTTTCTTCCACAGCTATTCCTTGCTTTCTGTATCAGGCGGTAAACCGGGCCACCGCATAGCCGACCGGTATGCGTTCCGTATCCCGGCAATCACTCCTAATACTAACCCCACGACCATTCCCCAGGGAGTCGAATCGAGGAGGTAGGTATCCAACACCCAGCCCAACCCGCCCCCGACAATCAACGAGGCTAGCAGGTCGGTTCCGATCCGAACCGCCTGGCCGAGCCCCGCATAAAACGGATCTTGAGAAGGGGGCATTCGTTCACTCACCGGTCAGTACTCAGACATGAATCTGAATGAGGACTCAACCGATTGCGAGCGCGCAATTCAAGCAGAATCCTCATTGAAATGTCAAGCCGTTAGGGGCCTGTCTCTCCCGAAAGCGCTACGGTATAGTATGGCTCAACTGAAACCGGTCGGATTTTCTGAATTCATGACAACGGCACGACCATCTCCTACACCCTTTCTTCACGGGGCTCCGCAGCCCTTGTGCATGAGCCGACGAGACTGGCCGCTTAGCCCATTCGAACTATATACCCGCGTTGCTTCAGACCTGCGCCCTTCGTTTCTCTTTGAAAGCGGCAAAAGTCCGTCAACCGGCGGACGCTACTCCTTCTTCGCAACCGATCCTTACCAGATCTTTTCCGGCAAGCAGCGCGACTGGACGATCTGTTCAGTCGATGGGCACACACAAACCGGGCAGGCACCGTTCTCAACGCTCGCCCGCCTGATGCAACAATCCACGATCCTCCGTCCCCCCGGAATCCCGCCGTTTTTCGGAGGGGCCGTGGGGTATCTGAGCTATGACCTGGTGCGCCAATTCGAATCATTGCCGAACCACGCCGACGACGATCTGCATTTCCCTGACGTGGAATTCTCTTTTTACGATCTGGTCGCAGCATTCGATCACGCCTCCGACGAGTGGCACTTGATGTTCTGCCCCCCACTCGAACGATTCCTCGGAGAGCCACGGGAGAAGCTCTATCGGGAAGGTTGCGATCGACTCGCCGCCTTGGAAGCGCAATTGTCCACGCCTCAGCCTCAACCGCAGTCGGCCGCTTCATTCGATCCTGTCAACTTTCACCCGCAGCAATCCCCGGACTCCTATATGGACCGGGTCCGGCGCTGCCAGGACTATATCGCCGCGGGAGATCTGTATCAGGCCAATCTCTCGCATCGTTTTTCGGTCACGAGCCGGAGCTTCACCGAACAAGCCGGACTCGCAACGGAACTCCAGGCCTATGCGCGCTTGCGCCACATGAACCCTTCGCCGTTCTCCGGCCTGGTGCGCGCCGGACAGACCAGCCTCATCAGCACATCACCGGAGCGTTTGGTCAGGCTGGACGGCCGATCGGCCGATACCCGGCCGATCGCAGGGACCCGGCACCGCGGCCGGGATGATTCCGATGATCGGCGCCTGCGCGAAGAGCTCTTGGGCAACGAGAAAGAGCGCGCCGAACATCTGATGCTCGTCGACCTCGAACGGAACGATCTGGGGCGCGTGTGCGAGTTCGGCTCCGTCCTAGTCGATGAGCTCCTGTCGATTGAGCAATATTCCCACGTCAGCCATCTGGTGTCTCACGTCTCCGGACGACTGCGCGCCGATGTGACCAGATTCGATTTATTGCGGGCCGTCTTCCCCGGTGGCACCATCACCGGGGTCCCCAAGATTCGTTGCATGGAAATCATCGACGAACTGGAACCGGTACGGCGAGGCCCTTATACCGGATCGATGGGATATCTGAGCTGGAGCGGGGACCTCGACTTCAATATCATCATCCGCACCCTGATCCTCCACGAAAGACGGGGCTACCTTCAGGTCGGTGCCGGAATTGTGGCAGATTCAGATCCCGCCAAAGAATACGAGGAGACGATGCATAAGGCCCAGGCCTTCCTGAGCGCCTTGTCGTAACATGCGCTATGTGGATTTTTCTCAACGATCGATTCGTCCCGGAACAGGATGCGAAAATCTCCGTCTTCGATCATGGTTTTCTCTATGGGGACGGTGTCTATGAAACGATCCGCTCATACGGGAAACAGATTTTCATGCGCGATCATCATCTGTCGCGCTTGCAACGTTCTGCCGACGCCATTGGACTGACCGTCCCCATCCCGCCGAGCGAGTGGCCGCGCCTCTTGCATGAAGCGATGGACCGCAATCAACTGGGGAACGAGCAGACCGACGCCTATCTCCGAATTACCGTGTCCCGAGGCGTGGGAAAGATCGGTCTCGATCCGGCCCTCTGCCCGACACCCACCGTCGTCATCATGGCCAAACCGCTCCATCCGCCCGCCGCCAAGTTGTACCAGCGCGGCGTGTCGCTCATCGTTGCCCATACGAGGCGCAACTTGCCAAGCGCGCTCTCTCCGCACATCAAGGCCACCAACTTTCTGAACAATATTCTGGCAAAACGCGAAGCGATTGCCGCACAGGTCTTCGACGCGCTCTTGCTGAATTGGGAAGGGCACCTCACCGAATGTACCGTGAGCAATGTGTTCTTCGCCTTACACGGCCGGCTCTGCACACCATCCGTAGAATGCGGTCTTCTGGACGGCATTACGAGAGCGATTCTATTGCAGATAGCAGGGGAGCTGAAAATCCCTGTGCGCGAAGGGCGGTTCACCTCGGACGAGTTGCTGCAGGCCGACGAATGTTTCCTGACGAACACCAGTATGGAGGTCATGCCGGTCGTCTCGGTCAACCAACAACCTATCGGACAGGGCACACCAGGCCCACTTACCCGTCAATTGCACCGTCATTTTGTCGACAATCGACGTCGTTATTTAGAACCTCTCGACTAACCGCTTCCAAACAAACCATTGCTTTCATTGCAATCCCCTTACGACAGGAGAGGGCACAAGATGTGCAGATCCTTGACTCCCTGGTGCAGACTGCTATCGTTTGACCAGACCGAACACAACAAGAATGCGTAGGAGCGATCAATTGAAAACCCCTCGACTACTTCTAGGAACGGCCCTCGTGGGAGCTCACTGGCTTCTTTCAGGGCTTCCTGTCGTGCACGCGGAGATCTACCAATACATTGATGCCAACGGGACCATCTCGCTGACTAATGTGCCGACAGACCTACGCTACCGGCGAATCACCCCACAACAACCCAACAGACTCCATCCCATTCTGTCGGAGCGGGAACTGGAACCGATGATCAGCCGGTATTCCCGGCAACACCAATTACATCCCGCCCTCATCCGGGCGGTCATTAAAGCGGAGTCCGGCTTCGACCCAATGGCGGTGTCACGAGCCGGCGCCATTGGGCTGATGCAGCTGATGCCGCAAACGGCCGTTCGCCTTGAAGTGCGGGACCTCTATGATCCTGAAGATAATATCGGGGGGGGAACGAAATATCTGCGCCAGCTGCTGGATCGATTCCGCGGCAACCTTCCGTTGGCCCTTGCAGCCTACAATGCCGGGGAACATGCCGTGGATCGCTATCGCGGGCTCCCACCCATCGACGAAACCCGCCGATACGTTCGCAAAGTCATTCGCTATTATCGGACGTTTCTGATTAGGGACGGCGCGATGACCGGGCACGTGATCGCCGCTGCCGAATCTGCAGAGCCACAACCACTCCCCGCTTCTTTGCCGACCTCGGCTCAGTAGTGCCAACGGCGATCTGCAACTGACTGTGCTGCTTCCAGCCTGGCCGTTTCGCCTCGGGGCAATCCGAGCGAAAATGCGCCCCGACGCTGTTCTCCCGCCATAATGCGGCTTCCGCGACGCAATGCGCGACCTGCACCATGTTCTTCACTTCCAGCTCAGCCCTGGTCGTAGAGAACTTGGCGACAAGCTGTGTCCAGCGGGACAATTGAGCCGTTGCTCGAATGAGCGACTCCCGCGACCGGATGACCCCGACCTGCCCCCACATCGTCCGGCGGAGCGAACTCCTTAGCTTCTCCACATCTTCGAGCGTCGCCTCTCCTGCGGCCTGAGGGGCCTCTGCATGGGTAGTCAGCTCAGAGAATTCGTGCCCCTGAGCAAACGCAATTGCAGCGACGCCGGCCCGCATACCAAAGACCAGTCCCTCCAACAGCGAATTGCTCGCCAGACGATTGGCCCCGTGCACGCCGCTACAGGCCACCTCGCCGGCCGCGAACAATCCCGGCAGCGTGGTGGCCCCATTCACGTCGGTCCACACCCCGCCCATCATGTAGTGGGCGCTGGGCGAAACCGGAATCCACTCTTCAGTAATATCGATATCGGACCGCAGACAGGTCGCATAGATCGTCGGGAATCGGCGCTTGATGAAATCGGCGCCCAGATGTGTGACGTCGAGATACACATGCCGGGCGCGCGTCGCCGCCATCTCGGCCCAGATCGCCCGCGATACAATATCCCGAGGAGCAAGGGCCCCGAGGGGATGGTATCGCTGCATGAACAACTCACCCTTGTTATTGCGCAACTGCCCGCCTTCGCCGCGCATGGCTTCGGACAGGAGGAACGGCGGACTGGAAGGGAGATAGAGCGAGGTCGGATGAAACTGGACGAACTCCATATCCTGCAGCATGGCGCCTGCGCGAAAGGCCATTGCCATGCCATCGCCGGTGGCATTGGGAGGATTCGTCGTCCGGGCGTAAATCTGTCCGGCGCCGCCCGTGGATAACACGACTGCTTTTGCGGGAATAATGAACTGCTTCGACGATGATTCATCGAGCACGACCGCTCCGCAACACCATCCCTCCTCCACCACCAGATCAACCGTGAAGTGATAGTCGAGCCGTTGGATGCGCTTCTGCCGCGCGACCTGCGCCATTAGCGCGCGCACCATTTCGTTGCCCGTCGCATCGCCGCGCGCACGAAGGATACGGCTCCGGCTATGCGCCGCCTCTCGGGCAAAGGCAAACTTTCCATCCGCCTTGTCGAATTTTGCGCCCCATCGGATCAATTCCTGAATCCGCGCAGGCCCTTCCTCTACCAGCACACGAACCGCCTCAGGCCGACACAGCCCGTGGCCGGCCTTCAACGTATCGGTCCGGTGAATCGCAACATCGTCCTCTTCACTGAGAACCACTGCGACGCCTCCTTGCGCATAGATCGAATTGCTCTGCAGTGGATGCCCCTTCGTCAGCATGACGACACGGCCTTCACGGCTCAACTCCAGTGCCGCGCGCAATCCGGCCACGCCGCTCCCGATGACCAGAAAGTCGGCTTGAGGGACAGAGGATGTTTGCCGCGACGGAGCTGCCGACTGTTTCATTGGGGAAGCGGTTTCTGCGGCACTGCGGGAAGGTCGGACAACGCCTGGCGCACTTTCATCCCGAACGGCAAATCCCCCTGCACCCCGCGGAGAAGAATCGATTGTTTGCCCACCCACTGCAAGCGGGCATGTCCACGCTGGCGAACACCGGCGTCGTCAGGAGTTTTCTTCCACACCCCCTGCCAATGCACATATACGTCAATATTCTCCCCGTCGATCATGATGCGCTCGGTTTTGAAGTCCAGCTGAATGGATTGAAATAATTCGAAGTCCTGCGCCGCCTCTGTTTGGATTTGCTCCAATGACTCCGCAGGCAACATCACGTCCTGAAAAGCAGAACGGTCTCGATGCTGATACGCCTCCCGTAACGCTTCCACCGCCCGATCGATATGGGTAAAGCGCTCATGGTCCTCAGGATACTGAACCGTCTTCGATGAGCACGCCACCATCGAAATCAACACCGCCACCCCACACCAGCGGAGCACGCGCGGACGAAACTGAGAGGCCAGATGATTCGCATCCATAGAATTGCAGTATAGGAACGTCCTAGGGATCGGTCAAGACACGGCGTGGCAGGCGAACCGACATGTGGACCAGCCTCACCACAATCATTCACAGTCAGTCACCGACCGGCTTGCTTTTTGACCCAAAAGTCTCTAGAGTTCTCCGTCTTTGGAGATTACATTGCATGTCGAGCGTGTTAAAAAAGCGTCGAAAGAAAATGCGCAAGCACAAGTACAAGAAGTTGCGCCGACGCCAAAAATTCTTACGTCGTAAGAGCTAAGCTCACCCCGTTCACCGGGAGGAGGACATTGTGCCGGAAGGCAAGAAGGTTCGCATCCGCGTCCGTACGGTGAACTGCACCTACGTGGGGGACTTTCTCGTTCCGCCAATGCGCCATCGCGTCTCGGACGCGATCAACGAGGAAGTGCGACTCTTTATCAGCCTGACGGACGTGGTCGTTAACGAGACAGATCGTTCTGACTATGTAGCCCTCAATAAGAACCTGATCGAGTCCATCGCGCAGTTCTAGCGCATGGTCTTTCAGCCATCCTCCGTTGCATCCCATCGAGCCGAATACCCAGTGGGGACAACCCACAGGGGCGGGACTACGCCCTTACACCGAAATCCCCGGACGCATGTCGCCCTTTAGACGATTTCTTCCATTTGTACGCCCGTATCTTTCGCGCATGATCCTGGCAGGACTCCTCGTGATGGGAGTGGCCGCGATCAACCTTGCCTTGCTGCGCCTAGCCGGTACGCTCTGGGACGTCATCACCGTCCAACACGATCGTGACCGTATGACGGAATTGATCGGGCTGTTCATCGGCCTGGTTCTCCTGCAAGGTCTCTGTTCAATGGGGCACAGCTACCTGACAACCTGGATTTCCCAGCGAGTCGTCGCCGACTTCCGCACCCATCTCTTTGCCCATCTGCAAAACCTCGCGGTCAGCTTTTTCGCCAGGAGGCGAACGGGGGAATTGCTGTCCCGGCTGATGAACGATGTCACCGTCATTCAATCCATCGTCACCGAGACACCCATCGATACAGCCAAACAATTGGTGACGTTCATTGGCGGCATCGGGTTCTTGCTGGCCATGAACTGGCGCCTTTGCCTCCTCATCCTGCTGCTGCTCCCGCTGCTGGTGCTCGTTGCCAAGTTTTTTGGACGCAAGCTGAAATCCCTTTCGACCTCGATCCAGGATCAAACCGCAGCGCTCAGCACCCTTCTTGAAGAAGTCATTTCAGGCATACGCATTGTGAAGTCGTTCGTACAAACAAAGCGGGAAGAACGTCGTTTCTTGACCCAGGTCCAACATGGCCTGGCGCTTTCGCTCAAGCGAGCCGGCATCATGGCCCTGTTCGTCCCCGTCATCAGCCTGCTGACGTTTTCAGCCGCCGCGGCCGTGCTGTGGTACGGCGGCACCCAAGTGATCGAGGGCACCGTCACACCGGGCGACCTCTTCGCCTTCGTGCTGTTTGCAGGAATCCTGATCGGGCCCTTCAGTTCGGCAGCCCGCGTCTTCGCTCAACTCAAAGAGGCTCAGGGCGCCACCCAGCGCGTATTTGAAATACTCGACGCACAAGCGGATATCCGAGACGTCCCGAATGCGCACGTCCTCTCCGCTGTAAACGGCCACGTGCGTGCCGAGCAGGTCAGCTTCAGCTATGACCCGCGCACCCCGGTGCTGTCGCGCCTGTCATTCGAAGCACAGCCGGGCGAACTCGTCGCCTTCGTCGGACCGACTGGAGCCGGAAAAACCACCGTCATCAATCTGCTCCATCGTTTCTACGACCCTATCGAAGGCCGCATCACCGTGGACGGGCACGATCTGAAACAGGTCACGGTGGATAGTTGGTACCGGCAGGTCGCGCTCGTCCCGCAAGAAACCATCCTCTTCGGAGGAACGATCCTCGACAATATTCGCTATGGGAACCCCGAGGCGAGCGAGACCGCGGCGCAAGAAGCGAGCACGGCGGCGCACGCGCACGAATTTATTTCAGCCTTTCCCGACAAATACTTGACCGTGGTGGGAGAGAAAGGGATCAACCTGTCAGGCGGCCAACGGCAGCGCATCGCCATCGCCCGGGCGATTCTCAAAAACCCTCGCGTCCTGCTGCTCGATGAAGCCACCTCGTCGCTCGACACCGAGTCGGAGCGGCTGGTCCAGGAAGCACTTGAGCGACTGATGGAAGGACGGACAACATTTGTCGTCGCTCATCGACTCTCCACGATTCAGCGCGCCGATCGCATCCTCGTCTTGGATAAGGGACAAGTCGTGGAAGAAGGCACCCACGCACAGCTCCTTGAGCGCAAAGGTCTCTACCATTATCTCTACACGATCAGATTCACCGAACACCCGTCTTAGCGCGCACGTCTGATCGTTATCCCCTCACGACCCGTCCCCACCGCTCCCTCACTGCTAGCTTTTCCACGCGCACGCCCAAGAGCCGGATCCGTTGATGTCGCGGGTTCTCCCGCCGATCGAGAAACGGGAGCAGCAACTTGAGCAGTTCGCGACGCACCGCCGGCCCATCTCGCACCGGATCAGGAAAAGTATGAGCCCTGGTGACCGTGGTGAAATCCGCGAACCGC
Organism: uncultured Nitrospira sp.; assembly: GCA_964635345.1. GTDB lineage: Bacteria > Nitrospirota > Nitrospiria > Nitrospirales > Nitrospiraceae > Nitrospira_D. The sequence continues at coordinate 55,301 of CAZWOX010000007.1, forward strand.
ACGGTAATCGCCACCGTCCTGCAGGCATCGAATCCCTCCTGCGCCAGTCGCGCGAACACCCCGTCACCTAACTGCGACAGCCGCTCCACAAGGACCTGTGAGTCCAGCGTATCCTCATCAAAAGTCGCTTGCTCACTGATCGACTTCGGCTCCCAATGCTCCTCCACCGGCGAATCATCCTGTGCGCGAATCTTGGCATACCACTCAAGCCCCCGTTTGCCGAACCGCGCTTCCATTTCAGCCGGGCTCAGCCGTTTCAGTTCTGCAACAAGACAAATGTGCTGCGCGGCAAGCATCGCTTCCGTCTTCGGCCCGATTCCCGGAATCGCCCGTACCGACAACGGCGCGAGAAACGCTTCCGCTTCCGCTTCAGTGATCACCGTAAACCCATCCGGCTTGTGCATGCCGGACGCAATCTTGGCGATCAATTTATTCGGCCCGATCCCGACCGACGCCGTCAATCGTTCTTCGGAGAGAATCGCCGCCTTGATCGACCGGCACAGCTCAGCCGCAGCCTCGAAAGATCCGGCGCCGGAGACATCCCCATAGGCCTCATCGATGCTCGCCTGCTCAAGCACAGGAATGGCGCGGCGAGCGATGGCCATCACCGCTGCGGACACGCCTGCATACTTGCGCATATCGGCAGACACGAACGTAACCGGGGGCTGCCCTCTTCGACGAGCCTCCTCCGAGAGACGCCAGGCTGAGGAAATCGGAGTCGCCGAATGAATCCCGTACGCGCGCGCCTTGTAATTCGAAGTCGAAACGACTCCGCGCCCCTGCCCCTGCACCGGATCGGCCCCCACCACCAGAGGGAGCCCTCGAAACGCAGGGGTATCCCGTTCTTCGATCGCGGCATAGAACGCATCCATGTCGAAATGTACAATGATCCTCGGCATCACCCCATTCCATTTCCTCAGCTGAAATCAAATGTATCGCGCTGGCTGGCATCAGACAGGCAGCAATGTCTTTCGCCACGAATACCTGAGTTGTTTCGCGATCACGGACAAGAAGGTCACAGGGGAAAAGGGGAATACAGGCAGGCTGACACAGATCGTGGAACGAATCCGGCACCGGACCGCAAGATCGAGCACGACACACAATCGTTGCGCATCAATTGGCAATCAATCTTTATTGGACTGCCCCCTATCGAACCTTGGAGAAGTCGGCGTCGAATTCGCTGGTCTTCCCGTCCGGGAAAAACACGATGACTTTCGTCTTGCCGTTCGGATCGAAACTGTCGTAGGCGAAGCGCGCTGTAAATCGCGATCGGAAAGCGGGACCCTGGCCGTCGTTCTTGCGGCCCTTTTCGGCAGGGCTCACATCGATAGACTTGATATTCTTGTTCCCTTGTTGAAACGCCACCTGCGCTCCTTCGGCAAAGTATTCGTCGTCGCCGCAGAGCTGCACTTCCACTTCCATGTTCGGCATGTCGACGACTTTCTTGATGAACTCGTCCGGCATACGGATCTCTTTCTTCTGCTTTTTGGATTCCGCGGCTTCCTGCCGCCCAAAGGCTTCGAGTCGGAATCGCTTAGTACGAAGGATGGCGCTGGCGCCGCAGGGATCTTTCTCAGGATCTGACCCAACCCGGGTGGCTAAAGAAGCCTGCTGCAGGACCTTCTTGACGTCTTCAGGGGAATTGGCTTTGTCCATCGGAATACGGCCGGCTTCCAGAGCCTTCTGCGCGTCATCCCCGGACAGCTTCACGTCAATAGCCGACGCCGCCGGAGGTCCGATGAGCGCCAGAATTCCCAATAGACTCAAACCCGCCACCATTCCTTGACGCCGATGGGCTCTGCTCTGCATAACCGCCTCCCTGAAGATAAAGCCAAGCAAAGAATGGCGCATTGTAGGGGAAGCGCCGGGTCATTTCAATCGTGCGCAAACCGTGACCAGTTCGGATAGGGCTTAGCCCGATAGAGCGCATCGACATCGATAGGCACAGGCATACTCGCGCCGGCCAGCAAGGTCGCCACCGCGCGCAAGGGCAACCCGACGATGCCGGGAAAATCACCACAGATAGTCTCGATGAGCTCACCACCCACGCCCTGAATGGAATAGGCGCCGGCCTTCCCCATCGGCTCGTGCGTCGCCAGGTATCGCTCGACGGCGGCTTCGTCATAGGGTTTCATCTGTACCGTGGCAGTCTCGATCGCGATGGCTTCATGATGAGGGGTCTGCCGACAGAGAGCCACGGCCGTATGCACATCATGCGGCCGCCCCGCCAATCTCGTCAGCATCGCGCGCGCATCGGCCGGATCCGCCGGCTTGCCCAACATCTGCCCGTCGAGTTCAATCACGGTATCGCTGCCGAGCACCAGAACGCTCGGTCGCGCAATCGCAATGGACCGCGCTTTCTCACGCGCAAAATGCTCAACCTGTTGCCTTGGATTCCATCCTCGCTGAGGCACTTCTTCAAAATCCGGGGCGATGATCTCGAATGGAATACCGAGCAGCGCAAGGAGTTCGCAGCGGCGAGGCGAGGTTGAGGCGAGAATCAACTGCATCGCGATACAAGAGTCCTGGCCTCATTCGACAGATCATCGCCGGACACTCCGTCTGTGGCCTGACCATCGACGATCTGATTGGCATGATAGCGGGCGATCATGGCCTCCACATCCTCCGCAGATGACACACGGAACATCTGCCCACGCAACACTGCCGCACGGGGGAAGCCTTTGCAGTACCACCCCAAATGCTTCCGCATGCGGTGGAATTGCCCCGGGCCGCAGATCGCCTGGAACTGCCGCGCATGATCGAGCATCAGCGCGAACCGTGCGCCGAGTTCCACCGACAGGGCTTCGATACGACCGCCTGCCGCATTTGCCTGCACCAAGGCTCGAGCCTGCTCCTTGGCCTGAAAAAACCACGGCACCCCCAGCACGGCCCGCCCGACCAGCACCCCATCCACCTGCGTGGATCGCACACGACTCACTACCTCATCAAGACTTTGCACATCGCCATTCCCCAGCAACAAAATTCCGGTCCCTTTGACCAACTGAACCGCTCTGGCAATCGCCGCCCAGTCTGCTTCGCCGCGATACATTTGCCGGAGTGTGCGCCCATGCAGGGTAATGGCAGCCGGCTTCTCTTGAACAAGATGGCTGACCCAATCCTCTACAATCACGGAGTCGTAGCCCAGCCGGGTTTTCACCGACAGCGGCAACACACGCCGCTGCACCGGCCCAGCTCCCTGCCGCCCGGCATTCATCGCCTGAATGACCGCAATACGTGATGGTTTGAACCCGACCGCCTCCAGCGTCTGGCCATTCGCCCAATCGTGAATGGCTCGGCTGGCAGCTTGCATAATCGCAAGGGCGACATCCGGCGTCTTGATCAAACCGGCGCCCGAGCCGGATGAAGCCACATTCTTTGACGGGCAGCCCATATTGATATCGATTCCATCAAAGCCCAGCTCACAGGCCGCGTGCGTGGCCTGATAGAACAAATCCGGATCCTTGCCATAGAGCTGTGCGACAACCGGCCGTTCCATTTCACTATAGATCAGCGCGTTCAACAGAAACTCCGGCCCTCGACACACATCATGGACATGCGTGAACTCGGTAAACGTCACGTCGGGCCTGCCGTGCCGGGCAATCACTCGACGAAACGTCGCATCCGTCACCCCATCCATCGGAGAGAGGCCCATGATCGGACGGGGCAATGTCGACCAGAAACTCATTGGTCTGTACCCATCGACTGCGGAGGCGCCTCGTTGGCAGCCTGGTAGGCCAAACGCAATTCGCTCGCTTCCCGCTGTGCCAGCGACTTCAGCTCGGAAGCCTGTTCGCACACAAATTCCACAAACCGATCGATCTTCACGTCGAAGAAATCATAGGACCGCGTCACCGGATGCGGGAGGCGAAACCAATAGGACACAAAACCGTCAAGCGCGATCTGCCGCCCGACCAATTCCCGACAGGTTTCGGGAAACATCGCCTCGATATCGCCCCCCCAGTGCAGAATTTCATAGGGGAGATACTTTGTACGATACCAGTCGAGATCATCTGCGCAGGCCGTTGGCGCCGTCCAGTTCGGCTCGGCCGGTTCTGCCCGGCCCGATATAACCTGTGCATACAAGTCATAGGCCTCTGACAGAGACTCCGTTTTCGACACAGCGCCCTCGTTGGTCAAAAATGGCGCACTGCCGGGCAGGGGCAGGGATGAACCTGCGCCAAGATCTCCTGGCACTTGCCGGTCAAACACGCTTTTATATCGTTCTAAAAACAAAGCCAACTCATCGGCAATGAGATCGCCGGTCTTTGTATCAACTTCGAGTGCCACTCCTCGCAACGGTCCCAATCGCCCGCACTGCAGAATACGATCCAGCATCTCGAACAACACCGGGGGAATCGGCGCGGCATGGGCATCCGTCCATCGCGGCAGACGATTCTCACCGGCGCCATCCGACACAACTGCCTCACCGGCCAGCGATTCATGAATGGCCAGCCCTGCCACATGAATCTCCACGACCCGCTCGACCGGAAACTCACGAAGAAAGTCATCGAGAAATTGCTCGAGCGGCTGAGTGCGCCAAGCGCCGGAGTAGCGATAGGCTGTCCAGAGATGCCCGACATCCAGCACCAGCCCACAGGCGGCTTGGTCGGTGATGCGACGAAAGTAGGCCGGCATTGAAAGGGTCCCGGCGACAAAAAACGTCAGCGGCGGCGTCTCCAAAAGAAAGAGCGGAGAGCCGCCGCCCGGCAGCGCAGCTTGTTGATCAAAGACCGTCTGGACCATGTTGATGTTCTTGGCCACTACCTCGGCACTCGACGCGGTATAGAGTGGAGGGAGATAGGTCCCGAACGAGTAGCCGGCAATATGCTTCGTCGCACATTCATGATTCGACCAGGCGCTCCGAAGCAGAGAGAGATGGGACGCCAGCACCCGCGCTTCTTCTTGAAACAACGGATCAGCCTCAGCCCCCGGTTGCGTCACCCAGAGGCCTTCCCCATGGTAGGGAAGCGGCAAATCGGTCTGATCACGAACAGCGGCCAGCGCACTGGAGGTCGCATGAAACACCTCCAAGTACATCGGAAAGACTTGACGACGCCTCAGGTCGGCGAGCAAGCTAACAAGGTCCGGCGAATAGACGTCCACCGACAGCCCAAGCCCATGAACCGGGATCCGGGCCACTCGGTCTTGAAAACTATGACACACTTCGCGCGACAGGGTCATCCACCCACCCTTTCACTTCAGCAACATGCCCAGCACCAATCGCGTGTAGTGTATGCCGATAAACTCTTGTATGACAAGGCTTTGGCGGAGACGGGGGAACTCGAATCCGTCTGCTATACTTCCCATACACCGCCGCAGCCGGGACATGCGCCGATCACCCTGAACACCCTGGCGATGCGATGGTAAGTCCAAACAATCAACCACAGAAAACACCGAACCCCAAGCTCACAGTGGTCGCACACATGATGACTCCAGGTGTCGTTCAAATTCCCGGTGACATTTCCGTGACTGAAGCGGCCACTCTCTTGGAACGCGAACAGATGCCCTGCCTGCTGGTGAAAGACACGGACCTGCACTTCGGCTTGATGACGCCTTCAGACATTGTAAAAAAAGTGGTCGCCCTGGGCCTCGCCCCGGACGATATCGAAGTTCGAGCGATCATGTCTCACCCCGTGCACTTTATTGAATACGACCGCGCGGCGGATGAGGCCACGACACTGATGATGTCTTCGGGCGCCCCCATTCTCATCGTCACCAAACAGGAACAACCGGTCGGCGTCTTGACCGCGCGGGATCTCGTCTTATCCCCCAAACGCTGTCATACTCGTGTCCCCGCGACGATTGGCGTCATGGATTCCAACTCACCAGGCGCCCAACATCAGGCCATTATCGTCCAGCTCAGCCATGTCGGCGCCATGGTCCAGACCGCAACGCTCTTGTTACCCGGCACACGCGTGTTCCTCAGGTTCACCCTTCCTGATCTGACAGCCCCCCTGACCGTGACCGGAACGATCCTTGAGGACTACGACCCGGTCTACGAGTCCGGAAGAGCCGGAACGGTGGGAAACCCAAGCGTCGATGTCCAATTCACCGAACTCTCTCCGGCCGATCAATCACGCATTAAGGCCTGGGTCCTTCAGAACTCGCCCAAATCAACCGATCTAGCCTAGTCGTCGCACAACTCACGATCTTCTTTGACCGCAAGAACCTCGACTGGTAGAATTTTTTCACTCACTCTTGTTCACTATACAGCACAGCGCCTATGGACGCCCCTATGAGACCTACACAAAATCGCCCCCGCACAATCCTTTCCAACGATGAGGTTCTGACCCAGATTCGCGGACTCCTGGATAGTCCTGAAGACGACCTTCATGCCACCCTGATGAAGGAACTGCTGACTGGAGTTTTGAAGTTCCATGATTCGCATCTCGACCTCCTGGATTTGAAGATCATCAACCGCGCGATCAAGGAACTGCGCCACGCCTTTGCCGTCTTTAACGGGTATCACGATCGGCGAAAGGTCAGCATCTTCGGCTCTGCACGCATTCCCTCCGATGATCCCAATTATCAGTTAGCCCATCGCTTCGCGGAACAAGTGGTGAAAGCCGGCTACATGGTGATCACGGGCGGCGCCGACGGCATCATGCGCGCCTCACAGGAAGGGGCCGGGCGCGAAAACAGTTTCGGGGTCAACATCATGCTCCCGTTCGAGCAAGGCGCGAACGCCACGATTGCCAACGATCCCAAGCTGATCACCTTCAAATACTTTTTTACCCGCAAGCTGATGTTCCAGAAAGAAGCCAACGCGATTGCCCTGTTCCCCGGCGGCTTCGGGACACACGATGAAGGCTTTGAAATCCTGACGCTGGCGCAAACCGGGAAAAGCGACCCGCAGCCGATTGTCTGTATCCAGGCCCCCGGATGCGATTACTGGGATGACTGGTCCGCCTTCATTGTGAAGCAACTCCTGAAGCGACGGTTGATCAATGAGGAAGATCTCAGCCTTTTCAAAGTCGTGAATTCAGCAGAGGCGGCCGTGGAAGAGATTTCAACGTTCTATCGCCGCTACCACTCCATTCGATTCGTCGGAAAGTTGATGGCGATGCGGCTGAATTCCCCTATCTCGGCGGAGCATCTCGAGCAAATCCAGACTCGATTCCGCGACCTGCTCTCTGAAGGACGTTTTGAACTGCGTGCGGCATTGGAAGAGGAACTGGACGAACCAACCATCGCCAACCTGCCCCGACTGGTCTTCCCCTTCAACCGCCGGAGCGCCGGACGATTGCGCCAACTCATCGACTATGTGAATAGTCTTTGACGATTACGACAGTTGCTGCAACCGCCCCTTTAGTCCACCCCCGTACGCATGGTATTGTGGCGAACCATTATGAGTGATTCGCCGCACAGCCGCCAGTTCAGCACCCCCCCGAGCGCCGTCCTCTATCATGCCGACTGTGCGGATGGATTCGGCGCAGCCTGGGCCATCTGGAAACAATATCCCGCTGCGCGATTTATTCCCGTCAAGCACGGGAATCCTCCTCCCGCAGATATCAAAGATCAGCACGTCGTGATCGTCGACTTCAGCTACTCACGGCCGATTCTCGAAACGATGGCCGCTGAAACGAAAGACTTATTGATCCTCGATCACCACATCACCGCCGAACAATCCCTGGCCGGCCTTCCCTACGCCTACTTTGACTTGAAGAAGTCAGGCGCGGTCTTGGGATGGGAATGGGCGCACGGCACTTCGGCTCCTTGGCTGCTGCAATATATCCAGGACAAGGACCTTTGGAATTGGGCGTTGCCGGGCAGCCGAGAAATCAACGCCGCCATTGCATCCTATCCGTTCGACTTTCAACGATGGAATCGATTCAGCCAGCCAGAGTTGGAACAAGAGGGCCGCGCGATCCTTCGATACGAACAGGAGCTCGTCGGAAAGCTCGCCGCTCAGGCCGTGATGGTCGAATTTCAAGGCGCCATCATCCCGGCCGTCCAGAGCGCCATCCTCACTAGTCAGATCGGAGAGCGCCTCTCGCCGGATCATCCGTTTTGCCTGATCTGGCACGATCGGGACAACCGTCGCTACTTCAGCATGCGATCCCGGGAAGACGGTACCGATGTGGGGAACATTGCGGCTTCTTTTGGTGGCGGGGGCCATACCCATGCGGCCGGGTTTTCCGTGCCACTCAACGGTGACGGATCGCTTCCCTCAAACCCGGACCTGCCCCGGCCACTCATTGATCGTCGCCGAACGCCCTAGCGGGCCCTATGCTCCCCCTACGCGACGATAACCCGACCGAGCGACCGCCGATCGTGACGATTGCCATCATTGCGGTCTGCGCGACGGTGTTTGCCTACCAGTTCACGCTACCTGACAAGCCCGGCGAGGCGTTTGCCTTTCAGTATGGGGCTATCCCTAGCGTCATTTTCAGCCACGCTGCGCTCTCGGACAACATCGCTGCCGTTCCCGCAACACTGACCCTGATCACGAGCATGTTTCTCCACGGCAGCTGGATGCATTTGCTCGGCAACATGCTCTACCTCTGGATTTTCGGCAACAATATCGAAGATGCGATGGGTCATCTTAAATTTGCGGTCTTTTATGTGCTCTGCGGAGTCCTGGCAGCCCTCAGCCACGCATTCACCGACCCGTCCTCTCAGATTCCCATGGTCGGCGCCAGCGGCGCCATTTCCGCGATTCTGGGAGCCTATCTTCTGCTCTATCCCAGAGCCCGCGTGCTGGTGCTGATCCCGCCTCCCTTCTTTGGAACCACCTCTGTGCCGGCCGTCATCGTCTTGGGATTCTGGTTCTTGGGCCAGCTCTACAGCGGAGGACTGTCACTGGGATCGCACGGTGGAGGGATCGCGTTCTTCGCTCACATTGGAGGATTCGTGGCAGGCATGGCCCTGGTAGGAATCTTCAAACAGCGGAATGTGCCCTTCTTCGCACCGGAGCACTCCGGACGTTACTAATGGTTCTGAGTGCTAGGCGGCGTCGAGCATTTCTCTGACTTTCTCCACCAATCCGACTTGCCGATAGGGCTGCTGAAGCACAAATCGTCGATTGATCCGATGATGTGCCATCGTCTCATCGTCATAGCTCGACACGAACAGCGCCCTCATCGTAGGTTGATGATTGAGAAGCCGGCGAGCTAATTCCCGTCCTCCGATCTCGGGCATGACCAAGGGGCTTACCGTCAAATGCACAATACCTTGGTACCGCTGGGTCAGCATCAATGCTTCAACGAAAGAAGCAGCCTCCAGCACGCGGTACTTGTGCCGGACCAACATCGAGCCGGCCAGCTTGCGACTGATCTCATCTTCCTCAACCAGTAGAATCGTCTCGTCTCCCTTGGCCAGCATCGACTTGGGCACCTGCCCCTCATGCGCATTGGCAGCCCGTGCGCCCGGCAGCCAGACCCGAACCGCTGTCCCTTGCCCTGGCCGACTGTCTACCTCAACCATTCCCCCATTTTGCTTGACGATCCCGTAAACCGCCGTCAGTCCGAGCCCGATATTGGTTTCTTTTGTCGAAAAAAACGGCTCAAACATCCTCGCCTGCGTGTCCAAATTCATTCCCGTTCCCGTATCACTGATCTGAACCAGCACGTCGTAAGACGGATTCTTGCCGACCCCGTTGGCATGAGTAGCGCCCTGCAGGCCTGCACCTGAGCGAGTTTCAATCACCAGTCGTCCGCCGCTCGGCATGGCATCCCGCGCATTGACCACCAGCTGAAACAGCACCTTTTCCAGCCCCTCACGATCGACCTCCGCATAGATCGGGGATTCGTCTTGATGGATCGCGAGATCGATTTGCGCCGGGAGCAGACTCCTGATCGCGCTCCGAAGATCCGTCAAGACCTCCTTTACCGACAGCACCTGACGAACCTGCCCATCTTCCAAATTGAGCGCGATCAATTGAGCCGTCAATGCGGCTGCTTTCTCGCCGGTCTTAAAGATCTCGTCCGTCGCAGCTCGCAGAGGATCGTTGGGCGGCAACTGGGACAACAGCACACCGGTCTGTTTTCCGATCACCGAGAACAACTCGCCGAACTCCTTGGCGATCCCGGCCGCCATCCGCCCGACGGCCTCCATCTTCTGCGCCTCGCGCAGTCGCCGTTCTAACCTTTGTCGCACCGCCAGCCCCTGCTGCAGCTTGTCCTGGGACTGCGTCAGGTCCTTGTTCAATCCGGCAATGCGAGCCTCCAATTGTATCTTGCTGGCTGCCAGTTGCTCTTCGGTGCACTTCAACGATTCGACGTCTTTCAACAACGTCGACTTCTCTTCCTGGACCACCGTCACAGTTTCCAACGCCAACCCATAGAAGACCGCCATCACCAGGAGCACCGGCACGCCAAGCAAATGGCCGACCGCGACGGTTTCACTGTGGACAATACCTTCATACAACAATGCGGCATACCCGGCGCAGAGAAGGAGACACAGCCCCATCATGTGACTCATACGCCGCACCGAGGCCGCCACCAGCATCAAGACAAAGTATGCGGTATAGAGATCCGGGCGCGCGTTCCCCGACAAATAGATCGTCCCTGTCACCAGCACCGTATCAACGGCCACGAGCGCGCCATTGACCCAGGCTAACTCGAACCAGGCACCCGGCAACAAGACGAGCATTCCCACGAATGCCCACATTCCGACGACCATCCCGTCGCTTTTCAAACGACTGATGACCGACTCCGTTCCGAAGAGCAGCTCATAAGACAGGATCACGCTCACCAGGCATTGCAGCAGAATCAGCCGTGAGCGGGGATGCGTGAGAAATTGGTGAAATCGACCGTTGGCTGGAGTTGACGCTGTTGCCGCCGTTGTATTCACAAGATCGTCCTCCCGATAGACCACGCGTAAGGACAGCAACTTCTGTACCCTTGTTGAGGGGGCAGAACCTGTCGATTGGCATAGTAATCCAGAGATCTTCCCGTGACTCAGTCAGAGGAATGCACCCTACGGCCCATACAAAATCGAACGGCTGCCTGGGAATTCACAAGAGAATCTATTGATTGTGCGCCATTAGTGAGGCATCCATGAGCGTGTGGGCGAGTCACAACTCGAGCGGGCCTGGCGGTACCGATTCTTCTCGCCCTTACCTACACAGCAAGTACCTTCATAAACTGGCTGGCGAGGCCCCTTGCCTCGTCGGCCGACGCGGCAAGGAAGGTGACATGCCCCATTTTTCGGCCTGGCCTGACTGTGCGCTTCCCATACAGATGGAGCTTGGTCCCTGGAATGGCCAGGAGGTCTCTGCATCCAGTAGAACTCGCAATCTTCTCAACGTCATGGCCGATCAGGTTCACCATGGCGGCAGGACACAACGGTCTGACTTCTCCAAGCGGCATTCCACACAAGGCCCGCACCTGCTGCTCGAATTGTGACACGGTGCAGGCGTCCAGCGTGTAGTGTCCGGAATTATGCGGACGCGGCGCGATTTCATTGATCAACAAACGATCCCCGTGAAGCTGAAACAGCTCAACACAAAACACCCCGATGCCACCGAGCGCTTCCACGGCATGAAGAGCCAAATCCTTCGCCTCTGTGACAACCTCGGGAGAGACCATAGCCGGAGCCACCGTCACCCGAAGAATCCCGGCCTCATGCCGGTTTTCAACGACCGGATACAGGCGGTGCTCTCCGGTCGCGCCCCGAACGACCAGCACCGATAACTCCCGCACATAATCCACCATGGACTCGACAATCCACCGCGCACCCGTCGGCACCATTGTCCGAAATGCCGCCTCCACCTCCGCGATGTCGGCCGGCCGCCTGATGGTCCACTGGCCCTTCCCGTCGTACCCCGCTGTAGCCGTTTTGCAGATCACGGCACACCCGAAGACTTGAACAACACCGGCAAGTTCAGCGGGATTCGTCACCACCGAGAACGACGGAACCGGAAGTCCCTGCGCCTGCAAGAATTGTTTTTGATCGATCCGATCTTGAATGACTCGAAGCACGGCAGCAGACGGACGGACAGGACAGAGCTGGCTCAATTGTTCACAGAGCGATGCCGGCACATTTTCCCATTCGAACGTGACGGCAGACACCAATTGACTGAATTCACGGTAGGCTGAAGGATCTGTAAAGGCCGTCGAGAAAGACCGGCTCCC
>CAZWOX010000007.1:67387-99036 GCA_964635345.1 uncultured Nitrospira sp.
GAACCGGTGCGCCGGCGCATCGGGATCCGGATCCCAGACGGCGACCTGATAACCAAGCTGCAGTGCCGCCCGCGTGAACATGGCGCCGAGCTGCCCGCCACCCAATACTCCGAGGGTCGCACCGGGTCCGAGAGGCTGCGTGGTCACGACCGCTGACTCGTCCGATCCGCCTGGAGACTACCCACGCTGGTTCCCTGAGCCTCCGGAGAATTGAGTACACTTTCAGTCTGGGACTTGCGGAACGCCTTCAAGCGATCAGCAATCCACGGATACCGGCCTGCCAGAATTTGGGCAGCCAATAAGGCGGCATTGTCCGCCCCTCCGATGGCAACCGTCGCCACAGGAATACCTTTGGGCATCTGAACGATCGACAGCAGCGAGTCCAGCCCTCGAAGGTTTTCCGTGGGAATGGGTACGCCGATGACCGGCAAATGGGTCTTGGCCGCCAACATGCCCGGAAGATGGGCCGCCCCGCCGGCGCCCGCAATGATGACTTCGATTCCTCGCCCCGGCGCTGTCTCGGCATATTCGAACAGCCGGTCCGGAGTCCGGTGAGCCGACACCACTAAGAGCTCATAGGGAATCTCAAATTCCGAGAGCAGCGCGCCGGCTTTCTCCAGAATCGGGAAATCGGATTTGCTGCCTCCGAGAATCCCGATGAGAGGACCGTGCGCCTTGTTTACTCGGCGAGATGATCGTCCTGTTCCAGCCATACCAGCGCACTCCTTCCTTCATCCCACAACCACCATAGCCTCAAAAAACAGAGCGCCACCTTAGCGATTCTGCCGGAACCGGTCAAGGTGACCGGTCGGCTATACGCACTGCCACACATGCCGGTTCCGCACTTCAAATTGACCTCCACCCAATGTTTCTCATATGATGTGCCGTGTACGGGTCCGATACTGCCATCGTCTGAGGAGATCACCGTCGTGGCTCGCCTTGGTTCAGGTCTGAAAAGCAAAGTCCGTTCGCTCATCGCGAAGGACAGCGGCCTGAGCGAGATTTCGATCGACGACCTTGCCACATCCAGCAAGCTCCAGTCGTGGGAAGCGGTTCAAATCCCGGAACGGTTGAAGTTTTCCTCCCGACTGGCCATTAAGCTCGTCATCCTGTTCCTCCTCATCATTGCCTTTGTTCCTTGGACACAGACGATCACCGTCACGGGTCAACTCTCCGCCTATTCGCCCTATGAGCGGCCACAAGATATTGAAGCCCAGATCACGGGACGTATCCAAAAATGGCACGTCTTCGAAGGCGTCCGCGTGAAACAAGGGGATCTTATCGTGGAGTTGGAGGATTACGATCCGAACTTCATGGCACCGGACCTGTTGTCGTTCCTCGACCAACGGCAAAAAGCGCTCGAACAAACCCGTCAGGCCGCCTTGTCACGAGCGGAACAACTCGACAAACGCATCAAGGAAATGCAGAACCTGGTGAAAGCCGCGGTTCCGTCGGCCCAGGCCCGCGTCGTCGAAGCCGAGAATAAAGTGCGCGAGGCCTACCAGAAAGTGGAATCAGCCAAGATCGGCGTGACGACAGCGGAGTTGAATGTTGATCGTCACAAACAACTGGCCGAACAGGGCCTGGTGTCCCAACGGGAATTGGAGTTGACCATCCAATCCGCGATCGCCAGTAAGGCCGATCTGGAAGGGGCGCAGGCCAACTTGAGAGCGGCTGAGCAATCGATGAAGGCCCTCGGCTTTGGACGAGAGCAGATCAGCGCCGAAGTGTTGCAACGGTTATTGGACGCTGAAGCGGCGCGGGATGCCTCTGTAGGCGAGGCCGCCAAAGCTGCGGATCAATTGGCCGACGTCTCCCTCCGCATGTCGAATGCCACGCAGCGTCGCAGCGCCAGTAAGGTGTTGGCGCCGATCGACGGCACCGTCGTGAAGATGGCGGAAGCAGGCGCCGGGGAAACGGTTCGCCAAGGCGACAAGATCGTCCGTATTTCACCCAACAGCCTCGACAAAGCCGTGGAGATGACGGCGGATGGCATCGACGCGCCACTCCTCAATGTCGGGCGGAAAGTGAAGATCCTGTTTTACGGCATTCCGGCTATTCCGCTTCCCGCCTGGCCTGAGGTAATGGCAGGCACCTACACCGGTGTGATCAAGGTCATCGACCAAGTGGACGACGGCAAGGGCAATTTCCGTTTCTGGGTGGTGCCGGATCCTGAGGACCGGGCATGGCCGGAACAAAGCCATGTGCGGCAAGGCACCAAAGTCATGGGCTGGGTCATCCTCAATCGTGTTCCGCTTTGGTATGAGCTCTGGCGGCGCTTTAACCTCTTCCCGCCCGATTACCAAGAGCGTCCGCCAAGCCTCATCGACACGCTCTTACCGAAAGCGGGACGAGGTGCAAAGTAATCGCTCCAACCAGTGTCGTGTTCTTGTCGATTCACCTCTCCGCCGCACATCCGTCCATGCCCTATGCCCACCAGTCGACGGGCGACAACGGGCTCATATCCAGGAGAACAAAGGAGTAGCCATGATGTTGTTACAGTTCGGCCTCGTGTGTGGGGCGCTCGTTCTATCTATTGCATCAGTTCCGGTCAACGCCGCCGCAGCCGAGGGAGACTCGGCAAAAGGACTTCCGGCGATCCCGTTGAGCCTGGATGAAATCCACGCTTGGATCGATCGTTCACATCCCTTGCTCAAAGGAGCCGGGACCGAAAAAGTGATGGCACGCGGCCGAATGCTCAAAGCCCTTGGAGCCTTCGAGCCTGTCCTTATCAATGACACCGAAATCGAACGATTTGTCTCAAAGGATAAGTTCGGCACCCAATCGGTGGGCTTTAACGACACGCTCATCGAAGCCCGGAATCCGATGGGATTTCGGTACAGCGCCGGTGTCCGCCAAGCCATCGGCGATGCCAAGATTCCTGATCTTTCTTTTGGAAACGGCAACCAGCAGGTCATTCTGGGAGGGTTTTTCCCTCTCCTGAAAGGCTTGATGGTCAACCCAGAAAATGCCGAATTGCAGCGGTCGGAATTAGCCGATCCCCGCGCGGATGTTCGTATCGCACAGACCCGGCAGGACTTGTTCCTCGCGGCCGCCACACAATTCTGGGATTGGGTCGCGGCCGTCCGTTATGTCGAAGTCCAGCGCAAAGCGCTGAAAGTGGCAGAAGACCGGTTCAAGCAAGTCGAAGGAAGGGCCAAAGCGGGAGCCGTTGCGCCGCTGGACGTCGTCGAAGCCAATCAGGAAGTCCAACGCCGTCGAGAAGTCTCCATTGCCGCACAGCGCCAGGTGGAACAGGAACAATTCAAACTCTCGATGTTCCTATGGGAAAATAACGCTCCCACCCTCCCCGCACTCGATCGAGTGCCGGACTTCCCGGCGCAAATGCTTTCCCCGACACCTGACGCCGTCAAGGCCCATAAAGTTCAAGCGAAAGTCGAGCGGCCTGAAATCAGAGAAATCGGAATTGAGGCGAAAATGAACGACATCGACCTGGAACTCGCCAAAAACAACTTACTCCCGAGCCTGGACGCCGAAGCCGCGCCGGCCCGCGCGCCGGAGAAATTCGTGCTCGGCCTCGGCTACCGCTTTGGGCTTGAACTGAGAATCCCCATTCTCCAACGTCGAAGCCGCGGCGAAGTGCTCGAAGCGCAGGGCAAAGCCGACCGCTTTGTCATGGTCCAAAAGTTCCGTGAGCAGCAAGTGGCGGTCGATG
This sequence comes from uncultured Nitrospira sp., assembly GCA_964635345.1. Classification (GTDB taxonomy): domain Bacteria; phylum Nitrospirota; class Nitrospiria; order Nitrospirales; family Nitrospiraceae; genus Nitrospira_D. The sequence continues at coordinate 71,064 of CAZWOX010000007.1, forward strand.
TCGATAACGCCCTCTCGGCAATCGAGCGAGCCAAGGAACGGATGGAGGCCGCTGTCCAGTCCTTGCGCCTCGCCAAAACACTCGAAGAAGGCGAGCGATTCCGTTTTGGGTTGGGCGCCACCAGCGTCCTCTTCGTCAATCTCCGTGAGCGCAATTCAGTGGACTCCGAAGCCCAGGTGATTCGCGCCAAAGCCGACTACCAGAAAGCCCAGGCGCTCTATCAATGGGCCATCGGCACCTGGGCTAAAAGCCACCCAAGCGCGGTTCCGGTCAATTACCGGGCTCGCGACTAAGTCCGTGTAAACGTGGAATTTCATGCGGATATTTGCTAGGGTGACCCGTATCGACGTTGATCCAGCAACGTCGCGAGTGCGCCCCGTGACGAGATTCCTCTCTGCCCCGCGTCTCGGCGATTTAGCGTAAGGATCTGAAAGACATGGCCCAAGGCCATTCTGATACGCAGCCGAACCTCTTCCAGGCTATGCTGGGACACCTGGGTCTCCTCTTCCACCTTGAGAAGAAGGTTCTCGGGCTCATCTTCTCCTATTCGCTTGCTATCGGACTCTTTTCGCTGATTGTACCGCTGACGGTTCAGGAACTCGTCAACACCTTCGCCTTCGCGATTCAGCCCATCACCATCGTGACCCTCGCCGTCGTTATGGCATCAGCCCTGGCCTTTGTCGGAGTCTTCAAAACCCTCCAGTACTACGCCGTCGAGGTGCTGGAACGACGGGTATTCGCCCGCGTGACGCTTGCCATGACACAGCAGTTGCCGCTCATGCAGTATCAGAGCTTCAAACCGCGCTTCGCAAACTTCTTTCTCGAAACCGTGCTGATGCAACGAGCCCTCTCGGTCTTGCTCGTCGACATGATCAACGTTGTCGTTGGCGGCGCCGTGGGAATGTCGATCCTCGTCTTCTATCACCCATATTTCTTGCTGTACGACGCATTGCTGCTCACGGGGTTCAATGTGGTGTTCTTCCTCCTGTCGCATGGCGGACTTCGAACCACCATTGAGGTCTCCCATGCCAAATACGAGACGCTGCACTGGATCCAGGAGATCTCCTACAATTTACTGCATTTCAAGTCGACCGACAGTCAGCCGCTGCTCATGCAAAAATCCGATAAGTTGGTCGACAACTATATCGCGACCAGGCGAGAACGCTTTGCCGTCCTCGCGCGCCAATACCTCGGCGCGGTCGGGTGGCAGGCTATTGGTCACAGCAGCCTGATTGCCACCGCCGGATGGCTCCTCTCCATCGGTCAATTGACGATCGGACAGCTGGTGGCAGCCGAAGTGGTCGTGGCAGGACTCCTCAATGGTTTCGACGCGGTGGTCAAGCGGATGGGCCATGTGTATTACTTCATGACCGCCTTGACAGAACTCGATCAATTCTTCGCGCTCCCTAAAGACCAGGAATCGGCAACGCTATCCGTTCCGTTGCCTGACCCCACCATCCACGGAATTCGGTTGACTTGCAAAGATCTGGCGGTTGCGCACCCTGGTGCCCCTTCTATATTTTCGAACTTCGATCTGGAAGTCATGCCGGGTGAAAAAGTCGGCATCTATGCCAGTACCACGGTCGCGAAGACCGCCCTGGCCCGCGTCCTCGCCGGACTGGAAGACCCGACACATGGCGTCATCCGCTACAACGGGGTGGACCTCCGGCACCTGGATCGAGCGACCGTCAACCGCTGCCGCGGATTCATGCTCGACTCCCAACTCACTCTGTTCGAAGGTACGATCGAGGAAAACATCGTGTTAGGCCGGTCCTATGTGCCGTACAGCGATGTCCGATGGGCGCTCCGCTTTTCGGAGCTGGAAGAAGAGATCGACGCCTTACCGCAAGGCATCAAGTCCCACGTGCGGACACCCGGCAAAGTGCTGGCTCCGACCCATATTATGAGAATCCTGCTCGCGCGCGCCATCCTCGCCCGTCCGCAGATTCTCATTTTTGACGGGATTATTCACAATATGCACCCGGCAATGCGGGAAACCCTTCTCCGACGCCTCTGCTCGAAAGATGAGCCCTGGTCAGTGGTATTTATCTCAAACGATCCCAACCTGACGCCCCACGTCGACCGCCGGATCATCATCGATTAACCAAGGACACTGCTGTGGGACTTCTCGATCGCCTTCCAATCCCTAAACCGACCGGCGCCCAACTTCTGATCAGTGTTCTCATTGCCGGAATCGGCTGGTACAGCGGACAAACCCTGAGCCAAGTCGACCAGGACTTGCGCATCATGTATACGGAATACACCCTCGGCGCAACCGACCTCGCGCATATTTCGGCCGACACGATGCGCTACCGCAATACGATTATTCGAGCCCTGGAAGCCGACGGTCAAAAGGACTTCGAACGCATCACGGAATCGCTCCCTGTTCAGCGGGCGAAGATTCAACATGCCATCGACCGGTACGCGGCGGCAGGCCTGCGCGTCTCCCGAAGCGGACGGAGCGAACCGGAAGACATTGAATCCGTTCGACGCAGCCTCGATCAGTACTTCTCCGCAGCCAGCACCACCGTTCAGCTCCTGACCCAGGAATGGACGGCCAATTCGCCGGCCGAACGCGACGCACTCCGAAGAAAAGCAGAAGAGCATGCCTCCGACAATGCCGGCCCCAAAATGATTCAAGTGAGCCTGGCCCTCGACCACTTGTTGGATACCGTTGCCGATGTGGCGAAGGATATGCGCGATGAGGGAACAAGGACGATTCAGGCCAGCAGCATGACGTTAGTGGGTGGGAGTTTCTTTATTGCGTTGCTCAACCTCTTCCTGGGCCACCGCAGAAAACCGGTCGATGACGACAGCGCCGCGGCAGATAATCTTCAGTCCGGCACGACCGACCGGAAGCATGTCGGTGGACCATCCGCTTCGCCTATCCCGAGCGAGACCCACTAAGCAGGTGTGCGTCCAACTGCGAGGAGCAATGCGCTTCGTTCGTCTGCAGACAGCTCTTTCCAACTCCCGGGGCCCAGCCCAGTCAAACCGATGTGCATGATCCTGACTCGGTGCAACCCCGTCACCCGGTAGCCCAGCGCCTGACACATCCGTCGGATCTGGCGATTTCGCCCCTCCGTCAAGATGATGCGAAACCGGTTCGGCCGCACGCGCTCCATGCGGCACGGCCTTGTCCGGCTGCCGAGAATGACGACTCCCTCCGCCATCTTCTCAAGGAAAGTTTCATCGAACGGTCGATCCAGATCCACCACATATTCCCGTTCATGACCGAATTCAACTCGCAGAATGTCGTTCACAATATTTCCGTCATTCGTCAGCAGAATCAGGCCGGATGAATCCTTGTCCAGCCGTCCAATCGGAAAGATCCGCTCGGGATGTCCGATTTCGGCGATGATATTCCGAGGCACATGCGACTCGCTCGTCGTCGTGACTCCGACCGGCTTATGGTACTTGACGTAAATGAACGCCTGGCCCCAGGGAATGACCGTCCCGTCGCAGGCGACGACATCCGTCCGACTCACCCGATCGCCCAATGTGGCGACAGCCCCGTTGATGGTCACCCGTCCCGCTTCGACGCGATGATCCGCCTCGCGCCTGGAACAAACGCCATGCTGGGTAAAAAACTTATTGATGCGGATGATGTCCGGGGGGTGATGAGTGACGGGTGATGGGTGATGAACTGGATCAGGAAGGGGCTTCACCTGGGAAGAGATCTTTTGCTGGTTTACATTCAGTTTCCCCTTCATCGTTGCTCATCACTCATCACCTATCACTCGTCACTTTTTTCGCGCCGCCACGATCCGGCCGAGCATGCGATAGATCAAGCGGGCAATGGCAAATTGCGGCGCGACAAACCCCTCGATCGGAGCAATCTCGCTGATATCCATGCCGACGATCCCAGGCCCGTTGGCCAGGGCTGTGACCAGATGCAGGGTATCGTACCAACCGAGTCCGCCCGGTTCCGGCGTGCCCAACGCCGGGATAATGGCGCTGTCCAGCCCGTCGCAATCGAACGTGAGATACACAGGTCCGGTACAGGCCGCGACCACTTCAGGCACCCACCGTGCCGCCCGCCCTTCATAGGGACCGGATGGATCGAGAATCGACGCGGCAAAGAACGTCGAAATGCTCTTCGTGGACTTGATCCGCTGAATCTCTTCCGGGCAGATCGACCGGATCCCGACCTGGACAAGCCGATGCCCGTCATCCACGACCCGCGCCATGACACTGGCGTGGCTGAACGGATTGCTCCCATAGGCCTGGCGCAAATCGCCATGCGCGTCGATCTGCACAACACAAAGATCGGGATACCGTTTTGCGTGCGCCCGAATCGCCCCGAGCGCGCCGGTATGTTCACCCGTCAACGTCACGAGGAACTTCCCGGTCCCGACATGCGGAGCGACAAACGCCTGGATCGCATCGACCGCCTGGCCATCCACACGCCCTTGCAAATCGAGTGTCGCCGCAGTCGCGATGCCACCCCATTCACGGAACGGCTCGCATCCGAGCTGCTCATCGTAAAACTCCACCTGAGCGGAGGCCTCAAGAATGGCCGACGGTCCGCGGTCTGACCCGAGAATGTAGCTGGAGGTATGTTCGTACGGAGCGGGCAGAACATAGACGCCCGCCTGGTCAGGATGGCACCACGGCTCGTCGATCCCCAGGAAGTTGTGGTCCGCGCCTTCCCAACCAATAGGCAATGTCATAACGATTTTCCGCCTCAGATGCCGGTCTGAAACGCGCGCACCCAGGTTCTCGACTCACGCTGACTATCGGCGGGAGCGCTTGGGGATATTTTCTTCGGGGATAAAGACGGCCAAGGCGATAACCGTCGTCCATCGATCCGGCTTGCCGACCGCCGACTGGGTGATATTCAATGTGCGCACAATCTTCCCGGCCATCTTGAACACTTGCTCACGCTCTTTCCACGCGATGTTCGGATCGAATTCCACGCCCAATGTCGTGGCCAGCATCTGCGCGGCAAGATCTTCGGTATATTCGCCGGTCTCCTCATCGGTTTCACCGTGCGCATGGTGCTCAGAAAGATAGCCATAGGTCTGACGGTCCGTCGGGATCGCGAGCCCGATGGACGCAGACACGAGACGGTTGCGTTCATTCGTCTCCGATCGGGCCATGACACAGAAGGTGATTTCGCCGGGGTTCAGCATTTTTTCACCCCGCTTGCGCGGGATAATTTTGCAGTTTGGGGGAAGGATCGACGAGACCGTCACCAGATTGCAGTAGGCCACACCGGCACTGCGAAGGGCTTGTTCAAAAGAAGCCAGTTTCTCCTTGTGAACCCCCACTCCTCTTGTCAGAAACATCTGGGTAGGTACCATCGTCGTCTTCTCCCTTGTCTATCCGCAGGCTGACACACTACATTGACCATGCGCTGTATTGGGCCGTTGTTGTACCAAGATTGTCCGGGGTTCGCAATATCCTCACGGGATTATGCTACGATCCCCCAGCCGGTTCTTTCAGATTCAGAACCAACAACCGCGGCTCGGTCATATCCTCAATAGCCGCGCGCACGCCTTCTCTCCCCAACCCGGAATCTTTCACACCCCCATAGGGCATGTGATCCGCTCGAAAGGTGGGGATCTCGTTGGCCAGCACGGCACCCACTTCCAAATGCCGAAAGGCGTGAAAGACCTTATTGATATCCTGCGTGAATACGCCTGCCTGCAATCCGTAGTCGGATTGATTCAACGCCGCAATAGCATCGCTGAACTGCCGATAGGACGACACCGTGACCACAGGACCGAATACTTCCCAGCAGGACACTTTCATCTCCGGCTTCACATTCGTGAGTACCGTGGCTTCCAAGACCGTTCCCAGGCGCTTTCCACCGAGCAACACCCGGGCTCCTTGTGACACGGCCTCTTCAATCCATCCCTCGACACGCTGCGTGGCCACCGGATCGATCAACGGACCGACGGTCGTCGTCTCATCCGTCGGATCACCGGCCTTCAGCCTGGCGACTTGCAGCAGCAGTTTGGTCGTAAACGTATCGGCCACCGAATGATGCACGAGGATGCGCTGGACCGAGATGCACGTTTGACCGGCATAGCCAAACCCGCCGCTGGCGCACCGTTTGGCAGCCAGATCAAGATCGGCATCCGGCTCGATAATCACGCCGGCATTGCCCCCGAGTTCAAGCGTCACCTTCTTCTTGCCGCACTTGGCTTTCAGCATCCACCCGACCGGCGCGCTGCCGGTAAAACTCAGCAGCTTGAAGCGGGGATCGATCACCAGCCGTTCCGCGAGCGCATTGTCACAGGGCACCACGTTCAGCCCGCCGGCAGGGAGTCCGGCCTCCAAGGCCACTTCACCCAGGAGTAACGAAGTCAGCGGGGCCTGCGGAGCCGGCTTGATCAGAATCGAATTGCCGGCGGCCAGCGCCGGCGCGACCTTGTGCACGACCAGATTGAGGGGGAAGTTAAACGGCGTGATCCCGACGATCGGACCCAACGGAAACCGGCGCACCATCCCAAGATACGATTCGGTCTGCGGCGTCCAGTCGAGCGGGACGACTTCGCCGGGAATGCGCTTGGCCTCTTCAGCCGCGATCGTCAACGTCTGTACCGCACGATTGACCTCGCGTTTCGCGTCGGCGATCGGCTTGCCGGCTTCTGCGGTGATGGTTTGGGCAAATTCATCCCGGCGGCGATAGAGCAGGGCCGCCATGTCTTGAAGGATGTTATAGCGGGCATGGGAAGCCAGCTTCGCCATGACGGGCGCGGCGGCCACTGAAGAAGCAATAGCCTCTTCAACCTCGCCCTCACCGGCCTGGCAGACCTCCGCGAATACGTGTCCCGTGAACGGATTGGTCACGCCTGCCGTAATGGCGCTGTGCTTCCAGACTCCATGGACGAGGAACGGACGTGGTCCCTGCAAACGCGCGATCTCCCTCTAGGAGGCGGTAGGAGCCGATGTCGCTTGAGCCGACTCGGCAGCCTGCTGGTCGGCAACCGCCTTGGCAATGAGCTCGTCCGTTCCCCAATCACGCACGGCTTCCAACGTAAAGCTGTCATACGTGGACACCCCGTGGCAGGACGGACAATCGGGCATGGGGACTTTCCGGTAAAACACTTCTCCCAAACAGGACATGCACACCCAGAAGTCAGCCGTCCCCTCATGCTGAGGAACCGACCAAAATGATTGCGTGGAAGCCATAGTTACTCCTACGTTATGGCACGTGTGGGTCACGAACGAGCGGCGTCGAGCCTTCAACGGACCGCACGGGTCGGATGAGAGACTCGCGCTCTGTCCCTCCGCGTGAATGCGGAGCGCTCGCGAGCAGTCGATCGATTTCTTCGGCAAACATTTCGAACGGAAACGCTCCGGGAATCGCGATCGCAGGTTCTTTCTCCGTAGGGCCGCTCGCCGTCCGCATCAGAATGAATCCAGGGGTTCCATGAAATCCCCAGCGATTGGCCTCTTCCCGATCTTCAAAAATTGACGCGACGTGAGACTTGTCCTTGAGGCAGCGGTCAAATGTCGCTTGGGTCAACCCGACGGCGACGGCGTGCCGCAGAATGACCGCTTGATCTAACCGCCCTCCCTCTGCGAACAAACGATCGTGCATCGGCCAATATTTCCCCTGCCCCCCGGCGCAACGCGCCGCCAACGCCGCATCAAGGCCGGGCCCCTGGTCGGCGCGCGGATAGTCGCGGTAGAGAAACTTCACTTTGCCGGTATCCACATAGCGCGCTTGGATTCTCGGCCAGGTTTCCCGGAAGAATTTCACACAGTAACCGCAGGTAAAGTCCGAATACTCAATCAGCGTCACCGGCGCGTTGGCCTGGCCCCTCATGCGAGTCTCGACCTGGCCGGATTCATCCTTGGCACCGGACACGGACGGGAGCAGTGCGAGGCAAACCGCTGCCACCCAACCCGCCGTCGTCGTGCCACGCCGCGAGCTATTCATGAAGGTCGCTTCTCCCGCGCCCGCTGCCGCTCCAACAAACCCATCATCAACAGCGGCCACACCACTGTCGCATCGCTGAGCACTTCGGCAAACCGTCCACCGTCGGCCGGCGGAACGAACTTGCCCCAGGAAATGCCTTCTTGATAGGTGCAGCCGCTCAGGCCGCCCCAGTAATCCGGTTCGGGGCAGATCCGCACGCCGTACTGGAAACGCGGCGGCTTCACCGTGAGCCCCAGCCGATGGTTGCCGATTTCGATATAGGGCCCGATTTGCTGCGCCCAATTTCGCGGCACCCCGCCGCCGATCGTAAAAATCCCGATCTTCTCGGCGGACAAAATCTGACCGGCATAGCTATTGAGGTCCAGGTAGGGATTGAAGGACGGGAGGGACTGATGGATGCTGCGCAACACCGCCAGATCGTCTCCGGGCTTCGCTTGAGAACGGGCCTGGACAATCGCTCTGCCCATGGCCCAGGTCCCGACATCCAACCCCATTTCCGAATCGGTGTACGCCGGAATATAGACCGGCACCTTCTTCAGATAGGCGCTCTTCAGAATCCCGTCTCCTTCGTACTCTTCAGCCAGCGTTTTCCCCAATTCACGAGTCAGGATTTCAGAGGAGAGCGGCGTATCATAGTTCACGCGCTTCAGTGTCTGCGAGACCACCTGCTCGACATAGTTGAGATTGGATTCCATCTCCAGCGTATCGTAGACGCGGTTGTAGCCCTTCTCGAATAGTTCCTCATCGGACACCGCCGGATTGACGCGATAGTGCGTCTTTCCGATTGACTCGCTCAAGCCATGCGCGATCAATGCGCCGGTGGAAATAATACAGTGGACCATGCCGCGATCCACCATCGTGCTGATGATCTTGCCCATCTTGGCGATGGTCATGGCCCCGGAGAGCGTCAATACCACCTTGCAGTCCGCATCCTCGATCATCGCATTGAGGACTTCGAACGCTTCGCCCAACCGGCGGCCGCCGAACGCCGTCTTGCCCATGGCAACCAGCAGATCGTTGAATGAGCCGATCTTGTCCGGGTCGAGCGGCTCGAGGGCTTCTAAGCCGTCTTTGCCGCCATCATGAAATACACGCGTCGCCATAGCCCATCACCGTCCCAGAATTATGATTACAAAAGGCGCATTCCTTATACACAACCGGCGCTAGAGGCGTCAATGAAGCCGCCACGCTGACACGACTGCATGCAATTCACAGCGCGCGACACAGATAGAATTCCGTACACACGAGCATGAAAGCGAAACACGCGGCCCCAACGAGGGAAGGCGATGCTCCACAATGCGGCATCCGATCGCAAACGATGGCTCACGATCGGGGCAACCCGCATACGGTGGAAGGAGCGAGAGATCCTGAAGACCTTCTCCGCGCGCCACTCTCGGAGACAGCGGCGCGTGAGTCACGTGAGCGGGAAACGCAGGAGAAGAAGTGCGTGGCAGAGAGAGTGAACGGGCGGGGCCTGCAGGACTTCAGAAAGCGGTTGTGATGGAGTCACAAGAACTACCGAATGATGACGAGGCCGCCCAGGGTGGACGGATCTGACCTCGGCATCCATGAAACTGGGAGTCGCTCCCCTACGCCATTTTCTTGACCCGCTTACTCGCGTGCAGCACCGTAAAGCCGACGACCTCTTCACCTTCATAGCGGATAATCACGTCGTCATCAGTCATCTCGCTATCCGTAGCATGGCTCGGCTTCTTATAGTTCACATACAGCGTGTCGGCTTCGGTGTCGTACGTCAGCCAGACGGCATGGTGCGGCGCGCGATTGACCGCAGGAATCAGCGTCAAATATTCCTGAATGTCTACGACGGCCATAGCTGCCTCCTTTTTTCAAGAGACCGAATTCGACGGGTGAGAAACGCCGTGATGATGAAGCCATCGCCGGCGTGCTCTCGATACACCACCACAAGATGTTTCCCCGCTTCCCATTCGCGGATAGCCAGGCGTTCCCCGTCGCTGCCAAGCACAATCCGCTCCGGGTGTGAAACCGTCTCCACGACGGCTGAACGCAATCCGGCGAGTTCGCAATGCTCTTCAGTAATGTGCGCCCATCGCTCATCCGTGAGTCGAATCGGCACACCACTTTGGGAAACGATCCGATCGATCATTGCATGCTCATCACCCGGTCATGACGAGAGACCGTTCCCACACTATGACACATTCGCCCCACCTGCAAGCTAGCTCAAAATTCCGCTGGTCCGATAGATTTGACGCGTTCGGGAGATTCTCAATCTTGAGCCTGATCGTCAAGGCCCCATTCGGAATCGGATCACACTGGGCGGGTCATACCGTCAAATATTGATCTGTTTTGCCTGTTTCAGCTGTCGCCGCAACCGGCCACGGAATCTGCGCGCCATTGACCGGGACAATGCCGGGCCACCCGTTATTTTGAACAGACAGATAACACGAACGATCCGCTGAAAACGTGAGTTCCACCGTCTTGATGCCGGCCAAATTTGTTTTCGCTTCGATGGTTTTTGGCTTCAGCTGATACGAGAGAAAGTTCGGAATCGCGAGCGACGCAAGAATGCCGATGATGGCGACGACAATCCCGACAAATGTGTCCCCCCAGAGGGGAGGGGATAGGGCGTTGCTGATCGGAGCGGGTGGGGGAATAGACAAGGGATCGAATTGGTGATGGCACAGGAGAAAAGTTCATTGAATGAAGAAAGCAGGCAGCAAGGAAATGGCGCTCCAGTCGCCGCCACCCGTGACGATGATCTATTCGGGCAATGGAGCGGCAGTCAAACCCTCACGATGTACGATTGCAAGACGCGACCCCCCATTCCGCCTCAAAGAAGAGGAGAGCGTGCTTGTTCGTTAGGCGGCCACTTCGACTTGCGGGTTGACGAGCCGGGAGCGTGGGGGTGTCAACGTGCCGACCCGCACAGACACGACCGGTTGACCAGGTTCCCGCCTGGCTCGTGCCAGCTCCTGATTCTTGGCGCAGAGGTCCGGATCGTCCTCCGGCAGCAGCACGATCAACGCATTGGCGGGAATCCGCTCGGCTACTTCGGGATGCTCGATCAAATAGAGATCGAACTCGCGGGAGAGCTTGAGATTCTTGAGGAAGAGATCCTGTTCCGTCATCCATGCCTCCCCTTCAGGTAATCCGCCTTGTACCGTTCCCAGTTGGTTTCGATGTCTTCATCGGCCACCGTCAATGCCTCAGCCAAATCCGTGGTCAGCAACGGGAGCTTCTCAACACGGCCGCTTGGCAAGATGCGATCCACATGCGGAAACCCGTGCGCCGTGTCGTATCGTACCACCGGAGACCAGATCCCCTCGACCAAGGTCTCGTATTGCACCACGAACCGAACCACCTTGCCTTGGACGGTGGTGTGTTCATGTCGTTTGCGGTCGGAGAGCGTGAGCAGATAACAATACGCGGTGACCTGCTCCACGCCATCCCTTTCGACATCCGCTGAACCCACCGAAACAACGTGGGTGGTACGCTAGCGAGAGGCCGGAGAAAAGTCAATGTGTCGAACCGGACGGTCTGGTTGCCCCGCCCAATGTCATCAAACAGGGCCGGGGGCTCACGCCCCCGGCACCCCCAAATGATCACATCACTCCAATCACAGAATCCTCAACCGGCCTCATGGCCTACCCGCGCACACACCAGGCGTGGGTCGAACTGAATCAGTCGACGACCAATGCAAGGGGAAACCCGTGTCGTAGGTAAAGGTGGCGGTCGGAACAGGGGCCGGCGTCGCCAACGCGGCCAGTTCGTCCTTCGACGGCAGCCGCCAGCCGGTCAGACCCCCGACCGTCTTGGTAGGACAATACGCGACGGAATCGGCCCAGTTCCTGGTGCCGGTATCGGGTGCCTACTCCCATTGCAAATTGGTCGTGTGGTCCAACACGACCGCATTGCTCGTGCCCGGCACGAGGGTAAAGCGTGGGCCGGTCTGAATCACGACCATGTCGAGCGGGCTGCTCGCCCCCAGGGAATCGGTGACGATCAACGAGAGGACGTAGAATCCATCAAGGTCCGGCGTGAAGGTGGGGCTGATGGTGGTCGGATTATTCAGCGTGGCGGTGCTGCCTGTCGGCATACTCTGGAAGCGCCAGCTGTAGGCGAGCGTATCGCCGGGGTTCGGATCGACGCTGCCGCTGCCGTCAAGCGTGGCCAGGTTGCCGGTCTCGACAAACTGATCCGGCCCGGCGTCGGCGACCGGGCAGATTTTTTGGTTTGAACAGGCGCCCCTTCCGACGGCGGCGAGGTCGCCTTCCCCGCCGCTGCCGCAGCAACAGCACGAGGCCGAGCAGCATGACCCCACTGATTCTCGCGACCTGACTACTTTCTTTCATGGCAACCCTCCTGGTGAAAAAGATGATGGCGCACAGCAAGAGGCTCAGGAGCCGCGGCCGGGGCGCCGTCACCGCTTCCTCCACAGCCAGAACGCTATGCCCGCGCTGGTCATGATGAGGAAGCCGGCGAGCGACAGCACGATGTCCCACTGCTGAAGAGCCGGCTGTGTCATGCCGGTGTTCATGGCGCAGGCGTTATACGCCCAGGGCAGGGGGACAAATAGGGGGACAAATTCGCGCAAAACGGCGCGGGAGGCGGATTTTTCGGCGGATGGGAGGAGAACAGACTCTTACGCGCTGTTTTCCGCTGAGGGTTGCGAATTCCTCTCGGCAGGATTACCATGCCCCACATGGGTGACACGACACCGCTGCCGGAGTTTCTGGTTCGTCTGCCCGAAGGCGTCATTCGGGTGGTAGGAACGCGTGTGTCCCTCGACAGTGTAGTGCGGGCTTTTCAGGATGGCGCTACGCCTGAAGAAATCTGTCTCGATTTTCCCTCCTTGGATCTCGCCCGGGTCTACAGCATCCTGGCCTATTACCTTACGCACCGTCACAGCGTTGACGCCTATCTGCTGGAGCAGGACCAATCTGTCCAGACGATGCGCCACGATCTCCAGACCCGCCACAGCGCCTTCCTCACTGAGCTGCGACAGCGCATCGCCGTCAGGCGCGCGATCCCCCCGGCACGCGCGTGAGCGGCCTTCGGTTTCTCTTCGACGAAGATTGCAACGGAAGGGTTGTCCGCGGCGTGCGGAGGCGGTCGCCGGCGCTTAATACCGCGACGGTTCTGGAAGCGGGGCTGGGTGAAGCGGCGGATGACGCCGTGCTGGAACGCGCAGCGGCCGAGAACCGCGTGGTCATCTCACACGATTGCAGAACGATGCGGGCTCGCGCGGAGGACAGACTGCGCGCGGAACGTCCGATGGCGGGGTTGATCCTGGTTCCACAGGATATTCGGGTGGGGAGCGTCATTGAGGAGTTAGTCCTCATCGCGGAGACCACTGCGCCTGAAGAATGGCAGGGGAAGATTGTGTTTCTGCCCCTGTAACGGGCACAGCACGCGGAATGACCGGAAGGACCTTTCAGAGTAGAGAGTGCGTGGTTGCCGTATGACCGGGGACACGTGACGGTCTTTTCCGATCGGGGTCAGCGGGGCATGGGCGCGCGGAGCGCGGCGTAGGCACGTTCCAGATCGGCAGACGGCGGGGCGCCGAGATGCTCACCGACGGCCTTGCGGCAGCGATGGTAGACCTCGATCGCCTCGCCTCGACGCCCCCAGCACCGCCAGTTCGTTCATCAGGCGCAGGGACAGCGGTTCGGCGACCGGATCGGCCTCGATCGCTTGCTCCAGCAGCTCGAGGCCCCACTCCGGCTGCCCGGCCTGACACCACCGGTCGGCCAGTCGATCGACCAGGCGCACAAAGCGGCGCCTCAGCCGATCGCGACAGGCTTTCGTCCACGGCACGTCGACCTTATCCGGCAGGAACGGGCCCCGATAGAGACTCAGGGCCTGGGTTTCCAGTCGGCGCCACAGGTCCGGAGTCCCGGCTGTCGACTCGGTCTCCACGCGAGCCGCCACCTGCTCAAGGGCCCAGGCATCGACCCAGCAGACCTGCGGTTTGAGCGTGAGATTCCCCGCCTTGACCTGGATCGCGAGGTCGTGTCTGAGCAGGCGTCGCAGACGCTGAAGCGTTTTCTCGAACGTCTCCTGGCCGGTATCTCCTTCGGCCTCGGGCCACAGCGCGTCGATCAGCCGCGTGACCGGGACGTGCTGTCCTCCCAACGCGACAATGGCGAGCAGGAGATCCAGCAGCCGATGCGGCGCTTTGCGGGAGAACGGAGCCGGACGTTCCTCGATCGTCAGCGCGAAGGCCCCCAAGGTCGTGATTTTCACCGGCCAGGGCCAGGCCACGCACTGGCGCGCCGATCCTTCCGGCGCCAGCCGCATGATCCGGATCAGCTTGTTGACGTAGGCCAGTTCCATGTCCACCTCCAGCGCCTTGCTGCACAGGAGGAGCCAAGCTGACCGGCCCGGCAACATGGGATAGAAAAATTCTGTCTCTGCGCCGATTGCGAGTGCTGCGCGAAGCGCGACAAGTCCAGCCGACTCATCGCCTGTCTTCAACGCCCGGTCAGCACGGATCACGAGCCCGATGAACTCGATCAATTTGGCGTTTGCTTCTCGGGCGAACTCCAACGCCCAAGTGAGACGGCGATCAGCCGCCTGATCTTCTCCAAGGTCATAGAGAATCTTGGCGACATCCAGCCGGCTGAGCGCTTCGGGGTACAAGGCCCCGCACCGTCGATCCAGAGTGGCGGATTGCTCGGCATGGCGTAAGGCCTCCGACAGCTCTCCTCGAAGCGAGCAGATTTTGCCCGCCACATGATGGTAAAAGCCGCCGAGGATATCCTGCCGATGCTCCAGTTGCGGTTGCAGCGTCTCTAACAGCGCTTGCGCCCCGTCGATATCCCACGTCACCAATTTCGCGAAGACCCTTTGGCCCATGAGCCAGGACGTCAGGATGGTGACACCGCTGGCTTCCGCCAGCGCCAGGCCTTTTGTCGCTGCGTCGAGCGACTCCTCGGGATGTCCCAATGTCCACGCGTAGACTGATTCTGTGAAACTCAGCACCAGGCGCGCCAGCGGCGGCGCCTCTTCCGACCGAAGTCGTTGCCGAAGCATGGCGAGCAACGGCCGCGCTAGCGCCTTCCCCCATCCACATGCGATAAAGCAGGAGCGGAAACGCAATCTGCATCACGAGATTCAGATCCGGCAGGTGGGCGAGTCTCGGGAGAATCCGCTCGAACCAGGCACGGATGAGCGGTGATTGGGGACGCTGCCAGACCAGCATGTTCAGCATGGCGGACGCGACTCGGGCCTCGATCTCGGCCGATGGGAACCCGGATCCTCCTTGAGTTAGCAGATCGAATTCCGCGAGGCACGCGGCTGACGCGCATTATCGCTGATAGGTCCTTGGGCACGCAAGATTCATGAGGAGTTCTGCTGCAATTGCCGGGGAGCACATAGCGTCGGGGAGAATCGGGGACATTCTGAATTTCCGATGCTATGCTTCCGGCGTTTCACTCCCTCGACAGCGCGCAATGTGACCTATGCACCCCGGGTCAACGCACGCAGTCCCACCGTGATCGAGGCCGGGATCATGACGTCACAGTTCGAGCGCGAAGCGAAGGGCGTCTTTGACCTTGGCCATCATGGCAAGGGACAGCTGTCCCGGTTTCCGTTCCAACCGAGGTTCGGCTAGAGAGCCGATACCTTGCACGTTGACGACGGACGGCTGGTGTAAGAAGGGAAGGTCCTCTACTGGGATTTCATAGCGACTGCCACGATGTTGTGTAGTGAGAGAAACGGACGTGATGAGTGCGCGAGGGGCGTCGAGATCAAGACGAGAGACGATCGGAACGGAGCGGGTCTTGGCAGCCAACTCCAAGATCGGCCAGCCAGATGGGAGTCCTTGTGAGTCTGAAAGAGAGGAAAGCGATGGCTCTCTACCTGACGTACACGACTCCTGGTAGATCCTTCAGATCCGCATCGCCTGTGACCACCTCGGCTTCCTGGTCTCTGGCGGTGGCATACACAATCGCGTCGGCCATGGCTAAACCATGCCGCAAACTCACATCAGCGGCGAGGAGGGCAATCGACTCTGTCAGTTGAACGACCTGGGTTGCATTGAGCCGGCCTGCAAACAATAACGCCGTTTCCTCCCCTCGCTCTCGTTTAATCTTCTTGTAGACCTCATACAACACGATGGTCGGCGTGATGAGCTGATTCTTGGAGCTGAGATAGGCAGCATAGCGGTCGGCCAGAGGGCCATCGGTGAAGAATTCAATCCATCCGCTGGAATCCAATAAGACCTTCACACCCGGTCCTTCTTCTCTCGGAGATCTGTCGCGGACATGCCCTTGAGCGCACCCTTCAGCGATTTCAGCGGCACTTCAGGCACCAGGGTAATGATGCCTCCCTTTTCCACCACCTGCAAACGCTGGCTGGGGGTGAGATGGAGTTTGTCCCGAACTTCCTTCGGGATCACGACTTGGAACTTGGACGAGATCGTCGTTGTCGCCATACTTACCTCCTTACGTTTATCGCATCGATCATAGTGCCGTCTTACGCCTTAGGTCAAGACAATCGTCGCCCAGCACTGTCCTATTGCGACAGGAGCAAGCGATTGGCTTGAAACGATTGTTCATCCACCGCGACGTGCTCGTGCATGACCCGAACGAAATAGGGAGAATTCCCAGAGGTGCGGAGGGTTTGCGGATTGCCGCCAAGCAAGCCGAATCAAGAAACAGTTTTCGAGAAGCTTACCGCGTGCATCAACGGGAAATTAGCGCGCGACATGAACAAGGGAAGCAGGAATCTCACTGGAGCTTTTCATCCGGCGCCGACAATCCGATAAACCTCAAAAGAGGCGCCGGGTCAACCGAAGCTCGGGGTGGTGGTCCCAACGGGATTTGAACCCGTGTTTAAGCCTTGAGAGGGCTCCGTCCTAGGCCAGGCTAGACGATGGGACCATCCGGGACATATCGGCGAACCTGCGCGCTCTTGACACCGTGCGCGTCCGCAGGACCGCCAAATCGAGGGTGGAACGGTACCACAGAGACTTTCCGGTTTGCAAACACACCCGGCGCATCCACGCACACATGCCGCTGAATGAACGCGCCCAGCCAAGAAGGAAATGGCTGCATCCCCCGGAGCCGGCTCGGGCATCACCCGATTCCAGTCGAGCTGCCCATTAGTTCTCCCATTTTTCCATGGAAAGCCTTGACAGAAAGGGCACCCAAAGCCTAGCCTCTCACCGTCCGATCAGGATGCACTTCCGCCTACTTGAAGACGTACCGGAACGAGGATCACGATGTCAGAATCCCTTGCCCCACAACGTACATTCGGCGCCGCCACGCCCGAGCCGGTCGATACAGAATCCTCGCGGCTAGGTCTCGAACTGCTCATCGGTTCAAATAAATTTCGCAACACCAACGGGGTAGTTCGGATCCAGGGCAAAGAACAGCTGTTTTTGGAGTCGAAACCGGACCAGGGCTTACTTCTCGTGACGATCGATCTGTACGGTGATACGGGTACACACATCGGCCATCTTCGCCGCAACGTCCTGGTATTGAATCCGACCAATCAATTCAGCGTCGACGTGCACCGTGCGGACGACAGCATGACCGCCGACCTTCCCTGGGTCCGCGTGACCGATCAATCCACCGGCCAGACGGTGCTGGAAGCCTGCGTCGTGGCTCACAAGAAAATCCAGGTGGCGCTGGGGAAATTCTATTCGCATAAGGGGATGCTCGTGGACATCACGCCCCATTACTGCCGCATTGGCTCCGGCACGACCCTCTTCGGCGATGTCAGTGAAAACAAAGGCGGGACGGTGGTGCTCGGCTGACGTTGTACCGATCGGTCCGCGCGTGCTCCTCCCCCAATCGACTCAAAGCAGCGCACATCTCAACGTCTGGTTCCACAGCGACCCTTCCGCAATTTGGAAGAGTCCTTTGAGAATCGCCCCTCATCTCGTAGAATGACGTTCATGCCGGACATCCACACACCCAGCGTGCAAGCCTTCCTGGTGTGCGACCAAGTCATCGAAGAGGGTCAGACCAAGAAGAAAAGCCTCATCGGCATCTTCACCCACTTACAGGCCGCCTCCTTCCCGTTTCAGCACAATCAGATGGGCCTGTATTTCTGCCTCACCGACGCAGAAGGCACGTACCATTTCGATATCGATCTGGCGTACATCAACACCGAACAGTTGGTCTGTCGCGCCACCCTCCCCAATATCGTCATCGCCGACCGGTTGCAGATCTCCGACTTCGGCATCAATATTCCTTCGCTGATGTTTCCCGCTCCCGGCCGTTACGAATTCCGTCTTCGAATGGAGGGGCACCTCATCGCGCAAAAAGACTTCAATGTCATTCAGATGTCCTCCCATACGGCTCCCGAGTCTTCCGGACCGCTCTCCTAGCCAGGTTCTCTCATTCCCCGTTTCTCGCACACACCGGACTGTGGTACAACTACGCGGCAAGCCAACGGCTCTACGTATAACTGTTTGAACCGCGAGCGACAAGCCAATGACTGAACCAACATCGACAGGGCCTTCGGATTTCATTCGTGAGATCGTGGCGGCCGATCAAGCCGCCGGGAAGCACGACGGCCGCGTCGTCACCCGCTTCCCGCCGGAACCGAACGGCTATCTCCACATCGGCCATGCGAAATCCATTTGCCTCAATTTCGGCATCGCCAACGAGAACCCAGGCGGCATCTGCCATCTGCGCTTCGACGACACGAACCCCACCACAGAAGATCCGGAATTCGTCGCGTCCATTCAGGACGACGTGCGCTGGCTGGGATTCGACTGGCACGGCAAAATGTTTTACGCCTCAGACTATTTCGAGCAACTCTATGAATTTGCCGTAGTCCTCATTCAAAAAGGCAGCGCCTACGTCGATAGCCTGACAGCCGATCAAATGCGCGAATATCGCGGAACCCTCACCGAACCCGGCAAGAACAGCCCCTACCGAACCAGACCGGTCGATGAAAATCTGGATCTCTTTCACCGGATGCGGGCAAGCGAATTCCCCGACGGCACGCATGTCCTGCGGGCAAAGATCGACATGGCTTCGCCGAACATCAACCTGCGCGATCCCGTGCTCTATCGCATCCGCCATGCCGCCCACTACCGGACCGGAACCAAGTGGTGCATCTATCCGGCCTACGACTATGCCCACCCGCTCTCGGACGCCATCGAAGGCATCACTCATTCGATCTGCACATTAGAGTTTGAAGACCACCGCCCGCTGTACGACTGGGTTGTCGCCGAATCCGGAGCGGCCCACCGGCCCAGGCAAATCGAATTTGCCCGGCTGAACCTGACCTTCGCCGTCATGAGCAAACGCAAACTCCTGGAACTGGTAACCAAGAAATTGGTCGCGGGCTGGGACGATCCCCGCATCCCCACGATCAAAGGATTACGGCGGCGCGGCTATACGGCTGAAGCCATTCGCGCCTTTTGCGATCACATCGGCGTGGCCAAGCGCGATGCCATCGTGGAGATGCAACTGCTCGAATTTTTCATTCGCGAAGACTTGAACAAGCGGTCGCCGCGCGTCATGGCTGTCCTGAATCCGCTCAAGGTTGTCATCGAAAATTATCCCGAGGGAACGGACGAGGACATGGAGGCCGTGAACAATCCGGAAGACCCGGCGGCGGGGACCCGGCGCGTGCCCTTTTCGCGCGTGCTGTATATCGAACAGGATGATTTCCGCGAGGATCCGCCCAAGCAATTTTTTCGCCTGGCACCCGGGCGTGAAGTCCGCCTGCGCTATGCCTACATTGTGAAATGTACCGGCGTTGTGAAAGATCCACGGACCGGAGCCATCACCGAATTGCGCTGTACGTACGATCCGGAAACCAGGAGCGGCTCCACGCAGGAACAGCGCAAAGTGAAGGCGACGATTCACTGGGTCTCCGCCGCCCATGCTGTTCCGGCTGAAGTGCGCCTGTACAATCCGCTCCTCGTCGCCGACTCGGCCAAAATACCGCCGGACCAGGATTGGACAGAGTCACTCAACCCTCAGTCGCTCGAACGCCTCGCCGGATGTCTGGTGGAACCGAGTCTCAAACAGGCCTCCATCGGCGCGCGCTATCAGTTCGAGCGAACCGGCTACTTTTGCATCGATCCGGACACCACACCAAACCGCCTCGTGTTTAATCGAACCGTGTCATTGAAAGACGCCTGGGCCAAACTTGAAAAGGGACAGAAAACGGGCTGAGTCCGGCTCCTTCCGCTCCATGGCCTTCCGCCGGTTCCGGCCGACACAGGCCATTTTCGTTTATTGCTTCAAACGGACGATGCCCTGGTCTACGATGGCGTCAGTACGGGCCCGCCCACCAAGAGCCGCGGTGAGCGTGGTGCCGCCCATTCATTCACCGCCGGGAGGCCGTCATGATCGAGTGCCGCGAGCATCGTCGTATTCCCGTCGAACTCCAAGTCTTCTTCTCCACGACGAATCAAACCGAAATCCGCGAAGGCACCATGTTCGACATCTCCGCCGGTGGCTGCGCCGTGACCAGCACGGCTCCGATCAATCCCGGGTCGGGTGTCCGGCTCCTCATTCGCGCCACCGACCTGGGTTCGCCGATTACCGTCCACTCCGCCGCCGTCCGCTGGGCCAATCATGGTGAATTCGGCGTCGAGTTCTTGAATCTGTCCGATCTGGATCGCAGCCGCCTGCACCGTTTTCTGCACGTCGCTCAGCCGCAGACCAATTCCTGACTCCTCCAACACCCGCCCCTTGCCCGACCGGCCTGGAAGAATGGTAGACTTCCGGCATGACATGCCCCGTCTGCCGAACACCCACGGTGTGGGAAGACAACCCCTGGCGCCCCTTCTGTTCAGAACGCTGTCAGCTCACGGACCTCGGCACCTGGGCAACGGGAGGCTATCGGATTCCAGGCTCCTCGCTCACAATCGACACTGACGTTCCGAGTGACGAAGGCCCGGACACGCCTCCAACCGGATCTGTCACAAAAGACAATTAACAGGTTGTCGAAGCTGGACGTGACGGGTGACGTCTCACACCGTCACGACATTTTCCCAGTTGGCAACTTCGCGCCATCTTGCTAAGGTCTTGGGACTCTTCGCTTACGTACTCAGACCAGGAGCACCTCCATGCTACAGACCAAAGGCTACGCCGCGATGACCGCCAAAGCAGCGTTGACTCCCTTTTCATTCGAACGCCGTAACGTCGGCCCTCGTGACATTTTGATCACGATCACCCATTGCGGCATCTGTCACTCCGACATCCATCAAACCCGCGACGAATGGGGCGGCTCGCTCTTCCCCATGGTTCCGGGGCATGAAATCGTCGGAACCGTGGCGCGCGTCGGAACGGAGGTCACAACCTTCGCAGCCGGCGACCGGGCCGGAGTGGGCTGCTTCGTCGATTCCTGCCGGACCTGCACGGCCTGCCGGGAAGGGCAGGAACAATATTGTGAATCCGGCATGCTGCTCACCTATAGCGGACGCAACAAGGCCGGCCAGATTACGCAGGGCGGCTACTCCGCTCAGATCGTGGTCGATGCGCAGTATGCGTTGAGAATTCCCCAGGCCCTCTCAGCAGCCGGCGCCGCACCACTCCTGTGCGCGGGCATCACGACCTATTCGCCGCTCCGACACTGGGGCGTAGGGAAATACCACAAGCTCGCGGTGGTGGGTTTAGGCGGGCTGGGCCACATGGCGGTGAAAATCGCGCGGGCGCTCGGCACGGAAGTCACCGTCTTGAGCACATCCGAAAAAAAGCGGCAGGACGCCATGCGGCTGGGAGTCACTCATTTCGAGATCACGTCACAGTCAGGCACGCTTGCGAAGCTGCAGCGGCGATTCGACTTCATTATCGATACCGTCTCGGCCCCGCATGACTACAACGCCTTGGTCCACTTGCTGAAGACCGACGGCACGCTGATTCTCGTCGGCGCACCGGGAAAACCGGCGCCGCTCGAACCGTTCCCTTTGATTCTGCATCGGCGAAGCATCGCGGGCTCCGTCATCGGCGGCATCCGGGAAACCCAGGAGATGCTCGACTTCTGCGCCGAACACAAGATCGAATCCGACGTTGAAGTGATTCCGATCCAGCAGGTCAACGAGGCCTATGAACGAGTCGTCAAGGGCGATGTGCGGTTCCGCTTCGTCATCGACCTGGCCTCACTGCGCTAGGCGAGCCGCTCGGCCGACAAACCGATCAGGGCTCAATTGTGACAGTGATCTCGTGCAGCCCGGCTGCCCCATCCGGAGCCGGATCCTGTTCGACGGATGATTGAACCCTCCCGGTGCCGTCTGTGGCGCGGACAAGGAGCGTATGCCGGCCGGGGTTCAGAACCGCCCAGTCGTAACGCCAGAATCGCCAGGCTGAAGGCGAGACCGGCGCATCGAGTACGACCGGGATCCAGTGCTCCCCGCCGTCGGTGCTGATTTCGACCTGCTTGATACCCCGCGTTCCCGCAAAGGCGAGCCCTTCGACGACATGACGAGTGCCTGTGAGCGTCGTGCCATGCCCCGGCAAATCGATCCGGGACATAGTCTTGACGATGGCCTCGTCGGTCCACCCCTTCTGCGCGTAGTAGCCCTTGTAATCCTCGGCCACGACGTCGATGGACGTCAGCCATTGAACACTCTTCATGCCGAAGTGGCCTGGTACAATCATGCGGGCCGGGAACCCATGCCCAAGCGGAAGCGGAGCCCTGTTCATCCGGTGCGCGATCATGACGTCACCCGCCATGGCACGATCGAGACGGATCCCATCCGAATAGCCGTCAGCTGCACGAAAAACGACATCATAGGCCGCCGGACTAACGCCGGCTTCCTCCAATAAGACGCGAAGCGACACCCCTTCCCACTCGGCCGTACTGATAAATTCTCCCGCAACCGTATTTCCGACACATTCGAGCGTGACGATCTGCGAGATCGTCGGCTTGGCCAGCAATCGGTCGTACGTCAGCGTAATGGGTCGTTCGACGAGGCCGCCGATCGAGAGGGACCAGTCACCGATACGAACGGTCGGGGGGCTGCGATAGGAGGTGACATAAAACTCCTCGTTGGGTGTGATCGACTTCGTCAGCTTCGGCTCGGGCTGACCGAAGAGGCGGTTCAACACTCCGGCTGCAGCCGACGAGGGCAGGGCTACCGCCAACAACAGTCCCCCGGTCGCCTGCAAAAATCGTCGCCGTGACGGCTGTGGCATGGTGTCCCCTTACGACGGCTCAGCAAGCAGCGATTGAATCTTCGCCTCGGTATCCTGGTAGCCACCCCCGCCGACGCGCACATGCCGGATCACGCCGCGCTTGTCGATGAGATACATCGCCGGCCAATAGCGGTTGCCATACGCATTCCACGTCGAAAAGTCGTTATCGATCGGCACAGCGAAACGAATATCGTGATCCTTGAGATAGCGCCGCACGTTGTCGATTTCGCGCTCGCGCGAGAACTCAGGCGAATGGACGCCGATGACGACGAAGCCCTGATCGGCGTACTTCTGATGCCATTGCTTCACATAGGGCTCGACGTTCCGGCAGTTGTAGCACCCGAAGGTCCAGAACTCGACCATCACCACTTTGCCTTTCAGATCCGCCAGCCGTAACGGTTCGCTGTTCAGCCAAGTCGGATTGGTGATATCCGGCGCCTTCATGCCGACTCCCGCATTGACGACGGTCCAGGTCAGCAACAGCCCCGCAAGGATGATGAGCGTGCCGGTCATGATGCGATCAAGCATGGCGCCCTCCTTATCCACTTACGTTCGCCGGTTCTCGACTGGATGTACTCAAGGAATAGCCCTGCAGTAGGAGAAACTCGAACTTATCTTCATCCAGCGGACGCAACACACGCTTCGTAAATTCCTCGCCGGTGACCGGCACGATGGTGATCGTCGAATTCTCCGCCACGCTCGACACCGCCGTGAAGTGGACCGGTCGATGGTATCGGGCGCGGGCGATGTTGATGAGCAACAGATCGGCCTCGACATAGCTCACCGTCCGGTCGTACTCGATCACTGCCCGATGCATGACAATCGGCGACAGGCAGCCGGCGAGGCCGGTTAGCATCAAGGTGAGCCCGAGGATCGTGGATACGCGCACGGTGTTCACGTTCTGCATGTCTCCTCTTAAATGATTGTTTTACGACAGTATGCCGGCCGGCACTCTCACGTCTTCGATGGTGGCGGAGTCTGCAGGGCGGAGAAGGCCTGCCGCAGGCGGTCCCGCAGAACCAGCTCGATACCGGTTTCTGACAATCGTGCGAGCATGTGACGGACGGACGCAATTTGCTTCACATAAGCGTCGCAGCCCGCGCAGGCGGCGAGATGGAGCGCCATACGGACCTTTGCCGCATCATCCACATGCGCATCAAGATAGGCCGAGGTCCATTCGGCAACCTCGCTGCAGGTGATCTCCGATACAGACCGTTCGGCGGGATTTTCTGCCATGGGGAGCGCCTCCGGTGATTCCTCTATCCCTGAGTCTTCCCATTCCTGAAATCCTTACACCGTGAGGGCCGGCCCCTCCAGGTACACCTCAACCGCCACTCGCACGCGTTCCCGCGCCCGGTGCAACCGCACGTACAGATTCGTTTCTGTGATCTTCAGCAGCTCGCAGACCTCCTTCGCCTCGATCCCTTTGATATCGCGAAGGATCAACACGTCCTTGAGCGTCCGGGGCAACGAATCAATCGCCTTGTTCATAGTATTCACCGCTTGCCGGCTGGCGAGCAGTTTCTCCGGTGTCTGGTCATCCCAGGGCTGCGGAGGAAAGGCCCAGTGGCCGGCCCACTCGCCGGACTGGTGGAAGCGAGAGGGATCGACAGCTTCCTCATTGTCATCATTGTGCGAATCGAATTCCGAAAATGTCGTATGCCGCTTCTCCCGCACACCGCGATCCTTGGCCTTGTGAATCAAAATCCCGAAGATCCAGGTCCGCAGCGACGACCGCCCCTCAAAGCGGGCCAGCCCTTCGATGACGGCCATCCAGGTATCCTGCACCACTTCCTCGGCCACTTCCCGGTCCGCCACATGCCCCAGCGCCATTCGAATCAGCGCGCTGTGGTGCTTGTTGACCAGTTCGTCAAACGCCCCCTCGTCTCCGGCGCGAAGACGGCCGATCAGCGATTGTTCCTCCTGCAAGAGCGAGGGACCCGGCGAAGTGGTGGCCGACGCTCCGACCGTCGAGACCTGCTCCCCCGATTCCTGATACGTGGTGACGACTGCATTCATGACTGGCCTCCAATCTGCAGCAGCTCCGTCACAAAACCTGGAGCGCTCATGAGAGTGACTTGTGCGGGAGGGAAATTCTTCACCACCTCCACTCCACGTTGATCGATAAAATCCACCTGCGAACAATCCAGGCAGACGACTTTCTTCTGTCGAAGGAACGAGCGACACTCACCGTCGAGGAGTGCGGCCCACTGTGCCGTGATTTTTCCTTCCAGCTTGAGCAGCACGTCGTTGCCGCTTTCTTGAATGGTGGTGATCTTCAACATCGCCTCACGATCTCCTTTGTGTCGTCCACTTGGCAGACCATTCAGCAACAGCAGTGCCACCACACACGGCAATGAGATGTGAATCGCTAAGGGATTGATGCACCAATGGGAAAGCGGACTCTGACGGGCGAAACCGGCAGGCGATCGAGCCGAAGCGATTCCCAACATATTGGGATCGTCACGATATGTTGGGAAATTTTCTTGGGAATATCCGACAAAACGGGAGAGAAGGAATTACGACTTCGCCTGGCGCTCGATGCCGAGTTTTTTCATCCGCGCTTCGAGGGTCGTCGGCTTCAAACCGAGAATGGCGGCAGCGCCTTTGGGACCGCTCACCCGCCAGTTAGTCTGCTCCAGCACATCGGTGATGTGCTGCCGCTCCGTTTCCTCGAGCGTGAGCGTTTTGGCAGCGCCCGCCTTGCCGCTCGACTGCGACAGCCACTCGATCGGTTCCAATTCCGGCCCTTCGCTGAGAATCACCGCCCGCTCGATCACATGTTCCAGTTCACGAATGTTGCCCGGCCAGGAATAGCGCTGCAGCGCGGACATCATGCGCTCCGAAATCTTCGTGATCTTCTTACCGAAATTCGCGGCAAACTTGCGCACGAAATACTGCACGAGCAACGGGATATCGCCCTCGCGTTCACGCAGGGCCGGCAGATGAATCGGAAACACGTTCAGACGGTAGTAGAGGTCGGGGCGGTACTGGCCGCTCTTCGAGAGCTGCTCCAGATCCCGATTCGTCGCGGCAATCACGCGCACATTCACCTTGAAGGTCTGCGCGCCGCCGACCCGTTCGAACTCGCCTTCCTGAAGGACGCGGAGCAGTTTCGATTGGAGATCCAGCGGCAGTTCGCCGATCTCGTCGAGAAAGATCGTGCCTTTGTCGGCCACTTCGAAGCGGCCCATCTTCTTCGTCAACGCGCCGGTGAAGGCGCCCTTCTCATGGCCGAAGAGTTCGCTTTCGATCAAACCGGCAGGTATAGCCGCGCAATTGACTTTGACGAGAGGGCGCCCCTTGCGCGGGCTCAGGTTGTGAATCGCGCGGGCGATCAGTTCCTTGCCGGTGCCGGTCTCGCCGGTGATGAGCACGGTCGAATCGGTCGGCGCGACCCGCTCCACGTTCTTCAGCACCTTCTTCAAGGTCGTCGAGCTGCCGATCAATTCTTCGAAGTTGTGCGTGCCCTTGATTTCTTCCTGCAGGTAGACGGCCTGGGCCTCGAGCCGCGCCTTCTCCTGCTCCATCAGCACCCGTTCGGTGATGTCCACGAACATCGTCCGGGTATAGGTGCCGCCCGGGTCGGGCCGCGACCACCACTGGATCCAGAGCGGTTTCCCGTTGTCCTTGCGGCGCAGTTCGAGCACCACGCCGCTCGTGTCGATCCCCTTGCCGATCGAGTCGAACGCCTCTTTCAGCCGCCGTTGCGCTTCGGGCGTGTCGGGGATGAACGACGCCCCGTAGGTGCCTTCCACCTCTTCCGGCGTGATGCCAAGCGTCTTTATGGCTGTCTTGTTGGCGCGGATGAACTTGGAATCGAGCCCCTCGTTCACATAGGCGATCGGGGCCTCGTCGAACAGGTCGCTCAGTTGTTGCTCGTTCTCCTTGAGCCTCGCGTCCATCTGCATACGCTCCAACTCAGCGCCGACGCGCTGCCCGAACACGCGAAATACAGAGAGATCCAATTGCTCCAGCTCCATCGGCCGGCATCCCATAACCGCGAGATGCCCCAGCACCCAGCCGTTTACACTCGTCACAGGAATCGCGAGGTAGCTCTGCACACCGAGTTCGTCCAATTCATGCTTGTGGGTCGGGAACCGGTCCGACACCTGATCACGGCAGTGGTACATCTCGCCGGCCAGTACTGTCTCGCAAGGTGTTCCGGCGATCGCGTATTCGAAATTGTCCAGGAAGCGGTCGCCCGCCCAGAAGGCTAATGTCCGCACCTTTGAGCGGTCCGCGCAGAATTCCGAGACAAACGCATATTCGACCCCGAGCGCCTTAGCGAGCTGCTGCACCAACGCGGAGAAGAACAGTGGCCCAACGGTGGCTTCGACGCCCTCGACGATCTCGCGCAACGCCGCACTGGTTTTAGCCAGGTCGTTGCGCTGCGCCGCGACTTGCTGTTCCAGCCGCGCTTCCGAGTCCCGCAGCCGTTGCTCGATGAGTTTCAATGCCGTCACATCGCGCGAGACGGCGAGTAATTTCTCCGGGGTGCCTTCTTTATCGAGGATGGCGGTGACAGAGACCTCCCACCATTTCGAGGTTTTGGTTTGTGTCGCGGCAAAGAAACCGGTGAAACGGCCGGCCTGGCCCTGGCGTGCCGCTTCGAGGGCGGCGTGCGCCTTCTGCTTGTCGTCGCCTTCCCAGAAGTCGATCCAAAGTGAACCGGCGAGCGGACCGGAGTCGCAAATCTCCAGTGCCGTCATGCCGTGCTGATCCATGGACAGGACGCGACCATCGAGGTCGAGCAGCTTGATGCAGTCGCGGCTGCTTTCGATCAGCCGCGCCGCGAATTCCTCGCCGCGGCGGAGAGTTTGTTCAAGATCGGGAGACGGCATCGCGCTCACCTGCCGATGGGTCGTGGAGAGGGAAAATCGCGCCGAAGTCTAGCACCGAGGGGGGAGGGGTGCAACGGAGGGGAGAATCCCAAATCCAGAGATAGAACTTCCGCCATGTTCGTTGGGCAGGTTGTCGACCT
>CAZWOX010000008.1:0-92371 GCA_964635345.1 uncultured Nitrospira sp.
ATCGCCGGAACGTTGCTTGTCGTGTATGGCTTTCTATGTGCCGTGACTACTTCTTATCCTGTGCGGTTGAAGCGGATTCTCGCGGCGATGACCGCTGGGATTCTGCTGATTTGGTGTGTGCGCCCCTACGTGCTCTTCGTTGTCTCCGGCGGGCTTGTAGCAGCTCTTGTGATCATGGCTGCCAACGCCGGTTTCCGCCATCGATGGGTCAGTGAAAGAAGCGGCCTCGCCAGAGGCCTAGTGTGTATCGTT
This sequence comes from uncultured Nitrospira sp., assembly GCA_964635345.1. GTDB lineage: Bacteria > Nitrospirota > Nitrospiria > Nitrospirales > Nitrospiraceae > Nitrospira_D. The sequence continues at coordinate 253 of CAZWOX010000008.1, forward strand.
CTAATCCTGGCTGCGGCATGGGTGTTGCCCAAAGGACGCAACCAAGAAGGCCTCAACACCGGATCCATTGTCAACAGTCTTGCTGCCAGTTCGTATCAGGGATGGGAGTGGAAATCCTCCGGGTGGGTTCCTGTACCGGTAGAAGAGGGCCTGAAGCGATTGTCGGTCCTTCGGGTGGGGTTTGCCGCCCACGGGGACTCTGTGGGTGCTGGTTCGCAGATTGATGCCGATCGAGTTCCAGATAGCGCCGGGAGCGCATTGGCCTATATGCCCAGAGCGGCAATAGTTGGATTGCTCGCGCCTTTTCCTTCTTCCTGGATGGACAAAATGAGCCTGTTCCGTGTGGTAGGGGCCATGGAAACCGCACTGTGGTACCTGCTCATACCAGGGCTGCTCTGGGCCATCACGGCACGCCCAAGTTCGGCGATGCTCTCCGGCATGATCGTCTGTGGAATCATGATCATGTTCTACAGCTATATCCAGCCGAATGTCGGCACGCTCTATCGGGTTCGTGGGGGGCCGTTGTTCTTCTTCATTCTCTGCGGTGCCATCGGCTGGGCGCGTATCGGACTCACGCTGTTGTCGTTGGCTCATCGACGATGTCGGGGGGGAGTGTCGTCGGGGGCTCTCTCCCGTGAATCGAACATCATCCCATCAATATCCGACGTATCCGCCGCTGGGATTGCGGTGGTGTTTCTCACCGCCGTCTGGTATTTCGGTTTTCTGGTACGGGATCTGTTGCTGGTCAACATCTATGGATTGGGCGGGCAGTTGGATGGTTTCTTGTCGGTTTCCATGATTCCCATGTTTCTCGTCGGGGTGCTGGTGTTGCCATTGGCGGATGCCATGACGGCACCGTTCATCCAGGCCGGAGGCGGGGGCGTCAGCGAAGAGGCTGCGCGACTGGCCAGATCGTTGATCTCTTTCGCTGCCGCAGTCGTCGGGGTGGCAGCAGTCGGTCTTGTGGTGGCGGCCGGTTGGATTGCGCCGTGGTTTGTCTCCGGCCGAACGCCTGACGATCTGCATGATGCCGTTACGATGTTACGATGGTGTTCGGCGCTGCTGGCGCTGTCTGCGTGGACCGTCGTCGGGAATGGAGTCCTGAATGCGGTGAATCGACCGCTGGCGGCCTCGATCGCTCAGCTGTGTGTCCCGGTCGTCACGATCGTCTCGATTCTTGCCTGGTCTGAAACGCTCGGACTTCGTGCGGCGATCGGGGGGATGATTGCGGGGACGTTTCTGAATGCGTCAATCGCCTGGTATGTCACCCGTCGGGCCGGTGCTTCGCTTATGCCCTTCTTCCCTGGCAGGTGGTCCGATCTGTCGTCTGTGTATCGAAACTACATCATGCTTGTGATGGTTGCGCTTCTGGTCGGCCTGACCATCCCGATCAATTTTTCCTTCGCGGCCAGGCTTGAGCCTGGGGCTGTGACGGCGTGGGCATTGGGGGGAAAGCTCGTCCAACTCTTGGCGGGTCTGGCGGCCGTGGCGTCGGCCGCCGTCTTGACGCCGCACTTCGGCCGGCTCTTGGCCTTCCGGCGATCCTCCCAGCTAGCCGGCGATGTCTATTTCATTGTGACGGTCTGTACCTGGTTGTCGATCTTGACAGCCCTGGTTCTCTTTGCGTTTTTCGAGCCTCTCGTGCTGGCCCTGTTTCAAGGCGCCGAAATCAGCGAGGGGCAGGCACGACATCTGGCCGGCATTCTTCGGGTGGGAAGCTTACAGATTCCTTTCGTTGTGGCCATGACGCTGATTATCAAGCTGGCCGCGGTGTCCCGGCAGTCCTCTCGGGCTGTGGCGGCGGTCGGGATGGGCGTGGTAATCAATCTGCTGTTGAACGTGCTCTTGGTGCCGGTGTACGGCCTCTATGGAATCGCTGTCGCGACGGTCGCAGGATCAGCCTGTTCTGCGGCGTATATGATCGTCACGATGCGCCGGCACTGCGGGCTCGATTGGGCGCAGGTGCTGTTACTGAATGGGAGCTGGCTCACGATGTTCGGGTTAGCCGTCGGTCTGTCGTATCAGAATAGTGGGGCGATTGCTGTCGCGTGTATCTCGATGCTGGTCGTGCTTGTCGCGCAATGGCACGCATGGCAACGGGGAGGTGAGTCTTCTCTGCGACACCCGATCGCTGATTCAAAGACCGCGGAACTCGCCGCCTGAAGCTATCTTGCCTGTGCTTGCCATGTGGTAAACAGATTCTCTTGCTCCAACGTCCTTGGTCTCATCCCTCAGATTCGTGCTAATGAGGGATGAGCGAGGCATGCAGGTGCGTGTTTCAGGAAACGTGTAATCAAGCCGACCTATCTGTGTGGACCCGACGAAAGATAACCCTCGCTGTTGCGGCGACGTGCCTGGCGGTCCTTGTGCTTCTCGCGTTCTGCTTCGTCTATGCGGCCTCCTTCCTGGTTGTCGAGACCCCTCCCAAACAGGTGGATGTCGGGATCGTCCTGGCCGGTGATTTCAGCCGCGCGCTCTATGCATCCGACTTGTACCATCAAAGCTTTGTGCCGAGAGTCTGGATTTCTCGGCCGGAGCGCGAGCGGTCTCTGCGGCAGTTGGATGCTGTCGGTGTGCCCTATCCCCGCCAAGAGGAGGTGAGTCGCGCGGTGCTTCTGCGAAAAGGGGTTCCTGCCGATCGTATCGAAGTGTTCGGGAATGAGGTGGTCAGCACGATCGGTGAGGCGCGGGCCGTGGCCGAACTGCTGAGGCAACGCCCGGAGATCCATTCCCTCTTGTTGATTACGAGCCGATTTCATGTGCGGCGTGCAGAGGCGATCTTTTGTTCGATTCTTAAAACCTATCCCCATATCGAGATCCATGCGGTCGGGTCTCCGTATGACGGGTTTGTCGTCGACCAATGGTGGAAGGATCGGGATTCCGCCAGGCAGGTGGTTCTCGAGACGGCCAAGTGGCTGCTCTTTTGGATCTACACGGAGTTTTGATGCCCCCGCATTGGCATGTGAAAGGCGATCGACAAGGGGCGGGGTTCTAATGGGAGGGAATCGGCCGATTCGTGTTCTGCATGTGTGCACGATCTTCTTGACGGCGCAGACGTTCATTGCGCCGGTCCTACGCTATTTGTCTGGACATGGCTACGAGGCGGCTGTCGCGTGCTCTCAGGAGTCGGCGGCGGATGGGCCAGCTTCTTCGGGGAGTCGGGACATCGAAGGATGCAAAGTGTTTTCCGTTGCGATTCCACGGACGATTCGGCCGTTCCAGGATCTTCTGGCTATTCGGCGACTGTGTCAGGTGATCCGCGAATTCAAGCCGGATGTGATTCACACGCAGACCTCTAAGGCCGGCATTGTCGGACGGCTGGCCGCCCGGCTGGCGGGTGTCCCCGTCGTCATTCATACGGCCCATGCGTTTCCCTTTCACGCCTATCTGCCGTGGCCGGTTCAGTGGGCGTACATCTGGATCGAACGATGGGCGGCCGGCTGGACGGATCTGTTGATGGTGGACACCGAGAGTGTGCGAAAAGACGGTTTGAGTGAGGGGATCGTTCAAGACGCGAGCCGGATTGTGACTGTGCCGATGGGCGTGGACCTGACGCGATTCTCGCCTTCTCTTGGGGGACCTGGTACTCTCCGTGACGCGCTTGGTTTGGGGAGAGATGCTCTGGTTGTCGGGACTGTGGCTCGGTTAGTTCCTGATAAGGGGCTGGAATGTTTTCTTCGGATGGCCGCTATCATTCGTGCTGAGCGCACGGATGTGAAATTCCTGATCGTCGGGGAGGGGCCGCTCCGCCATAGTTTGGAGCAGATGGCCGAATTGAACGGTCTCGCCCAGGACGTGGTGTTTGCCGGTCATCGGACAGATATTCCTGAGCTGATGCAGGCCATGGATCTGTTTGTATTGCCGACGAGACGCGAGGGCTTCGGCGTGGTGTTTGCCGAAGCGATGGCTATGGGGAAGGCTACGGTCGGAAGCGATATCGGGCCCATAGCCGAGGTTGTGGAGGATGGCGTCACCGGCTATCTGGCTCCAGCCGATGATCCCCAGGTGTTCGCGGCGCGCGCCCTGGAGTTGCTACGCGATGAATCCAAACGGCGCACATTCGGGACCGCCGGCCGATGTCGTGTCGAGCGACTGTTTAGTCAGTCCCGGATGTGTGAGTTGATTGAGGGACATTATCGGCGGCTGTTGGCGCAAAAGGGATTGGTCCTGTGAGTCGGAACGCTCAGCTGATTCTGAAGTATGGATGTGATCGTGCGGCGGCGGCTTTGCTGCTCCTCCTGCTTTCCCCATTTCTCATCGGGCTGTCCCTTCTCATTCTCGTCGGCAATGGGTGGCCGGCTTTGTTTATCCAGGAACGAGTCGGGAAAGACGGGAAAGTCTTTCGGCTGTATAAATTTCGTACGATGGTGCGCGATGCAATTCGCCTCGGGCTTGGTACGACCGTCGGGAAGTCGGATGATCGGATCACCTGGGTGGGCGGGTGGCTGCGGAATTGGAGCCTGGATGAGCTGCCGCAAGTGTTGAATGTGTTGAAAGGCGACATGAGCCTCGTCGGGCCAAGGCCGACGTTGGAATATCAGGTCGCGCAGTACACCCCGTTTCAACGGCGGCGGTTGGAGATGAAACCCGGGATTACCGGTTGGGCGCAAGTGAACGGCCGGAACGCTCTGCCATGGCCTCAACGCATCGAGCTGGATGTCTGGTACGTGGATCACTTCTCGCTCTGGCTTGATCTTCGGATCTTGTGGCGTACTATTGGGGTGTTTCTCCGTCGCGAGGGGCTGTACGGCGCCGGGGGCGTGAATGATGATTTCGGTTCTCCGAGGCAGCCGTGAATAAGAAACGCGTCATTGTATTCGGGGCAGGCGGACACGCTAAGGTTGTGCTGGATGTCTTGGAGCAGATGGGGATCTATCAGATCGTGGGACTTGTCGATGATAGCGTGGAACTGAAAGGAACGGTCCGAGGCGGCTATTCTGTGCTCGGGAACAAAGACGACCTGGCCGGAATGAGCGGAGCAGGCATTGAGGGTGTCATCGTGGCCTTAGGCGATAATTATCGTCGGAAGCTTGTGTGCGAAGAGGTCGAGCGGATGGGATTCAGGCTTATTTCGGCGATTCATCCGTTCGCCGTCATTGGCAGCCGAGTCAGGATTGGAGCGGGAACCTTGGTTGTGGCCGGAGTTGTCGTCAATGTGGATGCTGAAATCGGCGAGAACGTGATCGTGAACACCGGAGCCACCATCGATCACGATTGTCGGATCGCGGCCCATGCGCACTTGTCCCCTGGCGTCCACTTGGCAGGTCGTGTGAACATCGGAGAGGCTTCCCATCTCGGGATCGGCGCCGTGGTGCTGCCCAATATCTCAGTGGGGAAGCATTGTATCGTTGGGGCCGGAGCGGTGGTGCGGGAGAATTTGCCTGACAAGGTCGTGGCAGTAGGAAATCCTGCCAGAATCATTAAACAGAATGAGGTGGCACTTGGGTTCTGATGGAATGAAAATCCCGCTGTCTCAGCCCGATCTGACGTGGGTTGAACGGAAGGCCGTGCTCGACGTCATGGAATCGACGTTTCTGAGCTTGGGGCCGAAGTTGCCGGAATTCGAGCGTGCGATGGCTCAATATATCGGCGTGAAGCACGCGATTGCGGTGAACAGCGGCACGAGCGCTCTGCATCTGATCATCCGGTCTCTTGGGATCGGTCCCGGGGATGAGGTGATTACGACGCCGTTCAGTTTCATTGCCTCCTCGAACTGTATCATGATGGAAGGGGCTCGGCCGGTGTTTGTCGATATCGACCCTGAGAACTACAACATCGACCCTGCGAAGATCGAAGCGGCGATTACGCCACGGACCAAGGCCATTCTGGGCGTCGACGTATTCGGCCGTTGTGCGGATTGGGATCGTATAGAAGCCCTTGCAAAAAACAGAGGGCTTCTGGTGATCGAGGATTCGTGTGAGGCGATCGGCGCTGAGCGATTCGGTCGAAAGGCGGGAACATTTGGCGAGGCCGGATGTTTCGCCTTCTATCCGAACAAGCAAATGACGACCGGCGAAGGCGGGATGATCGTGACCGATCGTGACGATCTGGCAGGTCTTTGCCGGAGCATGCGGAATCAGGGCCGAGATGAAGGACAGGCCTGGTTGGAACATGCCAGATTGGGATTCAATTATCGGCTCAGCGATATTCAGTGCGCGCTCGGCATTGCCCAGCTGTCCCGGTTGGAGGAACTCTTGTCCAAACGGGCTGCAGTCGCCGAACTATACGGCAACAGATTGGGAAAGTTAGAGGGGCTCATCACGCCGCAAGGGCCGGCACAAGGCCGGATGAGTTGGTTTGTCTATGTGGTGCGGCTGGCCGATCGGTTCTCACGGGAGGATCGGGATTGCATTCTGCGTGGATTGAAGGACGAAGGAATCGGGTGCAGCAATTACTTTGCGCCGATTCATCTACAGCGACACTATCGGGACTCCTTTGGCTACAAGGCCGGAGATTTTCCGGTTACGGAGCATACGAGCGATCGCACCATCGCTCTGCCGTTCCATTCTGCAATTACTGTCGATCAGGTCGAGCAGGTGACGGCCTGCCTGTCAGGGCAGATCCGGCTGGTACAGGGGCGCAGGTAAGTCTGTGCGTTCTCAGGGCCTATGTAGCGGGACGTTCGGTGTTGCGCACCTGTCCGGGAAGCCTCCCGCGGGTCGATTGAGTTGAAGGGTGTGTGTGATGGAGGGATGTCCTCGACGCCTTGATGGATTCTCTTAATCGTGATGAATCAGCGTCGTTGTCGCTTGACGGGATCCTCGTCATCAATCCGAGGGATTTTGTCGATCGCCGAAAGAGTATTGAACGGCAACTGCAGCCGCTCGGATTGGCGTATGAATTCATCCATTCCTACGATGTTGCCGATTTGGACGCCGCGATTACGGCGCGATACTTTAAGAACGAACTGCTCAGTCCCGGGCAGCGGTCCTGTGCATTAAAGCATCTCCAGGCATTGCGTCTCGTTGCCGAACGCCAATGGCAGCGTGCGCTGATTCTGGAAGATGATGCGTTCCTTGCGACGCAGTTTGTTCCTCGGCTCCAGGCGGCGCTCCAAGAATCTGCGTCCATCGCTTCTCCGCATGTGCTTTTCATCGGCAGCGGAGGAAATCTCTATACGCCTCGGCGGCTGAAGGTCCCGGGCCGGCATTTGTACAAGTCCACTCGCGGGCGGTTAACGGAAGCCTATGTGCTTGGCAGCCAGACAGCCCGTTTGAGGGTGGACTGGATTGAGGAGCAAGGCATTCCATTGCCGATCGATAATCTCTTTGAGCAGATTGACCGTGAGCGTGAGATTGATCTCTATTGGCTGGAGCCTCCGATCGTCGAGCAGGGCAGTAAGAATGGCCGGTTTCTGTCAGTCTTGGAGCCTTCGCCACCGAAGTTCATACGGCGGATTACATCAATTCTGCAGAAAGTGCGTCGAAAGTATCTCTACTGAGTCCGCAACTCATCGCCACAGTCAACCAATAGGTTATTGAATATGGTCACTATGCGTGCTCAACGAATGGTTGATTTCGCCAGGATCTCGGTAATTATCGCCTGCGTCGGCCTCTTGTACTCTCCTTCAGTCGGAACTATCGGTTTGGTCGGGGCGTACGTGGCGTTTCTCGCCAGTGGTCAGGCTGCTGTTCGGCTCAAGCCGGTATTCGCAAGACCGTCCGGTTATTGGGCAGCCCTATTTCTGGGAATAGTCCTCATGGGGGTAGTCTATGCTTCGGTCCCCTGGAATGTACGATGGATGGATGTATTCAAGTGGCGTACTCTTCTCTGGTTTTTTCTGGTGCTGGCGATTTTCGACGAGCATCGTTGGAGAGAGCGACTCCTATCAGCGTTCATTATTGGAACATCTGTTGGAGCAGTGATTTCTTCCGCTGCCGCCGCCGGGTGGATCACTCTGTGGCGCGCGCCCGAGCATCTGCTCAGAATTTCCGGTACCCAGGGGATGGCATTCGCCTGCGCTACTTTAATTTGTGCCTGGGCTTTATTGGAAAAACAGTTCATGGGACAGCGTCCCTTAGTCTGGTTTCTCCTTGGATGCCTGTATATCACGAATATTATTTTTGTAACGGATTCGCGAAGCGGCTATGCGGTATTGGGCCTTGGTCTAGGTTTCCTCCTCTCATGGAAGGCCTCGTGGAGAGCGCGTTCGATGATCCTCGCGAGTTTGCTCTTGGCGTTAGGTCTTGCCCTGGCAATATCCCCTCGGATGTATGGCAAGGTGGCGCTTGGATTCAACGAATGGGCGCATGAATCGGAGCTGCAAGACTTGACCAGCTTCGGCATTCGCCGGGTGTGGTATGTCAATACGGTAGAGATCATTCAAGAACATTGGCTGGTTGGGGTGGGTGCCGGCGGATTTCCAGCCGCCTATCGGGAGCACATCGCCGGAAAGTATCCTTCAGATGATTGGCGGTCCCTGGCGACGACCGATCCGCACAATCAATATCTTGGAGTCCTCGCGCAGCAGGGGATCGTTGGATTTGCCGTCTTTCTCGCCTGGTTGGTGGCGGTCGGCCGCGACCGGTCCGGTCCTCCGGTCTATCGAAACCTGGCGGTGGCTATCTTGTGCGGGTGGTGTGTGACCAGTTTGTTCAGTTCACACTTCAGGACTTTTGTCGAAGGCCATCTGCTGGCGACGTTTCTGGGGGTGTTCTTAGCCGTTGAGCGTTCTCCGCGGTCGGAGCCGCCCGTGGAGCCCATTATTATTGAAGGAGCGACAGGGTGAAGGTTTCGGTCTACATCATTGCGTATAACGAGGCGGGTAAAATTGCGGATACCATCAAGAGCGTGTTGTGGGCGGACGAAATTGTTTTGGCGGATTCCGCCAGCACAGACGGAACGGATCGGATCGCGGCTGAAATGGGGGCGCGCGTCGTCCAGATTCCGTTTGAAGGATTCGGTCATCTGCGCAACCGCGCCGTTGCCGCGTGCGCGCACGAGTGGATTCTGAGCATCGACACCGATGAGCAGTGCACGCCCGAAGTCCGCGATGAAATACTCGCGTTGCTGGCGGGGTCTCCCGCGCAGGATGCCTATCTTGTCCCCCGGCGGAATTACTTCATGGGGCAATGGGTGGCGCATTCCGGCTGGTATCCGAATTTCAGGCAACCCCAGTTCTTCCGCAAAGGCGCGATGACCTACGTGGAGTCCCCCGTTCATGAAGGCTATGAATTGCTGACTTCCAAACCGGTGGGGCGGTTGAAGCATGCCATCTGGCAGGTTCCGTTCAGAAACTTCGAAGAAGTGCTCAAGAAGGCGAACCGCTATTCCACCCTCGGGGTGTTGAAGATCGCAGACAAACGCGTGTCGATGGGGCAGGCTCTGGCGCATGGCGTCTGGTCTTTCATCAAACATTATGTCTTCAAGAAGGGATTCCTGGACGGCTGGGCTGGATTCGTGATCGCGTTCGGGAATTTCGAGGGCACGTTCTACCGCTATGCGAAGCGTTATGAAGCGCAAGAGAACTGGCCGCTCCCCGCGCAACCTCCGCTGCGCCGGCCCGGCGGGTCTCCATCGGTATGAAAGCCGCGGTCATTGTCACGACCTATAACCGACCGGATGCCTTGGGCGCGGTCTTGGCTGGATTTGAGGCGCAGACCGATCAGGACTTTGCGCTGGTGGTAGCCGATGACGGGTCGACGTCCGAGACCGCTGCGGTCATTCAAAATTATCAGCGTCTGACCAAGGGCTCTGTTCGGCACGTGTGGCAGGAGGATCGAGGCTTCCGTGCCGCGGCCATTCGCAATCGAGCGGTCGCCGCCACGACAGCGGACTATATTATTTTTACGGACGGGGACTGTATTCCGTCACGGCAGTTTGTCCAGGCGCACAAGCGCTTGGCGGAGCCGGGGTATTTCCTCGGCGCGAATCGGGTGCTGTTGTCTGCCGGGTGTACGCAGCGAGTTCTGCGCGGGCGGCTGCCTGTTCAGCAATGGTCATGGGTGCAGTGGGCCCAAGCCTGGGCCGGTCGCGATATCAACCGCCTCTTGCCGCTCCTGGCATTGCCGGATGGCGTGTTGCGTAAGTGGGCTCCGAACCGATGGGAGGGGATGAAGACCTGTAATCTGTCGGTCTGGCGGAGCGATCTCTTGCGCATCAATGGTCTGGATGAGTCCTATGAAGGCTGGGGGTTGGAGGATTCTGATCTGGTCATTCGACTGTTACGGATCGGGGTCAAACACAAGTCTGCGCGCTACGCCGCGCCGGTGTTTCATCTGTGGCATCAGGAGCAGGCGAGAAGTCGGCTGGAGGAGAACCGGACGCGATTGGATCAGGTGCTGCGAACGCAGGACACGCAAGCTGTTGTGGGGCTCAACCGGTATCTGATGGGGGCAAGATGAGCCATAGCGGGGGGAGAGATGCCCGGCAGTTTCCATGTGACCGGTTGATCGAATGCTGTCCGGTCGGGTGCGCGGACACATTGGCGGACACTTCGATTGTGTTGCCGGAAGGGCCGTTGCGTCGCTGCCCGGCGTGCGGCCAGCTCGTCAGTCAAATGACAGCAACAGCCTATGCCGGTTCGATGAAAGAGTTCGATACGCCGCGAGGGACGCTCCCGACTTCACGCACGCAGCGCAGACATGATGCGCGGGCCGCCAAGCTGTTTGGGATGGTGAAAACACTTCTTCGTCCTGAGTCGGGAACTGGCGCCAGGCTGCTCGATATCGGGTGTTCCAGCGGGGCGCTGCTTCGAAGCGCGAGGACGCACGGGTTCGATGCCGAAGGGGTCGAGCCTGCGGCGCAAGCGGCGGAGTTTGCCCAGAGCGCCGGATTGAAAGTCTTTCACGGGTATCTTGAGGAGGCACGCTTTCCGGCCTCGAGCTTCGATGCGGTGACCTTGATGGAGGTTATCGAACATCTTCCGGATCCCAGTGCGCTGTTGAGAGAGGTGTGGCGGATACTCAAGCCGAATGGTGTGCTCGTGGTGGGAACGGGCAATGGCGCGAGTTGGACGGTCCGGTTGGTCGGCGCCCGCTGGGGATATTTTCAGGTGGCGGAGCACGGCGGCCATATCAGTTTTTTTAATCCGCTGTCGCTGGCCCTGCTGGCGCGGCGGTGCGGATTTGATGTCGAGCGGAGCGAAACCCGGCGGGTCTCTCTGGCGGAGCGGAAGGAGGCCGGTTATGTGTCGTATCGTCTGCTCAGAGTTATGACAGAAGTGTTGGCGATGCCGGCTCGCCTGTTCGGCGGAGGGCACGACATGCTGGTGTTCCTTCGAAAGTGTTCAACGTAGGCGTTGTCATTCGTGGATCTACTTCCCAGGCTTAAAATTGCCGTGTTGATCAAGCGATTTCTGCGCACCGGGGGCGCGGAGAAGTATGCGATGGAGGTCGTGCGACGATTGGCTGTGAGCCATGAGGTGCATGTATTCGCGCATGAGTGGGTGTTCGACGGCCCTGAGCCCATTGCGTTCCACAAGATTCCCCGAGTGTGTCGCAAACCGGCCTGGTTGAATCAGCTGTTTTTCTCCTATTTTTGTCGCAGGGCGGTGAGCCATGGGTTTGATGTGGTGCATTCGTTCGAAAAGGTTTCGACCTTCGATGTGATCACGGTGCAGTCGCCGTGCTTCAAGTCTTCCGGCATCGCGGCAGGGAAACCCTGGAAATGTCTGCTGGGTTGGATGAGGCTGGCGGTCAGTCCTCGCAAACTTGCTTGGCTGTGGCTGGAGCGGGAACAGTTTTCCGACGAGCCGGCGCGAGTCGTGATTGCCGTGTCGGGGCAGGTCAAGCGAAATGTCCAGGCGCAGTATCCCCTTCCCGATGAGCGGTTCAGACTCGCCTACACCGGAGTTGAGGTTTCTCAGGCAGCCGTGATCGCTTCGAATCACGAGAGGGACGAGCTTCGAGCTCGATGGGATATCGGTATCGACGACCTGGTTGTTTTGTTTGTCGGGACGGAGTTCAAGCGGAAGGGATTGGATGCGCTCCTGCAAGGTTATGCCAGGGTGCCGCGCGCGCGATTCAAGTTGCTCATTGCCGGTGGCGGGGGGGAGCGATTCGAGTATTACAAGAAGCTGGTCGATCGGTTGCGGCTGGGGTCCGAGGTTCGGTTTCTGGGGTTGGTCGACGGTATTGATCGGATCTATCCCATCGCGGACATGTATGTTCTGCCGACCCTGGCTGATCCCTGTCCGCTCGCCCCGCTTGAAGCCATGGCGGCTGGGGTTGCCACAGTCATGAGCTCATCGACGTATAATGGAACGGCCGAATTGATTCGACAGGGAGAGGCGGTGCTTCTCTCGAACCCTCGGGACCCGGAGGAGATCGCGTCGGCTTTACTCAAACTCATGAACAGTCATGTCCGACAGCAGGTGGCGGAGAAGGGACAGCGATTAGTACGTCAGCTCACCTGGGATAATACCGCTGCGGTGACGGCGGCAGCCTACCAAGACGTCATTCAGTCGAAGACAGTGGATAGACAGGTCGCGGGAGCAGTCTGAGGTGTTTGCGGTCGCTCGGCAACGAGCCAGCAGCAGGTGGCGGTGAACAAGACGTATGAAAGCGCGCTGGTGGTATGCACCAGGCGAATCGGCGACGTGCTATTGGCCACACCGGTCATCCGCTCGCTGAAGGCCGCTGCCCCTCATGCCGCGATCGATATGCTGGTGTTCAGCGGGACGGAGGACGTTGTCACCGCCAATCCCGCTATCCGTCGAGTGTGGACCGTGCCCGCCAGGGCCTCTGTCCGGGAATCGTTGACGCTGCTGTCGCAGATTTGGCGCCGTTTCGATCTTGCCTTGTCGGTTCTGCCCGGAGACCGACCGGTGTTCTATGCCTGGGCGGCCGGCCGACGTTCGGTGGCGGCCGTCACTCATGAACGAAAGTCGTGGTGGAAGCGGGTGTTGCTCGATGGCCAGGAATCATTCGACAATTACGATACGCATACGGTAGTCATGAATCTGCGGTTACTCAAATTGCTCGGGGTGGCCGCGATTGCGACACCGGTTGTGACCTGGGCAGCTAAAGATGAGGTGGCTGCGCGAGCGGAGTTTCAGGATATGGAGGGAAGCGAGCGCTACGCCGTCCTTCATGTGACTCCCAAGTTTGTCTATAAGGCCTGGACCGCATCTGGTTGGGCCATGCTGGGCCGATGGTTCAGGGGCTGTGGGGTGAGGGTTGTGGTGGTGGGAGGGACTTCGCCGGACGAGCGTGCTACAGTCTCTCGGATATTGGAAGGCCTCCCTTCCGACGTCATAAACCTGACCGGCCGGGTCACGTTGCGCGCTCTCGCGTCCATACTGAGCCGGGCGACGCTCTATGTCGGGACAGATACCGCTGTGACCCACATGGCGGCGGCGCTTGGCGTGCCGACCATTGCATTGTTCGGTCCCTCGAATCCGGTCAAGTGGGGGCCATGGCCGAGCGATTGGCCTGCCGATTCCCCAAGCCCTTGGAAGAGGGTGGGGTCTCAGCGACGGGGCAATGTTTATATACTGCAGGGGGAAGGCGATTGTGTGCCATGCCTCCACGAGGGCTGCGGTCGTCATGTCAATAGCGAGAGCGATTGTCTGCAACAGTTGCCGGCGAGTCGGGTCATCGAAGTTGCAGAACAGTTGCTTCAGCGGCAACACACGTATCCGCTTATCGTGGATGTCTGACGAAAACATGAGGGGAAATTTGTGAGGCGTCTGGCGATTACGCTGTTTCAATGGGCTGTCCAGCGGTATGGCCGGCTTGTGCTGCGATCTCGGTCGCTCCTGGTGTTGGCCACACATCTAGGATTGATTGTGGGCGCGCACCTGAGCGCCTTTGCCCTTCGATTTGAAGGGGAGGTGTTGCCCCCCTTTGATCGAATGATGTGGCGGTATTTGCCTCTCGTGCTGTTGACCTATTGGGGTGGGTTGTGGCTATTCGGCATCCAAAGCGGGTTGTGGCGTTATGTCGGGCTGCATGATCTTCGGCGGATCTTTTGGGCCTCTTTTGCAAGTTCGGGAACGTTCTGGGTGTTCACCCACGTTGCCCTTGGGCAGATCCAATATCCCCGATCGGTCATCGTCCTCACGGGTCTCCTGAGCGGAGTCTACATTGCCGGCATCCGGTTGGCGGTTCGCTGGTTTCGGGAATGGCTTCAGATCGTAGGTCCTACAGCGAGACGGGTTCTCATTGTGGGGGCCGGCCATGCCGGAGAACTGTTGGCCAGAGACATGTTGTCAGACCCCAGCTTCAACAGCCGCCCGGTGGGATTCATCGATGACGATCCGGTGAAGCGAAAGATGAAGATTCACGGGGTGCCTGTGGTCGGAACGATCGCCGACATCAAGCGTGCCGCAGATCGGTTGGAGGTCCACGAGATTATCGTGGCGTTGCCGTCTGCCGGGACCGGTACCAAGCAGAAGATTCTCGCGGCATCGGAAGGCTGTACGGCGCCGATCAAGATCTTGCCCAATGTGAAGCAACTCCTGGGGGATCCGGTGTCTCTTCAGCAAGTGCGGGCGATGAGTTTGGAAGACTTGCTTCAACGGGAACCGATCCAGACCGACCGGCAGGAATTGCATCCGCTGATCGCAGGCAAGACCGTGCTCGTCACGGGGGCGGGAGGATCGATCGGATCGGAGCTGTGCCGCCAGATCGCATCGTATCGGCCGGAGTCCCTGGTGCTGTTCGAACGTTATGAAAACTCCCTTCATGCGTTGCTGTTAGAGTTGCGCGCGGCATTTCCCGCTGTCGGTGTGCTTCCTATCATCGGCGATGTCACGGTCCCTGAACGGGTGGCCGAAGTGTTTCGTCAGGCGGGTCCTGACCTCGTCTTTCATGCGGCAGCCCACAAACATGTGCCGTTGATGGAGCTGAATCCGAAGGAGGCAGTCCGGAACAATGTGCTGGGCACCCGCATCGTCGCTGAGGCTGCGCTGGCGGCGGGGGTCGATCGGTTCGTGTTGATTTCAACGGACAAAGCCGTCAATCCCACGAGTGTGATGGGCGTGACCAAGCGCATTGCGGAGCAGGTCATTCAGGGATTCAATCACCGCGGTCGGACCAAATATACCGTGGTCCGCTTCGGGAATGTCTTGGGCAGTAACGGCAGTGTCGTGCCCTTGTTTACGGAACAGATTCGCAAAGGCGGCCCGATTACGGTGACGGATCCGGAGATCAAACGATTCTTCATGACGATTCCTGAAGCCGTTCAGCTGGTGTTGCAGGCGAGTGTGATCGGGCAAGGCGGGGATGTGTTTGTGCTCGATATGGGCGAACAGATCAAGATTGTGGATTTGGCCAGGAACATGATCGTGCTGTCCGGCTTGGTCCCGGGGAAAGACATCGAAATTCAGTTCACCGGGTTGCGTCCGGGAGAGAAGCTGTACGAGGAGCTGTTTGACGAAAGTGAACAGACCGAATCCACGGCACATGAGAAGATCAATCGTGCGGTCAGTCCGCTCGCGCAGGCCGACCTTGACTCCTGGTTGGATCAGCTTGGGACGAATCTTCTGCAGTGGAATGAAGACGACCTCCTGCTGCAACTCCGGCTGCGGATTCCGAGTTTCACCCCGACGGTTCCTCAACGGGTCTCCTGACCAGGTGTCTTTCCTATCTCCATCGGTGAAATGAAATCAGGTAGGAAAAACCGCTTCTTCCCTCTATAGTTCTAACGGGCATCAACCGATATAAACGGGGCACAGAGGCGGTGAAGATGGCTCAGATTGGGAGGGGGTGACTGTGAAAGGTGTTGTGCTGGCCGGTGGGCTGGGAACCAGGCTCCTGCCCCTCACGAAAGTCACGAATAAGCATCTCCTGCCGATTTACGACCGGCCAATGATCTACTATCCGATCCAGACATTGGTTAATGCCGGGATTCGAGACATCATGCTGGTCACCGGTGGAAACAATGCCGGCGATTTTCTCAGGCTTCTGGGGAACGGCAAGGAATTCGGGTTGAGACACCTGAACTATACCTATCAGGAAGGAGAAGGCGGCATTGCCGATGCGCTTCGACTGGCGGAACATTTCGCGGACGGTGAGGCGATCTGCGTGATCCTGGGCGACAATATTATTGAAGGCAATATCGCCATTGCCGCCGAGGCTTTTCGGCAGCAGAAGATCGGGGCGAAGATTCTCCTGAAAGAAGTGAAAGACCCGCAGCGATTCGGTGTGCCGGTGCTGGAAGGCGAGCGTGTGCTGAAGATCGAGGAAAAGCCGGCCCATCCAAGATCGGCCTATGCGGTGACAGGGTTGTATTTCTATGATGCGCAGGTGTTCGACATTATCAAAACGTTGAAACCGTCAGGGCGAGGCGAATTGGAAATTACCGATGTCAACAATGCCTACATCGAAGCAGGCACGCTGACGTGGGAATTGCTTGAAGGATGGTGGACCGATGCCGGCACCATTGAGTCTCTTCATCTCGCCAACCAATTGGTCAGTCGGACCGGAGCGAATAAGGTCGAGCCCTGAATGAATATCCTGCTTACCGGCGGCGCCGGATTTATCGGATCGCATCTCGTTCGGCGATTGCTGACCAGGCCGGAGCATCAGGTCGTCAACTTCGACGCCCTTCGGTATTCCGGTAATCTCGCCAACCTCGCATCTGTGCAACAGCATCCCCGTTACCGATTTGTCCGGGGGGATATCTGCGATCAGTCGCTGGTGGAATCGGTGATCCGGGACCATCGGATCGACGGGGTCATCAATTGCGCTGCGGAAACGCATGTCGATCGCTCTATTCTCGATCCGGGAAGCTTTGCGCGGACCGATGTGGTCGGGACGGGGGTGTTGCTGGACGCGGCGCGCCAGGCAGGAGTCCGTCGATTTCTCCAAGTCAGTACAGATGAAGTCTATGGCAGTGTTGAAACCGGGACGTCGAGCGAGACCGATCGTCTGGCGCCTCGCAGCCCCTATTCCGCGAGCAAAGCGGGCGGGGAGTTGCTGGCGCTCAGCTATTGGACGACCTATCGGTTCCCCGTGGTCGTGACCAGGGGGAGCAATACTTATGGTTCTCATCAGTATCCGGAGAAATTCATTCCCCTCTTTGTCACCAATGCGATCGATGCGCAGCTTCTTCCGCTCTACGGCGATGGCCGTCAGTGCCGTGACTGGCTTGCCGTCGAGGACCATTGCGCGGGGATCGAGCGCGCGTTCCTGCATGGAGAGCCTGGAACGGCCTACAACATCGGCGGGGGGAATGAGCGCGAGAATCTCACGGTGGCTGAGATGATTCTCGACTCTCTGGGACAACCGAAGAGTTTATTGCGATTTGTCAGTGATCGCCTCGGCCACGACCGCCGGTATGCTGTCGATTGCAGCCGCCTGCGGGAACTGGGCTGGAAGCCGGTCGTGTCGTTTGCTGATGGGCTTCGCGAAACAGTCCGGTGGTACCAAGAGCACGAATCCTGGTGGCGGCCGATCAAGTCGGGCGAGTTCAAACGCTATTATGAAGAGCAGTATCGTCGTCGTTTGGAAGAAGGGACGGCATGCGGGTCCTGATCACCGGGGCCAACGGACAATTGGGGTGCGAATTACGTCGGGTATTCGCCTCTGAGACGCTCATCCTGAAGGATCTTCCTGAGTTCGACCTGACAGGATCACAGGTAGAAAAGGAAATCGCAGGGGCAAAGCCAGATCTCATTATTCACGCCGGAGCCTATACCGATGTCGATGGTGCCGAGCGCGAGCCCGATCGGGCGATGGCGATCAATGCGCTCGGAACCGCGCAGGTGGCGCGGGCGGCGGTGCGAGTCGGCGCCCGGTTGCTGTACATCTCGACGGACTATGTTTTCCCAGGCACTCAGCGACATCCCTACAGCGAAGACGATGTGCCGGCTCCCATCAATGTTTACGGGCTCTCGAAATGGCGAGGCGAGCAGGCGGTGGCGGAGTCGGGGGCGGATGCCCTGACCGTTCGTACGGCCTGGTTATACGGCCCGATGGGAACAAACTTCGTCAAGTCGATCATGCGTGCCGCCCAGGCGCATTCCTCCCTCCGGGTGGTGGACGATCAACGAGGATCCCCTACCTCCGTCGAAGATCTGGCCGCAGTCATCAAGGCCACGGCTGCGGGATCGGTACGAGGCATTCTGCATGTGACCAACCGGGGAGATTGCACCTGGTACGAATTTGCCCGGGCGATTGTGGAGGAAATGAACCTCGAAATTTCGGTCCTTCCCATCTCGACGGCGGAAGCAGGACGACTGGCTCCGCGCCCACCCTACTCGGTGCTTGGACTGCAGCGGTTAGCGCGGCTGGATCTTGTTCCTCGTGACTGGCGTGAGGCCCTGAACCGGTTCGTCAAAGCCGAGCGGGCATTGGTTACGATCCATCCGTAGCGTCGCCCGCCTCGCCCGCCGAGCTGAGTCGGCGCGGCGGGTCGGCTCTCCTCTCTTTCTCTCTCTAAATCAATTTTCCTTTGTATCGAGCAGGTGAATCGGTAAGATGGGATACATGGCTTCTGCCATCCGTAACTTTTGCTAGGTGAGAAGACATTCATGTCCGGGAACGAGAACACCATGAAAGAGAAGGCCTCCGAGCGAAGCCGGTTGAGCGAAGTTCGCCTGTTTGCGACGGATGTCGATGGGGTGCTGACGGATGCGGGCATGTACTATTCCGAATCGGGCGATGAATGGAAGAAGTTCAACACGCGCGACGGGATGGGGATCAAGCTGCTGCAAAGGGCCGGCTATGTGACGGCGATCGTCACGCAGGAACGAACGAAGATTGTGGCGCGGCGCGCTGAAAAGCTCGCGATTCCAGAGTTGCACCAGGGGGTGATGGATAAGCTCGCGGTGATTCGCGAGATGGCCGGCCGCCATGGTTTGTCATTAAGCCAGGTGGCCTATATCGGCGACGATGTGAACGACCTTGAGGCGCTGCGCGCGGTCGGATTCTCGGCTGCTCCGGCTGACGGCATACCTATCGTATGCGACGCAGTGCACTATGTGTGTCGGAAAAAAGGTGGCGAAGGAGCAGTGCGCGAGATCGCAGAGATGCTGCTGAGCGCTCGTGAGGATCGAGCTTAGAATATGCCGTGGCGGGATGAAGGAGAGCGGTTATGAGAGCACGAAAGCAGAATCTGTATCCGGTGATCATGGCCGGTGGAAGCGGCACCAGGTTTTGGCCGTTGAGCCGGCAATTGTTTCCCAAACAATTGCTGAAAATCGGGGGAGATCGGACGCTGATTCAGCAGACGATGCAGCGGGTGCTGGGGTGTGCTCCGTCGTCTCAGGTGCTCATCTCGACGAACGCGGCCCAAGCGGAGTTGATTCGTGGACAGCTGGGCGACTGGAAGAATGATCTGAAAGATGGATTTATTTTGGAGCCTGAGGGGCGGAACACGGCACCGGCTATCGCGCTGGCGGCGCTCGAAGTCGCGCGGCGCGATCCGGACGGACTGATGTTGGTGGTGCCGGCCGATCATGTGGTGTCTGGGCAAAGGGAATTTTCCGCCGCCGTGGCGCTGGCTTCGCAACTGGCGGAGGAGGGCTATCTCGTCACATTTGGGATCAAGCCGATCAGGCCGGAAACCGGCTATGGCTATATCAAGCCGAATGGACGAAAGCTTTTGGGCTCGCGGGGAACCCTCAAAGGGTATCGCGTGGATAAATTCGTGGAGAAGCCGAACGCCGCCAAGGCTGCACAGTATCTCAAGGCGGGGCAGTACTATTGGAACAGCGGGATGTTTGTGTGGCGCGCCGCGACGATCCTCGATGAAATTCGGATGCACCAGCCTGCGCTCGGGAAGGTCGTGGATCGCATCGCCCAACTGCAGGCATCAGGCGCTCCCAAACAGACGATCGACGAAGTCTATCGATGGGCGACGTCGGTCTCCATCGACAACGGTGTCATGGAGCTCTCATCCAAGGCGGCAGTCGTGCCAGTGAAATTCCGGTGGTCTGATGTGGGAAGTTGGGGAAGTCTGGATGAAGTCGCCGAGAAGAACAAGGCTGGCAATGTGCTGGTCGGGCGGGTGATCGACCTCGAAAGCTCGCGCTCGATCGTGTATGCCGATCGCCGGGTTGTGGCCACGATCGGCCTTGAGGACATGGTGGTGGTGGATACGCCCGACGCCACACTGGTCTGTCCGAAGTCTCGCGCGCAGGATGTCAAAAAGGTGGTGGAGATTCTCAAACAGCAGAAGGCGCCGGAACATCTGGAGCATCTGACGGTCCACCGTCCCTGGGGATCCTATACGATTCTCGAAGAGGGCGCCGGCTTCAAGGTGAAACGAGTGACGGTGAATCCCGGCGGGCGCCTCTCGCTTCAGCTGCACCACAAGCGGAGCGAGCATTGGGTCGTCATTGCGGGAACCGCGCGGGTCACGAGAGGCGAGGAGGTGTTTGACCTCCAGGTCGGCCAGAGCACAGCCATTCCAGTCGAGACTAAGCATCGGTTGGAGAATCCTGGGAACGAGACGGTCCATATCATCGAAGTCCAGAATGGTTCGTATCTTGGAGAAGACGACATCGTGCGATTCAAAGACGATTACGGACGAACGGCTAACGCATAGAAGATAGAGGAGCGGCTATGGGATTGTTTCGCGAATACGACTTGCGCGGCATCGTTGGGAAAGAACTGACGGTGGACATTGCCGAGCTGGTGGGGCGTGCGTATTGTACGCATGCGCGAGGGCGCGGTGCGAAGACGGTTACCGTGGGGCGCGATGGCCGGCTCAGTTCGCCGGATCTGTATCGCGCGTTGGTCAAGGGGTTGCTTGCCGGCGGACTCAATGTCATCGATATCGGGATCTGTCCCTCTCCGCTGGTGTATTTCTCGTTGTTCACGTTGCCGGTCGACGGCGGCATCATGATTACCGGCAGCCACAATGCCGCCGAGTACAACGGGTTTAAGATTTGCGTCGGGAAAGAAGCGATTCACGGCGACGAAATTCAGGCGCTGCGGCGTGTGATGGAGCAGGGGCAGTTTGTCTCCGGTCAGGGAACGCTGACCGAGCATCCCATCATTCCCGACTATCTGGCCTATATCAAGAAGAGCTTCGCCGGAGTGGATGCAAAACGATTGCACGTGGTCATTGATTGCGGCAGCGGGGTGGCTTCGCTTATTGCGAAGGATGCTTTGGAATTATTGGGTTGCAAGGTGACGGGACTGTATTGCGAGTTGGACGGTCGATTCCCGCATCATCACCCGGATCCCACGGTGCTGGATAATCTTGCGGACCTTATGCGCGCGGTCAAGGAGCACAAGGCGGATGTGGGTATCGGCTACGACGGCGATGCGGATCGGATCGGGGCCGTGGATGAGCATGGGCAGGTGTTGTGGGGCGATCGATTGCTGGTGATCTATTCTCGCGATATTCTGGCGGTCAAGCCGGACAGCACCATCATCTCCGAAGTGAAGGCGTCACAGAGCCTCTACGATGATATTGCCGCGCATGGCGGCCGTCCGGTGATGTGGAAGACGGGCCATTCTCTGATCAAGGCGAAGATGAAAGAAGAGAAGGCCGTCTTGGCGGGTGAGATGTCCGGGCATATGTTTTTCGCCGACCGGTATTTTGGCTATGACGATGCGGTGTATGCCTCCTGCCGTCTCGTGGAGATTCTCGCCAAGGGCGTGAAGCCGCTCTCTGCGTTAGTTGCCGATCTTCCGGATACGACGGTGACGCCGGAAATTCGTGTGGATCTTCCCGATGCGATTAAATTCGATGTCGTCAAGCGGGTTCGCGATCGGTTCGAAACCTATGCCAAGACCAAGCAGGGTCTCGGCCAGGAACAGCGCCGGGTTCGTGAGCTGGTGACGATCGATGGAGTGCGCGCGGTCTTCGAAGATGGCTGGGGGTTGATTCGGGCGTCGAATACACAGCCGGCATTGGTGCTCAGATTCGAAGCCACAACGCCTGCGAAACTTGATGCGATTCGCGCGATTGTGGAAGGCGAGCTGGCCGATGTGCGACGGGAACTCGAACGGTCGTGCCGGGGGTAGGATCTTTGCCTCGACGGATGCTCCTTTCCAAGACAACGTGGGTGCTGGTCTGGTTACTCTGCTTGCTTTCAGCCGGGGGCCCCGGCCCGGTCTATGCCGATGCGCGCGCCGTTTCTCCAGCCCGCCCGTTCAGAGTGGGCGAGCGGCTGACCTATGACATTACCTTTCTCAATATCAGCGCAGGAACGGCCGTGATGGAGGTCAGTCCAGGCGCCGGCGCCGGTGAGCATCCGTCTGGAAAATTTATTACGATGGCTGTGTCGAGCCCAAAAGTCACCAGATTTTTTCCCGTCGACAATCGTGTCGAATCCCTGACGGATCTGACGACGCTGTTGCCGGAGCACATGACCTTCCGGAGGCGAGAGGGGAAAAAGAAGGAAGATATCGAGTATGTCTTTCATCGGAAAGACAACACCGTCTCAGCCACCCGAGGCGGGACCACAGAGATCGTATCGATTCCAGCCGATACCCAGGATCTGATTTCCTGTCTCTATTATGTTCGAAGCCTGTTGCCGCTGAAGCAGGGCGCATCCCAGGCCTTGACGGTCTACCACGATAAGAAGATCCGCCAGGTTGAAGTGCGGGTCGAGAAGATCGAGATACTGGATGGGCCTTGGGGAAATCTTGAAACAGCGCAAGTCCTTGTGATTATGCCGTTTCAAGGGATCTTTCTGAATCAGGGGAATATCCGTGTGTGGTTTACGACCGATGAGCGACGGATTCCGTTGCGCATGAAGGCCAAAGTGGTGATCGGATCGATTGTGGCCGACTTGGTAAACGGAATTCCAGAGGTCGATCACTCGAAGTAAGAGAGCGAACTTTCGTTGCCGGGATTAGGCAAACCCGCTATACTGCCTGCACTATGGGCCAATTTCCCCTTACATTAAGCCGATTTATCATTCGCAGTCAGGCCGAGCACCCGGGAGCAACCGGTGAATTTTCCGGCCTGCTGAGTCAGATCGGACTCGTCGGGAAAGTCATCGCTCATGATCTGCGTCGCGCCGGCCTGATCAACATCCTCGGTACGACCGGTGAAACCAATGTGCAAGGCGAAATCGTCAAGAAACTGGACGAGATTGCCAACGATACATTCCTTCGCGCGTTCCAGGGCGATGGTCTGGTCTGCGCATTAGGTTCTGAGGAAATGGAACAGATGGTCTCTCTGCCTGAGAATTGGCCTCAGGGGAAGTACATGCTGCTCTTCGATCCCCTGGATGGCTCGTCCAATACCGATTGCAATATGCCCTTGGGCGCGATTTTCTCCGTGCTGAAGTATGCGCGGACCGATCGCCCGCCGACGGAGAGGGATCTGCTGAAAAAAGGGGTCGAACAGGTCGCTGCCGGCTACCTGTTATTCGGGTCCAGCACGATGCTGGTCTATACCGCCGGACATGGCGTGCATGGGTTTACCCTCGATCCCAGCATCGGGGAATACTTGCTCTCGCATGAACGTATTCGGATCCCCGAGCGCGGGAAAGTCTACGCGACGAATGAGGGGAATCGGCACAAGTGGACTCCCGGCATGCAGAAGTATATCGAGTATCTCAAAACAGCCGACAAAGCCACCGGTCGCCCCTACAGCGGCCGATATTCCGGGTGCCTGGTCGCAGATGTGCATCGTATCTTGCTGGGCGGAGGTGTGTATCTCTATCCGGGCGAAGTGGATAAGCCGGAAGGCAAGCTCCGGCTCCTCTATGAAGCCAATCCGTTGGGTATGGTGGTGGAACAGGCCGGGGGGCGAGCCTCTACCGGTACGATGAGAATTCTTGATATCGAGCCGAAAACACTTCACCAGCGGGTTCCCTTGATTATCGGCAGTCGGAGCGATGTCGAGACCGTCGAAGCATTTACTCAGGGCCGGACGTAACGCGCAGTATTCACGTCATTTTCTCCGGGAGGATTGTCATGGCAGATCGGGTGCGGGAAATTCTCAGTTGGTATGAAAGTGATAATGCAGGCACGAAGGCGAATCTGGCGCGCATGCTGCGCCATGGCCGGCTGGCCGGAACCGGCAAGCTTGTGATTCTGCCGGTCGATCAGGGATTCGAGCATGGGCCGGCCCGTAGCTTTGCCCCCAACCCGGCAGGGTATAATCCCCATTATCATTTTCAGCTGGGTATTGACGCGGGATGTAATGCCTATGCCGCGCCGTTGGGATTTCTGGAAGCGGGCGCCGGCCACTTTGCGGGCCAGATTCCATTGATTCTCAAGTTGAATAATCATGATGTGTTGCACGATGAGAAAGATCCGTTGCCGTCGGTGACCAGCAGCGTCAGGGATGCCTTGCGGTTAGGCTGTGCTGCCGTGGGATTTACGATTTATCCGGGATCGGCCCATTGCAACACCATGTACGAACAATTGCGGGCCATTACAGAAGAAGCCAAGGCCTCCGGTCTGGCGGTCGTCGTCTGGTCCTATCCGCGCGGCTCCTCGCTCAGCAAAGAGGGTGAAACGGCGATGGATGTCGGGGCCTATGCGGCGCAGATCGCCGCGCAGCTCGGCGCCCACATCATCAAGGTCAAGTTGCCGACGGCGCATCTGGAGCAAGCGGCTGCCAAGAAGGTGTACGAGTCGACCCAAATTCCGATCAAAACTCTGGCGGAGCGTGTGAAACATGTGGTGCAGAGTTCGTTCGATGGCCGCCGCATCGTGATTTTCTCCGGTGGCGCCAAGAGCGAGGACAAGAACGTGTTCGATGAAGCCCGGGCCATCCGGGACGGCGGCGGATTCGGCAGCATCATCGGGCGAAACTCCTTCCAGCGTCCGAAGGCGGAGGCGGTGAAGTTTCTCCACACGATCATGGGGATCTATTCCGGAGAAGTTCAATAATTGTTCGGTCGACGATTCATTGGATGAAGGTAGAAGCATGATGGAAACGCCCGATCAGAGGCCTGGATCAAGCCGCAGCTGGATGGTCGCCGCAGTGCTGCTCACGGCGGGGATCATCATCGGATTTGTAGTGGCTTCCGACCTGGGATGGCTCTCGAACGGTCATGCTGTTCCGGACGGCGGGGTTGCCCCGCTGGCCAGGCCGGTTGCCACGGCCCCACAGCCGGTGTTGCCGGGGATGGGAAACCAGACGTTTGTCGAGATCGCCAAGGCGGTGAAGCCGGCAGTCGTCAACATCTATGCGACGAAGACAGGGAAAGGAGAAGGCGGGCCTCATGCGACGCCGTTTGAGGATCCGTTTTTCCGCAAGTTTTTCGGGGATGAATTTTCCCGCCGGTTTGAACAGCAACAGCCGAAAGAAAAGAAGGAACGCGGTTTAGGTTCAGGCGTCATCGTTGAGTCGAACGGCTTGATCATCACGAACAACCATGTGGTCGGCAAGGCCGATGAAATTCGAGTGACGCTTTCGGATAAGCGTGAGTTCAAAGCCAAGCTGATCGGGACCGATCCCAAGACCGACATTGCGGTCGTGAAGATCGACGCGACTAATTTGCCGACAGTAGCCTGGGCCGATTCCGATCAGTTGGAAGTCGGCGAGTTCGTGCTGGCGGTGGGCAATCCGTTCGGCCTCACTCAGACCGTCACGCTGGGAATCGTCAGCGCATTAGGGCGGGCGGCGGGAATCGCGGAGTATGAAGACTTTATTCAAACCGATGCGGCGATCAATCCCGGAAACTCAGGCGGCGCACTTGTGAATGTGCGCGGTGAGTTAGCGGGAATCAATACCGCCATTTTCAGCCAAAGCGGCGGCAACATGGGGATTGGATTTTCGGTGCCCGGCAATATGGCTCGCTCCATCATGGATCAGCTGGTCAAGACGGGCAAGGTCGTCCGCGGCTGGTTGGGTGTGTCGATTCAGGAGCTGACTCCGGAACTGGCGAAACAGTTCGGCGTTACCGACACCAAAGGTGTGCTGGTGAGTGATGTGATGGACGATAGTCCCGCCAAGAAGGCCGGCGTAGAGCGCGCCGATGTGATCGTGGAGTATGACGGGAAGCCGATGGATTCTCCGACGCATCTTCGAAACGCAGTGGCGCAGACACCGGTGGGGAAGAATGTGTCCGTCAAACTGATCCGCGACAAGAAGCCGAAAACGATCGACCTCGCCATCGTCGAGCAGCCGAAATCCATGGCGCAAGCGGGCGAGGAAGAGTCGTCCGAAGCGGCGGCGCCGACCGGGATTCTGTCGGATCTGGACGTGCGGGAGTTGACCGATGAAGTGGCCGGCCGGTATGGAATGAAGTCCAGCGAGCGCGGAGTCGTGGTGGTGCGGGTGAAGCCCGGCAGCACGGCCGAGGAAACCGGTGTTCGGGAAGGCGACCTGATTATCGAGATCAATCGGCAGCCGGTGACATCGCTGAAAACCTACGAGCGTATTGCGGCCAAGTTGCCTAAAGACGAGGCCGTGCTTATGCTGTTGAAGCGGCAGGGACGGACGATTTATCTGACGCTCCGTCCTTAGAAGCGCGAGAGGCGGACTTTGTCCGCCGATGTCCGTGAGAAAATGATCGAGGGGACGGGGGCGGACGATGCATGGCGTTTTCCCGCCCATGACATGGTGAGAGGGTGCCCGAAGGGGCGCCATGAGGGAGAGGGGGTTCCGGTATGGTATCGCGAGCCATATTCATCCTTCTCAGTGCGCTAGCGGGCATGGTCTTGTTCTTACGGGCCGAGAATGCCACCGGCGCGTTCTGGCTATACGGGTTCGGGATCGGGGCGGTCACCGGCGGGCTGATCGTCGCCGGCGAATACGCATTACGGACATTGTCATTCGGTATCATTGTCGGCGCGACGGCAGGTTTGGCAGTCGGGCTTTTGATGACCGGGCTGGTCGAATGGGTTGGCGGTGAAATTTTCGATGTGCAGACCTTCCTCTTTCACATCGGCGGACTCGTATTCCTCCTCGGGTTTCCTTATCTGGGCTTGGTGATGGGGGCGCGATTCGGGCAGGAACAGTTTCCAGCGTCTTCGTCGCGGTCGGCCGATCTCTCCGGCAGTTCGAATAGCCTCAAAGTGCTCGATACGAGCGTCATCATCGATGGTCGTGTCGCGGACTTGTGTGAAACGGGCTTTCTGGAAGGCACGTTTTTCGTTCCTCAGTTCATCCTGCACGAATTACAGCATATCGCAGATTCGTCGGACTCCCTGAAGCGCGCCCGTGGCCGCCGTGGACTTGATATTCTCAATAAAATTCAGAAAATGGCGGATATCGATGTGCAGGTTGTGGAAGAAGACTTTCCAAATGTGAAGGAGGTTGATGCGAAGCTGGTCGTTTTTGCCAAGAAGAAGGGCGCGCGCATCATGACGAACGATTTGAACTTGAATAAAGTGGCTGAGCTGCAGGGCGTCCGTGTCCTCAATATCAACGAGCTGTGTAACGCACTGCGGCCTGTCGTATTGCCGGGAGAGACTATCCGGGTCTTTGTCTTGAAAGAAGGCAAAGAAGCCGGCCAGGGTGTGGCCTATCTCGACGACGGTACGATGATCGTCGTGGACAATGCCCGACGGTGTATCGGCCGCAATGTCGACGTCGTCGTGACCAGCGTGTTGCAGACGACCGCCGGACGAATGATTTTCACCCGCTTGAAAGAAGACGCCGAGCGGGAGGAGTTACAAGTCGCTCGTGGATAGACGTGTGGTCGCGATCGTGCCCGCAGCCGGCAAAGGGTTGCGGATGGGCGGCTTAGTTCCGAAGCAGTTTCTCGCGCTGGGCGGTGAGCCGCTCGTCGTCCATTCTCTGCGTGTGCTCCAAGCCTCTCCCTGTATCGATCAGATGATCCTGGCAGTCCCGCAAGCCGATCTCGATTACTGTCTGAACGATCTGGCCGTGCAGTACGGATTTTCGAAAATCACCAAAGTAGTCGCAGGCGGACGGGAACGTCAGGATTCCGTTCGGCATGCCCTCGAACATGTTCCGGATGAGACGGAAATCGTCGTCGTCCATGATGCGGTCCGGCCGTTTCTTACCGAAAAAATGGTTGCCGAGGTCGTAGCGGCGGCACGCCGGCATGGCGGGGCGATCATCGCGCTTCCCATGCGCGATACGGTAAAACAGGTCGGGTCGGAACATCGCATCGAACGCACCGTCGATCGTCAGCCGTTATGGCTGGCGCAGACGCCGCAGGCATTCCGGTGTGCCTGGTTGCAGGCGGCCCACCGCAAGGCGCATGCAGAAGCGGTCCATGCGACGGACGATGCGTTTCTCTTTGAATGGGCCGGCCGTCCCGTGGTGGTCGTGGAAGGCAGCGGAGAAAACATCAAAGTGACGCGACCGGAAGATATGGTGATCGGGGAAGCGATTCTTGGCTCCCGCACTGCCGCGCGTTCGGGAGGATCGTAATGGCAACAAAGATTCGCGTGGGGTGCGGCTATGACGTGCATCCTCTTGGGGCGGGGAGGAAATTGATTTTGGGTGGAATCGAGGTGCCGCACTCGAAAGGGCTATTAGGCCATTCGGATTCCGACGTCCTGGTCCATGCCGTGTGCGATGCTTTGTTGGGAGCGATGGGTGAAGGGGATTTGGGCCGGCACTATCCCAGCTCCGATCCGCAGTATAAAGGGATCTCCAGCCTCAAGCTCCTTGAAGACGTGATGGGCAAGTTGACCAAGAAGGGCTATCGGGTCGTCAATGTCGATACCGTCATTGTGGCCCAGGCGCCGCGCTTAAGCATCTTCCTCGCTGCGATGCAAAAGCAGATGGCGCAGGTGATGGGGGTCGATGCCGATTTGGTGAATGTGAAAGTGAAGAGCGGCGAAGGTCTCGATGCGGTCGGACGGGAAGAGGGGATGCAGGCCCATGCGGTCTGTTTGATTGAAGCGGTGTGACTGCCGTAGGATAGTGCACGATGCTTAAAGCTATTCGACAGGATCTTCAGGCCGTCTTCGATCGGGACCCTGCAGCCACCAGCCGGCTGGAGGTCATTCTGACGTACGCCGGTTTCCATGCGCTGCTCATCTATCGAATCGCCCATCGGCTGAAATCGTGCGGGGTGCCGTTTGTGCCAAGAGCCCTGTCTCAACTGGCTCGCTGGCTGACCGGCATTGAAATTCACCCTTCTGCCAAGATCGGCACAGGGTTTTTCATCGATCACGGAATGGGTGTCGTCATCGGCGAAACGGCCGAGGTCGGCGACTACGTGACGCTCTTTCAAGGCGTCACGCTCGGCGGAACGGGGAAAGAGCGCGGAAAGCGACATCCGACGCTGGGCAATCACGTGGTCGTCGGCGCCGGGGCCAAGATTCTTGGAGGCATCAAGATCGGCGACAACGTCAAGATCGGTGCGAATTCCGTCGTCATCAAAAACGTCCCGCCCAATTCCACCGTCATCGGGGTGCCGGCCCGTGTCATCAAGACGCAGGGCGAAAGGCTTCCTGACGTGACGATGGATCAAACCAACCTCCCCGATCCCATCAGCGACCGGTTCACCGCGCTTGAACAGGAGTTGATCGAACTCCGCAAGAAGCTGGAAAACCGCGACTCACAGCTGCCGTTTTAACCTTTCTTTCGACAGCTTCCAATCCTGTTCTTTCTCCACGCACGACCATTCGCATCCGCATGTGCTTCAAGAGCAGATGACGGTGAGGTGAGCGTTTTCTTTGACGAGTGTGAGTAGAACTGACAGAGAATGGAATCCGGCGCGGCGGGGGCCGCGCCGGGGTATCGCTGCTGGTTCTCCCTAGTTTGATAGACAGGTGCTCATGAACTTTTTCCGCTCGTCGCCCTTCAAGCTCTTCTCGCCCGCCTCTTTATTGCACGCCTTCATCTTCTCCTGCTGAGCCGTTTTTGCACTCTTAACCGGCTTTGCGGAGAGGCACTCCTTCATAAACGCCTTCCGTTCGTCGCCCTTCCCTTCCCCAAACCCCTTCTCGTTTGCTTCCTTGTTGCAAGTTGCCATTTTGTTCTGTTGGCCGGCGGCTTCGCTGGCCACAGGGGCCAGTGTGATGGCGGCCATAAAAAGTGAGAGGGCGACCAGGCTGGCAATTTTCATGGTGATGCTCCTTGTGTGAGAGGGTGAATGATCGACGGGGCACTATACCAAAATGCTCAGTGGTTGTCTGTAAGGAGCAGCCCTAGCTCTCAATAGTCGACCCGCATGAGGCAAAGCCCTTGCGGTGGCGCGGTTTTGCCTGCTTTTCGGCGATCTCGTGCGGCAAGAATGGCAGCAAAACTTTCCGGCGCACGTTTGCCCTGGCCGACTTCGACTAACGTGCCCACAAGACTGCGGACCATCTGTTTCAGAAACCGGTCGGCATAGGCTTCGATGCGGAGCTCGCGGCCTTCACGAATTACGACGAGGCGTTGAAGGTGGCAGATCGGATCTTCGTTTTCAGTCGGTTGTGTTTCGAATGAGGAAAAGTCGTGCGCGCCGATGAGATGCAGGGCCGCCTGGTTCATCGCCGCATCGTCCAACGGTTTGTAGACGTGCCAGACCGATTGCCGACCCAACGCAGGACGCGGAGAGCGGTTGAGGATCCGATATTGGTAGAGTTTGCCTTTCGCTTGGTAGCGAGCATGGAATTCGGGAGGAGGAAAATCGACGGCCCTGACTGAGATATCGGGAGGGAGATGGGCGTTCAACGCCATCGTCCATTCATAGGCCGTCAGGTCCCGATCGATGCGAAAGCTGACGACCTGTCCCAGCGCATGCACGCCGGCATCGGTGCGCCCGGCAGCGGCGACCGAGATGGTCTGTTGCGTTACATTCTTGATGGCGGTTTCAACCGCTTCTTGAATGGTCGGTCGATGGAGTTGACGCTGCCAACCGGCGTACTGCGTCCCCTCATATTCGAGCGTGAGTTTAATGGTCGGCATAGTGTCGAACGGCCGGCGCTTACCGCCCGGTCGGCTTGCCGGTGGCCAGGAATGACTTCACGCCGTTCAGCAAGGAGTCGGCGACGTCGCGGATGAACGCATTTTTGCGCAGCGAGTTTTCTTCAGACGGATTGGAGATATAGGCGATTTCAGCCAAGATACTGGGCATGCTGGTATAGCGGAGGACATAAAACGGCGCGGTTTTCACCCCGTGGTCGGTGACGGTATAGTGGCCGTTCATGTGGGTCACCAGAGACTCTTTTGCGGTCCAGGCCAGTTCGAGCGATTCTTCAATCTTTTTCGCCGTGAGCAAGTCGGCGACGAGATATTCCCAGCCTACGCCGGTACTGCTCAAAGGGGTGCCGTTTTCACGGGCGGCGACTTCCAGGGCCCGCTGATCTTTGGCTTCTCCGAAGTGGTAAATCTCAATGCCCTTGACGGATCGCGAGGGATGGGAATTGACGTGGATGGAGACGAAGAGGTCGGCCTCATGGCGGTTGGCGAACTTCGCCCGCTCTTCGAGTTCGACGAAGACATCCTGGTCGCGCGTCATCAACACCCGCACGCCCGGTTGTTTACTGAGCAGATCACGGAGTCGCAAGGCCACTTTCAGTGTAACGTCTTTTTCCTCCGTGCCGCGCAGGCCACGCGCGCCGGGGTCTTTCCCGCCGTGACCGGGATCGAGCACGATGGTCTTGAACGACTTCGCTTGGGGAATGGTCGGTTGCGGCGGCGGCTCGAACGTGCTCGGAGTAGGCGGCGTGGGCGGAGTCTGATTCGATGCGGGGGTGTCTGGAACGGCGATGCCTGGGAGCACGTCCACCACCAGCCGCGCAGGATTCTCAAGGGAGAATTGTTTATAGCGGCGAATGGCGCGCGTCGGCAAGGCCACCGTGACGGCGCCGGCGGTGGTCTGCGAAATCTGAAACGGGGCGGGGATTATTCCGCGATCGAGTCTGTTTCTGGCCGACCGGCTCATAGTCGCATGGGGCAGCCAAATGACCACGTCATCCGAGTCCGCCGATTTAAGTTCGGTCACCTGCGTGTGTCGATCCAGATCGAGCACGAGTCTGGTTCGCTCAGGGGTGGAGAACACGCGAAAATTCTGCACGGTGGCCGGCATCATCGAGGCGGGAGTGCCTGTAGCCTTGCTCTTGTGGGGGCGATGAGAGCGGGAGTCAGAAGCGGCGGCAAACGCGCTGTCGGGGCCTGATGCCGGGAGGCCTACTGCGAGTCCGAGCAGGCACAGCGATACGATGAAGAAGGGGAACGGGAAAGCCTGCCGGAATCGTAGTCGCATGTGCCTGTAGAAAATTGTAGGGGATAAAAACTTTTCTCAGATGTTCCGCCGGTTGTCAAGCACTTGCGTCCCTTCCACTCCGGCATTGACAGAGAGGAAAGCCGACCGGTAGCGTGGTCGTTATGGCGATCCATCTTATCATTGATGGCTATAATCTGCTCGGGGCTCAGTCCGCAGCGAAGTCGGAGATGGCCAGGGAATCCTTGTTGCACGATCTGGCCGCTTATCGGCATCGCAAAGGGCATCCGTTGACCGTCGTGTTCGACGGCTGGCAACAGGGGTATCCAGTCGAACATCGCGAGCATCGGGCCGGTGTTCAGGTGATTTTTTCACGGCGTGGTGAGAGGGCCGATCAGGTCATTCAGCGGCTTGCGCGCGAGTATGGATCGGCTTGCGCTGTGGTGAGCTCGGATCATGAGATCGTGGCCACGGCCCGCGCGCATGGCGCGACGGTGATGACCGCGCAGTTGTTCATGAACAAGCTGGTTGCGAGCGGACTGTCCTCAGGCCCGATCCAGGGCAAAGAGCTGGATTCAGGGGAAGACGAGCAGCCCCGCCGGGGACCGGAGAAGAAGGGCAACCCGAGGAAACTGCCGAAAGCGGTTCGGGAACGGAACCGTCAGCTCAAGCGATTTTGACAAGCTCACGCAAGTTTGAAGAGCCGCTTGGCGTTGCGAGTGGTGGCGAGGGCGATTTTCTCGGGGGACATGCCCAGTTCATCGGCGCGAACGGTGGCTAGCTGTTGAGCGACATGCGTGACATAGGCCGGCTCGTTCCGTTTCCCGCGATAAGGGATCGGCGTCAGATAGGGGCAGTCGGTTTCGATCAAGAGTCGATCAAGCGGAACCGTCTTGGCAATGTCTCGCAGCATCGTGGCGCTCGGGAACGTCAGAATGCCGGAGAACGACAGGTAGAACCCCAGCCCGAGCGCGTCCTTCGCGAGTGCGGCATCCCCGGAAAAGCAGTGAAACACCCCGCCGACTTCCGATGCCTTCTCTTCCCGTAAAATCGTGACCGTATCTGCGTCGGCCTCCCTGGTGTGAATGATCACCGGGAGCCTGAGTTCGTGCGCGAGCTGGATCTGTTCGCGAAACCGGTCGCGCTGTTCTTTCGGCGACGAATGGTTGTAGTGGTAGTCCAACCCGATCTCGCCGTAGGCCACGACTTTCCGATTTTTGGCCAGCCGGCGGAACTCGTCGTACCAGGTGTCTTGAATGTGTTTCACCTCATGCGGGTGCACGCCGATCGAGGCGTAGACGAAATCGTGCTTATCGGCCAGGGCAACCGCAGACTGGCTCGTGGCGAGATCGCAGCCGATGGTGATGAAATGGTCCACGCCGGCTTTGCGCGCGCGGGCGATCATGGCGTCCCGGTCACCGTTGTACCGGGCGTCGTCGAGATGGGTGTGCGTGTCGATGAGCATGCGGGTTTCTGGCAGGATGCTGAAAAATGCCGCCAGCTTCGTTCTCGGCTCATCGAAATCCTCAACGTACCCCTGAGGGTACGCCTCCGGTTTCGATTCGCCTGCGGCCTTGCTGGACAGCCTTTTTGAGCATCCTGTGGTTATTGTGGCTTTGATACCGTACGAAATATGCTCGCATATGTTTCGTGCGCACCAACGTCTCTTGCAACCTGCTAGTGGAGGGGATCAGGCTGAAGACTGAAGTCTTGCTACGCAGGTTTGGTTATAATCGTGTCGGCCAGTTCGTTCAGCAAGGCAGCTGTTTCGTCCCAGCCGAGGCAGGCGTCGGTGATGGAGACGCCGTGTGCCAGAGAGATGCCTCGCTTCCAGGTCTGCTTGCCGGGGTTGAGATTGCTTTCGAGCATCAAGCCCATGATGGAGTTGCATCCTTCGCGGAACTGGCGGAGGACTTCACGCGCGACAACACCCTGGCGCTTATGATCTTTGCTGGAGTTGTCGTGCGAACAGTCGATCATAATGGGCCTGGCGATGCCTTCGCCGGCCACAGCTGCCTCGGCTTTTGCGACATGTTCGGCATCGTAGTTGGTTTTGCCGCCGCCGCCGCGGAGGACGATGTGGCGGTCGGGGTTCCCGGTGGTCCGAATGATCGAGGTTTGTCCCTCGGCGTTGATGCCGACAAAGTGATGAGGTGTGCGGGCCGACGTCATCGCGTTCACGGCGACTTGCAGGCTCCCCTCGGTGCCGTTTTTAAAGCCGACCGGCATCGACACGCCGCTAGCCAGTTCGCGATGGGTTTGGCTCTCGGTCGTGCGGGCGCCGATCGCCGTCCAGCTGAGGAGGTCGGCAATATATTGCGGACTGATCGGATCGAGCAGCTCGGTGGCGCAGGGCATGCCGGATTGATTGATCTTCAAGAGGATCGTGCGGGCCAGTTCCATGCCCGTGGCGATGTCGCAGGTGCCGTCCAGATGGGGATCATTGATCAGACCCTTCCAGCCGACGGTTGTGCGCGGTTTTTCAAAGTAGGTGCGCATGACGATCAGCAGGCGGTCGCGCAGGGCTTCGGCCACCGGCTTGAGCTTCGCGGCATATTCGTAGGCGGCTTCGGGGTCATGAATGGAGCAGGGACCGACGATGACAAGCAGTCTGTCGCGATCCTGCCCATGGAGAATCCGACGGATGGCGTCACGAGTTTCGACGACGAGAGCCGCGGCTTCATCGGTAATCGGCAGCTTGGTCTTGATCGCCCGCGGCGAGGGGAGCGCGTTGATTTCTAAGACATGTTGGTTGTCGATGGGTCGATTCATGGTACCTGTCCGCGAGTGGATCGCGGCCTTTTCCACTCAGGTTAGTTGCATGGGAACGATTTGGATTTTGTTAGGATATGCGAAAATACAAGCAAAAGTCCATATGGCTTGACAAGAGCGGGGTCTCTCGATAGTTTGACGCAGATTTTCCGGGTCCTTCGTGATGAGCATCTCGACATGCTAAATTCTATGACGATGTTCCGTTCGTCCCATTCGCACTCTCTGCTTCGCCGGTGTCTCTCACTGGCGATGCTCGTCATCCTGCTCGGACTGGCGCCGTTTGCCGTCGCGCAGGATGTCCATCATGAGTTGGCGGCGGCCGATCACGACGGCCACGAACATTCCGATACCGACCTCTGCCAGTGGGTCCAACACCATACCGCCGGCTCGTTGGATGATGGCGCGCCGATTCTGGTCGCCGGTGAGTTAGTTCGATTAGTCGAGCATCCCGCTGAGTCGATTCTGCTGTCCGTTGAGCCTGTTTCGTTCGATCCCTCCCGCGCTCCTCCGCGTCGCTAAGTTCACTTCAACGAGTCGTGCAGAGTTCGGCGCAGTCTGTGCCGGGCGCTGCGGCCTATTGATTTTCGATGTTGGATGTTGAACGTGGAGGATCTCTATGCGACGCGCGTGGTGTCATATCTGTGCAGGTCTGATTATCGGGAGCCTGGTCGGGAATGGTGGGATGCTGTCTACGGCTCGTGCGGCAGAGGGGGAAGCAACCAATACGATTCGCGGGACGGTTCAGAACCAAGACCTCCGCCGGGTCGGGCAAGTGGTCATTGAGGTCAAGGATCAGGAGGGCAATAACGTCACGACGGTTGTTTCCAATGATGCCGGCGAGTTCACCGCCTCCGTGCCTGCGGCCGGAACCTATTCGGTCAGCGCAGTGCAGGATACCTATCGCAGCGAATACGTGGTGTTGCAGATCGGGACCGAGGTGCTGCGGCCGGTGGCGTTGACGTTGACGAAAACCAGAGAAGTCGCATTGGAAGTGGTGTCCCCGCTGGCCCCGATCCAATACAAGGCGTCGAGCGAAACCTATTCGGTGAGCCGCAAGGACATTGAAGCCCTCCCGCGCGGCAACAATAACGAATTGCACGATGTGTTGCTGACGATCCCCGGCGCCACCTACGGGTCGCTCAAGCAGGTCCACATCCGGCAGGACCATGCAAATCTGCAATTGCGCATCGACGGCGTGCCGATTCCGGAGACGGTCTCGTCGACGTTTTCCGATGTCATCTCGCCGCGGGCCTGGGAACGGGCCGATATCGTGCTCGGCGGTATGGAGGCCAATGTCGGAAACAAGACGGCGGCGCTGATCGATGTGACGACCAAGAGCGGCACGAAGCCAGGATTCGGCTCGCTGCAGATGTTCGGCGGATCGAATCGGACGGTGAACCCGTCGTTCGAATACGGCGGGACGGTTGGCGAGAAATTTCGCTACTACATTCTCAACAGTTATGTCTCAACGAATCGCGGCATTGAGCCGCCGACGCTCGGCCACTCGATTTTTCACGGCCAGAGCGAGCGCAACCAAACGATGTTTCGCGGCGATTACCAGCACGACAATACGAATAACTTCACGCTGCTCTTTTTGAATTCGGTGGCGAAGTATCAGATTCCCACGCTGCCTGGCCAAACGCAGAACGCGACGATCACGGGTCTGCTGCCGGCAGGGTTCTCGGCGGCGCCATCGGAGCAGGTCGATGAAAATCAGAAGGAACAGAATCAGTATGCGCATTTGGTCTGGCGGCACGATGTGACGTCGAACCAGTTCTTCAGTCTGGCGGGCTACTTCCGGCACACCCGCGCGACGTTCAAGACTGACCCCTTTAATGTGCTGGCCTATGTGCCGGATGAGACGGAACCGTTTTCCGCCGGCAGCCAGGATCGCACGGCCTACTCGGGCGGACTGCGCCTGGACTATACCTATGTCCATAGCAAAGAGCATTTGATCAAGGCGGGCTTCCAGTTCGACCGAACGCAAGCGATCAACAAGACCCGGCTCTCGACCTTCTTGGATGACGGCGCGGGGAATCCGACCGGCGGGGTTATCGGCCTCAATGCCGACAACCGCTTGATCGGTTACCGGCAGGAATTCTGGATTCAGGATCAATGGACGCCCAACGACCAGTGGACGTTCAATCTCGGCCTGCGCGGCGATGTGGTGCAGTATCAGCGGGACGAGGCGCAGCTCAGTCCGCGCATCGGCGTCACCTACAAAGCCAATCAGTCGAATGTCTTCCATGTGTTCTACGGGCGGATGTTCACGCCGCCGAATCTGGAAGCGATTTCCTTTGCGAAGCTGAACACGGCGGGCACGAAGGCCGCGCCGGAGGATGCGACGAATATTGCCCCCAAAGCTGAGCGGGCGCATTATTTCGAAGCCGGCAGCTATCATGCGCTGTCCAGTTGGGCGACGTTTGAATTGACGGGCTACTACAAGCTGGCCCGCAATCTGTCCGATGCCGGGCAGTTCGGCACGACGCCGCTGTTGAACTACTTTGCCTTCAACTACGGATGGCAACGCGGTATCGACGGGGCGCTGAAGTTCCAGGTGATGGACAATCTCACGGCCCGGCTGAATACGGCCTGGGGCCAGTGCAAAGGCTACGGTCTCCAATCGGGGCATTTCCTTCTGGAAGCGAAAGAGATCGGGGATATCAATTCGCCGGGCGGGGTGTTCTGCGATCACCAGCAGACGATCACCAGTTCGGCGCTCGTCAGTTACCGGTTGATGGAGCGGACGACGTTCAGCGGGCAGATGCTGTTCGGCTCGGGCTTGCGGACGGCGGCGGATGACGATGCGAAGACGAACTCGACGCATAGTCAGTCCTATACTGTTTTCAATACGTCGATCACACACGTGATTCCCTTGCCGTGGGAGGGGCAGAAGTTCCTGATCGGATTTGATGTGGTGAACCTCTTCGATCAGAAGTATTACGTCAATCGCGGCGAGGGGAGCATCGGATTGGGTGTATCGCATGCGGGGATGCCACGGTCGTTCTTTTTCCGCGGCCAATGGTTCTTCTAGCAGGCGGTTGAGAACGGCCGCCAGCTTCGTTCTCGGTCGCCCGTCTCCCTGCGACGTACCGCAAGGGTACGCCTCAGTCGCCGGGCTTCCTGCGGCCTTGCTGGACGACCGTTCTGAACCGCCTGCGACTAGAAACGGTATGCCTCCGGTGTCGTCGACGCCTGCGACCTTGTTGGCTGGCCCGTTTGAGCATCCGGGTGGGATTAGGATAGGATGTGAACGCTATGCAAATTGTAGGGATTATCTCGATAGCCACAGTTCTCTGTCTCCCGGTCGCCGCGTGGGCGGTGGCGGGTGACGAGGCGACGCATGAAACGGATCACCACGAGGATATTCTTGAGCTGCCGGAGGTGCATGTTCACGGCCTGTCGCTGAACAAGGATCAGCAGCTGGGGCCAGTGGCGAAATCGACGCCGTGGCCGGGTATTCCGTCGTCCCTCGACGGCAAGGAACTCGACGACTGGATGAAGGCCCGCATGCTGGTGTCCAAAGACGCCAAGGTGACGGTGGTGGTGTTGGAGCCGGCCAAGCATCGGGAGCTGACCGCCGCCGGTATCGCAGCGCTCAGTAAGTGGACGTTCGATCCGCAAATGAAGGGCGACGAGGTCATCGACGGGGAGATCACGGTCCGTATCCACTTCCGAACGCGGTAAGTGGAGGGCTAGAGGCATGAGGCGCGAGGCAAGGGGAAAGCGAGTTGTGGCGGTTGTATCCCATGCCTCTCGCCTCTGGCCTCTTGCCATTGGTGTCTCATGAGCCTCGACGAATTGCTTTTTCTCTCCATCAATGGCCTTGCCGGCCGTTCCGAATTCTTCGATCATCTTTTTCTCCGCTTGAGCGCGACGAGCACGCTCTATCTGCCGGTGGCCTGTGC
Source organism: uncultured Nitrospira sp. (assembly GCA_964635345.1). Classification (GTDB taxonomy): domain Bacteria; phylum Nitrospirota; class Nitrospiria; order Nitrospirales; family Nitrospiraceae; genus Nitrospira_D. The sequence goes on from CAZWOX010000008.1 coordinate 38,818, forward strand.
CGCGGGCTATTGGATCATGCGCCGGCGGTGGGAAGCGTTGCTCGGCAGTCCGTTCCTGGCCGGAGCCGTCGGGCTATCGGATTTTCTCGGCGGGCAGCTGAAGTGGGTCTTTGCGCGTGTGCGGCCCTGTCATGCGATTCATGAGGCCATCGTCGTCGGAGGCGGCGCCTGTGGACGGCTCTTCAGTTTTCCCTCCAACCATGCGATGAACACAGCGGCGGCCGCCGCCTTTCTGCAAGTGCTCTATCCCAAGACTGGCTGGATCAGCTGGCCGATCGTTGCGTTGGTGGGGCTCTCGCGGGTGTATATCGGGGCGCACTATGTCACGGATGTGCTTGGCGGGTGGGTCTTAGGCGGACTCATCGGCGGCGCCATTGCCTGGGCGCTATTGCAATGGCCGAGATTTCGCACGGCCGCGCAGCCGTCGGTCTCTCTCTCCCGGTAGGTTGCTCTCTCCTGCCTGTTCTGTTTCTACGATTCCATACAACTCAGCAGTGCTGCTTGTAGCGTCTCTACATCATAGCCTCGTCCAATCAGGACGAGTGCGGGACTGGGCTCGTCGAGGAGCATGATGGGGGCGATGGTGGGTGCTCCCGGCGGGGCGTACTGAAATTCCTGCAGTTCAGGTTCGCCGGCGAAGCGAAAGAAGCCTTTGGCCCGTTCGAGTTCTTTGGGCAGCGATTTAGTCCAAATCTCGAAGCGCTTGCGATTCAGCGGTGAGGGAAGTTTCACGGTCGTGGCGATGGGATGATAGTCCGCCCGTTTATGTGAGCTTGCAGGGCGAGGCTCGCCGAAGACCACGTTCGTCTGTTTAGCCGGTCGCGCCTGTTGCACCGGTGCCAGGAGCGCCGCTGCGTCGATGCGCGCATGGGTGGTTTCCCAAATGCGGGCATAGGGATTTTGCTTCACGATCCCGCTTTTGAATCCCTCCCAGTGGCCCGGCACATAGAGATCCTGCTTATTGAGAATGAGTTCGTCCGCGCAGCGAATGGCTTGAGTAGTGACATACCGGCTGGAATGGCTGGTCTCGCTGGCGATCGGATGCAGCAGGGCAATTACCCGTTCCAATGCGGCGAGCCGGGCGGTGTAGAGGTCCGTCACGGCGTCGATGACTTCTGCCGGATCGGCCAGCCCGGAGCACTCGATGATGACCACATCAGATGCAGCATCGTTCACGAGTTGCGCGATGCCCCAGGAGAGATCTTCCTTTGTGTCGCAACAGACACAACCTCCTGCCAGGTTCATCACCTGTTCGGCGATCGTGCCGGCGCGCGGGCCGTCGATGCTCACTTCGCCCGCTTCGTTCATCAGCACCCCTGCTCTAAGACCCTGACGCTTCCAATATTCCAGTAGGCGCATCAAGAGCGTGGTTTTGCCGGCGCCAAGGGAACCGCAGAGGAGATAGAAGGGGACTGGCATGTGTGTTACTGGTGGCCTCTCTTTGCTTGAACTCTTATCCGATAATTTGTGTGAGTGCCTGTCTCAGGAGTGCTTGATCGGCGAGGGTGAGCTGGCCGAGTTTCTTTTGAATTAGCGTAGGATCAATCGTTGTCAGTACCGGTTTGAGCACCGAGGGCTTGAGCAAGCCGGCTCCACGCCAGTCCTGAACCTGCGCTTCGCCCACGGACAAGGTCGTTGGCTGCTGGCTGGTGACGGCCATGATGACGATATCCGGGCGAGCGCGGTGATACGCCTGATTGCTGATGACAACCGCGGGGCGACGTTTGACGGCTGACTGATCCGTGAAGGGAAAAGGGACGAGGACAATATTGCCGAACTTATAGGCGGTCATACTCGGCGTCGTCGGGGTTGTCCCAGACTCGCGCAAACGCGGGAGTGGCAAGTCGTTCAGCGGCCTTTGTCAGGCTTCGTTCATCGGTCTCGCGGTGAGCCAGAAAATCGACGAAATCTTCCACTTCTGCCACCTGTTCGGGCGGCAAGTTCCTGAGCTTTTCCAGAATTTGCTGTTCATGGACCTTGGTCATTGCAGGCTCCGATGAAGCAAGCCTACCAGTGCATGTGGCAAAGATCAATTGGAAGCAGAGATGCGTTGCTAGTGGCTGTGGAGTGCTTCGGTTGGCTGGTGCTGTGCGGCGAGCTTGGTCAGGTCGCAATGGACGTCGTCCGGATCCAAGCAATGGGTTTCCAGCTGGATCGTCATGTGTTTGATGCCGAAGTCGGCGGTAATGCGGTCGTGGATCGAGCGGAGCAGCGCGTTGGTGAGGACGGCGTCATTTCCGTTCACCAGCACATGGGCGGTGAGCATGATGAGGCGGGGCTCCACGGCCCAGATGTGGAGATCGTGCACATTCTTCACGCCGGGCATGGATTCGATCGTCGCGGCGACCTGTGATGCGCTGATTGTGGGCGGGGTGGATTCCAGCAGCACATCCAGAGATTCTTTGAACAGCGGCCAGGCCCCATGGAGAATGGCGCCGACCACGAGGAGACTGATGAGCGGATCGAGTACCGTCCAGCCGGTCAGCATGATCGCGCCGCCGCTCAGCACGACACCGAGCGAGACCCAGGCATCGCCCAGCATGTGCCAAAAGGCGCTGCGGATGTTCAGGTCGTCTTTCGCGTCGCGTTGGAGCAGCAGGGCGATGCTGAGGTTGGCCGCAAAACTCATGGCGGCAATGCCCATGATCCATCCGCCGTCCACCGGAATCGGATGCAGCAACCGCTTGAGTCCCACAAGGGTTATGCCGATCGCCGTCAGCAGCAGAATGAACGAGTTGAGAAACGCGGCGACGACGCCGGCGCGGTGATAACCGAACGTGCGCGTTTCGCTGGCCGGCTGTCTGGTGAGGATGTGCGCATAGAGGGCCAGAAAGAGCGAGCCCTGATCGACGAGATTGTGTCCCGCGTCGCTCATGAGGCCGACGCTGTCGAGCAGGAAGCCGCCGATAAATTCAGCGGTGATGACCAGAGCATTCAGCCCGAGCGAGAGATACAGACGGGAACGCAGATGCTCAAATGAAGCGAGGCCAGTCATAGACGTAGTGTCGCACGGTTCCCCGCACTGTTCATACAAAAAGCCCGATCCCTTTTCGTCCGTAACGCTCCTTCATTCAACAACCCAACTGCCGTGAAGTTTAATCGCATCGTACATCGCATCGGGAGCGAGATCGGCGCCATTGGGCCATTGCACGGCGCCCATGGCAACGCGCACTTGTGCGAAATGCGCCGGGTCTCGCAATGGCTCGAACACCGTGCCCTGAATGTGAGGAGCGTTCAGAAAATCCCTCAGATCGACCGTGCCTGTTGTGCCATCGACAAATGTAATTCGCAATCGCCGGTCGGGTTCGGCATGCACAGAAACAACCCGCCAAGGGGCGATCGGTTGAATCGCCGGATCTACAGCAAGGGCTCGATTGGATTGGGAGACTTGAGTTGGCTGCATAGATTCCAGTCCTCCATCAGTTCGTCTCGATGCGCGGTCGCCCATTCCAGAACAAGCGCCATCGCGTGGCGGGGGAGCGTCCCGCGCAGCACCGTCAGATTTCGCAGATCGAAGATGGCTTCATGTTCTCCGTAGAGCGCATGGAAGTGCGGCGGATTATGATCCCGCCAGAACATTTGAATCACGATACCATAGAAGATGCTGATCGTCGGCATAACCGATAGTTACTGCAGGGCAAGGAAATGGGGCGCTGCTCGATCATCCGATACGGAGCCTAATCTTACACAGGTTGAGTGAGTGAAGGAATAGTGGTACAAAATCTTATGCGCGGGAAACTCATTCTCGGAGCAATGGCCTTGCCGCTGGCGATGGGCGCCTGTGCGCTGGCTGCGTCGTCGCAAGGCGAGAGTGCGCCGCGCCTCCCTTTGCCCAGACCCGATCACATCGTGATCGTGATCGAAGAGAATCACTCCTATAGTCAGATTGTCGAATCGCCCCATGCGCCCTACATCAATGAATTGGCCGCCAAGGGTGCGTTGTTCACGCAGTCCTTTGGCCTCACCCACCCGAGCCAGCCGAACTATCTCGCGCTGTTTTCGGGATCGATGCAGGGCGTCACCGATAATTCGTGCCCACATACGTTTACGACACCGAATCTTGGCCATGCGTTGCTGGCCGCAGAGCTGACGTTCGCCGGATATTCGGAAGACCTGCCCGCAGCGGGCTCGTTGACCTGTAAAGACGGGAGCTATGCCCGCAAGCATAACCCCTGGGCAAATTGGCAGGAGAGCGCGACGAATAGCCTCCCGGCAGAGACCAATGTGCCTCTGACGAGCTTCCCCACCGATTTCACCATGCTCCCCACGGTGAGTATCGTCGTGCCGAACCAGGTGAACGACATGCACCACGGAAAGGATCCGGAGGCCATTCAAACGGGAGACCGCTGGCTCCGGGACCACCTGGAGGCCTATGCCCAGTGGGCAGAGCAGCACAACAGTCTCCTGATCGTGACGTGGGATGAAGATAATGATAACGCGAAGGAGAATAACCGAATCGTGACGCTCTTCATCGGCCCCATGGTGAAGGCGGGCCGCTATGACCAGCGGATCACCCACTACAACGTCCTGTGCACAATCGAAGACCTCTACGGACTCTCCCATTCCGGCGCAAGCGCCGATTCGGAACCGATCACCCAGATCTGGAAAGTCCCGACCAACCCGTAATACTGCTGCCACGGCACGTCTGAAATTCACTCTCTCAAGTGACGAGGGAGTATTCCGTCTCGTTCAGTGGATATCTGGTGAAGCCCATCTCGTTATGAGCACCTGTCGTTGACGTACATACATGCTGTATGTACACTATGCCTGTGCGATTCGAATGGGACGAAGCTAAACGACAAGCGAATCTTGCCAAGCACGGCATCGACTTTCTGGATGTCCCGGAGATGTTTCGCAGTCTTATGCTCGTCGGGACCGACGAGCGAAAAGACTACGGCGAAACCAGGCAGATCGGATTTGGATTCATTCGCGGGCGGCTGATGGCCGTCGCGTTTACAGAACGGAAGCCGGGTCTGATTCGGATTATCTCAGCGCGAAAGGCGAACAAACGTGAAGAAAAACACTACCAAGAAGCGGTCGCGGACGAACTGGGCAAAAATTGATTCGCTCAAGGATAAGGCTATTGATACGTCCGATATCCCGGAACAGGGGAAAGCCTTCTTCAAGCGCGCGGTGCTCAGGCTTCCTGAACCGAAGACGGCCGTCACCATTCGGCTCGATCAACAGGTATTGAAGTGGTTTAAGGCAAAAGGCCCCGGCTATCAAACGCGAATCAATGCCCTCCTCAGGGCCTACATGGAAGCGCACAAGTCCTGAGGCGAAAGGTAGAGCTGAAAACGACTCCCTTTGTTTTGCCCCTCTGTAAGCCAATACAGTTATTTAGCCCAAAGCTTTCGTCCAGCTTACTTCTTTGTTTCGCGCGTTGGTCTTGCGTCTGGATAAGGGCCGAGGAAGCGTTCGCCATTGAAGTGGATCATGTGGTCTGGATCTTCGGCGATCCAAACCTCGGATTCCCAGGCGATGTGCGACAAGAATGATTGCATGGTACGGCGAGTCTCAAAGGCGGTGACAAAAACCAGCCCGGCCTTGCAGCCTGCGAATAGCTCTTTGAGTTCTTTCCGTCGCTTGCCATCAACCGGCCCTGCGCTGGTCACAGCCTCAATGAGTAGTAACCAGTTTTTCCCCGTGTCGTGGACGATCACGTCAGGGATCTTCGCGGCGGAATTCAATTGCACTCCCAGCGAGGCCAAGCTCTTCGCCTCCAGATGGACGAATTTATTTTCTGTGTCACCAATATAGAGCACCTCTCCGCCTGGGGCAAAGATCGGGCAGAAATGTTCGATGATAGCTTTGATGAGCGGATTCTGGCCACCGGGAGAAAGCGCGACCCGTGAGCCATTGGGCAGTGCGACGGGAACGCGTGCCGAGTGTCTTTTTCTGGCGATTTCGTCCGTAAGTCCTTCGCGGCTTGCGAGATATTTCTTTAAGGTTGGTGGCCAATCACTGGTTCCAATCTTGCGGAGTAAGGCCAATGCCGAGGGTTCTATCTGATAGACCGTTTTCCCACTGTTCGTGGGGCGATGGGGATCGTCAGGGTTGCGCAGCAGCAAGCCCACCTCCACAAAGAATTTGACGGCATCATCGCGGATTGTTTCACGGGTGTTGGGCGCGTAGCGCACCCCGTATGTCTTGGCGATGAAATCAATGATAGGAGTGACTCCACGAAGTGGAGCTTGCGCGTCTGCCCACGAATCGTCTGGTTGTAGTTCTAGAATGGCGAGCAGTGTATAGGCAGCGGTCTCATTTCTTTGCTTTGGGCCAAATTGCAAAGCTGTCAGTGCTGCAATGGCTTCAGCGAGTCGTTGTGCCTTGGCAGATGCCTTGCGCTTTGGTTTATCTGCGGGCATGGAGATATCTGGTGACGAGTTCGTCGATCTCTTCTTGGGAACGGTTGAGGGATGTCATCTCAATTCCTATTGCTTGCAAGGTGTCCAGATCTGGATAGGCCAGACTTCGAAGGTCGTTCGCGTTCACCTGTGTGTGTCCGCTGAAACGGCGGAAGTACTGATCCACTACTGTTGAGTTCAGGAACGCAAAGAGGCCGACTGCTAGATCTCGATCGAGCCCACGGCCATCCGCATGGAAGTAGTTCAAATGGTTTTCGAAACCCAGCCGCTCCGCTTTTACATTGTTCGGATCGAACAGGCATGCGACAAGGCGCCGACGCTCCTCTTTTGAGGTAAAGCGTTTCGTGAGTAAATAGATGCCGGCTGGCACAAGCCACGGGCGAGTTTCGTCATTGTCGAGAATCGCATTTGGTTTTCTGGATTGGGCCTTTGGCCAACGAACCGTGCCTGCTTCGAAGTGGCAGGGATAAATTAACGGCACGGTCCCTTTCTGAGGTTCTTGGCGAAGAAAGTTTTTGAGGCGAAAATCCACAACACGCCCCGTCGATACAGTGACACCCAGAGAGGCAAGGCTTGAGCAGAGGCTGTCCATTATTTCTTTGGCTGCTGCGTGCCCAGGCGCCGAGGGAATGTGGATGAATTTTTCTGTGTCGTGTGGGTGGATGACGTCGGCAAAGTTCAGCGCTGATTCAGTGATTACGTCACCATGTTCTCCGCTGCTGTTGGAGATCACTAGCGTACGCGGTTGGTTTCGCCCTTTCACCGCATGAAAGATAATGTTCTCTTGCAGCACGCTGTCATCCCGGAAGGCGGCATCGCGTGATTCGAAGACATGAAGCCTGCGAAGTTCTAGATTGCGAAGGAAGTCTTCTCGGAAGGGGCGGAAGTAAGGACCATTGCAAAAGCTTCGCGGCGTAATGCCGACTATTTGGCCTGTGGGGACCAGTAGCCTCTGAATGAGGGCTATGAAGCCGGTGTAGAGGTTGCTGGTTTCGATTCCGACAGAACTCAGCGCCCGCCGTTCGGCTGAATCGATGCCGATCTTTCGATAGGGCGGATTTGTAATCGCTGCATCAAAGGTGGGGGGTGTCGCTGCGAACAAATCCCCAGCCAGCAGTGCCGACATTTTATTAATGAAGTCGGTTGCATGGATGGTGAAGGTGAATCGAATCCCTGCTATAGCACAAGCCTCTTGGCAGTCCTGCATGGTCTTGGAAAGTGCGCCTTGAATGAAAGGATCAAGCTCAAAGAGCGTGGCGTCGATGGCGCGAACTGTACCTGGTTGCTTGCATACCCGTGAAACAAACGCTGCCGTCAGAGCTCCCGCTCCTGCCCCGGCATCAAGCAGCCGCACCGTGGCAGGAAGCGGCCCAAACAACGAGGCCATAAAGTCAGCCACAGGGGCAGGTGTAAGGAACTGGCCGATCTCTCCTTGTCGCTTTCGGGCTTTTGAGAGGGTAGCATTAGGCATGGGAGCAGGCTAACAGCCTTTGCATCGTGTCATCATTGAACAAATGAGCATGACGTCTAGCGTAGAGTGGCCGACGGGTGCTTGAGGCTATTCTACTTTTTTGAATCTCTTTGGTCTATCCCTGCCTGCGTGCGCCCAGCGACCCTCAGCTTAGAAGGCTGATGGTAAAGCGGGCAGAGAGAGGTTCTTCTCATGGTCGGTTTGGCCAATCTAATTTCTCTTTTTGCCGAAGGATAGCCTGGTTTAATGGTCCTGAATCAATGCTGTTCTAGCCGAGCCTTATAGATAGGGTATCTTTGAGTTGCTAGACCAGCACGGGACATTTTGGCTGCCGCTGCTCCATTCACGATTTCTCAAAGCTACTTTGCCACGAACTCCAGAAAATATTGTTTCGGCAGGAAGCTGTGCTCGCATGCGAGTTGGTATTCGGCTGCGACCATTTCGGCAATGACTGTGTCTCGCGAAGCGAGATGGTGCTTGGGAAAGCCGAGGTCGCCGGAGCGTTCATCGGGATAGAAGTCGATGATGGCGATGCGTGCTCCGGGCTTGAGGGATGACTTGAGGTCGCTGAAATATTTTAACCGGTTCTCGAGATGATGGATGGTGTTACAGACGAAGAGGAGTTCGACGGATTCGTATGGCAGTTTGGGATTGTCCGGCTGCGCGAGGATGAACTCGGCCGTGTAGGCGGTATGCATATGGATGACGCTCTCTTTAGCGTAAGCAAGCATCTCCGGTTCGACATCCACGGCGTAGACCATCCCGGTCTCGGTCACGGCTTCGATGAAGCGGCGTGTGAAGTAGCCTGACCCTGAGCCGAGATCGGCGATTGCCATGCCCGGTTTCAACTTGAGCGCGTCAATCACCTCGGCGGGTTTCTGATAACGATCCCGCTCCGTACTGTCGAGATGCTCCAGATATTGCTTGATGTCGTCCGGACAGCGATGCTGGTGCTGCTCTTCAGCGAGGGCGGAGCCAGCGAGGGTGACGCACAAGGCTGTAAGCAGGACGATCGTTTTCATGGCGAGGACCTCTTGGGGGGTGACCTCAGGCCGATATCAATGTGTCTTTGACGCGCCGGACCTTGATCTTTCCTGCGCGCTTTTCCACCTGGGCCAGGTCGAAGGCAGCCTGCATCCGCAACCAAGTCTCGGCACCGCCTCCAAACGCTTTTTCCAGACGGATCGCCATCTCGGCTGAAATGCCGGCTTTGCCGCTGACCAGATTATTCATGGCCTGCCGCGTGACACCCAGCGCCTTTGCCCCCTCTGACACGGAGAGACCTAATGGTTCGAGGCAGTCATGCCGCACTGCCAGTCCTGGATGAGGAGGGTTCTTCATACGCATAAGTGCTTCTCCTTAATGATAGTCTATGAGATCTATATCGTATGCGTTGCCGTTCTCGAATCGGAAAATGATCCGCCAATTGCCGGATACGGTTACGGACCAGAACCCAGCCAGCTCGCCCTTCAGAGGATGAAGTTTGTAGCCCGGTAATCCCATGTCTTGCACCGTCATCGCTTCGTTCAGCCGTGCCAGGATACGAGCGATTTTGTCGGCTTGTGCCGCAGGCAGTTTTCGGCGGTCATCATCCTCAAAGAGCCTTGCAATGCCCTTATGCCTGAACGTTTCGATCACGGCCCTATCCTGCTCGCCTCAATCATATCTGTCAAGCAAGGCTTTACGGATAGAGATGTCTCGGAGAATGGCGTGGGGCAGATGTATCGCTATCGAGGCACTTTCGGCGGCAGCCGTTCGCTCAGGACGGGATACTTGGCTTCGGCTACGCCGAAATTGCCGTTGGAGGGGTCAGCCGCGACGACGCGGAGGGTGATGCCGTCCGGCGCGTCTTTGGGCAGCGGGACGAAGAAGGGCGCTTCGAAGCCGGCCTTGTCGCCGCTGTAAAACATCTGCAATCGTTCCATCACCTTTGTACCGATGAGCAACTCGCCGTAGATGTGAACCTTGCGGGAATCCCAATCACTGTGTGGCCGGACCAGGGCTCCTGACAGGGTACGGATCGAGGCCCGGAGCATGACGTCGTCCTTGGCAATGAGACCTGCGCCGCTGGCGTTCGGATGCTCGATTTGGACGATGTAGCCATAGAGCGTCAAGACGATGCCGTCGCCGGTCAGGTCATGGCCGGGAATCAGCCAGGCGCGGGTGGAGACACGCTGGGTAGCGGCCGGATAGGCTAAGGGACCTTCGGCGGCAATATCGACGAGCGTCGGTGTGATCAGATCGAGTGTGGCGGTGAAGACGGCAGAGGGACGGCTGCTGTAGTGGGCTTCTTCCATCAAGCGCGGGGTGCGCATGATTTGATTCTGATCGCCGGCGTCGCCCTGTTGAATGCCGGTGGCGAGGATCCAGCCGCTGGCCACGTCGGTAATCGTGACGCGCGCGCCGCCGACGTCTTTCCCTAATACCATCGAGCCATGGGCGACGACGCGCACGAGGATGGTCGTGGGTTTCGGATCGTTCAGATGCAGGTCGGGCGGCGCGTCTTCTTGCGCGGGGAGGGCGAGGCAGGGCAGGGGCATCAGGAGGAGTGAGAGGACGAGAAGGCGGAGCCTGATACCCGCTCGGTTCATTTCACCTTGGTGCCCGGTTCCACTTCTTCCACTATGGTGGCGAGGCCGCGCACGTCGCTGTCGCCGGCGGCCAGGACCATGCCCTGTGATTCGATGCCCATGAGCTTCGCCGGTTTCAGGTTCGCGACGATGACGATCATCTTGCCGACGAGTGCTTCCGGCTCATACTTCTTGCCGATGCCCGCGACGATCTGCCGTTGCTCCGTGCCGAGCGAGACCTGGAGTTTCAGCAGCTTCTCCGATTTCGGCACGCGTTCGGCACTGATGACCTTCGCGGTCTTCAGCTGAATCTTCATAAAGTCGTCGATAGTGATCTGTGGCGGCGCAGCCGGTGCAGGCGCAGTTGCTATCGGTGCTGCCTCTGTTGCGGCTGGAGTCGTGGTGGCTGCGGCAGGAACCGGTTGTGGTGCCATAGGTATTTCGCTCACTGGTTGGGCTCCTTGTGGTTTCGATTCGATGCGCGGGAATAAAGCACGGCCCTTCCGTATTTCCGTGTCGGGTGCAAGGCTTCCCCATTTCCAATCAATTGATGAGGGTTGCCTGTCGAATAGGTAGGACAGCCCGAGCCGATGATTCATTCCCTTGGATGTGTAGGGCATGAACGGATAAAGGCTAAAGCTAAGCAGGCGAAGAGTTTCTGCCATGTGGTACAGCACAGTGTGTAGGCGTCGTGTATCTTCAGGCTTCTTAGCCAAGTTCCAGGGCGCTGTTTTATCGACGTATTGATTGGCTAATTGTACTACTCGCCAGATGGCTTCCAGTGCGCGATTAAATTCTAGTCGCGGCAAGGTCTCAGGGATTTGAGTGTTGATTAAATCGTGACAGGCTTGCCGCAGTTCGTGCTCAAGTGGGGTTTCGATTTGCTCGGAAGATGCTGGTACGCGCCCCCCCGTGTTTCGTTCGATCAACGTTAAAGTACGACTGAACAAATTGCCGAGCCCATTAGCTAAGTCGCTATTGATACGTCCAATTAAGGCCTCTCGCGAGAAGTCTCCGTCGTGGCCAAATGGTACTTCACGTAGCAGAAAATACCGAAAGGCATCTGTCCCGACCTGCTTTATTTCGTCGTCTATTGCATTTGGAGAGATGGCATCATCTCCGCTCTTAGACATTATGTCAGCCATGGCGTGAGGATCGACGACGTTGCCGCGGCTCTTTGACATCTTCTCGCCGTCGACGGTCCACCAGCCATGCGCGAAGATCGTTTCGGGCAGCGGGAGGTTCAGCGCCATCAACATGGTGGACCAATAGACGGCGTGGGTGGTGAGGATGTCTTTGCCCACTAGATGCACATTTGCGGGCCAGAAGCGATCGAGCAACGGTTCAGTTCGCTTATACTCCAAGGCCGAGACGTAATTCACAAGCGCGTCGAACCAGACATAGGTGACGTAGTCTTCGTCGAACGGGAGTTCGATTCCCCAGGAGAGCCGCGACTTCGGTCGCGAGATAGACAGGTCGCCGAGTTTCTGTGTTTGTAAAAAACCAAGAACTTCGTTGCGGCGCGACTCCGGGCGAATAAATTCCGGATGTGCCTTGATGTGCTCGATCAGGCGATCCTGGTACTGCCCCATCTTGAAAAAGTAATTGACCTCGCTTAACCGTTCGACCGGACGTTTGCAATCTGGGCAGAGTCCCTCGACGATATCTTTCTCTGTCCAGAATCGTTCATCGAAGGTGCAGTACCAACCTGAATATTCAGCTCGGTAGATTAGTCCTTTGTCGTAGAGGTCTTGCAGATATTGTTGGACAATTTTTATGTGGCCCTGCTCAGTTGTGCGGATAAATGCATTGTGAGAAATGTTCAGTCGAGTCCAAAGTCGCTCGAATTGCGGCGCGAGTTTGTCGCAGTAGGCTTGCGGCTCGATACCGGCCTTGGCAGCTGCTTGCTGCACCTTTTGTCCGTGCTCATCCACGCCAGTCAAGAAAAACACATTGTCCTTGCCCAGGCGCAGGCGCCAGTAGCGCGCGAGCACGTCGGCTGCGACGGTCGTGTAGGCGTGCCCGATGTGCGGGACATCGTTGACGTAATAGATCGGGGTGGTGATGTAGAAGCTGTTTGTGTCGCGCATGGCGAGGGGGAAGATACCAGGTTGAGGACTCTGAATTCTAGGCGGGGGTTCCGACCGGTGCCAGTCCGAGGGCGTCGCGGAGCTTGAGCAGGCAGGATTCCAGCGCCATGTGGAGATTCAAATTGCGGGAGGCATTCTGTTGCGTGCGTTCGATCTCTTTGATCAGGTCGAGGAGCAAGGAGAGATCGGTGGTGCGGGAATATTCCTGCAACTGGTCCATCTGTTCGAGGTGGAGAATTTGATCATGATCGCCGCCGACATGGACGAGCAGCAGATCTCGAATCCAGCGGCTGAGCCAGGTCAGGGTCTCAATGCCTCGATCGGATTTGGCGAGGCTCTCGGCCAGCGTCAGGATGGCGCTGATCGACCGGAGCGTTGCGGGGGCGACGATGGCTAAACAGTCGCGTTGCCATTCACGTAGAGCGGCAACGTCCAGGGTGAGGGCCTCGCCGATGCGGCCTTCCGTGACGAGCGCCAGCAACCGCGCATCCGCCGGCGGAAGTTCGCGCTTAAGGATTACGGCGGCTTCGACTTGCGTGCGCGCCGGTGTGGTGAAGCGGAGTTGCTGGCAGCGGGAACGGATGGTGATGGGGAGCGCGTTGGGTCTGCTGGTGATCAAGAGAAACAGCGCGTGACCCGGCGGTTCTTCCAGCGTTTTCAGCAGCGCATTGGCGGCGCCGATGGTCATGCGGTCGGCCTCGTCGATCAGGCAGATCTTCCGTTCGCCCATCAGCGGGCGATAGACGAACTGCTGTTCGATTTCTCTGACCTGCTCGATCTTGATGGCGGGATTGGCCAATTCACGATCGGGATCGATCGCAATAAAATCCGGGTGCGTTCGCGCGGCGATTTGCAGACAGGCGCGGCAGGCACCGCAGCTGTCCAGCACATCCGGTGACGGCGGTTGCTCGCAGTTCAAGGCCTGGGCGAGATGGATCGCCGTCAGGCGTTTCCCGATCGCGTCTTCGCCGTGGAAGAGATAGGCATGTCCCAAACGGTCGTGCGAGACGGCCGCTTGCAGTACCGCGATCGGATGTTCATGACCGGTGATGTCTCGAAAGGGCATGGCTACTTTCTCCGGCCCGCTTGCAGCAGGCGCTTCTCCAGCCAATCGAATACGAGTGTGCGCACTTCTTCCGCAACCCTGTCGGGGGGGCGCGCCGCGTTGACCGGCCTAATGCGCCGGGGTTCTTTGCGCGCGAGTTGTAAAAACCCGGCGCGCACGTGTTCGTGAAAGCGTGTGGTCTCTCGGTCCAGCCGATTCTGCCCTGCGGCGTCGCGTTGTCGCCGGCGCAGGCCGGTGGCCACGGGAAGATCGAAGAGGAGGGTGAGATCGGGAGTGAGGCCGCCGGTGGCCCAGCGGTTCATTGCGCGCAGCGTCTTCAGGTCCAGTCCTCGTGCGTAGCCTTGATAGGCCAAGGTGGAATCGATAAACCGGTCGCAGATCACGATTGCGCCTTGCTGCAGGGCCGGTGCGATCACGTGGTCCACGTGCTGGCGGCGCGCCGCGAGGATCACGAAGGCTTCCGTTTCTGCCGCCAGCGACTCCGAATTATTCTTGAGCAGCACCGCGCGGAGCTGTTCGGCTGCAGGCGTGCCGCCCGGTTCCCGTGTGAGGAGCACGGCATGGCTTTCGGCGCGAAGCGCCTGGGCCAGTCGAGCGGCTTGAGTCGATTTGCCGCTCCCTTCGCTTCCTTCCAGCGTGATGAAAATGCCGGCGGTGTGACTGCGTCGTTTCGCCACGAGTGGCTCCTGTCACCGGTTCAGAATTCGCCGCGATCGTAATGCCAAGCTCAATTGAATAGCAAGAATGACCGGGCCGGCCATAGCGCGGTTCTGCCCGGATCGAGTTGGGGCAGTTTCACCGTGCCGCTGCCGCTATCTTTTTCGTGTAACTCATTGAAAATAGCCATAAATGGATTGCGGCACTTGGGGAATCTCTGTATGATGAACCACCACATTGTAAAGCCCCCATTCAAGACCTGGTTGGTATGCTGAAAACCTTGTTGAAACGATACTTTCTGACGGGTCTGCTCGTCATCACCCCGATTTGGGGGACGATTCTTATTTTGAAAGCCCTCTTTGTCACGGTGGATGGCATTTTGGGCGAGACGGTGGCTCGCTGGGTGCCGGAATACTATGTGCCGGGGTTGGGGATTGTGGCGCTCATTGTGCTGATCTTCTCCGCCGGGCTGTTTGCCGCGAATTTTATCGGCCGGCAGATTGTGCGGATCTGGGAAGACTGGCTGAATCGTCTGCCGTTGGTTCGCGGGATTTATTCGACACTGAAATCGATGATGGATATTCTCTCGTTTTCTGATCGAGGCTCCTATCATCGAGTGGTGCTCATTCAGTTTCCCAAGAACGGCCACTATTGTTTTGCCTTTGTCACGGGGATCACCAAATCCGAGACGGCCTCGCTGGCGCAGGAGTCGTTGATTCATGTGTATGTGCCGACCTCGCCGAATCCCACGTCCGGGTATTTTCTGTTGGTTCCGGAACGGGAAGTTATGTCGGTGGATATTTCAGTCGAAGAAGCGATGAAGCTCATCGTCTCAGGCGGGCTCTATACGCCGGCCACCTCGATGGCTTCGGTGCTGAATGCGGATGCGAAATGGAGCGGGGTAAAGCAACCGGACGCGGGGGTGACCATCGGATGATGCCGCATAAGCAGGAGATGGCCATGGATGGGTTGGGTGTCGTGGTGATGGCGGCCGGGCGTGGCACGCGTATGCGGTCGGAGCAGGCCAAAGTGCTGCATCAGGTCGCCGGGCGTCCGATGATCCGGTACGCGCTCGATGTCGCTCGCGCGGTTGCCGGGCATTCCGTCGCCGTCGTCGTGGGGCATCAGGCTGCGCACGTCCGTGCGGTGCTGGAGTCTGCGCTCGCGGGGCAGTCGGGCGGCGCGGCGGTGCACATCGTCGAGCAGGTTCAACAATTGGGGACGGGGCATGCCGTATTGCAAACGCGTCCGGTGTTTGCGTCCGGCAAGAGCAAGGCGCCTGCGGTCTATCTTATCCTCAACGGCGATACCCCGCTGCTGCAAGAAGCGACATTGCGTGAATTGTTGCGGACGCATCGGGTTGCCGGTGCGACCGTCACTCTCTTGACGGCGATTCTGGATAACCCTGGAGGCTATGGCCGGGTTGTCCGCCGGACGGCGAAGGGTGGGTCCGGTGCCGTCCATGCTTCCGCCGACGTGGCGAAGATCGTCGAAGATCGTGACGCGTCTCCGGAAGAACGGGCGATCCGCGAAATCAACGTCGGGACCTATGTCGTTGACGGGCCCTTTCTCTTTGCGGCGTTGGACAAGGTGCAGCCGCACAATGCGCAGGGCGAGTACTACCTGACGGACATCGTCGATATGGCGGTCACGCAGGGGCATCGGGTCGCGGCGCTCCCGCTGACGAATTCTGATGAAGGACTGGGGGCCAATACCAGGTTGCAGCTGGCGGAGGCTGAGCAAGCGATTCGCCGGCAAATCCGGCGGCGCTGGATGGAAGCCGGTGTGACGATGATCGACCCGGCCTCCACGTGGATCGACGCCGAGGCCGTGATTGGAAAAGACACGACCTTGCATCCGAACGTGACTTTGGAAGGGAAGACGGTGATCGGAGAGGGCTGTGAAATCCGTTCCTTCACGCGACTCACGAATTGCGCGGTCGGGTCGCACGTGACGATTCTGGATCATTGCGTCTGTGCCGACTCGCAGATCGACGAGCAGGCCACGCTTGGTCCGTTCGTGCATTTGCGCCCCGGTGTGCGTGTGCGCACGAAGGCGAAGGTGGGGAACTTCGTCGAGATGAAGAAGACGGATCTCGGCGAAGGAGCGAAGGCCAATCATCTGAGTTATCTCGGGGACGCGACGATCGGCAAGGGCGTCAATATCGGCGCCGGGACGATTACGTGCAACTATGACGGGGCGCATAAGTATCAGACGGTCGTGGGCGATCATGTGTTTTTGGGGAGCGATACGCAGCTGATCGCTCCGGTGACGGTGGGAGCCGGAGCCGTCATTGCCGCAGGAACGACGGTGACGCAGGATGTGCCGGCGGATGCGTTAGCGATCGCCCGGGTGGCGCAAGTCAATCGGGCCGGATGGGCCGCCAGGAGGCGCGCGTTGTTGGCGAATGAGACGCAGGTTCCGGTGAAGCCGGCCGGTAAGCGAACGGCGGTCACCAAGGCGTCCAGCAAGAAGAAGCGGAGGTAGACGATCGATGTGTGGGATTGTCGGATATGTGGGAAATCAAGAAGCGGTTCCGATTCTGATCGGCGGGCTGGCCAAGTTGGAGTATCGCGGGTACGACTCTGCGGGTATCGCCATACAGCAGGGGCAGAAAATTACTGTGCGGCGCAGCGTCGGCAAGCTGGTGAATCTTCAGAAATCGCTTCAAGAGAAAGAGCTGAGCGGCATGGTGGGTATCGGTCACACCCGCTGGGCCACGCACGGCAAGCCGTCCGAGCAGAATGCCCATCCGCATCGATCGAAGGGGTGTGTCCTCGTGCACAACGGCATCATCGAGAATTATCAGCCGCTGAAACAGCAGTTGGAAAAAGAGGGCTACACGTTTCAGTCGGAGACCGACACGGAAGTGCTGGCCCATTTGATCGATAAGTATCTCCAGAAGGGGCAGGGGTTGGCGGATGCCGTTCGCTCGGCGACAAAGGATGTGCGCGGGAGCTACGCGCTGGCGGTGATTTCCGAGAAGGAGCCGGGGACCTTGATTGCCGCGCGGTCCGGTTGTCCGTTGGTAGTCGGCCGAACGAAGCAGGCGTCGTTTGTCGCGTCCGACGTGATGGCCATGCTGGCGCACACGCGGGATGTGACGTATCTGGAAGAGGGCGACGTCGCGGTGGTGACGCAGCACAAGATGCATCTGACGAATGCGGATGGGCAGCCGGTCTCCCGGAAGGCGACGAAAATTACGTGGGATGCCTCAGCCGTGGAGAAAAGCGGCTATCCGCATTTCATGCTGAAGGAGATTCACGAGCAGCCTCAGACCATTCTCGACACCATGCGCGGACGGTATTCCTACGAAACCGGAGAAGCCGATCTGCCGGATATCGGACTCACGCCCAAGGAATTCGCGGCGGTGGAGCGGGTTTGGATCGTGGCCTGCGGAACCTCCTGGCATGCCGGGTTAGTCGGCAAGTACCTCTTCGAGGAAATGGTGCGGACGCCGGTGCAAGTCGATATCGGGAGCGAGTTCCGCTATCGCGATCCGCTGGTCGGGAAGAACGACCTGTTCATTACGATTTCCCAATCAGGCGAAACAGCCGATACGCTGGCGGCGGCGCGGGAAGCGAAAGCGAAGGGCGCGCGGGTCGTGTCCATCGTGAACGTGGTCGGCAGCACGCTGGCGCGCGAGTCGGACGGGGTGCTCTATACGCATTGCGGGCCGGAGATCGGTGTGGCCTCAACTAAGGCCTTTACCGCACAGCTCACGGCGCTGTATCTGCTGTCGCTCCACCTGACGCGCGTGCGCAGGGTGATGAATGTGGCCGACGGAAAAGCCTGGCTCGATCGATTGGTGCAATTGCCTTCTCTCGTTGAGCGGGTGCTGGGCCGGGAAGCTGAAGTGGTCGCCATCGCGAAACGCTATTACAAGAAGCGAAATTTTCTGTTCCTGGGGCGGGGGATAAACTATCCCATCGCGCTGGAAGGCTCTCTCAAGTTGAAAGAGATATCCTATATCCATGCCGAAGGGTATCCGGCAGGCGAGATGAAGCATGGGCCGATTGCGCTGATCGACAAGGACATGCCGGTGGTGGTGCTGGCGCCGCGCGATCGCCTCTATGAAAAGACGGTGAGTAATCTGATGGAAGTGAAGGCGCGGCGTGCGCCGGTGATCGCGTTGGTGGCTGAAGGCGAGCGCGAGCTCGGGAAAACTGCGGATGCGGTGTTTACGATTCCGGACACGCATCCGTTGCTCTCGCCCATTCTGTTCACGATTCCATTGCAGTTGCTGGCGTATCACATCGCCGTGTTGCGCGGCGCGGATGTGGATCAGCCGCGGAACTTGGCCAAGAGCGTGACTGTGGAGTGATCGGATGTTGAAAATGGCTTCCAGCGGCGTTCTCGGTCGTCTGTCTTCCTGCGACGTACCCCAGAGGGTACGCCTCGGTTGACGGACTCCCTGCGGTCTTGCTGGAGGGCCATTTTGAACATCCGAGGGGCAAAGGTTGGTCCCCGTGCTCGCTCAACGCGCGACCTCAGAAGGTCCTCGTTGAATGCGCGCAGTAGGGGATCCTACCTCCGCCCCTCTTAGAAGAGAGAAGGGAAGGAAACGGTGGAAATTACCAAACAGGAAGTTGAGAAGGTGGCGAAGCTGGCGCGGCTGCAGGTGACCGAGAGCGAGGTGGTCGTGTTCACGAAACAGTTGAGCCAGATTCTGACGCATGTTGAGACGCTCAAGAAATACAATACGGACGGGGTTCAGCCGACGGCGACGGTGTTGGGCCAGGTGAATATCTTTCGTGACGATGTGGTGCGACCGTCGTTGTCGGTCGAGCAAGCGCTCGCGAATGCGCCGGAGCGTGAAGCCGATGGGTTCTGCGTGCCGAAGATTATCGACTAGTGTGAGTGGTGATGAGTGATGTGTGACGAGCGGAGTCACCGACGTTCGCAATCTCTCTTCACCGACATTATCAATCACTGAGTATTCATTGCGAGGCTGATACATGTTTCGACAGATGCTGCGATCGAAAATTCACCGCGCGACCGTGACCGGCGCGCACCTGGAGTATGAGGGAAGCCTGACGGTCGATGAGGAGTTGCTGGAGGCTGCCGGCATCCTGCCGTACGAGGCCGTCGTCTGTTCGAACCTCAATAACGGCGAGCGGTTCATGACCTACGCCATTACCGGAAAGCGGGGCGGCGGAGAAATCATCTTGAACGGGCCGACGGCGCGGAAAGGCGCGACGGGCGATCACATCATCATCTTCTGCTACGAGTACTACAGCGAAGAAGAGATCAAGCGGCACGCGCCCAAGATCGTGCGCGTGGATGGAAGGAACCGCATCGTCGAGGCGGCGGCGAAACGCTCATGAGTCTTCATAAGCTGACGCTCTGCGAATTGCAGCGGAAATTCACGGCGGGCGAAGTCACAGCCAAGGAAATCGTGCGCGCCTATTTCCTGCGTATCGGGCAGGTCGAGCCGAAGGTCAAGGCCTACGTGACGGCCCGAAAAGAGCAGGCGATGGTTCAGGCGGCGGCTCTGGATGACTCGCTGAAAGGCTGGCGGAAAACGCAGCCGATGATGGGTATGCCTCTGGCGATCAAGGACAACCTCTGTACGGAAGGCGTCACGACGACGTGCAGCTCGCGGATGCTCCAGAACTTTGTGCCGCCCTATGATGCCACAGTGATTGCGAAGTTGCGGGCGCAGGGCTATCTGTTGTTGGGGAAGACCAATCTTGACGAGTTTGCAATGGGATCCTCCACGGAAAATTCGGCCTTCGGCCCCAGCCGCAATCCCTGGAATTTGCAATGTGTGCCGGGCGGATCGAGCGGCGGATCGGCCGCGGCGGTGGCGGCGGACGAGTGCGCGGCGGCGCTCGGATCGGATACCGGCGGATCGATCCGGCAGCCGGCGGCGTTTTGCGGCGTGGTCGGCTTGAAACCGACTTATGGGCGAGTGTCACGCTATGGGTTGATCGCCTTCGCGTCGTCGCTCGATCAGATCGGGCCGATCACGAAGGATGTGGCGGATGCCGCCTTTCTCCTGGGTGTCATTGCCGGGCACGATCCGATGGACTCGACCTCGGCCGATGTGCTGGTGCCGGACTATATGAAGGCGCTCAAGAAAAAAGATCTGAAGAAGCTGAAGGTCGGGATCCCGGCTGAGTTTTTCGCAGAGGGTCTCGACCCGGAAGTCGAGCAGGCCGTGCGCGCGGCGATCGATGAATTGAAGAGTCTTGGCGGCGAGATCAAAGAGATTCAGCTGCCGAGGACCGACGCGGCGGTGGCGGTGTATTACGTCATTGCCACGGCGGAAGCGAGCTCGAATCTGGCCCGCTTCGACGGGGTGAAGTTCGGTCTGCGTTCGAAGGATACGAAAGATCTGCTGGACCTCTATACCAAGACCCGCCAGGAGGGATTCGGCTCAGAGGTGAAGCGCCGGATCATGTTGGGCACCTATGCGCTGAGCTCCGGCTACTACGATGCCTACTACGGGAAGGCGCAGGCGGTGCGGACGCTGATCCGGCAGGATTTTGACGCGGCCTTCAAGGAGGTCGATCTCATCGTCACACCGGTGACGCCCACGCCGGCCTTTAAGCTGGGCGAGAAAAGCGAAGATCCGTTGCAGATGTATCTGTCGGATATTTTCACGATCTCCGTCAATTTAGCCGG
The DNA here is from genome assembly GCA_964635345.1 of uncultured Nitrospira sp. Classification (GTDB taxonomy): domain Bacteria; phylum Nitrospirota; class Nitrospiria; order Nitrospirales; family Nitrospiraceae; genus Nitrospira_D. The sequence continues at coordinate 59,670 of CAZWOX010000008.1, forward strand.
CTTGCCGGCGATCGCCTTGCCGTGCGGATTCAGCAAGGCCGGACTGCCGATCGGCATGCAACTCATCGGCCGGGCGTTTCAAGAAGACACTCTGTTGAGAGCCGCCTATGCGTATGAACAGTCGACGCAATGGCGCGTGAAGAAGCCGGCAGTACGGTAAGGAGTGAGGAGTAAGGGGTAAAAGGAAAGAGAGGCCGTTATGACGATTGTAGAAATTGCTGCCATTCTGATCGCGATCGCCTTTGCGGTCTTGGTGGGCTACCTCGTCCCGGTGTTGGTTCAGGTTCGGAAGACGGTGGCGGAGTCTGAGCAACTGCTGGCCAAAATGAATGTGGACATGCCGCCCCTTGTCGCCGACCTGCGCAGCATGAGTCAGAATTTGAACGATCTAGTCGATCAGGCCCGTGGTGGCGTCGAACATGCGGCGGTGTTGCTGCACGCTGTGGGCGAAGTCGGCGAATCGGTGCAGCAGGTTCATAATGTGGTGCGTGGGTCGAGCGGCACGTTGCTGACGAACGTAGTGAGTGTCGTCGCAGGGTTTAAGGCGGCGACGCAGGTTGTGCGCGAACGAATGAAACACGAAGGAGAACACCACAATGGCGGATGAACGAGGATCTTCTGCAAACGTACTTGTAGCCTTTCTGAGTGGCGCCGCATTGGGCGCCGTGGCGGCGCTGTTGTTGGCGCCCCAATCGGGACGTGAATCCCGCGACCAGCTTCGGGGGTATGCGCGTCGTGCCGAAGACAATCTGCGGGATTTGGCCGGCCGAGCCGGTGAGTCGTTCGAAGAGGTGGTCGATCAGGGCAAGGAATTCGTCGATGCAAAAAAGTCGGTGCTGCGGGAGGCCTTTGAGGCCGGTCGTGAAGCGATGAAGCGTGAGCGTGATCGCATGCGTGGAGAGGAACAGAGCTGAGGATGATCTACGAAGTTGTGATCGGGGTCGAGGTGCATGCGCAGTTGCGCACGAAGACCAAAATGTTCTGCGGCTGCGGCACGACATTCGGGCGCTCGCCGAACAGCCAGACCTGCCCGGTCTGTTTGGGCCTGCCCGGCACGTTGCCGGTCATCAATCGCGCCGCCGTCGAAATGGCCGTGCGGGCGGGGCTGGCGTTGAATTGCACGATCGGGGCGAATAATCAATTCGACCGGAAGAATTATTTCTATCCCGATCTTCCCAAGGGCTACCAGATCTCTCAATACGAATCGCCGATTTGCGAGCATGGCTGGATCGAGATTGCGGTCGGTGACAGCAAAAAGCGCGTCAAGATCCGCCGGGCTCATCTGGAAGAAGATGCCGGGAAGAATGTCCATGAGACCGGCACCAGCGGCAGTCGGGTCGATCTGAATCGCGCGGGGACGCCGTTGCTGGAAATCGTGACGGAGCCGGACATGCGGTCGGCCGACGAAGTCGTCGCTTATTTGAAGGGTTTGCGGGATATTCTGATGTATCTCGACGTCTGCGACGGCAACATGGATGAAGGCAGTTTCCGCTGCGAGCCGAATCTGTCGCTCCGTCCGCTGGGGCAGAAAGAGTTCGGCACGAAGGTCGAGCTGAAGAACATCAACTCCTTCAAGTTTGTGAAGGATGCCGTCGAATACGAGATCAAGCGGCAAACCAAGGTCCTGAGCGAAGGCGGGAAGATTTATCAGGAAACGCGCCTCTGGAATCTCGAACGGGGCGAGACGGCGGTGATGCGCTCGAAAGAGGAAGCTCATGACTATCGGTATTTCCCCGATCCGGATCTGGTGCCGTTGAAGCTCGATAAGGAATGGATTGAGGGATTTCGCGGCAGCGTGCCGGAGTTGCCGGCCGCTCGGGTCAGCCGGTTCGTTCGCGAGTACGGGTTGCCTGAGTACGATGCGGCTGTGCTGACCGTCTCCAAGGGCATCGCGGATTACTTCGAAGCCTGCGTGAAGCTCTTCAATCAACCCAAGACCGTCAGTAACTGGGTGATGGGGGAGCTGACAAGGGAGTTGAACCTCTCGGGGACCGATATCACGGCGTCACCGGTGACGCCTGAACGGTTGGTCGCGCTGCTGCAACTGGTCGAGAAGGGCACGATCAGTTTGAAAGTGGCCCGCGAAATTTTCCCCGAACTCTATAGCAGCGGGAAGCAGCCCGAGCAGATTGTCCAGGAAAAGGGACTGACGCAAGTTTCCGACGAGGGCGCGCTCGATAAGATTATCGACGAAGTGCTGACGAAAAATCCGGCACAGGTGGCGCAATTCAAGGAAGGGAAGCAGCAGGTGCTTGGCTTCCTCGTCGGGCAGGTAATGAAGGCCAGCGGCGGCAAGGCGAATCCGGGGAAAGTGAATGAGTTGTTGAAGAAGAAGTTCAGCAGTGAGGGCGTGCTACTAACCGAGGAGCGTAGAGACGTATGAGCGCGATCAGAGAGATTAAGGGCAGGCAGATTGTCGATTCCCGCGGCAATCCGACGGTGGAAGCGGAAGTGATGCTGGAGAGCGGCGCGATTGGGCGGGCGGCAGTGCCGTCGGGCGCCTCCACCGGCGAGAAGGAAGCGATTGAGCTGCGGGATGGCGACAAGAAGCGTTGGATGGGCAAAGGCGTTTCCAAGGCCGTCGCTAATATCACAAAAGTGATCGCGCCGGAGTTGCTGGGCTGCGAGGCGCTCGATCAGGCCAGCATCGACCACGCCATGATCGCGCTGGACGGAACAAAGACCAAAGGCAAGCTGGGCGCGAATGCGATCCTCGGCGTCTCGCTGGCCGCGGCGAAGGCGGCGGCGAATGAAACCGGTCAGCCGCTCTATCGTTATCTCGGCGGCACGAATGCGCGGGTGTTGCCGGTGCCGCTGATGAACATCATCAACGGCGGCGCGCATGCCGACAACCGGCTGGATCTCCAAGAGTTTATGATCATGCCGGTGGGAGCCAGGACGTTCAGCGACGCGCTCCGCATGGCGACGGAAGTGTTTCACACGCTCAAAGCCCTGTTGAAAAAGAAGGGCCTCAACACGGCGGTCGGCGATGAAGGTGGATTTGCGCCGGACCTGCAGTCGAATGAAGAGGCGCTCAGCCTCATCTCGCAAGCGATTGAAGACGCCGGCTACAAGACCGGCCGAGACATCGCGTTGGCCTTGGATTGCGCGGCGAGCGAGCTCTATCACAAGGGTCGCTACATTCTCGAAGCGGAGAAGAACCCGGAGCGGTCATCCGATGAGATGGTGTCGTATTACGGAAAGTTGCTGGACCGGTATCCGATCCTCTCGATTGAAGACGGGTTGAGTGAGTTGGATTGGAAGGGCTGGAAGATGCTTACGGAGAAACTGGGCAAGCGGGTGCAGCTGGTCGGCGATGATATTTTCGTGACCAATGTGGAGATCTTTGCCAAAGGAATCAAGGAAGGCATCGGGAATTCGATCCTGATCAAGTTGAATCAGATCGGGACGTTGACCGAGACGCTGGATGCGATCGAACTGGCGAAGCGGTCCGGCTATACGGCGATCATTTCGCACCGGTCCGGTGAAACCGAGGATACGACGATTGCGGATGTGGCGGTGGCGATGAACACCGGCTTGATCAAGACCGGCTCGTTGTCACGGACCGACCGGATTGCGAAATATAACCAGCTGTTGCGCATCGAGGAAGAGCTGGGAAGTGCGGCGGTGTATCTGGGCCGCGATGCGGTGCCTGGTCGCGCGTAAGAAGTCGTTGGGATTGCATGATCATTAAGCAAAATCGCGGGCGGGTGTGGCTGGATTGGCAGCGGCGCATGGGCACGGTGGCTCAGGTGGTGGGTGCCGGAGCCTGCGTCTGGTTGCTGTTTGCCTTTTGCTTTGGAGAAATGGGGCTGCCTCGTTATCTGGCGATGCGCGAGCATGTGGCTCAATTAGACCGGGATCTTCTCGAGTTGCGGCGGGACAACGGCGGGTTGCGCGGAGAAATCGCCCGGTTGCAGCACGATCCGGCCAAGATCGAACGATTAGCTCGCGAGCGATTGGGGTATGTGCGCAAGGGGGAAACGGTCTATCAGTTGTCTCCTGATCCGGTGAAGGATCGATCGCTTCAGGAGACCCCATGAAATTCGGGACGGTAGCGATCATCGGCCGCTCCAATGTGGGGAAGTCCACATTGTTGAATCGATTGCTCGGAGAAAAGGTCGCGATTGTATCGAATAAGCCGCAGACGACCCGGACGCGTATTCTCGGGGTGGCGCATGTGCCGGGCGCGCAGATTGCGTTTTTAGATACACCGGGTCTGCACAAGCCGGATCACTTGCTGAACCGGCGGATGGTGCGGACGACGGTGGAAGCGCTGGATGATGCCGATCTGCTCTATGTGCTGATGGAGTCCCTTCATCTGCCCGGGCCCGGCGATCTGGCCGCGATCACCCATGTGAAAACGGCGATGGCCAAACACCCTCGTCCGGTCATTCTGGTGGTGACGAAGGTCGATGCGGTGAACAAGATCAAGCTGCTGCCGGTGCTGGAGGCCTACGGAAGGCTGTTCCCCTGGACCGAGGTCGTGCCGGTGTCCGCGGAGACCGGGGATAACATCGACCGCCTGCTGGAGGTGACCGTTGTCCATTTGCCTGAAGGCGAAGGGGTGTATAACGAAGACATGCTCACGGATCAATCCATGCGCACCCTGGCGGCCGAATTGATTCGCGAGAAAATTCTCGCGGCGACGGAGCAGGAAGTGCCCTATTCCGTCGCGGTCGAAATCGAAGAGTTTGTCGAGGAAAGTAAGATTACGCGGATTCGGGCCACGATTCTCGTCGAGCGGGAGACTCAGAAAGGGATCGTGATCGGCAAGCATGGTGAACGGCTGAAGTTGATCAGTACGCAGGCGCGGCAGGATATGGAGCGCGTGTTCGACATGAAAGTGTTTTTGGAGGTGTGGGTCAAGGTCCGGGAAGACTGGCGCGAAGACGAGCGCGCGCTCATGGAGCTCGGTTACTAGGAATCCCGCTATGCTGCCTACCGAACAACCAGTCGATCCGCAATCGCCCGACGCCCGTCTTCGGGCGTCCGAACGGGACGTGTTGCGGGATGCGCTCCGGGATCAGTCGGAGCGAGGGCAGACGAAGTCGGATATCATTTTGCTTTCCGTGCAGCGCCTGTTGCGCCGCGGGGCGATCACGAACCTGTCGAAGATGCTCGGTCGGATGCATCCGGCCGATGCCGCCAGAGTCATCACTCACCTGAGTTCCCCCAAAGAAAAGCGCGAAGTCTTTGAGCTGGTTCGAGGCGAAGCCAAGCGCGGACAGGTCTTGAGCGAGCTGGACGGCGATAGTATTCAGCAAGTCTTGGCCGACCTGCTGCACTCGGATATCGCCTGGCTCTTGAAAGATCTGGGGCCCGACGACGTCGCCTATATTCTGGGGTTCCTCCCTGAAGAGCGGGGCAAAGACATTCTGGCCCTGATGAAGACGGAGGATTCGACGGAAGTCGCCGATATTCTCAAGTATCCCAAGGATACGGCCGGCGGCATCATGACCACGGAGTTCTTTTCGCTGCCGGAAGATGCGACGGCGCAAGAGGCCATTCGACGGCTCCAGCAGGCCACCGATGCCGAAATGGTGTTTTATATTTATGTGACCGACAAGGACGAACACCTCGTCGGAGTCCTCTCGCTGCGCCAGCTCTTGACGGTTCCACCGGCCACGCCGCTGAAGAACATCATGATGCGCGATGTGATGAGCGTGGCGGTCGACATGGACCAGGAAGAGGTGGCGCGCCAGGTCGCCAGCTATAACCTGCTGGCGATTCCTGTGGTGGAGAAAGACGGGAAGCTTGCGGGGATCATCACGGTCGATGACGTGGTGGACGTCATCCGTGAAGAGGCCACGGAAGATATGTTGAAAATGGCCGGCGCGATCGAGGAGGACTCGGTCTCAAAGTCGTCCAGTTTTGGCGCGGCAAAGTTACGGCTGCCCTGGCTGTTTACCAATTTGGTCGGCAGTCTCTTGTCCGGTGCGATCCTCTGGTACTTCAGAATGACGCTGCAAGAGGTGGTGGCGATCGTCAGTTTTATTCCGGTCATTGCGGCGATGGGCGGCAATGTGGGATTGCAGTCGTCGACCTTAATCATTCGCGGACTGGCCACAGGGGTGGTCGAATTGTCGGATGTGCGCACGGTCTTTTTCCGCGAGGTCAAGGTCGGGCTCTTGATGGGGCTGGCCTGCGGCGTGATGCTGACTTTGGTCGGATGGGCCTGGCATCAGGCCTTTTTGGGGATGGTGGTCGGGACGTCGCTGGTGATCGCATTCCTGGTCTCGACGAGTATGGCGACGATCATGCCCGTCGTGTTGAAGCGTATGGGTGTTGATCCTGCCGTGGCGGCCGGTCCCTTTGTGACGACGGCCAACGATATTACAGGCATCACAATCTATCTCTCATTGGCCACGCTGTTTTTAGACCGTCTGCGGTGATCGGCGCCACCGTGGGGGAGCCGGTGTATCGCGTGCGCGAAAAAGGCTTGGGCGATGCCTCTCGTAAAAGCCTCTGCGATTATCCTCAAAAGCCGCCGGTGGGGTGAGGCCGACCGGATTGTGACTTTCTATTCGAAGGAGTTCGGGAAAATCCGTGGCGTTGCGCGCGGTGCCCGGCGATTCAAGAGCCACTTCGGAGCCACGCTTGAGCCCTTTACCCGCTGTCATCTGGATTTGTTCGAGAAGCCGGGTGATTCGCTTTATCGGATTTCTCATGTCGATCTGATCGAATCCTTTCAGCCGCTTCGGGAAGAATTGGTGTTGATGGCCTGTGCGGCCAGGATGGTCAATGTGGTGGGGGCTGTCACGCCGGACGGCGATCCGGACGCCCGACTCTTCGAGACCTTAGGTCAGGGGTTGGGATCTCTCAAGGGGAGTCGAGATCCGGTCTTGGTGGCGTTGCTGTTTCAGATTCGTTTGCTGGGGCTGACGGGGTTTCGCCCGCAGACCGATCACTGCGCGACTTGTGGGAAGACCGGTGTGACGGGGGACCCGCAGTTCTCGCCGCTGGCCGGCGGATTTGTCTGTCTTTCCTGTGCGACGCGACAGATGGTCCGGTGTGTCGCGATGTCACGCGGGAGCCTGTCGTTTCTGCAGCAAGCCATTCGACTGACTCCCGAGCTGGTCACGCGGCTGACGGCGACCGGCCAAGTGCGGGCTGAGGTGGAGCGGGCGATTGAAGGTTATGTGACGGTCGTGGCCGGTCGACGGTTGCCGCCGGTCGATTTCTTGGCGTCGATGTCTTCGGGCTGAGTACCTGGGGCACGAGGGGATGAGGGGAGGACTATGGCCGCGGCATTGGTTCCCATCGACATGCAATGGTTGGAGAAGGGCGTCTTGGGCATCGAGTGGAGCGATGGCCACAAGGGGATCTATCCCGTTCGTGCGCTGAGACTGCATTGCCCTTGTGCCGCCTGTGTCGATGAGTGGACGGGTGTGCGCCGATTGAAGCCCGATGATGTGCCGATGTTTATTATGGCGCAGGATATTCAGCCGGTCGGGCGGTATGCGCTTCAATTTTCCTGGAGTGACGGGCATGACAGCGGCATTTATTCCTACGGGCTTCTACGGCAGCTGTGCCAATGTGATGTATGTGTGCCGGTGAAGCCGACTGAGCAGAAGAGTCGGCGTCTTTTATGATCGAGAGAAAGGGACTGGCACCCATGAAACACCGCGGATGTACGGAGGGGGGAATCTTCAGAAGTATTCCATATGCGACTGGAAGTCTGGTGTGCATGCTCGTGATGGCGGGCTGCCAGAGTCTGCCGCCATTGGGGGAGCAGGAACGCCTGGTGCAGAATAAGCAGCTCACAGTCCAGCAGATTTCCCCCAAAGCGTTCGTGAATGTCTGGGGTAAGCCGGTCTATCATCATAGTGAGTTCACGCAGTTCTTTGTCATGCCGGATAAGTCGATGATTCCGCGTTCGCGGGTGCCCATTGGTGAAGCCCCTGAGGGATGGGAGGCAAGTTTCGAGGCCGGGGAAGGGGTATTTTTAGGCTATCCCGAGCAAGGCTGGATGTTGGTATTTTTAGATGACCGGCTTGTGTATCGGGAAGAGTTGAAGGCCGATAAAGTACACGCGCTTGGGAAAACGTGGCAGTTCGAAGACCGGTTTAAGACGAGCTTGGAAGGTGCGCCGCTCCGCTAGGATTATCTGGTTCTTTACATCATGGCGAGATCTCACCGTATCGATTCACTGAACATTGTGATGGCCGCGTCAGAGGCGGTCCCCTACGTCAAGACCGGCGGGCTGGCCGACGTCGCCGGTGCGCTTCCGGTGGAACTTGCCAAGCTGGGGCATACGGTGACCTTGATTGTGCCCCGCTATCGCGGTTTTCAGACGGATGGAAGGTTGCTACGGGAGCTTGGGACGATTCGTGTCAGGACTGCCAAGGGGCTTGTCGATGCGGCGCTTGAGGAAGATCTGATTCCTGTCGAGGTGGCCGGACGATCGGTGCGAGTGGTGGCGGTTCGATATGACCCCTATTTTGACCGTGCTGGGTTGTATCAAGATTCGGACGGGGATTTCAGTGACAACCTTGCTCGGTTCGCCTTTTTCAGCCGCGCGATCGTTGAAGTACTCGCATTGCTTGGTAGTCGTCGCGAGCCGATCTCTGTTTTACATTTGCACGATTGGCAGACGGCGCTTGCGGCTGTGTATCTGAAAACCACGGAGCGTGATCGTGCGATTCTCCGTGATGTCAGAACGCTTCTGACGCTTCACAATGTGGGATATCAAGGCATCTTTCCCGGTCTCCAATTTTCTGAGACGGGCCTGGCTGCAGATTTATTTACTCCTGCCGGTTTGGAATTCTACGGGTCGGTGAATCTTCTTAAAGGCGGGATTATTTTCGCGGATGCTGTATCCACGGTTAGTCCGACCTATGCGAAAGAGATCATGACTCCTGCCGGCGGGTTTGGTTTGGAGGGGGTGTTGGCAGGCCGTCACGACGGGGTTATCGGGATTGTCAATGGCATTGATATTGGTTCCTGGAACCCCGAGACGGACAGCTATCTTGCGGCTACCTACTCACGGGCTGACCTGTCAGGCAAAGTTGTTTGCAAGAAGGCGCTTCAGCTTGAACTGGGTTTGCCGAATCGTGAGGTTCCACTCATTGGAGTCATCGGGCGGTTGACGTCACAGAAAGGGTTTGATCTGCTGGTGGAGATTATCCCGGAGTTGATGGCGGTAGGCGTTCAGCTTGCAATTCTGGGCACAGGGGATCGGATCCTCGAAGATCGATTTCAATCGGCGAAGGAGCGGTACCCACAGCAGATCGGCTTGTCTCTGAAATTTGATGAGGGGCGAGCGCATCGAATGGAGGCAGGTGTGGATATGCTGGTCATGCCGTCGCGGTATGAGCCTTGCGGACTGACTCAGCTCTATAGCCTGCGGTACGGCACGATTCCAATTGTGCGAAAGACCGGAGGATTGGCAGATACGGTTATTCCATATCGGCCTTTAACGGCATTGGCGGGACGCGCGACGGGATTTCAGTTTTCTGAAGTTTCAGCGGACTCTCTGCTGGCGACTATACTGCTGGCTCTGAAGGTCTATGCAGATCGGGAGATGTGGACGTCAATTCAACAAGCTGGTATGGAAATGGATTATTCCTGGTGGCGCTCAACTAAGCTGTACGTTGAAGCGTATAGGATGTTGCAGGCAGATGAATGATTTTAAGGTGTTCGAAGCGATATCTGGACGCCATTGTCCATTTCAGCCAGCAGCTTGTAGGCTTGCGCGAGATAGTAGGTTGATTCCTGACTTTCCTTGTGAAGCGTGATCACGCCAGCGAGTGCTTTCCTGGCCAAGTCAATTCTTCCAGAACTGAACGCAACTTGTCCGGCATGGAGCGAGCACGAAGCTGCCATGGCGTGAACGTCCACCGCAAGGCGATTTGCCGGCATGGCGACGAACCGTTCCAGCTGCTGCGGCATCGGGAGCACAAAGCCATCATGGCCTTGGCCAACGAAGGCGGCCGTGGTGAGTTTTCCCATGGCTTGTTGGGTTTCGCCTAGATCGGAGGTGGATTTACAGTGTGTATATGTCCCCCAAAGGTTCATGAATCCGGGGTTGTCGAGGCCTACTGTTTTAAGCGTTGTGCCGGTCTGGCATCCTGAAAAGAGTAGTGCCAGGCCGAGCAGGCTACCGATGGACCGCTTAGAAAAAGGCTGCTTCAAGTCTAGGCTCCTCAGGTGAAAGAGTTCACGTTTCATTTACTGGGGGTAGTGTGCAATCAATAGACCTGAGATATGAAAGCACAAGCCACTGAATTTATTATGGTAAATTTCTGTGAGCGCGGGTGGAATGTTGTGAAGATCGCTCAGTGTGGTGTCTTTGCAACAGGGGGGGTAGCCTGGCAGCTTAGGAGTTGAAGATCTGAACTAGAATGCCTGTGCGAGTTGTCGCCGTCGTCTTTCGCATGATGTGTTTGATGTGCTCTTTAACTGTTTGCTCTGTAATGAGGAGGGCGTTTGCGATCTCTTTGTTGGTCCATCCTTTGGCCAAATGTTCCACCACGGCTTGTTCACGATTTGTGAGCTGGAATTTTTCGCGGGCATGGTCGGTATTGAGGTTCTGTCTTCTTCCAAGCTCTTCCATGGTGACTACCAGGCGAGCATGCTCCACACCGCCACGGTCTGGTAGGCCAAATCCTCGAAGTAAAATAGGCTGGCTGGGATCCCCGCTCACCCGCTTGAGCTCGAATTGCTCCCAGTCTTTTGCTTCAGTCCGAACATGGAGCGCCTTGATAATTTCCCCGCAGAGTTCGGTGAGAGCCGTAGGCAAAACGCCGTGGGCCGATCGAGCAGCCGATCCTGCCTGTTCCGCGGCATTGATCTTTTTAGCCAGCTCTGTTGCCTGACGATTCATGTGGAGCAGTTGCATAGCGGCCGTTAATACAACAATCCCCGAACCGGCACGTTGGTCGGCAAGGCCATCTGATTGATCGGCGTGCTGAGTTGATTCAGTCATGGATTCTCTTTACGACAGACCCGGCAGTATTGCTAGACAATTGAACAAACTCTGATAGAGTGCAGCGAGTGAAACAATACTAGAAAGAGTACCTAACCCTTTAGGGGGAGTCAACACCTACGTTAGAGAATAATGGCCTACATCATCGGTATTGTTCGCCTCGGAGGCATTCCCTATAGTTCAGCATGAGTGGGAAAAGAGTAGCGCAAGTTGGGCCAGCTACTATCGAGAATCCAATTCTCAAGTTGCAGATAGGGAAGCCAAGGAATTAATCCTTACAGGGGAGGCGTGATGTGGGACAGATAAGCTGGGAATGGCCGATGACCGATTGTGGAGAAAGTCATAGGGATCGAGTGGCGATGCTGCGGCCTATTCCTTATCAATTGACTAGACCTGCGGATGAACCTGCTCCATCAGGTCGTGAAGGCAAGGCGCTTTCCTTAAACATCAGCAGTGGGGGAATGCTCATACTGATGGAGCAGGCCCCTCCTGTAGAGCAGGTGCTGAAGGTCTTTGTGCCGACTCCGGTTACGGTCGCTGAGACGCCTACGTTGGCTGAAGTACGGTGGGCAAGACGAGTCCCTTTTGGAAAAGGGGTTGGCCCGTACTTGGTGGGTCTCAAGTTCATGTTTTGAATGAATGGTTTTTGAATTCCAGGTTCGTCGCACTCTTCTCTCCAAGGGAGAGGGGGCTCAGTAAAATAGGGAAGCCGTGGTCGGTGAGGGGAGCTGGGTAACGCGGATGAAAAAATGGTATGTATATTGTTATGGCTAAGCCCCGCCAGGAACATTCCTCAACATCGTTTTTTGGACAAGCAGGGATTGAGACCTACTATCCTGAAGTGAAAGAGTGTATTGCCGTCGGCGGAGGCGTTGCTTTCGTCGTTCGGGCCTTTCCCCAGGCTATTTCTTTGCGCGGTTTGACTATGAGCGAGAGTCTCGAAGGGTCTCATACTTCTTCGGTGGGACGAACGAAAGGCAGTAGCTTCATGACCTGTCCCAACTGAAGTTGATCAGGCATGCTTTATGAGCCTTAAAAGAGCATAGGAAGAGGTAGTGCCTCGAATGGGCGGTAGCTTGCCTTGTTTGTCTATCCCTGTTAAAGGAGTTTGCAAATATGCAAAGATTCAAATCCCTTGCCGTGATCGTCGGAATTAGTACAAATTTCCTGCTAGACCCAGCTCTGGCGGTTCCTCAGGATGCAGATGCCAAGCGGGGAATGGCATCCACCTCTGTGAAGTCCCCGGCAAGCTCGGCAGACAAGTCCCTCCTAATAGTAACGCCCGAGTATATTATTGGTCCCGAGGATATTTTAGAAATCACGGTGTGGAAGAATGCAGATCTTTCCAAGCAAGTTCAGGTGCGTCCTGATGGGAGAATCTCTCTTCCGCTCCTGGGCGACATATCGGCGGTTGCAAAAACTCCCGTGCAATTGACTGAGGAGATTTCTGTTGGGCTCAGGGCTTACATGGAGAACCCAACTATCTCGATCCTAGTAAAAGAGGTCAATAGTTATCAGATTTATGTGTTGGGGGAAGTCAATAAACCTGGTAAGTTTCCGCTAAAAAGCAAGACGACGCTTTTGCAGGGGATTACTGTGGCAGGTGGATTTACCCCAATGGCGGCGAGGAATAAGATCGTCATCTTCCGTTTTTCAAAGGATGGGGAGGGGCTGACGAAACTTAAAGCGAGTTATGACGACATTGTGGTTCGTGACGGCTCGATTCAGAATATGGAGTTGAAGCCTGGCGACCAGATTGTTGTGCCGTCAGAGACGATGGTGGTATTGCCAAGTCGTTAAGCTATTAATGGGTATTTCGGTTGCTCCAAACTCAGAAAGCGTTCTAAAGAGCGGCGAGCAACGCCATGGGCTGAAGGTGAGACAATGGGGAGAGGTAAGAAGACGATGATCGTTCAGATATGGGAGTGGGCGCGAAACCTTACAGTTGCTGGGCTGCTGATTGTTAGTTTTGGCGTGGGGGAGGGCTGTTCGCAGCAGAATGTTCAGTACCCGGGAATGTCACTCCACCCCACCGAGTTTCTCATCGGGCCTGAGGATGTCTTGCTTGTCACGGTCTGGCGCAATCAAGAATTGTCGAAAGAGGTGATTGTGCGGCCGGATGGGAAGATCTCTTTGCCCCTTATCGGGGATGTCATGGCTGCGGGTCTGTCCGCTCAGGTGCTTTCAAAGCATGTGGCTGATGCCTTGGCTGAGTTCATGTCCACCCCGACGGTATCTGTCCAAGTGAAAGAGATCAACAGCTACCACATTTTTGCAGTCGGTGAGGTCGGAAAGCCCGGGAAGATTCCGCTTAAGTCGTTTACAAGCGTGATTCAAGGGATCTCCCATGCCGGAGGGTTTACGACATTTGCTTCCCGCAACAACGTTCACGTGCTTCGCATGGTGAAGAATGCACAAGGTGAGACCAAGCAGATCATGATTCCTGTGCCTTATATGGACATTGTGCAAGGGAAGAATTTGGAGGCTAATTTTATTCTGAAGGCTGGTGACGTCATTGTTGTACCGTAATGCCGGCCTGCGAACCGCAAGAGTTGTTTTCCTTGTAGTGTTCGTTGCAGGTTGGACGACGGGAACGTTGGCGTTGGCCCAAACGATCATAATCCCAACGCTGTCCGTTTCGGAGACCTATGATTCAAACGTGTTTTTCACTCCGAAAACATTATTGGGTCCTGGTTTTAAACCAGAAGACTTTATGACCACAGTGATACCTCAGGTCAATTTCGCTCATGCAGGCCCGCGCGTGAATGGCAGCTTTTCCGTGGGTGCTAATATTACGAAGTATGTGAACAATCCCAGTCTCGACTATACCGGTATCAATACCGCCGGCCAGTTGGATTTGAAGCGCTGGGCCAATAGTTTTTCCCAGCGTATCTCGGCGTTGTCCGTTCGAGGAACCTATCAGTTTACGCCTTCATTGAGCGGTTTCGGGACAACGACAGGCGGGGGATTAGGGACTGGCTTTGGGGCTACCGGGATCAGTTCCCCCATTAGTACAGGGCTCATCACAAATCGGGTGTCGATGCATAATATGAATTTAGGCATCTCAGGAGGGTATGCCCTGACTCAGAATACAACTCTTGCGGCTAGTTATGACTATATGAAGCTCATGTTCGGGAACCAATCAGGTGGAATCAATAATCAGCTGTTCGATACAGAGGGACACACAACAGGGACTACGCTGGCGACGAGGGTATCGCCGACAGATACGGTAGGAACTACCGCGACGATGTCTCATTATATTCAGGGGGGAGCCTCAGGAGGTGGGACGGGATCGTTTACGACTATCGCAGGGATGGTGAATTGGGGAAAACTCTGGACACAAAAATTGAGTACGTCTCTGTCAGGAGGCGGAATTGTAACCCTTCCCATAGAGTCGACCGTTCCAGGGCAATCAATCAAGTCCACGTTCTCGCCGACTGGAACGGTCACAATGACGTACAAGTCTTTTTCGGAGGGACTGCGGGCGGCAGGATCAGCGCCAGGACCGTTTGATAATTTACCGAGGCTGGCCGGCAGTCTGGCTCAGGGGGGAATCATTGCGCCGGGGGCATTTATAACGTCGATGAGTTACAACTTCAGCGTCTTCCCAAGCTACGCGCTTGGGGCCGGGCCTATGACGACACATGTTGTTGGCGTCAACGCAAGTGGGGGAATCACGTCGAAGCTTACCGCCCAAGCTGGATTGAACTATTCACATGGGAGTATCAGCACACCTGCCTCTAGCTTTGATACCCTTGGTGCAACCGCTGGGGCCAGCTATCTCCTGGGGCCGGTGTTGGTAAATCTTACCTATAATTGGCTGTACTTTTCGAGTTCGTCTTTTCAAATAGCGCAAACTCAAGCAGAATATGCCTTCTCGAAGAAGATGGTTATGTTGTCGCTCTCCTATGCATTCACCAGCCAATCATTTTTCAGAATGGGTGGATTGGGAAGTTTTGCATCCCAGAGTTCTAGCGAGGGCCTATCTGTGCCATCAGACGCAGGGGTAGGAAGCGGCTCCCCTGGATCAGGAATCTTGAAGAAGGAGTAAGACTTTGTTTACTGGGTTAAGTACCCCTGAAGACTATTTCAGGGCCATAAAAAATCATAAGTGGCTCATTGTCATTCCAATTGTTGTCTGTATTGGGGTGGCTGCGTTGGTGTGTTATTGGCTGCCCAAGAGTTATCGGTCCAATACATTGCTCTATTATCAAGAGCAGAAGGTGCGAGGCATAAAAGGTGTCGATGCTCCGGAGTCAGGCGGAGAAGCTAACCGGCCGGATGTAGCAATGAACGTGCGCATCGATGCACTTAAAGAAGTCCTCTATCGGCGCGAGCTCTTGACTCAAGTAGCTGAGGAGTTTCATCTATATGGCTACTACAAAGAAAATGCTACGCCTACCTTAGACAATAGTGTGGCGTCCACTCTGAGGCAGCTTGTCAAGATCGAGCCGCAGCCAAGCGGTCTTTTGAAAGTATCTTTTTCAGATGAAAAGCCGGCGATCGCCAAAGCGGTGACGGCGAGATTTGCCGATCTCTTTATCCAAGAAAATACGATATCGCGGACGGCGATCGCTCAGAGTTCGACGGAGTTCCTGCAGCACGAATTGGATATTTTGAAGGGGCAGTTGGAGGTCAAAGAGCGGGCTATCGCGCAGTTCAAGCAGACTCATCTCGGCCAGCTGCCTGAACAAATGGATTCAAATATGCGCGCGATCGATAGGCTAGAGAACGAGATGACGGCGCTGCACGAGATGGAAAAGACGCTTGCCCTTCGTCTCGAATCGGTAGACAAGGCCATTAGAGAATATGACGATCCTGCCAGTGAGGTCAGTCCCAAACGGGCCGAAAAGGACCCACGGTTGATGAAGATCAGGGAACTGGAGCGGACGTTGGCAGGCTTTCGGTCCATGTACAAAGAAACCTATCCCGATGTCGCTCGCGTGAAAAATGAGCTGAGTCAACTCCAATCGATGACGACGGAAGAGTATATTGCGCTCTACATCGAGCCGGATCCGACTGAAGTCGAGGGGCCTAAGAAAACGAAGCGCAAACCTGTTGACCTGTACAAAACGGAATTGCTGAAGCAGCGGGATGACTTATTGCGTGAGCAGGAATTGCTCCGCCTCAGGCAAGCTCGCATTGCCTCGGACGTAAAAAAGTATGAATCGCGGATTGAGGGGACGACGGTACATCAGCAAGAACTCATGTCCATCCAACGAGACTATGAAAATCTTCAGAGAAATTACCAATCGCTTCTAGAGAAGAAATTATCTGTAGGGATGGCTGGTGATCTTGATCGGAAGCAACAAGGCACCCAGATTCGGATTGTCGAGCCTGCCAGTCTTCCGTCATGGCCAGAGAAGCCGAATTTGATTATCGTCATGCTTGGGGGACTGGCTGCCGGCTGTGCGCTGGGATTTGGGAGCGCGTTCGGGATTGAAATGCTTCGGCGGGGTTTTGTGTCGGCCGAAGAAATCGAAGTCACGCTAGGACTGCCGGTTTTTGCGACGATCTCTCACTTTGAGTCAGCGTGGCCCGGTGGACCGAAGTTGGCGGCAGGAACAGCTCGTCGACAAGATCGTGTGCTGGCGCTTCCGGGGTTGCGGAAAGAAGGGTTGCTCGTCGCTAACGGAGAATCGGTGGCTGGGCGTGGGCAGGTCACGGTAGGACCGGAACTCGTAGCGATGTGGTATCCACGGTCTGCGGTGGCAGAGCAGTATCGAGTCGCCGCAACGAGAATTGGGCTGATGGCGGGCCAGCAGGAAAGTACTGTGATTGTCATGGCGAGTGCGTTGATGGGGGAGGGGAAAACGTCCGCAGCTCTCAACCTTGCCCATGTCCTTGCCAGAGACCTCAACAAGAAAACTGTGTTGGTCGATTGTGACTTGAAGCGCCCGATGGTTCATGCCTATGCTGGAATGGAACTGGGCGTGGGATTGAGTGAAGTGCTGCTGGGAGAAAAGCAATTTGAAGAATGTCTTGAGTATCATGAACAGCTGGGAGTCTGGATTCTTCCTGCGGGTATTATCCAATCCGGAATCGCGGCGTTAACCCACGTTGATCGGCTTTCTAAGCTCATCAGCAATCTGCGTAAAAAGTTTGAATGCATCGTACTTGATGCGCCACCTCTTCTTCCGGTCGCAGAGTCTCTGTTGATCGTGAGAATGGCAGATGTCGTGGCGCATGTGATTCGGGCTCGGACCACTCCTCGGGACGCCGTCATGAATGCCATGAAGATGGTGGGGCAGGAGCGGGCGATGGGAGTGATACTCAACGGAGTGGAAGAGAAAGATTCACCGTATTCATACTATAGTTATGGCAGCAAGGTCTATGAACCTCACCGTACCCAACTCAGATAGATCACGCGCTGAGAAGCTGGTGGTCTTTCCCGTCGACCATGCCCCGAAGGCGATCTTTAGAGTGCCGGGGGCGCGGAGGCGTATCCTGATTTTAGGAATTGGGTCGCTGGCGAACAACCTGTGCGCGGTGCTTGTGTCGAGGAGCAGAGTGTTTACCGACGTCGTAGGCTTTCTCGCCAAGGAAAGCGCACAAGTCGGCACAGAGTTATCCGGTGTGAAGATTCTAGGGACGATAGACCAGCTTCTTTCGGTGGTTGAACGCGATCGGGTCGATACGATCGCGGTGTGTTTGGAAGATCGTCGAGCTGTGCTTCCCGTCCAGGTATTGCTGGATTTAAAAGGGATGGGAGTCGATATCTGGGATGGAAATCATCTCTATGAAGAAGAGTCCGGTCGGCTTTCAATCGATGACCTGAAACCCAGCGCAATTATTTTCTCCAGGGAATTTAAGCGAGGCATCGTCATCAGAACGATGAAACGATCAATCGATCTGCTAATTGCCTTGATAGGTCTTGCGCTTATCCTTCCCCTCTTGGCTGTGATTGGAATACTGATCAAGCTGGATTCTCCTGGACCGATTTTCTACCGTCAGGTTCGGGTCGGCCTTCGTGCTCAGCCCTATATGATCTGGAAATTTCGCTCCATGTTTACAGATGCGGAAAAAGGTGGCGCCAGGTGGACATCGGAACGGGATCCCAGAATCTCACGGGTGGGGTGGTATTTGAGGAAGTGGAGACTCGATGAATTGCCGCAGCTCATCAATGTGATTCATGGCGAAATGAGTCTAGTGGGGCCACGTCCTGAACGACCGGTTTTTGTTCAGGAATTGAGATCGGTCATCCCATTTTATGATCTCCGGCATGTCGTTCGACCGGGAATTACCGGATGGGCTCAGACTCAGTTTCGGTACGGGTCTTCAGCGGAAGACTCCCATATTAAGTTGCAGTATGATCTCTACTATGTGAAGTACCTCTCTCTGCGACTGGATCTTCGCATTCTGATTGCGACAATACGTGTCATCCTGCGCGGAGAAGGTGCTCGATGAGCATGCCAGCGGAGAGGCCCATTCACTGTCTTTCCTTCGACGTGGAGGAGCATTTTCAGGTGTCGGCGTTCTGGTCAGACGCGAGAAGGCAAGAATGGGATCAGTACGAGAGCCGTGTCGAGAGAAATACGCGACTGCTGGCTGAACTGCTGGCCAAGCATGGAATGAAGGCCACGTTTTTTGTTCTGGGATGGGTTGCGGAACGGCATCCGGAGCTGGTCAAGTCGCTGGCGGCTCAGGGGCATGAGGTGGCTTCTCATGGATATGGACACGAATTAGTGACCACTCAGTCACCTGAACGCTTTCGTCAAGATGTGAGAGTTGCCAAGGAAATCTTGGAGGACTTAACGGGGAGTCCGGTGGTTGGTTATCGGGCTCCGAGTTTTTCTATTACGGCTGAGACGGCCTGGGCGCTCTCGATATTGGTCGAGGAAGGCTATACATACGATTCCAGTATTTACGATCGGTTTCGTCGGACAGAGACCGAGAGACGACCTGTCTGCGGTTTTGAAATTATCACTTCAGCTGGAAGAATATGGGAAGTGCCTCCCTCAACGCTGCAAATGCTAGGGGTTCAAATCCCGGTGGCTGGTGGCGGGTATTTTCGTCTATTCCCCTATGCAGCATCCAAGAAATTTCTGCGGCGCCTTGAACGGCAAGGGGCTAGACTTGTGATGTACCTTCACCCCTGGGAGTTTGATCCCGAACAGCCTCGTATGGATGGGTCATGGCTGGCACAGTTCCGGCACTATCTAAATCTGCATAAGACGGAGGAGCGTTTGAGCACTCTTCTTGAGGATTTTCAGTTTGGCTCGATTGCTCAAGTTATGCGGCCGCTCTGGTTGTTAGAGCATGGGAAGAGGGCCTCGGAGACCCTGGAGATAGGTAGCTCGCTGCGGGTTTCTCGAAATTAGTTAGAGAGTCGAATGTTTTTCGATACACTGACAGCATCATGCAGACCGCTTACTGTAAGTCAGGCGAAGGCGAAGTAGAAGCCCAGTTTCTCCGCCATTTCTTCCGAGCAAAACGATCAGCGAAGAGATTCCTGTCCAGGAAAGACATCTTTTCAGGTCCGTCTTCCAGAATGATGGCAAGATCACGGGGCGGATTCTGCGGCGGCGTTGAACTTATCAAGCACGAGACGTGAGTCAAGGCATGGAGAGTCGACCGCCATCTTTCCGGCCGAGAAGTATTCTTATCTTCAATGGTCCATGTTGCAGCGAAAATTGTGGGCGATCGTTAACGTTTTCCAGTGAGAGGCGCCAGGTGCAAGAGGCAGAAAGCAATTTGTTTGGAGCTAGGGGTATGTGGCCGTTGTCCCAGAGGGGCATTGAGGGAAGGCAGTGGGTGGATATGAATGTCAGAAAGTAGCCCGCAGATGAGCGTGGTCGGAGAAGTTCCGCTCCGACGCCGGACTGTGATCGAACCCAGTAAGAGACGATTCTACCTGAATCTCAGTGGAATCTGGGAATACCGAGAACTGCTCCTATTTCTGGCCTGGAGAGATCTGAAGACTCGATACGCACAGACCGCGATAGGATTTGCCTGGGCGATCATTCAGCCGGTTGCCATGATGCTGTTGTTTACACTTGTCTTCAGTAACTTCGCCAAGCTTCCGTCAGATGGGGTGCCGTATCCACTTTTTGTCTATGTAGGACTTCTGCCGTGGGGGTATTTTGCCCGCAGTCTCGATAAGAGCAGTTTCAGCATGGTCGCGGAATCGAATCTCATCAGCAAAGTGTACTTCCCCAGAATCGTTGTGCCAATCTCGGCCACGCTTGTGGGACTGATTGATTTCGCGATCTCCTTTCTTCTGCTCCTTGTGATGATGGCGTTTTATGGAGTTATGCCATCGTGGGAGGTCCTGTGTATTCCAGTTTTTCTGTTGCTGACGATGATCACATCGTTGGCGGTGAGCTTGTGGTTAGCGGCACTGTTCGTCCGATTTCGCGATATTGCGGCTGCAATGCCACTGGTAACACAGATATGGATGTTCGCAACGCCGGTAGTCTATCCGGCGAGTTTAGTTCCGGACCAATGGAAATGGCTCAATAGTCTTAATCCAATGGCTGGAGTCATCGAGGGCTTTCGGTGGGCATTATTGAAGACTCCGCCTCCGAGCTTGGAGACTATGGGCATCACGGTCGCGTTGGTCAGTGCCCTCCTTCTCCTGGGCATGTCATATTTCAATCGAATGGAACGGAAGTTTGCGGATGTGATCTGATGCAGCGCGCATCGCCTCGTATTTGTCTTGAACGACCGAAAAGCTGTATGGGCAATGTCTGTTAGGGAAGGCCAATGGTAGCGTGATATGAGCAATGTAACTATTCGTGCCGAACATCTCTCGAAAATGTACATGATATCCGTGACGAAGGACGCGCCTGACTCGTCCTTGTCGGAGTGTGTCAATGAAGGGGCCAAGAAACTCTTCACGCTCCGATCCTCCTTGAGTACCCAGCGGTTAGTGAAAGAAGAGCTATGGCCAGTCAAGGATGTCTCGTTTGAAATTCGTGCAGGAGAGGTCGTTGGAATAATCGGCCGAAATGGTGCTGGGAAAAGTACGCTGCTCAAGGTCCTTTCTCGTATTACTGAGCCGACAAGCGGCAGAGCCGAGATCTTTGGTCGTGTGGGAACCTTACTCGAAGTTGGCACCGGATTTCACCCGGAGTTGACGGGGCGGGAAAATATTTATCTCAGCGGGATCATCCTGGGGATGAAGAAATCAGAAATTGATCAGAAGTTTGATGAGATTGTCGAGTTTGCCGGGATTGCCAAGTTTATCGATACGCCGGTGAAACGCTACTCGAGTGGCATGTATGTCAGGCTGGCGTTTGCGGTGGGGGCTCATCTTGAGCCCGAGATTCTGATTGTCGACGAAGTGCTGGCGGTCGGAGACTCGCAATTTCAAAAGAAGTGTCTCGATAAGATGAAGGATATTGGCGCGCATGGCCGGACGGTGTTGTTTGTCTCGCACAATATGCAGGCGGTGATGCGCTTATGTGATCGCGTGATCATGCTTGATAAAGGGAGAGTTCTTCACGACGGGCCGGCACATGAAGTTGTGAAGACATACCTGAACGCCGGGTTCGGCGCTGCGCCTGCTCGTGAATGGGCTGATCCATCAACTGCCCCAGGGGGAGAAGTGGCCCGTCTTCGCGCTGCTCGCGTGAAGGCTGAAGATGGCAAAGTCTCCGAGGTGTTGGATATTCGTCGTCCGTTTACCATTGAGATGGAGTACGAGGTGCTCACGCCAGGATATGTGCTGGCTCCGCACTTTCATCTGGTCGATGAGGAAGGGACATTAATATTTATTACGCAAGACCTTGACCCAGAGTGGAGGAGACGGGCTCGTCCGGCAGGGCATTATTTAAGCCGAGTTGAGATTCCCGGCAATCTGCTCACCGAGGGGACGGTATTCGTCGGGTGCCATTGCATAACACTTGCGCCAGATCTGGTGCAGTTTGCGACTCCCGAAGCCATCGCGTTTCAGATCGTCGATAATCATGACGGCGACTCTTCCCGGGGAGATTATGTGGGAACAATGCCTGGAGCGGTGAGGCCGCTCTTGACGTGGCGGACGCAACTCATGGGTTCCGTGGCCTCGGAGCCTTCCAATATCGGATAGGCGCTCATGAAGGAGTGACTTGGAGCTACAACCAGAACGCCTTTGTGTAGCGCACTATGAGCAGGCAAATCTCAATGCGCATATTCGGCCTGATCGGGAGAGGGCATTAGCTTAGCAGGGAAGCGAGTAAGTAAGACGCGGATTTGTGAGCTGAGCGTACAAAAGGAAGTGCGCATAACGAAGAGAGGTTGTGTATGAAAGCAGTAATTCTGGCGGGAGGACTTGGAACACGCTTAAGTGAAGAGACGGTACTGCGTCCCAAGCCCATGGTCGAGATAGGCGGGAAGCCGATTCTTTGGCACATCATGCAAATCCATGCCATGCACGGTGTGACAGAGTTCGTGGTGGCCTTGGGTTATAAGGGCGAGATGGTGAAGGAGTACTTTCTTAATTTTATCGCGATTAACAGTGATCTCACAGTCGATCTTTCTACTGGGAAGTCCACCATTCATGAGGGCAACAAGCCTAAATGGACCGTGCATTTGGTCGACACAGGGTCAAGTACGCAAACAGGCGGGCGCGTGCGCCGTCTCAAGAAATGGATTGGGGATGACGAGACATTCATGCTGACCTATGGAGATGGGGTCGCAGATCTGAATATCGGGAAACTTCTTGAGTTCCATCGATCGCATGGGAAGCTTGCAACAATGACGTCGGTGCGATCCCCTGCGCGGTTCGGGCGAATTGGGTTTGATGGTGAGCGAGTGACGGAATTCTTTGAGAAACCTGAAAGCGGTGAAGGCTGGATCAACGGAGGATTTTTCGTCCTCAACAGGAAAACTCTTGACTATATTGACGGAGATGAAACCATCTGGGAGCGCGATCCTGTTGAAAGACTCGCCAAAGATGAACAGATGATGGGCTTTAAGCATTATGGGTTTTGGTCGTGCATGGATACGCTCAAAGAGAAGAACTATCTTGAGGAGTTGTGGCAATCCGGCAAGGCGCCCTGGAAAATCTGGTAGCCCCCCCCCCCTGATTTTCCGGATTTTAGATCTGAAGTACATGCTGTTGAGTTCACAGAGGGCCGGTCTTTTGTTTCACTATTGCTGAGGGCTTGATCATCATCCCAGTCACGTGCGCTCGGGCGTGGACGTTTGAGTGCGTTTGGTCATGAACTGAGAGGGCAACAATGAGAATTCTCATCACAGGAAATATGGGCTATGTCGGGCCAATGGTGCTCCGTCGTTTACGAGAGTCATTTCCAACTGCGGAACTTATGGGGTATGACGCAGGATACTTTGCGCACTGCCTTACTGGTGCCGAACGGTTGCCCGAAAGCCGTGCCGATCTCCAGTACTTTGGCGATATCAGATCTGTATCGCCTGAGGTGCTCAGGGGAGTGGATGCAGTGGTGCACCTCTGTGCGATTTCCAATGACCCTATGGGTGCGTTGTTTGAGGACATCACACTCGACATTAATTATCGGGCGAGTGTCGACCTTGCCAAAAAGGCAAAGCAGGCCGGTGTGAAAAAGTTTGTCTTCGCATCGAGCTGCAGCGTCTACGGCTTTGCTGAGGGCGGCCCTCGGCGAGAAGAGGATGCGGTCAATCCGCTCACGGCTTATGCCAAGTCAAAAGTATCTACGGAAAAGGATCTCGCCTCGCTGGCATCGGACACGTTTACCGCCACATGCCTTCGCTTCGCGACGGCCTGCGGCATGAGCGATCGCCTTCGGTTGGATCTCGTGCTGAACGATTTTGTGGCTGGGGCGCTCGCTTCCAAGCGAATCAATATTTTGAGTGACGGCACTCCATGGCGCCCTCTGATCCACGTCAAAGATATGGCGCGAGCAATTCACTGGGCCGTACAGCGAGACCACCGAGACGGAGGAGCGTGTTTGACTGTGAATGTGGGGAGTGACTCGTGGAACTATCAAGTCAAGGATCTTGCGGCGGCAGTGGCCAAACTCGTCCCAGATGTGGAAGTGTCGATCAACAAGGATGCGCAGCCGGATAAGCGCTCCTATCGAGTCAATTTTGATAAGTTCACCAAGTTGGCACAAGGGTTTCTCCCGGCGGTCGATCTGCAGTTCGCGGTCGTCGACCTCCGGGATGGTCTGATGGCCATGCAGTTCCAGGATCACAACTTTCGAGCGGGCGAATTCATGAGGCTTGTGACATTGAAGCGGTTGCGTGAGAGCGGTCATCTCTCAGACGCTCTCGTGTGGATAAATCGGTGAAGGGATGAAATGGCGACGCGCTGTGCCTGATGAGGTATCTGTGTCGGGATTAGGGCGGAGGAGTGTGGAAAAGGGAGGCATCTGATGGGGCAATCACAGTGTCGGTCATGCGGAACAACGTTGGCACACACCTTTGTGGATCTTGGCATGTCTCCCTTGGCCAATTCCTATATCAAACCGGAACAACGCAGCCGCATGGAGCCGTTTTACCCGCTGCATGTGTACGTGTGCCCGGCATGTTTGCTGGTGCAGCTGGAGCAGTTTTCATCGCCGCACGATATCTTTTCCGACTACGCCTATTTCTCCTCATTTTCTGATTCCTGGCTGGCTCATGCCAAGCGGTATGTCGAGATGATTGTGGACCGTTTCCAGTTAGGCCGGGACTCTAAAGTGGTCGAGATCGCCAGCAATGACGGATACCTGCTTCAAAACTTCGTGGCTCGCGGAGTGCCTGTCTTGGGGGTGGAGCCAGCGGCCAATGTGGCTGAAGTGGCGAAGCAGAAGGGCGTCAATACGACGGTGGCCTTCTTTGGAGAAAAGACGGCCCGCAATCTTGAGGCAGATGGGTGGGGAGCGGATTTGATCATCGGAAACAACGTGCTCGCGCATGTTCCAGACTTGAATGACTTTGTCAAAGGATTGAAAGTGCTCTTGAATCCGACGGGGCTGATTACGATGGAATTCCCCCATCTGGTCAAGCTGATGGAGCAGAACCAGTTCGATACCATCTATCATGAACATTTCTCCTACTTCTCCTTCCTCGCCGTAGAGAAGGTATTTGCCCGGCATGGGATGACATTGTTCGACGTGGAAGAGCTCCCGACCCATGGGGGTTCGCTTCGAATCTATGCGCGTCATGCACAAGATTCGTCAAAGCCGATCGGAGCCCGTGCGCAAGACTTGAAAGCGCGGGAGGAGAAGGCCGGGTTTGGCCGGCTTGATCACTATCTTTCTTTCGGACCACAGGTCGAGGGGACAAAAAGAAAGCTGTTGTCTTTTTTGATAGCCGCCAAGCAGGAAGGGAAGCGTGTCGTAGGCTATGGAGCTCCGGCAAAGGGGAATACGTTACTCAATTATTGTGGCGTCCGAACGGATTTCATCGACTATACGGTGGATCGGAGCCCGCACAAGCAGGGACATTTTCTCCCCGGAGTTCATATTCCGATCCATTCACCGGAGAAAGTCCGCGAGACTCGTCCGGATTATCTGCTTATCTTGCCGTGGAATCTTCGTGAGGAAGTGATGGAGCAGATGGCGTTCATCTGTGACTGGGGCGGGAAGTTTGTCGTGCCGATTCCAGAGGTCAAGGTTTACCCGTGATTTTCCGTGAGACTGCGCTGAAGGGCGCCTATGTGATTGAGCCGGAGCGGAAAGAAGATGCCCGCGGTTTTTTTGCGCGGACCTGGTGCCGAGAGGAATTTGCGTCTCACGGGCTCAGTACGGAATTGGTGCAGTGCAATATCTCCTACAACCATAAACGAGGTACGCTGCGAGGCATGCATTTTCAGAAGGCCCCGCATGCTGAGGTGAAGCTGGTCCGCTGCACGGCGGGAGCGATATTTGATGTGATCGTCGATCTTCGCCCAAGCTCCTCTACCTATGCGAAATATGTCAGCGTCGTACTATCAAGTGCGAATCGACACATGCTCTACATCCCAGAAGGCATGGCGCATGGTTTCCAAACGCTGGAAGATAGCACGGAAGTGTTTTATCAAATGTCCCACGGCTACGAAGGCTTGAGCGCGGCGGGAGTGCGGTGGAATGATCCGCAATTTGGGATTGCATGGCCGCCCGATACTCGCATCATTGCCGAACGGGATCAGCAGTATCCTGATTTGATGCTCGAAAAGGGATTGTCGTGAATTCTCAAGGGGGCAAAAGTGGAGCAGACCCGATGCCGGTCGGGAATGCGATGCACCGATGGGCGACCGAGCTGTTTCCGATCTGTCGAAGCATCACGGGAAACGGTGTGCGGGAGACGCTGAAGCAGGTTGGAGAGCGGATTGCTCTCACTGTTCATGAGGTCCCGAGCGGCACGCAGGTGTTCGACTGGAAGGTACCGCTGGAATGGAACATTCGGGATGCCTACATTAAGAATCTGCGTGGAGAGCGAGTGGTCGACTTTCAGAGATCGAACTTGCATGTCGTCAGCTATAGCCAGCCGGTAAAGGGGCGGATGCCGCTTTCTGAGCTCAAAGAGCATCTGCACAGCCTCCCGGATCGCCCGGATTGGATTCCTTATCGCACCTCCTACTATAAGGAGAGTTGGGGCTTCTGTCTGAGCCATACCCAGTTGCTCTCGCTGACAGATCACGAATACGACGTGTGTATCGACGCATCAATGACCGAGGGAAACCTGACCTACGGAGAATGCATTCTTCCGGGGCAGTCCCAGGATGAAGTGCTCATTTCAACTCATACCTGCCATCCCTCATTGGGTAACGACAACTTGTCGGGTATTGCCGTGGCCACATTCTTGGCTGAATGGCTTCAGACGAAACCGCGCCGGTATTCCTATCGCTTCCTTTTTATTCCGGGGACGATTGGGTCCATCACCTGGTTGAGTCAACATCAGCGGGAGGCATCGCGGATCAAGCATGGACTGGTATTGACGGGAGTCGGCGATGCCGGCCCGATCACGTACAAGAAGAGCCGCCGGGGCGATGCCGACATTGACCGGGCCATGGCCAATCTGCTCAAGCATAGCGGGACATCCTATTCGATGTGCGGTTTTATTCCTTACGGGTACGATGAGCGGCAATATTGTTCCCCAGGATTCAATCTCGCCGTCGGCTGTTTCAGCAGGACGCCGCACAGCCAATATCCTGAGTATCACACGTCGGCCGACAACCTAGGATTTATCAAGCCAATGGCGCTGGCCGAATCATTGCGTTCTTGCCAGGGAGCCCTGGAGATCCTGGAGTCCAACAAGACCTACCTCAATCAAAATCCGCACTGCGAGCCTCAGCTGGGCAAGCGAGGTTTGTATCGCTCAGTTGGAGGACAGGCAGGAGAAAAATCGATGGAAATGGCGCTGCTCTGGGCGCTCAATCTGTCGGATGGACACCATACTGTACTGGATATCGCGGAGCGGGCTGAATTCCCATTTCCCCGGATACAAGAAGCCATCGAAGCGTTAGTCGAAGTGGGCTTATTGCAGGAAGTTCGGAGGCTGGACAACACATAGTGGGGAGGGCATCATGAATAACACTGTCTATTATGATTCTCCGGTGTCTGACGAGCAGCGAAGGCAATTGCTTTTCGATGGGCAATTGTTCGTGTATTCGCCAAGAAAAAGCACGCTGGCGTTCATTGCATTTGCAAGGAAATTGATAGAGCAAGCCTTCGCGCCCCTCGATCCCGAAACGACACAGTACAAGCTGTCGGTTGAGCGTTATACTGATATCCTTCTGGGGACGGCCGCATGAGCAATCATCGAGAGTGGGTCGGCCTGAAAGTTCTGGTCACGGGGGCCAGTGGCTTCATTGGGGCCGGCCTTTGTCGCGCGCTCTGTCGCGCGGGCAGTCATGTTCATGCCACCTCGCGTGTCAATCGAGCCACGGAGCCTGGTGGGCCCACCTGGTGGCAAGGAGACCTGGCGGATCTGGCGACCGCGCGGCATCTTATGTCCTCAATTAAACCGGACATCATATTTCACTTGTCAGGCATGGTGGGCGCCAGCCCTAGCGTCGATCTGGTTCTTCCGACGTTCCACAGTTTGCTCACCAGCACAGTGAATCTTCTGAGCGTATGGTCGGAAATGCCCCTCCGTCGATTGGTGTTGGTTGGGTCGTTTACAGAGCCGGATTCAGCCCAGGGTGAGCTGATTCCGGGATCTCCCTATGCGGCGGCAAAATGGGCGAGCGGAGTCTATGGGCGAATGTTCCATCGTCTGTATGGGGCACCAGTTGTCAACGTGAGAACCTTCATGACCTATGGGCCTGGCCAGGATTCAACGAAACTAATTCCATCAGTGGCCTTAGCCCTTCTGAATGGCGAGTCTCCTAAACTTTCCAGCGGCCGACTGGAGGCTGATTGGGTCTATATCGATGATGTCATTGAGGGAGTCCTGCAGGCAGCACTTGCTCAGGGGATTAATGGGGAGACAATTGATCTGGGGTCTGGAGCCCTCACCTCTGTTCGAGGCATGGTTGACCGTCTCGCAACCATGATTAGCAGCGAGGCCAAACCGCTGTTCGGTGTGTTGCCGGACCGTCCGTTTGAGCAGGTGCGTCTCGCTGATACGGCCGACGCTTTAGCAAAGATCGGGTGGAAGTCCGCCACGTCTCTCGAGCGGGGGTTGCAACAGACCGTTGATTGGTACTGCGAGCAGCAGCGCATGATGAGGCAAGACAAGACAAGACAGGCGGAGCGGCCTCAGTGACCTAGGTGTGTGAGCTGAAGGTCACAGGGTAGTCAGGGCTATGCAAAAGAACGTCGACATTGTGGGAATCTTGCCAGCCGGAGGCCGGGGCGTCCGTATTGAGCCATTGCCAGGCTGTAAGGAAATATTCCCAATCGGATTTGGGAAAGCGGGAGAACCTGAGAACGTGCGACCCAAAGCCGTCTCGCAGTACTTGCTGGAGAAAATGCGGCAGGCCGAGGTCAAGAAAGCCTATTTCATCTTGTGTGAAGGGAAGCGGGATATTCCCTCGTGCTTTTGTGACGAGGCCGCGTTCGATCTGGATCTGGGTTATTTGATGATGCGGTTACCATTTGGGCTTCCCTGTGCCCTTGACCAGGCCTACTCTTTTGTCAGTGGTCGTGGCGTTCGGATTTCCCGACATCTTGTTTGGTGTGGACGACGCGTTTGTTCAATTGTCTAACCGTCAGGCCTCCACAAGTGCCGATGTGGTGTTAGGTTTCTGCCCTGTGGAGCGGCCTTGGATCTGGGACAAGGCTGAAATTGATCCCCAAGAGGGAAGTTAATTCTCTTCTCATTAAGCGGTCTGGTACTGCCCCTAGCCATGGATGGATCATTGCAGTGTTAACTCTGGGATCAGGGTGAAGCTCTGGAGTTGCTCGTCGGGTATGTGTTGCAAGGTGCTCTCCTAAGTGGATTGTGTATTCAGGGAGTCCAGCTATAGGGGATGTTTATCCCTTAATATCGGAACGTCGGATCATTCGAGGTATGCGGTGTGCGGCAAGAAGCTTCATGAAGTAAGTGAGGGGATTCGCCGATGAAACAGTATGATTTGATAAAAGGTCTCTTTGCGCAAATCCACGAGGACTGGGAAGCGAACTTCCGAGACTGGACGGAGCCTGGATTTCGAGCACTTGCTGTCTACCGAGTGGGGCGTTGGGCGTGGGAACGACGGGAAGGGCTTATGCGATCGACTCTATTGTTTTTTTACCGGATATTGTGGCGCTATGTGAGAAATCATTACGGAATAGAGGTTCCGCACACCACTATAATTGGGAGAAGACTTCGAATCGCACATCAGCACGGCATTGTTATTCATCCGAACACGGAGATAGGGGATGATTGCATTATCCGTCACAATGTGACCATCGGTGCTGTGACTTTGGAAAGGTTTAAGGATGGGCCGAAGTTTGGGCATCGGGTTGATATTGGTGCTGGAGCCGTTATCGTGGGAAAAGTCATGATAGGAGATGGGGCGCGAATCGGTCCCAATTGCGTTGTCATGACGAATGTGCCGGCTAACACAACGGTATTTGTAGGTCCTCCTCGAATGATCCAGATGCAACAGGTGCAAGAAGATATTGTGCCAAGCGTTGATGGGCCGCGTGTAGGAGGCGTGCCACGGCCCTAGGCGTGGCACATTGGTTCAGCTCTGCCACCGTCCGCTACGTGGCCGACATCGCGGGCGCTGGGAAATGAATCGAAGAGCTTGAGCATAAGAGGGTCTTCCATATTGGCGGCTTGGCGTGACTATCTTTCATGACATTACATTAGGATAGACCTGTCCGTTCGTGGACTTCTCGGTTCAGTGCTGTCTATGGGAGAAGGTGCACCGTTCGTCTAAATGCGCATTTGGTTTGTGCGAGTTTTGTTTCTGTCTGCATGGAAATATTGCAGACTGAGCATAGATTACTATAGAGAGGCAGGGTGGCTTCAGGAGCTGTATGGCCACGGTTAAAATTCTAACAGAGAGGTTGCGATGGGTGTGAACAGTGCCATGAGAGATAGGGCCATTAAAGTGATTTATTCGGCCTTTGATTTGATTAACTCGGAAAAGGGTTCCGAGGGGAAGTTGATTGAGTCTGAGGAGACAAGCCTCATGGGCCAGGGGACGAGTTTAGATTCATTCGAGCTGGTAGGTCTCGTTCTTTCAGTTGAGGGTAAGATTGCCGAAGAGTTTGGTATGGCAGTCACCTTGGCGGACGAAAAAGCTATGTCTCAGCGCAGTAGTCCATTCCGAACGGTGGCAACCATGGCGGATTACATTGTGCAATTGATCGAGGAGTGCAAACGTGGCTAACCAAAAGGTTATGGTCATCACGGGCAGTAGAAAAGGAATCGGTCGGTACTTGGTTGAATACTATTGTGATCTGGGATTTCAAGTTATCGGCTGTAGTCGGGAGAGTTCTGATTTTGTGAACGATAAGTACCGTCACTTCTGCCTGGATGTTGCTGACGAAGCAGAAGTCAAAAAGATGTTTCATGAAATAGCAAGAAGCGTGGGGCGTGTTGACGTTCTAATCAATAATGCCGGAATTGCTTCCATGAATCATGTCCTACTGACCCCTATGACGACGGTCAGAAAAATATTCGAGACCAATGTGTTTGGCGCGTTTCTGTTTTGTCGCGAGGCTGCAAAGCTCATGCGCAGAGGCGGAGGGCGTATTGTGAACTTCGCAACGGTTGCCACCCCTTTGAATTTGGAAGGAGAGGCAGTTTATGCCGCGTCGAAGGCTGCTGTCGAAAGCTTTACCCGCATCTTAGCCAGGGAGCTTGCCCCATTTAATGTTACGGTGAACGCAGTCGGTCCCACGCCGGTCAAGACAGATCTTATTCGCTCGGTCCCTCAACAGAAAATGGATGCTTTGTTGGCGCGACAAGCTGTCCGACGATTCGGCGAGTTTCGAGACATCTCCAATGTCATCGATTTCATGATTAGGCCTGAAAGTGATTTTGTGACAGGCCAGGTCCTGTTTCTTGGTGGAGTGTAAATGTTTCTGGAGTTTTTGAAAGACGTATTTCTGGAGAAGGCCGATGCCGTAGCAATGATTTGGCATGGGTGTCCATATCAGTATGTGTGGTTAAGGAGTGCGCTCGAATGCTGGGTAGAGCGGTTGACTTCTGAAGGCGTCCGTTCGGGTGACGTTGTCCTACTTCAAGGGGACTTCACCCCGAATTCCGTGGCGATACTTCTCGCGCTTATTGAAAAAGGGTGTATAGCTGTTCCCTTAAGTGCGGAGCGTATTCATGAGCGGGAGGCGTTGTCAAAGATCGCTTTGGCAAGCTGGATGATTGAAGTAGATGAAGAGGATTCGGTCAATATCAATCGGCAGCAAGTGCAACAAAGCCATGAACTCTATGATCTTCTCAGGCAGAAGGGGCATCCGGGCATCGTGTTTTTTACATCGGGGTCTACGGGTGTGAGCAAGGGAGTCGTTCACGACTTGGCAAGACTTCTCGTGAAATATCAGGCCAGACGGCACGATCTCAGAACGTTAGCATTTTTGTTGTTCGATCACATTGGCGGATTCGATACCTTGTTATATGTTTTGTCGAATGGAAGCACATTGGTTGTTCCAGCTGTCCGGTTGCCAGGGCCGGTTTGTCAAACAGTTGCACAACATCACGTGCAAGTGCTTCCTGTTTCTCCGTCCTTTCTTAATCTCATGCTCCTTAGCGAAGCCTACGCGGAGTTTGATCTGCGATCGCTTCGATATATTACATATGGGGCAGAGGTGATGCCGGCTAGTACATTGGCAAAATGTGCTGCGGTATTTCCGTGGGTTAAATTGCTGCAGAAGTATGGAGCAACAGAGATCGGGACCATGCGTTCGAAGTCGGAAAAGCAAGACTCGCTTTGGGTGAAGATTGGCGGGGAAGGTTATGAGTGGAGGGTGATCGACGGAATTTTGCAAGTCAAGTGCGATTCAGCCATGGTGGGATATCTTAACGCGCCGACTCCGTTCACCTCTGACGGATGGTTTATTACCGGAGATGTGGTTGAGCAAAATGGCGATAGCCTAAGAATTCTTGGGAGAAAGTCCGACATCATCAATGTGGGCGGGCAAAAGGTTTATCCGGCTGAGGTTGAAGAGGTCATCTGCGAGTTGGATGGGGTGGCTGACGCAACGGTGTACGGAGAGAAGAACCAGTTACTCGGGAGCATCGTGTGTGCGAAGGTGAAATTGGTCAGGCAGGAGCCAGTCGAGGAGTTTCTGCGAAAACTTAGGGCCCACTGTAAGGCGCGGCTAGATAGGTACAAGAATCCCCTCAAAATCACGGTGTCAGACGACTTGCAAGTCGACGCACGATCAAAAAAGACGCGACGATTGTTGGCCGAGAAACAGAATGTCCGTAAAGCCTAGCCCGCATTATTCATGACTGATGGTCAGCGGGGCAGCGGCCGCCATTCTGG
>CAZWOX010000009.1:0-90613 GCA_964635345.1 uncultured Nitrospira sp.
GTCCAGCCCCCCGAGGATCTCCGTCGTCGAGGTCGCAGGGGCCCCGAGCACGGGGGTCCCGCAGGCGAGCGCCTCGACGGTGACAAGGCTGAAGCAGTCGAGATCGCGGGCTGGGACGAGGAAGGCATCAGCAGCCTGATAGTACGCCGGCAGATCGGGTTCTGGTACGAACCCTGCGAACCGGACGGCGTCGCCGAGGCCGAGCGCCGCCGCCTGCTGACGGAGCGCCGAACCGAGGGGGCCGCCCCCGCCGATCACGAGCACATCGGTGGTGTAGTCCGGAGTCAGATCCACATCGTCCTGGATCAGGCTGTCGCCTTCGAGCAACGTCGCCAACTCAACCACGGTCTTTTCATCGATATTGGGACCGAACCGGATGGGACGATAGGCACTGGCCCGATAGTCGGGATGATATTTACGAACCAGCTGGTCGCGGTCGGCAGGAGAAAAATTCGGAATGGTTTGCTTCCGGCGAGCATCCCGAGTTTTGTGCACAATCTGTTGGAGCGCGTGAATATCCATCTCGGGTAGCCTCGGCAATAAAACTATTTTACGGTCGCACAGTGGTCGGCGAGTTCTTTTTCGCTCATGGCGAGGATCTTCTTCCACTCCTCATTGAAACACCCGTCCTGAATTTCCTTGATGCGGGTCTCCAGCCCCTGGGGCTTTTCCGTGAAATGCGCGCCCTGCGCGCGACTCACATAGAGCGCCACCAAGTTGGGAGCGATGTCGGCGATGCAGACCGGCGTGCACATGCCGCACATCACACAGTCCATGAACATCTCGGACACGCTCTTGAAGTCGCCGAAAACGGCTTTCCACACACCTTCACGAACATCGATCTTCTGGGGACAGGCTTCGGTGCAGGCGTTGCAATTCCTGCAGAGCGGCGCTTCAGGATAGAGATTGAAGAGGTCCTGTTTGGGATCCTTGAGCCTTTGGATATCGTACGTGGCCTTCCGCGCGGGAAACGGCGGCATGATCGTAAACGACATCCCGTCCTGCACCACCATTTGGCAGGCCAGACACGTCCTAACCTTGGGATCGTCCTTGGTTCGATAGTAGGTCGCGCAGGCTCCGCAGAACCCGCCAAGGCACCCCGCTCCCCGCACCACTTCCTGCCCCGTGTACCACAGAGCCTTGATGACGGTGATCCCTTCCGGCACCTCGTATTTCTTGCCGGAAATTTCGATCGAGACCATCCGAGGTTTCATCACCTCAGGTTGATCGATTACGTTGATGTCTTCTTGTGCCATGGTATCCTAAATCTGCTATCAGCACTCAGCCATCAGCTTTCAGCCTCAGGATTTCCCATCGGGCTGATCGCTGGCAGCTGACCGCTGGTAGCTCTTCTATGCAATCGCGTCGATGATCGCGTTCAACGTCGCGCTCGGACGCATTGCCTTCGCGGCCTTCGCGTCGTCGGGGTGATAGTACCCGCCGGTATCCACCGGTTTGCCTTGGGCCGCGACCAACTCACCGGCAATTTTGGCTTCATTATCCGCCATCTCCTTGGCGATCAGGGAGAAGCGCGCCGCCAGATTCTTATCCTGCGTCTGTTGGGCCAGGGCTTGCGCCCAATACAGCGCCAGATAGAAATGGCTGCCGCGGTTGTCGATTTCGCCGACTTTGCGCGCCGGCGATTTGTTGCTCTCCAGGAACTTGGCGTTGGCCTGGTCAAGCGTATCTGCCAGCATCTTTGCGGCCGGATTGTTGGCCACTTTGGCCAGATGCTCCAGCGAAGCGGCCAGCGCCAGGAATTCTCCGAGCGAATCCCACCGCAGGTAGCCCTCTTCCTGGAACTGCTGCACATGCTTCGGCGCGGATCCGCCTGCACCGGTCTCGAAAAGACCGCCGCCGTTGAGCAACGGCACGATCGAGAGCATCTTGGCGCTGGTGCCGATTTCAAGAATCGGAAACAGATCCGTGAGATAGTCGCGCAACACATTCCCCGTCACTGAGATCGTGTCCTTGCCTTCCTTGATCCGTTCCAGCGAGAGACGGGTCGCATCGGCCGGCGTCATGATCCGGATGTCGAGCCCGTTCGTATCGTGCTCCTTCAAATACTGATTTACCTTCGTGATCAACTGGGCATCGTGCGCACGCGCCTTATCGAGCCAGAAAATCGCCGGGGCGCCGGTGGCCCGCGCACGCGTCACCGCCAGCTTGACCCAATCGCGGATCGGGGCATCCTTCACCTGGCACATGCGCCAGATGTCACCCTCTTCCACCTGATGCTCCAACAGGCTCTTGCCCGATGCATCCACCACGCGCATGATGCCGTTGCCGGGCGCCTTGAAGGTCTTGTCGTGCGAACCGTACTCTTCCGCCGCCTGCGCCATCAGACCGACGTTGGGCACGCTGCCCATGGTCTTCGGATCGAGCGCGCCGTGCTTCTTGCAGAAATCGATGACTTCCCGATAGACCGGCGCATAGCTGGCATCAGGGATCACACACTTCGTATCCGCCAACTTCCCGTCGGGTCCCCACATCTTGCCGCTGTCCCGAATGACCGGAGGCATGGAGGCATCGATGATGATGTCGCTCGGCACATGCAGATTGGTGATGCCCTTGTCGCTATTCACCATCGCCATCGGCGGCCGCTTCTTGTAGACCTCTTGAATGTCGGCTTCGATCGCCTTGCGCTGATCCTCTGGCAATGCCTTGATCTTGGCATAGAGATCGCCGATCCCATTGTCCGGATCCACACCCAGCTTCTTCAGCGTCTCGCCGTGCTTCGCAAACACATCTTTGTAGAAAACCGTCACGGCATGACCGAAGATCTTGGGATCCGAGACCTTCATCATGGTGGCTTTCATATGGAGCGAGAACAGCACACCCCGCTTGGCGGCATCCTGAATCTGATCTTCGAGGAACGCGCGCAAGGCCTTGACGCTCATGAAAGTTGCGTCGATCACTTCACCGGCCTGCAACGTCACTTTCGGCTTCAGCACGGTCGTGTTACCGTCCTGGCCGACGAACTCGATCCGCGCATCGGTCGCCGCGGTTGTGGTCACCGACTTTTCGTTCGAGAAGAAATCGCCGCCCTTCATATGGCTGACATGAGACTTGGAATCCGGACTCCAGGCACCCATTTTATGTGGATGCTTTCTTGTATGAGCCTTGACGGACAAGGGCGCCCGGCGATCCGAGTTGCCTTCGCGCAACACCGGGTTGACGGCGCTGCCTTTGACTTTGTCGTAGCGCGCCTTGATGTCCTTTTCCTTGTCGTCTTTCGGATTTTCCGGATACTCGGGCAGCTTGTAGCCCTGGCTCTGCAATTCCTTGATGGCCGCCTGCATCTGAGGGAGCGAGGCGCTGATGTTCGGAAGCTTGATAATATTGGCTTCCGGCCTCTTGGCCAGTTCGCCCAATTCCGACAAAGCATCCGCCTGCTTCTGCTCCGGCGTCAGGTATTCCGGAAATACCGAGAGGATGCGCCCCGCCAATGAGATATCGCGCAGTTCCACCGAGACACCGGCTGCCTTGCTGAAGGCATTGATGATCGGCAAGAACGAATAGGTCGCAAACATCGGCGCTTCATCGGTCTTGGTGTAGATAATCTTGTCGGCTTTCGTGCTCATGATTCCCCTCTTTTCCCTACTTGTTAGTTCAGCGCGTTCAACGCCGAACCAGCCTTGAACCACGCGATCTGCTGTTCGGTGATGCTGTGGTTCGCCTGGATGGTGAGCGCGTTGCCATCCGCCTTGTGTATCGTCACCTGCACCGGCTTGCCGGGAGCCAGGCTGTTCAGCCCCGTCACACTGATGCGGTCCTGCTGCTCGATCTTCTCGTAATCCTTCGGATCAGCGAAGGTCAACGCCAAGATCCCCTGTTTTTTCAAATTCGTTTCATGGATGCGCGCGAAGCCTTTGACGAGCACGACTTTGACGTTCAAGAATCGCGGCGACATCGCCGCATGCTCGCGGCTGCTGCCCTCACCGTAGTTCTCATCGCCGACGACGATCGATCCGATCCCCTTCGCCTTGTAGGCCCGGGCAATCTGCGCGATGGTCAGGCTCGATTCACCGGTGAGCACATTGGTCCCCTTGCCCGGCTCGGACGAGAACGCGTTGTTCGCACCCAGAAACATGTTGTCGCTGATCTTGTCCAAGTGCCCGCGGAACTTGAGCCAGGGACCGGCCGGAGAAATATGGTCCGTGGTGGTCTTGCCCTTGGTCTTGATCAGGAGCGGGAGCTTTTCGAAGTCCTTGCCGTCCCAACGGGGGAAAGGCTGCAGGAGCTGCAGCCGCTCGCTGGTCGGCGGAATGTCGACGGTGAGCCCGTCGCCGTTCTCGGCCGGGGCGACGAACCCTTCTTCGCCCTTCGCAAAGCCCTTCGCGGGAAGCTCTTCACCTTGCGGTGGCTCCAGCTTGAATTCCTTCCCGTCCGCACCTTTCAACGTGCCGTTGACCGGATCGAATCCCAAATCACCGGACAGCGCATAGGCCGTCACGATTTCCGGGCTGGCGAGAAACGACAAGGTTTCATTGATCCCGTCGTTGCGGCCGGGGAAGTTGCGATTGAAGGAGCTGACGATCGAATCGGCCTTGCCCTTCACCGCATCGGCTCGCTTCCACTGACCGATGCAGGGGCCACAAGAATTCGACAGGACCGTACCGCCCATCTTTTCAAAAGTCTCGAGAAATCCGTCACGCTTCATCGTGTGATAAATCCGCTCGGAGCCTGGCGACACAAGGAACGACGCCTTGGCCTTGAGCCCGGCCTTCAATCCTTGCTGCGCGATGTGCGCCGACCGGCTGATGTCTTCGTACGACGAATTGGTGCAGCTGCCGATCAAGGCCGCCTTCACCTCAATGGGATAGCCCTTTTCCTTCGCTTCAGCGGCCATCTTGGAGATAGGCCTGGCGAGGTCCGGCGTGTGCGGCCCGACTACATGCGGCTCCAGCTTCGACAGGTCCACTTCGACGATTTGATCGTAGTACTTTTCCGGCGATTGATAGACTTCCGGATCCGCTATGAGCAATTCCTTATTCGCGGTCGCCAGATTCGCAAGATCAGCGCGATCGGTGATGTTCAGATACGCCACCATCTTCCGATCGAAGGGAAACACCGAAGTCGTGGCGCCAAGTTCCGCACCCATGTTGCAAATGGTGCCCTTGCCGGTCGCGCTGATGGTTTCGGCGCCCGGACCGAAATATTCGACGATCTTATTGGTTCCACCCTTGACCGTGAGCAGGCCGCAGAGATAGAGAATGACGTCTTTGGGGGACGTCCAGCCGTTTAATTTTCCGGTCAGACGAATACCAATCAATTTCGGGTGCAGCACTTCCCAGGGCAAACCAGCCATGACTTCCCCGGCATCCGCACCACCGACACCGATGGCTAACCCACCCAGTCCCCCGCCATTCGGCGTGTGCGAGTCGGTGCCGATGATCAAGCAGCCAGGAAATGCATAATTTTCCAGCACCACTTGATGGATGATGCCTGCACCCGGCTTCCAAAATCCAATCCCGTACTTTTTCGCGGCAGAGGCCAGGAAGTTATAGACCTCTTTGTTCTCATCCATCGCGCGAAGCAGATCCTTCTCGGATCCCCTTTCGGCGCGGATCAAGTGATCGCAATGAATCGTGCTCGGCACAGCCGCCTGCTTCTTGTTGGCCTGCATGAACTGCAACATGGCCATTTGCGCCGTCGCGTCTTGCATCGCCACGCGATCCGGACGCAGCGCCAGCATGGCCTTGCCGCGATCCCAGGTTTGCGTATCAAAATTGTCCGCATGAGAAACCAAAATCTTGTCGGCGAGCGTCAGGCCTCGACCGAACTTCTTTCGGGCCTTAGCAAGCACGTCCGGCATCTTGGCATACAGCTTCTTGGCGAGATCCATCGACATCTCTCTTCTCCAAATTCTGGCCGGAGGTTACCGACGGCAGGCTATGGGGCTACACGTTCCACCAATACCGACCGCCTCTTGCCTCCCGCCCATCTTAATGGGGGCACTTCCCGCAACTATTTCAGCGGCGGGACCTCCCGCCGTTTCGGTGCAGCGTAATTCACCAGATAATCGAACAGCCGGATCAGGCGGCTATCCTGGCGCTTCTGATCCACCCAGTGGCCGATCAATCCGATCGTCCGCGAGAGGATGAAGAAGCCGTTCAAACTGTCGACCGGGAATCCGATATCGACGAGCACCGCCGCCATCGTCCCGTCCACGTTGAGAATCAAGTTATCCTTCTTCGCCGCCGTGACCTGCTCCACCTGCAACGCAAAATCGAGGCACGGGGTCTTAATAGGCAGACTCTTCACATAGCCGACCAGTTCCTTTACCCGCTTGTCCGGATTGCGCAGACTCTTCACGCGATGGCCGATGCCGGGCACCGGGCCATGGTTCTTCTTCATATAGGCCAGGAATTCATCGACCGACATCTTATTGTCGACCGCATACTTGAAGAAGCGACCGGCATCGGTGACCGCGCCGCCGAAGCGGGGCCCGATCATGATCATGCCGGCGGCCACCGACTGCGACAGGCCGATTCCGGCGCAGGCCGCCAGGATCGTCGCATAGGCGCCGCTCACACAGGGGCCGTGATCGGCGGACAGCATCATGATGCGCTTGATGATTTCGGCTTCTTGCTTGGAGATCAACCGCTTGTCCCACAGAAGCCCGATGACATGGGGAATCTCGTAGCCTTTGTTGATGAGTTCGGAGGCGGGATACCCGTCGTAACAGGGTTCGTCGCCGCGATCGTCACTGATCGTCGTGCGGATCAGCGGAGCCACCATCACTTCATTGGCCTTCATGGCCTCTTCGACCGTCTTGGGCAAGCGCGGCAAGGTTTCCGGTTCGACCGGTTCCTTCACCTGGCCGGACTTCAACAGCTCCTGATAGGTTTCCTTGATCGCCGGACCGAGCGCGCCGAACGTCGCCGGAACCAGCGCACCGGACTTCTTCAGGGCATCGGACTTCGACCGGGCGGACCCTTCGCCTTTCATGCCTTCCTTGGCGCCGGCGTGACCGAATTTCATACCCTTCGGCAGACTTTCCTGGCAGAAGCCGGATACGACGGCGATCAACTTCACACGTCGCTTCTTGGCGCCGTACCACTCGGCTGCGCGCTCTTCAAGATCGCCGCCCATCTCACCGACGATGACGACCGCCTTAGTCTGCGGATCGTTTTCAAACATCTCGAGATAGCTGACATAGTCCGTTCCCGGGTAGGCGTCGCCGCCGATGCCGATCGCGGTCGTGATGCCGTCCGCAAATTGCGAACAGATCCAGATGATTTCGTTCGAGAGACCGCCCGACTTCGTGATGACACCGAACGAACCTTCGCGGTAGAGCTTCGAAAGCACGAGGTTGTCGAACGCGCCGCCGATCACGCCCAAGCGGCAGGCACCGGCGGAGATGATGCCGATGGACGACGGACCGTTGAACACCTTGCCGAGCTTCCGCGCATGGGCGCCGAGGATCTTCGCGTCCTTCTCAGGCACGCCTTCAGTGATCATCGAGACCACCTTGATGTGCGCATCGTCGAGAGCTTCCATCCCGCCCTTCATCGCACGGTCGGCGCCGATGTAGACGAGGCTGGTATTGATCGTGGGATGGTTCTTCGTCGCTTCGGCAATGGACTTGTAGACCGGAATGGCGATGAGGCCGCTGCCGTAGGGAATCTCGTTGGTCTTGCCGGCATCGGGAGGATAGACAAAGGCTTCGACGTTCAGCGGGCGCTTGATCAGATAACAAAACTCGGCCATGCGTCGGGCGGCGTTGACGCCGGCTTGACCACCCTGGATTACTACACGGGTGTCTTTGTTTACCAGAATACTCATCGGGATCTCCCCTTCTTTAGAAAACCGTGATGGGTGATGAGTGATCAGTGATGGGTAGTTGCTTCCCCCAATCACGCATCACTGATCACTGGTCACTTGACTTGAAGCGCTTTATCGACAATGTCGGTGAGCGGCGTGTTGCGATCGAAGACGTTGATATCGAACCCCTCGTCTTTCAGCGCGCGCATCGCATCGAGGCCTTCCTTCTCACGCGGCCCGCCGCGACGCACCCAGATCTTCACGCTCTTCAACTTGCCGTCGGCCTTGGCTTTTCGGAAGCCGTTGATGATCCCGCCGAAGGTCTTTTTGACGTCGGTGAAATTCGCGATCGCACCGCCGACGATGATGTTCTTGATCCCGGGCAGCGAGCAGACTTTTTCCGTGAGGACTTCCACGGCCCAATCAGGCGGATCGCCGGAATATTCGGCATAGTTCGCCAGCTTGCCGCCGCGAGCCACGACCGCATCGGAGTAGTACACGCTGGCGCCGCCGCCGGCCGGCAACATCGCCGTATCACCACCGGGAATTTCGATGAACTTGACGGAGCCCTTGATTTTGCTGTCGACCGCCATGACCTCCTCCTCCTGCTTGGAGTAGGCCCGGCCGAATTCGGCTGCGAAGGCAAAATTCCAGTCAGGATGGCGGAACTTCGCGTCGCCGTCGAGCAAGGTCACGGCATCAAGCGCCACCAGTTCGCCGTCGCTCGCGCGAGTCACGACTGGATTGACTTCCAGATACTGCGCATCTTCACTATCGAAACAGGCAAACATTTTCCCGGCAAACTCGGCCATTTTCTTGGTCAGCGGACCGGTAAATCCTGCTTCTTTGGAAAGTTTCTCAAGGACGTCAGCGGAAGGCGTCTGGCCGATCTCAAGACAGAGCCGCTTGACGCGCTCCCAATTCGATTCGACTTCGATTCCGCCGCAATTGGCCACGAGAATCTCGCTGCCCTCGCGCGTGGATTTCACCGCGCAATAATATTCTTCTTTGTGGGGAATCATCTCGGAAACAATGACCTGTGTCACCGTGATGCTTCCGACTTGGCGGCCGATCATTTCCTTGGTCGCTGCTTCCGCTGACTTGAAGTCCAGATCGATTTTGACCAACCCGAGTTTGAAGCGCGACCCGAGAGCCTCGTGGGCCTTGGCAACAAGCTTGGATTTCTTCAACCAGTCGTTCGCTTGCCCCAGCTTCGTCAACTCCTCGACGGAGGTGACAACCACATAATTGGGGACATTGATCCCCCACTTTTTCATCAGCCCCATCCCGGGGCCTTCGAGCACCTTGGCCATGACGACACTCCTTCAGCGTAGTGGAAACCAGCGATAAGGGAGCCGGATTGTAGCGAAATCACAGGGATGACTCAATACACCAGAGGTACTAACTCGCGCGGGCTCAAAAGGCCTAGTCCCCTGTTTCATCA
Organism: uncultured Nitrospira sp.; assembly: GCA_964635345.1. GTDB lineage: Bacteria > Nitrospirota > Nitrospiria > Nitrospirales > Nitrospiraceae > Nitrospira_D. The sequence continues at coordinate 9,215 of CAZWOX010000009.1, forward strand.
GGCGGAAGGCGTAACGCATAACGCATTGAATTATTTGATACTGGACACTCTATGCCCTCATTGAAGTGCGGAAAAACTTACGCGAACACAGCGGCTCACTCAACGGCGTGTCCGAATCTTCTGACAGGTGGTGCAAATAAATGAACTCCGCTCACTTTGGACGCGCTTGATAGCGGTCCCACATGCCCGGGGACAAGGAATCCCCTCCTTGCCGTACACAAGATGGTGTTGCTTGTAGGTTCCTTCGGAACCGTCCGGAGCAAAGAAGTCTTTGACACTGGACCCCCCGCATACAATGGCCTGCCGTAAAATTGATTGCATCTCATGGTGGAGGCGGCCGGCGGCAGAGGGTGCGAGCCGACTGGCTAGTACATCCGGATGCAAACCGGCTCGAAACAGGGCCTCATTCGCATAAATATTTCCAATGCCCGCAATCACTTGCTGATGCATCAATACCGCTTTCAATCGACGCCGACATTGCCGAAGCAACCGAATAAACTCATCGGACGTTATGTGGAGCGGATCGCATCCAAACCGCCTGGCACGATAACGATCGAGGCCCGCACGATCCAGCAAAGAGAGACGGCCGAACCGGCGAGGGTTCCAATAGCGCACTGAACCGGTCGACGAGGAATCGAATTGCATCGTATAGTGCACATGCTGAGGAAACTTGATCGCAACCTCAGAGAACAACAGCAGCCCGGTCATTCCTAGCTCTGCCACGAGATACCGCCGGTCCCCCGCTTTCTCAAATTCAATCGCGACGCTCTTTCCGTATCGATCGACCGCCGTCACGACACTCCCCGGATACCACCCATTCGTATCGCCGCCTTCGCGAACGATATCAGACCTCCCGACGAGTACACCGGTAACCTGCGCTCCAATCAAGCTCACGCGAAGTTGACAAGCGGCGACTTCGGCTTCGGGGAGTTCAGGCATAGAACCCTTTACGCGATAAAAAAGAATCACACAACAACGCGAATCATTACGCCATGCGAACGGGAAGAAACGCAATATGGGAGCTGCCTACCGTAGGCTGGCTACAAGGCACGCGGGGCAGAAGTAGATCCGGCTTTCTGACTTGCTCGATGGGCACGCAGCTTCATGACCTTTTCAATGGTCTCCTGCAGCCGGGGAAGCGGCATCGCTCCAGGCCGACGGGCTTTGATGAACGCCACAGCCGCTTCATAGGACATGCCCTGATTACAGCAGAAGTAGGCGATCAGAACCGAAGCGGAACGCCCCATCCCGGCTCGGCAACAGACCAGCGTTCTGGTTCCTGCGGCACGCGCTTCGAGCCAAGCCACCGCGCGATCGAGCCGCGCAGAGTCTACCGCTGAAAACTCTTTGAATGGAATATACTCGTAGTCCAACCAGACGGGAGGTTGAACTCTGAACTCTTCCGTCACCAGTAACAGTCCGGCGATCCCCGGCATGGGGTTCCGAGCATCGTCGATATTGCCCAGTATCAATGCATCGGAAATCACATGCATAGCGATCTACGTATAGGATTGTGTGGAACGGGTCAAGCGAATCATGGCTGATCGGCTTGGCCGTTGCAGTCCTCTGAAGCCTCTCGCTATACTCATTCGTCCCTTAATATGACAAAAAGGGGAACTGAATGCCTTCTCTCTCGCCGGAAGAAGTTGAACAGAGACTGACGTCTGTTCACTGCGCCATTTGCAAGGGGGATCGATTTGGGATCGACCGCCGCTTTATGCAACCGGATGGCGAGTGGCGAGGTGTCTGCATGAAATGCCGGTACAGCTTTCCCGTCTACACTGATATGGAGTTTTACCGGCGCACCCAGCCCGATATTCCCTATCGTCTCAAAGAAATCGCCTGCCGCATCTGTCAACACCGCGGAGTCACATTGGATTTTCGTATTACCATGTCGGTCCGTGAAGCGATCTACTTTGTAACCTGCCTCGGCTGCAACACGAAATTTCCCGAGCAATCGTCGTTGGAAGCCTTCGAATAACTCCCCTGAAGTCAGCCTGCGGGTGTATACTGAAAATGTGGATGATAAGAACAAACAGCATGAGCCAGAGGCGGCACCAAAAGCCCGCAAGGAAATCCCCCTCATTTCCGTGCCCAACGACCGCGACATGATCGCCGCCGAAATGGCGGAAATGTTCGATGAGGATCGTGTCAGCCATCAGCACGGCAGCTCCGAACCGGAAGCAGACTAACGCCCTTTCAGGCCGATCGAATAATCTGCACGGTTCCATCGCGCTCAATTCGTCCCACCGCCGACACTTTCCCGTCCCGCTCTTTCCGCACGACTCGCTCGATCTGCACAATAGCGCCACGATGCCAATTATCCAAAGGCGCATTCGATTCAGATTTTAATCGATCCTGACGTCCGATTTCCGCCCGTCCTGACTCGTTGCAGAGCCAAGCCCGCTTCTCCCCTTTCATTTCGCGCAATTCACTGACCACCCGATACACATTGGAGCTGCGCTCGACGATGGTCCGCCCATCCTTCCTGAGTAGCAGATACGAAAACTTCAAGGCGTCTTTGATGAAACCCACCGCGTCGTCAATTTGTTGAATTCCTGGCGGAATCTCCCAGGCTCGTTCTTCATGACACCAATCGAACGGATTCACCAGTGCGGGGCAACTGTTTTCATGGAGGCAAGGGCTATAGACCGTGCAACGTTTCGCCTGGATCAAATGATCCCGTAACTCATGCAGGGCTCTCGATGTATCGCGTAAAGCCGGCTCCACGATCATAAGCGTGCCGGTCGGAGCTAACGTCCCAAGAAGTTCTTTCACAAGTTCGACTCTCGACTCCACAGGGTTAGCAGTTCGAGAGAACAGTTCGTTCAGGCAATTCGCCGCGATGATCAGATCATAGGGAGTGTGCTGTTCAGCCTGACCGAGCCACCCCCCATTCGGCGATCGCTCCAAATTTCCCTCATACATAATCAGTCTTCCATCAATGGCTCCGGATTCCCGGCAGTAGGCATCCCAAAGACTCCTGGCATGTTTCAGCGCTTCAGCTGATACATCGATGGCGACAACCGTCAGATCTCTGATCTGGCCGGGCCGATACTGATGGAACCAATCCAATACGGCCAAAGCCCCCACACCTGGCCCCGCTCCCACATCAAGCACGCGTATCGGACGAGCCGGTCCTTGATCCGGCCAGCCTTGTGGCATCTCGTCGAGGAGGATCTGAACCTTGGACAGATTGACCGGCAGGAAGTATCGGAGATAGGCTGCGGCATGGCTCGAATGATCAAGATAGTCGGACTTCAACGATGAGCGATCTTTCGTGAAAAGCCGGGAGAGATCGGCCACGGCTTGCGCGACGCGATCCTTACCGCCGCGTGCTGAGCTGGCCGCTATCTGCTCGATCGACTTGAGCAAAATCGGAGAAAGTCTGGCGACCGCCTGGCGTTGGTTGAAGGCCATATCGGTGTAGTGTATGCTCACATCCCGAGGAGAACAATCATGAGTGAATCATTGCTGCAAGCCTATAGGGAAGTCGAGATGGCCATGGAGCGCTTTACGTTGGCGCTGCATGACCACGTCGATCACCTTCGTAATACAGAACCGGCTGGCTCCGATAAACTGCATCGTATGGCCAATGGGACCAACGCCATGCGCGACAGCGCGTCGATCTATTTGTCCTATGCCAAATTCGTCGCTCACGGGATGCCCGCCAGCGAGGAACTGATCGAGGACGATCTGCAGGGATAGCGAAACAGTCGAGCCGGTCATCTGGTCTGTCCGATCCAACCAAACAGACCGAAAAAACAAGACAGACTCAAAACAGCACGGGCCCACCCGGTTATCCGGGTGGGCCCGTGCTGTTTCTGTTCTTACGACCGTTCTAGATGCTGCGCACGAAATGGGACACGTCGTCTTGATTGACGGCCCCGCCCATGACGGAAGACATCGCGACGTTCGTGGACTTCTTACCGGTGAGTCCGGACTCCACTTCATCCACAATCAATTCGACCGGCATGGACTGACCGCCATAGACCCGCGGCCCACCGATGATCTTGGCCTTGGAATAGCCATAAATCGCCGTCGCCACTTCCTTGGCCAGCCAACCGACATAGTTGAACTCAGGCACCACGATCAACTTGGCATTTTTGCAGAGTTCACGCAGTTCCTTTGTCGGGAACGGCCGCAAGGAACGGACCTTGATCAAACCGATCTTGATACCCTTTTCAGCGCAAATACGCACCGCTTCGCGGGACTGAGCGGCAGCGCTGCCTGACGCAATGATCACCGCCTCAGCGCCGTCCACATTTTCAGCCGTGAGCAATCCGCCCATGTACTGATTGATGTACTTCCGCGACCGTTCCACGGCAGCCCACACTTCTTGCTGCCACACGGCGTGGATGTTGTAGGCCATGAAGTTTGACTTTTGAACCGGGGCATCGCGCGAAAGACGCGCAGGAGGATTCTCCGCATCGAGGACGGGCACCGCTCCACGCCAGGCTTCACGGGGGGGAAGCTTCATACTGCGGTCCTGCATGCGCACGTAGCCACGCGCGTGCGTGACAAAGAATCCGTCGCAGCACACGCCGACCGGCAAGGTCACGTCATTCTTCTCGCTGATGACGAACCCGGCCATCGTGAAATCGAACATGTCCTGCTGATTTTCAGCATGGAACACGATCATGCCGCAGTTCAGCAGATAGGAGACTTCAATATTATCCGGCTGGATCGCGAGCGGAGCATTGACCACGCGGCAAGTGAACATCGCCACGGCCGGCAACCGATGGCCGGGCCATGATGCAATGCCTTCGAGACCTCTCAAAGTCCCGGGTCCCGCAGTCGCTGTGTAGCAGCGGACGCCTGCGCGGGATCCTCCGGCGATGGCGGCCATGACACCGACTTCTTCCTCACCGCGGTAGTACTCTTTTACATATCCTTCGCCGTAGAGCACACCCACAAGCTGCATGGTTTCGCTCTGGGGTGTAATCGGATAGGCAATGGCGAGATCCACATTCGACCGGCGAATGGCTTCCTTCGCGGCTTCGCTGCCCGTAATGAATTCTTTCGTCCTCGGAGCTTCGTGAAACAGGTACTCAGGGGTGACGACCTTTTGCCGCTTGGCTTCGGCATGCGGATCTTTCTTTGCCGGCGCCACAGTGGCAGCAGGAGCACCCGGGGGATTTGTTTTGACTTCAGCTTCGCTCATTGTTGCACCTCTTGGCTATATCGCCCGTGATCCCGATCCTTACCCTTCACGCTTCATCTGTTCAGCCGAATGGCCGAACGTACCCGCGCTGCCGACTCCGGCAACCGTGGGCATAAAGGTCAAAGGATTGGTGTGGGTCTTTCCACCGTGGACTTTGGACTGCGTTCCGGTAAACCGAACATTCTCGCCGTTCTCCGGCAACTTGATCCCCATTTCTTCGCGCACCTTCTTGAAGATTTGCGCGGTCTTTTTCAGCTTGAGCACATCCGAATCGCGGATCGTCAACATAGCATCTTCGTGGCCCTGCTCGGCGCAGATCGCCATCGTGCAGCAATTCGTCCCCGCACGGATCATCTTCAACGTCAAATTCGCATAGTGACAATGCACGCCGATGAAGATACAGGCCTCAATTTTATTTCCCCAAATCGTCAAATTCGGGTGGTTGGGATTGATGACCTCTTCCGGATCGATCTTTGGATACTTGGGCCGATAGTCCGGCATGGGGATAATCATCACGTTCGGAATCTGGGCGGCGATTTCCAGCGTGGCCTTGGCCTTTTCAATGGCATGTTCATTCCAGGCCCACAACACCATCGGCCCCGGGAAAAGCGTCGCGTTGGAACTGGTTAACATCTTCCTGGCCATCTCTTCGATGACCTTGTCCTCGTTAGGCTCCAGCAGTCCGTAGAACAGGCCTTCGCCAGGATCGGGCAGCGAAACACCAAGCTGCGCAGCGGACGGAGGATGAAATCCAGCCGGTCCCGGAACGATGATTCTCTCTCTCTTATCTTGCGTTGTTGCCACGCCCATTCCCCTTTCTTGCCGAATGATCAGACGTTAGGGCTTACCAAAACAGCCGTCGTGCTCTTGTCGCCATAGGTAATATTGTCGGTGACGGCGGCCAGCGGCAATTGATCGATCATGATCATCTTAATGGCGTTGTTCTTGGCCATGTTGTCGCAGACCCACACACACTGCGCGCAGCCCTTGCACCGATCCACTGCCACATAGGCTGACCCGTACTTAAATCCCTTATCCTTCCCCATCTCTTCACTATATTGGATGGTGTTGGCTTCGGGGCAATACTGCGTGCAAAGCTTGCAACTCTTTGCGGCACAAATTTCAACATTGATATCAGCTACGAGATACATGGGAACTCCTTATGTATCGCTATTACGCGCTGGCGGCGGCCGGCGCATCCACGCGTTTCACGTCTGGAGCAGCCCATCCGTGCTCGACGGCGTAGTTCCATCCGGCCCGCATAACGGCTACGTTCTTATCAATCAATTCCTGCTTCTTCTTAAATTTTCTCTCCACCACACTATCCAACGCTGCCGTTCCACCGGATACAACGAATCCCTTACCCAGGAACCGGTCTTTCACGGCTTGCTCCAACCCGGCCATGTTCGTCAGCCCGGTGATCGCCCCGATGCAACCCATTAATGCCATGTTCGTGGCGAGGTCCATCCCGGCCACTTCCAACGAAAGCTTCGTGGCAGGAAAGTAGTAGAGCTTCGCGCGGCGCTCTTCCAACTCGCGGGCCTGGTCCTTGTGCAGATTCATCGGACCGTCGTTGTTGATCAATGCAATCCCGTCCTCTTTCAGACCGAAATAGAAGGGCATCGTATAGGATTTGCCGTGCGTAATGACCTGCGGATGGAAAATGATGATGATGTGCGGGAACGTAATTTCGCCGATCTCGTAAATAGGCTCATCCGACACCCGCACGTAGCTTTCGACCGGCGCCATGCGCTTTTCCGATCCGTAGAACGGAACGATCGTACTTTCCCCGCCGGCATTGATGACCGCAGTGCTCAGGATGTGCGATCCCGTCACGACACCCTGTCCACCGACACCTGCCATCCGAATGTTGAAACGCTTCGCCATAGGCAATCCTCCTTACCGATCGGGCTTATGCTTTATTAGGAATGGCTTCGGCGGGAGCGGCCGGCTTCGGGAGAAACTCCTTATAGCCATACCGTTCGGCCAAACACTGCTTCGCCTCTTCACTGACATACTCTGTGAACTGGTACCGATTGTTCTCAACGTTCTTGGCGTCTTCCATCACCTTGTCGGTCGGAATTGCATACTCAATGTTGCAGGAGGTGTAGGCTTGGATGTAAGCGGAACCGACTTCGCGGGCGATCAGGACGGCTTTCTTGATGACGCTCTCGACACGGCGGGGATTGTTCGGAACGACCGTCGCCACATAGGCGCAGCCGGCGACCTTCGCCATCTGCAGCATGTCCATCTTCTCGAACTTCTTGCCCAAGGGGGCCATTTTCAATACGGCGCCACGGGTCGTCATGCCGCTTTCCTGACCGCCGGTGTTCCCGTACACTTCATTATCCAACATGATCGTGGTAAACCGTTCCTTGCGGAACCAGGAGTGCAACACTTGCTGGAAACCGATGTCGGCGGTGCCGCCGTCGCCGGCCATCACGACTACATCTTTGGGTTTATCGCCGAACCGCAGACGAAGACCGCGAGTGAGTCCGCTCGCAACGCCGTTCTGGTCGCCATAGTTGCCGTAGACGAAGGGAATCGCCGCCTGTGAGATAGAAAGCCGTCCACACCCGGCCGTGCCAACGACGATGGTATCTTCAGGGTTAGGAAAAGAGATCATTGCGAGCCGGATAAACAGAGTCATCGCACAACCGGCACACATCGGATGCTCTTCTAAGATTTCCTTAAAGCTCCCCATCTGGGAGACGGAAACTTTTTTGCCGAACGGCCCATGTTCGACCATATCCCGATATTCTTTCGGCATGAACTTCTCGAAGCCGCTTGTAAACTTCACATAATCGAGACTCATCAGGCACCTCCCTTATGTCACTGCAACGGCAGACCGTTGCCGATGGTTCAACACAATCGCGATAGACGAATAAAACCTGTAGGACGATGAGGATGGACGGCACACAATCGAGTCTGATCTATCAATCGCGCCACGGCATCCTAGCAAAGCCGAAAAAAGACTGTCAATTTATATATTCAGGTCAGCGCCTCGACGGTCATCGCTTTAAAAATACTATAACGTCCTGATATTCAACGCAACTTCTCAGAAGGCCCACGGCATCCGAAAGAAGGCCTAGGCCTAAGCGGACTAGATAGGCCATTCGCCCCAAAAAGAAGACCCTTGGGAGCACGTATCCAGAAGAAATTATCAACTTTTTGTTTGAAATTACGCCTGATCGTTGCCGATCATCACCATTCCGGTTAGACTGACGCACTATGTCGAATCGAGTATTGATTCTCGGCGAAGACGATGCCGGAACCCATGTCGGCGGTGTGCATAAGCGCCCACCTATCCCGGACAACACATTGAAAGCCGAATGCCCGAAGTTCATGGCCCATGGCCCCTGCGGGGGCGTGCGCAAAGGCGGCCTCTGCGAAGTCTATCCGGAAATGAAATGCCCATGGGTCTCGATGTTTATTGAACTCGAAAAGATCGGGCAGACCGATTGGATGAAACAACTCTGAAGACATGAGGCGTGACTCGTGAAACGCGAAGCGGCGCGAAGCAAATCGAAAACGACGACATTAGGGTACAACGAACGGCATGCGAAAAGCGGCATCGCGGCGCCGTTGCCTGATATTGAAACATTTCCGAATCAGTATAAGGGCTACGAAATCACGATCGAGATTCCCGAATACACCGCGATCTGTCCGAAAACCAACCTGCCCGACTTCGGCACAGTGACGATCCATTACATGCCCGACAAAGCGTGCCTCGAGCTGAAATCTCTCAAGATGTACATCCATGCCTACCGCAACCTCGGTATTTTCTATGAGAACGCCGTCAATCGGATTCTCTGCGATGTCGTGAAGTCCTGCCGGCCCGTCTGGGCCACAGTCACCGGCGGATTCACCGCGCGCGGGGGCTTGTCGAGCAAGATCGAAGCGAAATATCCCTAGACGCGGCCCACTCTCGCAAGTAATCCTCCCTGCGCTTCCGTAGTTGCTACAGATTCACCCCACGTTCCGCTCCGTTTGCTTCATTTTCTAACTCAACCAGTCCTCAAGCGACTGTCACTACCCGCCGATACACTGCTTGAAGGGATGCGTGCGCCCGACTGCCGGGTGCCGCCGTTTACCCGGCACTCTGGCCGTTGCGCCACGGACCCGGGAATTTTGAGGCTGCATGGTTCAGCCAAAGAGATTGGGATTCTCACAGGAGGCAGCATGAAACTCTCGACCTTCAGCTATCCCGCATCCCAGCCCCCCATCGCGAGCCATCCTCTCAAGGATCCGGCCCGCACCCTTGTCATCATGTTCGGCCCCTCACGCTTGCTCGATACCCCAGGCACGATTCAGACCGTCGTGAGGGCTTATGCAGGGGCCTCGGCCATCGGCTGTTCAAGTTCGGGCGAAATCTTCGGCACACAAGTCCAGGACGACACCCTGGTTGTCGGACTCTTGCAGTTCGATTCCACGACCGTTCGGACTGCGACAGCTGAGGTCTCAGACCCAAGCCATTCATTCGAAGCGGCAAAGGCTCTGGCAACTCGATTGATAGAGCCCGCACTACGGGGCATCCTGGTGCTCTCCGACGGGCTCGGCGTCAATGGCAGCGAGTTGATTCGCGGACTGAACATTGTGCTTCCGTCCCATGTGGTCGTCACAGGAGGACTAGCCGGAGACGGCGACCGATTCAAACGAACGTGGGTGGTAAAAGATGGGCTTCCCGTCTCTGGGCATATCACAGCGGTAGGATTCTATGGCTCAGCCATCCGGCTCAGCCACGGATCCAAAGGCGGATGGGACCTTTTCGGACCGGAACATCTCATCACCCGCTCGCAAGAAAACGTCCTCTACGAGCTGAACCGCAAACCGGCGCTCCAGCTCTATAAAGACTACTTGGGCGAACTCGCCAGCGGACTACCCGGCACCGCGCTTCACTTCCCCCTCGCGATCCGACAGACGCAACAAGACGCCAAACGCCTGGTCCGCACGATCCTCGCCGTCGACGAGGGCGCTCAATCCCTGACGTTCGCGGGGAATATGCCGGAAGGAGCCTACGCCCGATTCATGCGCGCCAATTTCGACCGGTTGATTCAGGGCGCCTCGGATGCCGCCACACTGGCGGCCGCACCGGGTTCGGAATCTTCTCCGACCCTCTCGATTGCCATTAGTTGTGTCGGACGACGTATCGTGCTTGGTGAACGGACCGAAGAAGAAATCGAAGCGGTGTTCGACATATTGCCCACGGGCACCGAGCAGATCGGATTTTACTCCTATGGCGAGATCTCACCCTACGCCACAGGGCACTGCGACCTGCACAATCAGACCATGACACTGACCACGATTTCAGAGGCAGCCTGAGGCAGACAATGCATCCCCTCCTGCGGCGACAACTCAAGCGGCTGGGCCTCGATTCAGCGCAATGCCCCTCAGGCTTGACAGACTGGCAGGCGATATTGGATCGCGTCGGTCAAAGCTATGTCGAAAACGATCAAGGCCGAGCGCTGTTGGAGCAATCCCTCGATGTCACGTCGCGAGAAATGCAGGGGCTGTACGAAGACCTCCGGCGCTCCAGCGAAACAGAGCTGGCGAAAGAGCGGACCAAACTTGAAGCCGTCCTCCACTCGCTGGGCGACGGACTCTGCGTCGTCGATGCCCAATGGAAGATCATTCTCACAAACCCGCAAGCCGAGCGGCTCTTCAGCATTCCGCTGAGCGGTCTGAAAGGCCGGCCCATCTATCACCGACTCTCTCCGAGTCCCGAAGAATTCAGCCGCGAGTGTCTGATTACCGAGGCCTCGCTCCCGCCGCTTGAGCAAGGGATTCCCTTCCGAACCGACGACGGAATGCTTTTGAAGGGCGACGGGCAGATGATGCCGATCTCTCTGGTCGTCACGCCGGTCTCAACCGGCGGCATAGTGACCGGCGCCGTGCTGGTGTTTCGGGACATCACGGCCCAGAAGCGAGCGGAGGAACAGCGGATGGAAAATGCAGGGCTCCTCCGCCGGGTGCAGGCCGGGCTGCTGGAATTAGCTACGAATGCGGACCTCTATCGCGGAGAACGCTCCGACGCCTTTCACGTCATTACGCGGGTCGCCTCGCAGAGTCTTCGCGTGGCTCGCGCCAGTATCTGGTTTTTCACGGACGCGCGCGCAGCCATTCGCTGCGCAGACCTGTTCGAACAAGCAACCGAAACCTATTCGAGCGGAGTCGAACTGCCCGCCACCGGACACCCTCGATATTTCGCAGAACTGGCGACGGAAGATGTCATCGTCGCCAATCACGCCCAGACCGATCCCAAAACATCCGAATTTGCGACCGGCTATCTTATCCCGCTGGGCATCACCTCCATACTGGATGCGCCTATCCGGGCTGAAGGGAAGATGGTCGGCGTCATCTGCCATGAGCATATCGGACCAGCCAGAGTCTGGACGGCAGAAGAACAGCGGTTCGCCACTTCGGTCGCCAATTCCGTATCGTTGGTCCTGGAGGCGACAGATCGCCGCAAGGCCGAGCTCGCGCTCCGCGAAAACGAAGAGAAATATCGCAGTCTCTTCGAATCATCGCGTGACGCGATCATGATTCTCTCTCCCCCTGAATGGAAATTTACAGCCTGTAACCCAGCCACCGTCGCATTGTTCGGCGCAAGAGACGAAACGCATTTCACCACGCTCGGTCCTTGGGACGTTTCGCCCTCCATCCAACCGGACGGCGAACCCTCCGTGAGCAAAGCCCCGAAAATGATCCTGCAAGCCATGCAGGAAGGGTCGCACTTCTTTGAATGGACACATAAGAAAATCGATGGACCGGACTTTTCGGCTACCGTATTGCTGACGCGCATCACCCTGCGTGGCCAGACCGGCTTGCAGGCCACCATCCGGGACGTGAGCGAGCAGAAACAGGCCGAAGCAAAATTGATCGACCTGTCGACCTTTCAGAAGGCCATGCTGGACAACGCCGGCCACGCGATTATTTCCGCCACTCCCGATGGGATCATTCGCCTCTTCAATCCTGCGGCTGAATCCCTGCTGGGCTATCGCGCAGACGAGCTGGTCGGGAAACAGACGCCCGCGGTCTTTCACGATCCGGAGGAGGTGGCCGCGCGAGCGCGCCTCTTTTCCGCGGAACTCGGCGTCACGATCGAACCGGGATTCGAGGTCTTCGTCGAGAAAGCCCGGCGAGGTCTTCCGAACGAACATGAGTGGACCTACATCCGCAAAGACGGTACCCGGCTGACAGTCCTGCTCAATATCACCGCTCTTCGAAACGCGGACGGGCACATCACCTCGTTCCTCGGTGTTGCCTCCGACATCACCCCGCTCAAAATTGTCGAACGGGAGCTGCTCTCGGCCAAAGAAGCCGCGGAGGCTGCGAGCGTCTCGAAATCGCAATTCCTCGCGAACATGAGCCACGAGATCCGTACCCCCATGAACGGCGTCCTCGGACTGGCGGCACTCTTGCGGCAAACCCCCCTGAGCCCCAAGCAACAACGTCTGACGGATACGATCGTGCGATCGGGCAACTCGCTCCTGGATATCATCAACGACATTCTCGATTTTTCGAAGATCGAAGCGGGCAAACTGGAACTGGAACACACCGACTTCCACCTGCGCATCCTGGTGGACGACGTGCTCGAATTGTTTGCGGCCCCCGCGCATCAGAAGCATCTGGAACTCATTGCCGATGTCGCCGACAGCGTCCCCGCCTTCGTCAAAGGGGACCCGGCTCGACTCCGCCAGATTCTGATCAATCTGATCGGCAACGCCATTAAGTTCACCACTCAAGGAGAAGTGGTCGCGAGTATCGTCACTGTTGCAGACGGGGAAGGCCAATCGGTCCTCTGCTTCTCGGTCAAAGACACCGGCGTCGGCATCACCCCCGACGCCTTGCGCAGTATTTTTCAGCCGTTTTCACAAGCCGATGGGTCAACGACGAGAAAATACGGCGGCACCGGACTCGGTCTCGCCATTGCCAAAGAGCTCGTGGCGTTTATGGGAGGAGAAATCTGGGCTGAGAGTCAGATGGGATCGGGAGCGACCTTCTTCTTTACCGTGCATCTCGCCCACTCTCGCCTGCGCAGCGCAGGCGCGCCGGATTCGAAACAGGCCTTGCCGGACCAGCGCGTCCTGGTCGTGGATGACAGTCGCACCGCCCGCCTCTCGCTGGACCGCCAGCTGCGCCACTGGGGCATGACCTCCACTGTGGCTGAGTCAGGGCAGGTCGCCTTGCCCCTTCTTGCAAAGGCTGTAGAAGATGGCCGCCCCTACGACACCGTCGTGATCGACCTCGACATGCCAGGTATGAACGGACTCGAAACCGTTCACGCCATCCACAAAACGCTCCAGCACCATCAACCCCGCGTGATCCTCATGACACCGGTCGAGCGTGTGGACGACGCGGAAGACCGCACCGGTCTGATCGCGGCCACCCTCACGAAGCCCGTGAGGCCTTCCGATCTTCATCGCGCCCTCTCCGGGCAGACGATCTCCGTCTCCTCGTCCCCTCACCGCCCGATGCAGGAAGAATGGATGCCCGCCAAGCCTCAGGGCTCGATCCTCCTCGCGGAGGACAACGCCGTGAACCAAGAAGTCACACTGGGCATGCTGGAGGTGCTTGGATGTCCCGCCACGGCCGTTGAGAACGGGCGACGCGCCATCGACCTGCTTGCGAGCCAGCCCTTCTCCGCGATCCTCATGGATTGCCAGATGCCGGAGATGGATGGATTTGAAGCCACTCGCGCGATCCGTCGACAAGAACAAGGCTCCGGGAGAAGGATCCCCATCGTGGCTCTCACCGCCCATGCTCTGCAAGGTGATCGGGAACTCTGCCTGGCGGCCGGGATGGACGACTACCTGAGTAAACCATTTACGATCGAACAATTGAGGACCGTGATTCATCGATGGTTACCGGCTTTTTCGCAGCCTACTCAAGTGGATTCACCTCTTGCGCCCATCGCTCCCTCACCGCCCCCAGCTCTTCCCACCGATGAATCTCCCGTAGATCCAAAGAGTTGGGACAGCATCACCAGTCTCCAACGCCCCGGACAGCCGGACCTCCTCGCCAAAGTCATCGGCCTCTATCTCAAGGATTCGCAGGGATTGGTCGATAAGATAGTAGCGGCAACGCAAGGAATGGACTTCGCCTCCCTGCGGGACACCGCCCATGGTTTGAAATCGCGCAGTGCGACGCTTGGCGCGTGGCACGTTGCCGACCTCTGCAAGCAGTTGGAAGCAGGTGCGCGAGAGCAGACCTTAGTCCGGACAGAAGCCGAATGGCTGAGCAGACAGTTACAACAGACCTTTACCGCAACCTGCAACATCTTTGAACGTGAACGACGGAGGAGAGCAGCGTAAATGAAATCCATCCCCCTGGCCCTCCTTGTTGACGACGACATCACCTTACGCGTCCTCGCGCGGGAAGCGCTGGAACAAGCCGGATGCCGGGTCGAGGATGCCGCGACAGGACAGGAAGCCCTCGAGGCCTTTCAGCGGGAAACACCCGACATCATCCTTTTGGACGTCGTCATGCCGGGGATGGATGGGTTCGCGACCTGCGCGGCACTCCGCAAGCTGCCCGGAGGGGCTTCCGTGCCCGTCCTCATCATGACCGGCCTCGACGATGTGACGTCTATCGCCACCGCGTACGACGCCGGCGCGACCGACTTTGTGACAAAGCCGTGGAACGCCCTCGTGCTCAGCCACCGTGTCCGCTATATGCTGCGAGCCAGCCAGGCCGTGGCGGAACTCCTGGAACGAGAGATGAGTCTGGCCGAAGCCCAACGGATCGCCCGCCTGGGCAACTGGCGCTGGGACTTGTCCACGAACCGGTTTATCGCCTCCACTCAAACATTCCGCATTCTGGGCATCAACGCGGATCCCTATTCCACGACTGTGTCGTTTGAGGAATTTCTCAGCCATATTCACGAAACCGATCGGCCGGCTGTCGAGTCCGGCATCCGCCAAGCCATCGCCATCGGAGCCCCCTTCCGCCAGGATCATCGGGTCCACGTGCCGTCAGGGGACATCCGCGTCGTACATCATTATGCCGAGGTGGCCTTCGAACAAGGTGGCACAGCGACCCGCGTCGTCGGCACGATTCAGGATATTACCGATCAGAAAAAAGCCGAGGCGCAGATTCATTTTCTGTCGAACTACGACCGCCTCACCCAGTTGCCCAATCGCCAGCTGTTCCAAGATCGGGTAACCCAAGCCCTGACCACGCAGAAACGCCACGAGACACAAAGCGCCGTTCTCCTCGTCAATCTCGACCGGTTTCAACGCATTAACGATACGCTCGGCCCGAAATGCGGAGATACGATTCTCCGCGAAGCGGCCGAACGGCTGCTCCATTGCGTGCGACAGTCCGACTCGGTGGCACGCCATGACGATCAAGAGCCCGTCACGCTCTCCCGATTGGGCGGGGATGAATTCACCGTGCTCTTGACCCATCTGGCTTCAGCGCAGAGCGCCGCGAAAGTGACTCAGCGAATCCTGGAATCTCTCAATGCCCCCTACCACATCGACGGACGTCAGGTAGTGGTAACCGCCAGCATCGGGATTGCGCTACTCGGACAGGATGGGGACGATGTCGACACACTGCTCCGCAACGCGGACGCGGCCGTCCATGCGGCGCAGGAGAAGGGACGGAACACCTATCGATTCTATTCCCAGTCGATGAACGTGGCCTTGGCGGAACGGCTGAGTCTGGAGTCGGATCTTCGTCAAGCCTTGGAGCGAAGCGAATTTGTGCTGCATTACCAGCCCCAGGTCGATATTCGCCGATGGGCGATCGTCGGCGTCGAAGCCCTCATCCGCTGGCAGCACCCGATACGAGGCATGGTATCTCCGATGACGTTTATTCCACTGGCTGAAGAGGTCGGATTGATCGACCGAATCGGGCAATGGGTATTGCGCACCGCCTGCGCGCAGCAAGTCGCTTGGGGAGCCTGCGGCCTTGGCGAGGTCTCTATTGCCATCAACCTGTCGGGGGTCCAGTTTCAGCAAGCGAATCTCGTGGAATCGATTCGCACGATCATCCGTGAGACCGGGGCCGATCCTGCACGGATGGAATTAGAACTGACCGAAAGCACTGCGATGCACGATGCGGAGAACGCGGTGGCGATCTTTCAGCAACTCAAAACCATGGGATTCAGCCTGTCCATTGACGACTTCGGCACCGGCTATTCATCGCTGGCCTACCTCAAGCGGTTCCCTATCGATACCATCAAGATCGACCGGGCCTTCGTCAAGGACCTCGGATCAGAATCCGAACAGGCCGCCATCGCGATCGCCATCATCGCCATGGCCCACGGACTGAAACTTCGCGTGCTGGCCGAAGGGGTCGAAACCCAGCCTCAACTCGACATCCTGCGCGATCAGGGGTGCGATGCCATTCAAGGGTACGTCTTCAGCCATCCCTTGCCCGCTGACCATGCCATGCAGTTGATCCGCGATCTCCGCGCGAAGGCCGATCACGAGCGGCGCGCCGCGTAACGCCGTAGCGCGCGTCACATTCTTTCGCCTATCATGAGCCGGCTTGTATTTCGAGGCCGCGCGCGATACCCTCGCACCACCGTCTTTCCTTTTCTACACAATGGCCATCTACGCAATCGGCGACATCCAAGGCTGCGCGCGCTCCCTGGAGCGATTGCTCGAACTCATCCGATTTGATCCTTCCGTAGACCGCCTCTGGTGCGTCGGCGATCTGGTCAATCGCGGGCCGGACTCCCTTCGCGTTCTTCGCTATCTCAAACAGCTTGGCCCCTCCGTACAAGTCGTCCTCGGCAATCACGACTTGTTCTTGCTCGCCGTATCGGAAGAGATCGTCGCCATGCGGCCGAAAGACACGATTCAGGCTATCCTTGCCGCCGACGATCGCACCGAGCTATTGGAGTGGCTACGGCGACAACCGTTGCACCACCACGAAGGTGCCTATTTCATGATTCATGCCGGACTCCTGCCGCAATGGTCGGTCGACGACGCCGGAAGCCTGGCCCGGGAAGTCGAACGCACCCTGGCCGGACCGGACTCGCGACAATTCCTTCAGGCCCTCTTTCACGGAAACACCCCCCAGTGGAGTGCGACACTGACCGGCTATGAGCGTCTGGCAGCCATCACACGCGCCCTCACCCGGCTACGCACCTGCACCGCGGAAGGCGCTTTGTCCGGTTTTTCCGGATCCCCGAGCGACGCCCCTCCCGGACACCTTCCCTGGTTCCGCATTCCGAACCGGCGCAATAGCGACCATACGATTCTCTTCGGCCATTGGGCCGCGCTCGGCGTGCACATTGAATTGAATCTTTTGGGGTTGGACAGTGGCTGTGTGTGGGGCCGGCAATTGACGGCAATCCGGCTGAATGATCGGACCCTGTTCCAGGTGGAGTATGCGGATGATCGTGGCCGGAGTTGAGCCATCCCCCGCCAACCCGGATTGGCCTCGCCATTCATCCGGCCCCTGCCCCGCCTATCGGTTCGTTCCAAGGAACAGTCCCCGCGCGCGACTGAATCCAGAGAGCCGGTTTTATGGAATACCCCTTGTCTCTAGGGGGCTCGACATTGCCGACCTCATGAACCGGCTCGACGCACCGATCGCAACCGAACAGGCTCCTCCCATCCTCTTAGCGTTGCGGCTAACCGACCACCATCCACACACCTGAGGGGCAATCGATCTCTCCAAAGTCACACCCCTACCGCGAGCCGTACAAGCGGAACATCTTCTCCTATCCCGAAGGTCAACGGTTCTTTGACACCCTCGGGGTCAACATAGGTCCCAAACAACCGATCCCATATCGTAAATAGCGCCGCGAGGTTCGCCTTGTAATGAAGGGGATTGTCGCTGTGATGAATATGATGATAGCGCGGCGTGACGATAAACCATTCCAGCCAATTCGACCGCCAGGTCACATTGACGTGCATCCAATCGTTCTGAAGCCCATTGAATGCTCCGATGGCAAGCTCCATCCACCACGGGGTCAATCCTAAAAACGACCAGGCGAAAATATAGGGCAGATTGACAATGACCTGCTGAGGGACGGTGCCTCGCACTCCCGCAAGCCAATACATATATTTGGGCGCATGATGCCATTTATGAATGCGCCACACATACTTCGTGTGCATCAACCGATGGATCCAGTAATGTCCAACGTCTGCCACGACGAAATAGCAGAACACGCGCACCGGGAAGGGCAGAGTCAGTATGGCGTCGGGGAGATTCGGACGGATGGCTATCCAGCGATCAAGATAGACCGCGCACGGGAAGATTACAAAGAAATAGAGAAGGGCAACGGTTAAATCCTTCAGCACTACCTTGCGATACTCAATCACCCGGGTCGGCCGGATCAGTTCGATTGTGGTAATGCCGACAACGCGCCCGACAAACAACAGGGGGAAAAAGAGATTATTGTCGAGAATGAACTGACGAAACTCTCTATTCAGTACCCACTCGATCCATTCCATCTCGATGGCCCCTTCCTGTCTTCAGGGGCCACTGTACCAGACTTACTTCTACCCGTCCCCCCCTCTTTCGAGAGGGCAAATGTTCCACGAGATGTCGTCGCAGCATTCACTGGCGTGCTCTCAGCGGTCGGATTTGTGAGGGGACACGAACGCGCCGTCTTATTCCACGACGCGCTGAATGACACGAAGCTGCCCGCGATCATGCCACAACTCAATCCACGGAGGAGAGTCTCGCCAGGTCCAAAGGAGCAACTGGCGATCCGGTCGCTCTTCCCAGTCGCCGACTCGCCAGGGCATCGGCCAACCGCCCAGGACCGCATCAATTGCGCGTCCCTTCAAATCCAATTGCTCCTGATACGCCGAGGCGCATAACGCCGTGATCGGATGGTCTCTGAACTGCGAGCTATAGCCCCACTCCGGCTGCCATTGATTCGCACGCAGCCAGGCTTGAACCGCTGCAGACCCATACCGAAAGATGGCATCCAGCGGCGGGAAGCATGTGGCCTGGTGCGCGTACAGCTTGATCCCGTCCGGGATCGGCGGCAGCGTGGCCTGCCGATTGACCAGGACCAGCCCTGTCGCCCGGTCCTCTTGATTGGTATAGACACTGATGCAGCCGGTCAATCCATGCTCTCCAGGCACGGCACAACTCGACACCGACAGCCAGTGGCGGAATCGCGCATCCCGCAGAGGGACGACTCCCATCCCACCCCAGACCCCACAGTAGTCGCTTCCTTGACGAGTCAGATGGACGCACGGCCTCGCAAGGCCGTGCCCTTCTTCCAGGAGTTCATCAGGAGTCATGCCTCACTCCAATCGAATCGGGCAGCCGCCCCTGCGCCCGCGCCGAGCAGCAGGGCCCGACGGCGACGATTCAACCTCGCGTTGATTGATCGAAGACGGCAGGACATGGCCGGTAACCGGGGGAAATGAATGGCCACGCTCCGAACAGAGGACTCAGTGATAGGACTCGGAATCGCTGGGGAACGTCCCGAGTTCGACTTCTTCCTTAAACCGCCGTAGCGCCTGCAGTGCATCGGTTTTGAGATGGGCATAGGGTTTGACGAACTTCGGCACAAAGTCGTCGAAGAGCCCGAGCAGATCGTAGAGCACGAGTACTTGCCCGTCACAGTGCGGCCCGGCTCCGATCCCGATCGTAGGGACGGACAGCTCCGCCGTGATATCCTTCGCCAGCGGCGCCGGAATGGCTTCGAGGACAATCCCGAATGCCCCTGCAGCTTCGAGCGCTTTCGCATCGGCCATCAACGCCTTCGCCCGATTCTTGGCCTTCCCCTGCACCTTATAGCCGCCGTATTGGTTCACCGACTGCGGGGTCATGCCGATATGCCCCATCACAGGAATACCCACCGCGGTCATCGCCTCGACCCGGTCGGCCATCGCCTGCCCTCCTTCAAGCTTTACCGCATGCGCGCCCGCTTGAATCAAGCGTCCGGCGTTCCGCAGCGCATCTTCTTTGCTCGCTTGATAGGACATAAAGGGCATATCGCCGATCACCAGCGCCTGTTGCGCCGCGCGGGCGACCAGCCTGGTATGGTACAGCATGTCCTCCATCGTGACGGACAAGGTGTTCGCCTGTCCCTGCACAACCACACCCAGCGAATCTCCGACCAGAATGGCGTTGACGCCGGCCTGCTCCACAATGCGGGTGAAGAGCGCGTCGTACGCGGTCACGACGATAATCTTCTTCTCCTGGCGCTTGTGCTGTTGAAATTCCGGAATCGTCATCAGCCGAGATTCGCCTTAGTGATGATCTCCGCCAGGCGATGGGTCCCCTTGATCGCCATGATATGGACCCCGTCGCAATGCGCGCGCACGGCGTTGATGGTCCGCACGGCGATCTCCACGCCGACATCTTCCGCCTTGTCGCCGGCGGCTTTCAATTCATCGATCATCTCCTGCGGCACCGAGACACCAGGAATGTTGACGTTCATGAACTCGGCCATCTTGTGGTTCCTCAGCAGGAGAATACCGGCCAGCACTTTCACCTTGTAGGGCCGCACGGCTTTCATGAAGGTCGCGAACAGATCGGGATTATAGATCGCCTGGGTTTGAAAGAACCGGGCGCCGGCTTTGACCTTCACTTCAAACTTCGCCAGCATCGGCCCCACCGGATCGGCCTCCGGGGTCACCGCTGCACCGATCGTGAAGGCCGTCGATCCGTCCAGCTTATTGCCGGCCATATCACGGCCGTTGTTGAGGCCCTGCACCAACTGCATGACCTGCACGGAATCGAGATCGTAGACCGGCTTGGCTTCTTTGTGGTCGCCGACCGTCGGATAGTCGCCGGTCAGACAAAGAATGTTGCGGATGCCGAGCATGTGGGCGCCCATGAGATCGGACTGCATAGCAATCCGGTTCCGGTCGCGACAGGTCAGCTGCATCACCGGATCATGGCCCAACTCATAGAGCAACCGACAGACCGGCAATGATCCGGCACGCACGACGGCGGCCGTATTATCGGTGACATTGACGCCATGCACACGCCCGACCAATTGTTTGGCACTCTCCAGCACCTTCGAGATGTTGGTGCCCTTCGGCGGGTTGTACTCAATCGTCACGGCAAACTGCCCGCTACTCAGCACCTCACTCAACCGCCGCGGCTCTTTACTCATTTTTCTTCTCCCCCACCTTTACTCCGGTGTAGAAGGATTGGGGTCTTCTACTGCGCGCATTGAACGAGCACAGCTTTTTGTGCGCGTTCAGCGAGCACAGAAGACTCCAGGCCTCCTACACCATCCCCGCCATTCGCTTCGCCGATTCCACCGTATTGTCGAGCAACATCGCGATCGTCATGGGACCGACACCGCCGGGCACAGGGCTGATCCAGCCGGCCTTTTGGCTCACTGGTTCAAAATCGACATCGCCGCAGAGTTTTCCGTCCGTCCATCGATTGGTACCGACGTCAATGACGACCGCGCCCTCTTTCACCATGTCGGCCGTCACAAACTTGGCTTTTCCGATCGCGACCAGCAAGAGGTCCGCCTCACGGCAGACTGCGGGCAAATCCTTAGTCTTGGAATGGCAAATCGTCACGGTCGCGTTGCGCTGCAACAGCATGAGCGCCAGGGGCTTCCCGACAATATTGCTGCGGCCCAACACCACCGCGCGCTTGCCTTCAATGCCGACACCGGTAGACTCGATCATCTTGATCACGCCCTTCGGAGTGCAGGCTTCAAAGACCGGGTTCCCCTCAACCAACCGGCCGAAGTTATACGGGTGGAATCCATCGGCATCCTTGTCCGGCGAGACCGCTTCAAGCACGACCCGGCTGTCGATGTGCTTGGGAAGCGGGAGCTGGACTAAAATTCCGTGAATCCTGGAATCCGCGTTCATCTTCTCAATCAAAGACAACAACTCTGCTTGCGCCGTGCCGGCAGGCAACTTGTGGTCGTCGATATAGATGCCTGCCGCCTCGCAGGCTTTCTGCTTGCTCTTTACATACTGATGCGACGCGGGGTCATCACCGACCAAAATGGTGGCGAGGCCCGGCTTGGTCCCGGTCTTTGCCAGAACTGCCGCGGATTCAATTGCCAGCCGGTCGCGAACTTGCTGCGCCAATGCCTTCCCGTCGATGAGTCGTGCTCCCACCATTCCCTCCCTGAATTCAAGCGGTTGGCCTTCAAAACCGTAGGCACCTTAGCAGGGCATTTTTATGCAAGTCAACGCTCTGCTTCGCCAGGCACGAGGAACGAGGCGAGGGGCAAGAGGTCGAAGGTCCACTGACCATGTGCCATCCGGCGCCTCTTGCCTCTAACCCCTTGCCTCTCGCCACTGTTCCTTGACAGTCTCTTCACCCGTTCGCTACGATGCGCTGTCATCTTCACACTGATTAATCAAGCTTGAACAGCCCATCAGCCACTGACAATCTTCGCGGCACCCTTCTGAGGGCGACACTGGCCTGGTATGTGCTCGCAGGTTCCTCAGGTCTCCTCCACGCGGCCCAGATTACCGGATTGGAAGCGCCGAATAGCTTCGTCGGCGACCAACAGGGCAAAGAATTCTTCATCTCCAATGTAAACGGCGAACCGAATGCCAGAGACAACAACGGGTTCATCACCAAGGTAGACGCAGAGGGGAAAGTCCTCAACCTCAAGTTCATCCAAGGCGGGATCGTCGATGTCATGCTGCATGCCCCCAAAGGCCTGGCCGTCGTCGATCAGACCCTCTACGTAGCCGATCTCGACCAGCTCAAAGGGTTTGACAAGACGACCGGAAAATCCCTCGTGGTGGTCAGCTTTCCCCCGCTCCCCTCAAATGGCGTCGTCTCCCTAACCGATGTCACGGCAGGATCGAACGGTGTGCTGTACGCGTCCGATCAATCCAACAACACGATCTACCGCATTGAGCAGGCGGCCGGTCATCGCGTGAACCTGCTCATTCATGACGACCGCCTCGCCGGTCCATCCGGCATCGCGGTGCATCCGCGAACCGGCCACCTCATCGCGGTGAGCTGGGACAAGGGGAAGATTTTTGACATCACCCCGGAAGGCTGGCTCTCAGAGCTGGAGTCGAATGGGTTTTTCACCGGACGGTTCCAAAACCTGAGCGGAGTGGATTTCGACCGGTGGGGCAACATGTACGTCTCGGATTTTTCCAGAGGGAAGATCTGGCGCATGACCCGGGATCAACGATTCCAGGTGATTGCCGAATATCTCCTCTCCCCGGCCGATATCAGCATTGACCGGGCCAACAATTTGATTCTCGTGCCCTATCACTATGCCCACGCAGCGGAGATCAACGGGCTGGAGGCTCCCTCGAACGGCAAGAGCCGGGACAACCGACGAACCCTCGCTGACTACGGGTTTGGAGCGGCGGGGCCTCCGAATCCCGCCAAGGAAGGAACACCCGCCAAATGAGCCAATGCGCCTACTGCAAACAACGCAAAGGCAAGCGCGTATGCCCCGGCCTAAACGGACTCATCTGCAGCCAATGTTGCGGAGAGCATCGCCTCGTGCGCGTGACCTGCCCCAGCGACTGCGCCTATCTCGATACCGGCAGCGACTATCAACAAAAGCGGCTCGGCGAGCAATTCATGCCGTTGCGACGGGAGTTTTATCGGGAGCTCGGTGAATTCGGCGGACAGCAGGCCGTCTCCCTCTTCAACCTCATTGAAGTGATCACAGTAAGCTTCTTCCAGGGGCGCCGCGACGGGCAAGATGCGGAAGTCGTTGCCGCAATTCAAGGACTGCGCCGCACCCTCAGCCTCCTGCATGTGCCGGCGGCTCCCATGCCGGTCTTTGCCGAGCATCTGATTAAAGAATATGCCGCGTTTAAGAAGCAAAACCCCAAGCAGATTGCCGACTCATCCAACGCGCCGGAAATCCTCGATCGAGCGATCACATTCGTGTCGGAATTTTCCGGAAAAGATTTCCAATCACGCCGTTTTCTCGCCGGGTTGATCGGCTATGTCACGGCCTATCACCCTGAGATCGCCGCCAATCTCCACAAGAAACACGAGCCGGGACACATTGTCCTGCCCGGTCAATCCTTCATGCCTCCGCCGGCCGCCGCTGAATCTCATACGCACGGGCCTGACTGCCAGCATCATCACCATTGAGCCGTCAGCCCACCGCCTGACTCGGTTCGTCTTCGAGACCGGCTGACCATTGCAATGTGCGTCCGATAAATCCGGCGAGTTGGAAATCCGCGCCGCTCGAAATAGAGATAATCTCCACTCCGAATTCACTCCCCTGATCCCACCGGATCATCGCTTGATCGATATCGATCGGCGTTGAAACTCCTGGCAGCCATACACGAAGCATCACAAACCGGTGCTGTGACAGCGCCGCCTCGCCTTGCCGTGCGACTCGAAAGCCGCTCAGCGACAGATCGCGCACGATACAACGATGAATGGCACTTGACGTCAGCACACAAGCGTGGCACTCGCGCTCGACTCGCCGGTACATTCGGCGCGTAGATGGGCTTTTCACGGGATCCCTCCTCAGTATTCACCCATGCGACTTGGATAGGGTGAGAATACCCCGGAGGCGTTCGAGGAAAAATCCCACAAAAGCCCCCCACCAAAGGTAGGGGGCTGGGCCACGGCAGGGGATTTTCTCAATGATTTACGGGATCAGCCGGGCAGTGAGATGAAGCACGGTCTGGACTAGGCGCCCGCAGCATGCCAGGCACCAAGCGAAAAAGAGAGGGCTTCCCCCACATGAAGCGGGAAGAGCCCTCTCGACCGATACTATGGATGACGGGCCATGACCTCTCTACTCAACGATCGTCACCGTCATCTCAATACGCTCCTTGGGATTGTCCCGTTCATCGCGCGGTAAATTCACAATCTTATCGGCCACCCCGATTCCTTTGGTGACTTCACCGAAGACCGTGTACTTCCGATCGAGAAACCGGGAGTCTTCGACCACAATGAAAAACTGCGATCCCGCCGTATCCGGATCGTTCGCCCGCGCCATCGATAGAATACCGCGCTTGTGGGGTGTATCGCTGAATTCTGCCTTCACCGTATAACCGGGGCCACCCTGCCCGTATGAATCCTTCTTGAGCGAGTCCTTGGTATTGGGATCGCCGCCTTGGATCATGAATCCTGGAATCACGCGATGAAAGATCGTGCCGTTATAGAATCCCTCTTGGGCCAGCTTGATAAAATTCTCTACATGCTTAGGAGCCAGCTCGGGAAACAGTTTCAGTTCGATCTCTCCGAATTTCGTTTTAATGATCGCCCGTGGGCCCTTCGGCGTCTCGACCTTGGGAGCCGGCGCTTTGTCCGCGGCATAGCCGACGCCGCTTGCTAGAAAAAGCGGAACGCATACAGCCAGAACCGCGCACCCCATCAATACACCCAATCTTTTCCGCATCATCACCCTCCATTTACCTTGGGATACCAGTAATTGAGACTATAGACACCCAGACGAGGGGCTTCAAGGCCCGATCTGTTCAAGCGCGCACCGGGCCGCCATCTGCTCCGCTTCTTTCTTGCTCAAACCCTGTCCGGTCCCCGCCACACGCTCATTGACTCGCACTTCGACCTCGAAACGCTTCTGATGATCCGGCCCGGACTCACACACCATCACATAGTGCGGCAACTGATCGTATCGCTTCTGGCACCACTCCTGAAGCCTGGTCTTATAGTCCTCTTCCCCCGGTGCCGTTTGATGGGCTTCGGCCTGGCGCAGCTCTTCCTGCATCACTCCCAAGGTAAAGGTTCGGCACGCCTCCAACCCTCCGTCGAGATACACTGCGGCAATCACCGCCTCCAGCGCATCGGCCAACAGCGAGTTTTTTTTCCGCCCTTGCGAGAGTTCCTCGCCCCGTCCCAGTCGCAATTGCGCACCAAGGTTCATCCGGCGGGCCGCCTGGGCCAGCGAGGATTCGCTGACAAGGTTCGCTTTCAGCTTAGACAGAGCTCCTTCGCTTAACTGTGTATAGCGCTGCGCCAGATGGTCGCTGATGATCAGAGAGAGAACCGCATCGCCAAGAAACTCCAGCCGCTCGTTATGGGTTCGCGTCGCGCCCTTCCGCTCGTTGACATGAGACTTGTGCGTCAACGCTTCCGCGAGCAAACCGGGATTCTTGAACCGATAGTGAGGCAGGGCTGGAACAGAATCGGCTGGGGGAGCCGGTGTCATAGGCGCAACCGCGCTAGACCTCCAGGCGCCTGAAAATCAGACAGGCATTCACACCGCCGAACCCAAAGGAGTTCGAAAGCGCCGTTTTGATCGGGACGGCCCTGGCTGCATTCGGCACATAATCGAGATCGCATGCGGGATCGGGGTTTTCCAGATTGATCGTGGGAGGCAACAGGCCGTGATGGAGAGCCAGAATACTGAAGACGGCTTCAATACCGCCGGCCGCGCCGAGCAAATGTCCCGTCATCGACTTCGTCGAGCTGACAGGGATCTTATAGGCCTGCTGGCCGAACACCTGCTTGATCGCGCGCGTTTCAATGGCATCGGCCATCGTAGATGTCCCGTGCGCATTGATGTAGCCGATCTGGTCTTTGGCGATCCCGGCATCTTTCAACGCCAGTTCCATGCAGCGCACCGCGCCTTCGCCTTCTTCCGGCGGCGCGGTAATGTGATAGGCGTCGCTGTTCATGCCGTACCCGATCACCTCCGCATAGATCCGGACGCCCCGGCGCCGCGCATGCTCGATCTCTTCCAAAACGACGACACCGGCGCCTTCGCCCAGCACGAACCCGTCCCGGTCCTTGTCGAACGGCCGGCTGGCTCTGGCGGGTTCATCATTTCTGAAGGAGAGTGCTTTCGCTGAGGCAAACCCCGCCACACCCAGCGGCGTGATCGCCGCCTCTGCGCCGCCGGCGACCATGACATCGGCATCGCCACGCTGGATCAGGCGGAACGCATCGCCGATGCAGTGATTGCCCGTCGCACAGGCAGTCACCGCGCAGGAATTCGGCCCTTTGGCGCCGATGCGAATCGCCACCTGGCCAGAGGCCAGATTAATGATGGTCATGGGGATAAAGAAAGGCGAGACACGGCCGGGACCTTTTTCCTTAAGCACGTCGTGGTAATGCTCGATGGCGCCCAGACCGCCGATACCGGATCCGATATACACGCCGACTTTCGTGGCTTCTTCCGGAGCCACCTTCAATCCTGCGTCATCCACCGCCAACTGGGCGGCGCCCACGGCGTAGTGGATGAAGGTATCCATCTTCTTGATTTCTTTTTTTTCGATGAATTGGCCCGGATCGAAATCGCGCACTTCACCGGCGATCTGGGCGTCATAAGCGGCGGGGTCGAACTTGGTGATTCGCCCGATGCCGGACTGCCCGGCGCAGAGCGCCGCCCAGGTTTTGTCCACCCCGGTCCCAAGCGGGGTGACCAGCCCTAATCCGGTCACGACAATGCGCCGCGTCGATCGCTCAGCCATACCTACCGCTTATGATTTTTCCTTGATGTAATCCAACGCTTTCCCGACCGTGAGGATCTTTTCGGCATCCTCGTCAGGAATCTCGATCTCGAATTCTTCCTCAAGCGCCATCACCAACTCGACGGTATCGAGCGAGTCGGCTCCCAGATCCTCGACAAAGGACGCTTCGGGAACCACTTCGTCTTCCTCGACGCCGAGCTGCTCGGCAATAATCTTTTTCACACGCTCATCAACGGTTGCCATCGATCTGCCTACCTCCTTCCCCAACGTGACTGACCCTGTGCTGCAACATGGGGATATGCTGCAGCTGGTTGTTCCCAGACCTTGGGGACCATCTATACCATTAACATACCGCCATTCACATGCAAAACATGACCGGTAATATACGCCGCCTCATCCGACACAAGAAAGCGTACCGCCGCCGCGATATCGGCCGGCGTACCTAATCGTCCCAACGGAATCTGTTTCTGTAATGTTTCTTTCACGTCGTCCGGCAACCCATGCGTCATCGCCGTATCGATAAATCCCGGCGCCACTGCATTGACCGTGACATTGCGCGTGGCATATTCGCGCCCAACTGTTTTCGTAAAGCCGATCACGGCCGCTTTCGACGCGGCGTAATTCGCCTGCCCGGCGTTGCCCATCACGCCGACGATCGACGCAATGTTCACGATGCGGCCATACCGCTGCTTGGTCATCGGCGGCAAGACGGCCTTGGTACAATTGAACGTGCCGTTCAAATTGACCTGGAGCACCAGATTCCAATCTTCTTCTTTCATCCGGAGCAACAACCCGTCTCGTGTGATCCCGGCATTGTTGACCAGGATATCGATCTTGCCCCAGGCCTTGATGACCTGCTCGGCCATGGCCTTGGCATCATTCGCATCCGCCACATTCACTTTGACGTTGAGCGCTTTCCGGCCCACCGTCTCAATCGCCTTGACCGTGTCTTGCGACCGGCTGGGATCCAGATCCGCGACGACGATATCGGCGCCCGCTTGCGCCAGCGTTTCCGCAATCGCCCGACCAATGCCTTGCGCCGCTCCGGTCACTATCGCTACGCGTCCTTGCAATGACATGCCGACTTCCTTGTTAAACGTGACGTCTCAGGCCGGATGCGCGGCGCCGAGCGCCTGCAACGTCGCATCCAACGATTTCGGATCATGAACGTTCAATAATTTTGCATCCGGAAGAATGCGCTTGATCAGACCCGTCAATACGGTCCCCGGCCCCACTTCAATAAAGGTCGTCACACCCAGTTTCGCCATCGCCTGCACGGAATCTTCCCACAAGACCGATGACGGCAGTTGGCGGACCAGCGAGGGTTGAATCTCGGCAGCCCGGCTGATGGGTTTGGCTTCGGCGTTATTAACAAGCGGCGTGGCCAAGTCAGTCCACCGCACCGCGGCAAGATCTTTCGACAAGCGGTCGGCAGCCACCTGCATCAACGGAGTATGGACCGGTACACTGACCGGCAACGGGATCGCCTTCTTGCAGCCTTTGCCTTTGGCCAGTTCGATCGCTCGCTCAACGGCGGCCTTTTCGCCGGCAATGACCACCTGCCCTGGCGAATTGAAGTTGGCCGCTGCAACCACGCCGACCGAGGAGGCTTCACGACAAACTTCACGGACCACATCCGGCGTCAATCCAAGCAGTGCCGCCACCTGGCCGGCGCCCGTCGGCACCGCTTCCGACATATACCGCCCGCGCTTCTGGACTAACCCGACGGCATCGCGAAACGACACACCGCCCGCCGCCACCAGCGCCGAATATTCACCGAGACTGTGCCCGGCCACCGCCACCGGCTTCAGCCCCACCGAATCCAATGTCTTGAACGCCGCGATGCTGCTCACCAACAAAGCCGGTTGCGTGTTCTCCGTAAGATTCAACCGTTCAGCCGGCCCTTCGAAGCAGAGCGCCGCACTGTCATAGCCAAGGACGGACGACGCCTCGTCATAGACCTGCTTCAGGCAGGGATGGGCTTCACGAAGCGCTTTGCCCATGCCGACCGACTGCGATCCCTGTCCTGGGAACACCAATCCGATGCCTGAATTCATGGGGGGTAGATATCTTAGAAATGGCGTGGAATGTCAACGGGAAAAGTTAATTTCAGGAAGGCCATGGGCGCGCGGCACAAGGCGCGAGGCACTGGGGAGAATAACTTGCTCTCTAGCCTCAGGCCCCATGCCTCTGACCCGGCGCTTCTCCGCTTACCAGCGAATGAGCGCTGAAGCCCAGGTCAACCCGGCTCCAAACGCTCCTAACATGACCAGCGATCCGTCCTGAACCCGTCCCGCGCGAACCGCCTCATCCAGCGCGATCGGAATCGATGCAGCCGATGTATTGCCATACCGCTCAAGATTCAGCATCACCTTCTCCAGCGGAAGACCGAGCCGCTCCATCACCGCCTTGAGAATCCGCACATTCGCCTGATGCGGCACATAGAGATCCAGATCTTCGACCTGCAGTTGGTTCGCTGCCAGCGTCTCGCGCGCAATCTCTTCCAGCGTCCGCACCGCGACTTTGAAAGTCTCGTTCCCCTTCATCTTGATGAAATGCGTCCGCTCGGCCACCACCTTCTCGGACGGCGGAGTGCGCGACCCGCCTCCCGGCACGGCGATCAATTCGCACAGGCTCCCGTCCGACCGCAAATGCGTCGAGAGAATGCCCCTTTCATCTTCGCTCGCACTGACCACCGCAGCCCCGGCGCCGTCGCCAAACAAGATACATGTATTGCGATCGGTCCAATCGGTAATCGCCGACATCACCTCGGATCCGATCACCAAGACCTGCCGCATCCCGGTTCGCACATACGCATCCGCGACCGACAGGGCATAGACAAAGCCACAGCAGGCTGCCGCCAGGTCGCAGGCCGCCGCTTTCGTCGCACCTAATTGTTGTTGCACCAGGCAGGCGGTCGCCGGAAGCGGATAGTCACCCGTGCAGGTGGCGACCAGAATCATATCGAGATCGGAAGCCGCGATACCGGCCGCCGCCAGCGCGCGCCGCCCGGCCTGAACCGCGAGATCCGAGCAGGCTTCGCCGGATGCCGCAATGTGACGCTCGCGGATTCCCGTCCGTTCGCGAATCCACTCATCGGACGTCGCGACCATGCGCTCAAGCTCCTCATTGGTCATGATGCGGGACGGGGCGTAGGAACCGGTTCCCGTGATGCGAGCTTTCATACAGAAGGCTCCGCCGGCGGTTGACAGGCAAGACTCTCTTCGATGTCACGCTGAATCAGTTCGTGCACGCGCCCTTCGGCCATGCCTTTGGCCCGACGAATGGCGTTCTTGATGGCTTTCGCCGACGAACGGCCGTGGCAGATCATGGTGATCCCGTTCACCCCGAGCAACGGCGCTCCGCCGAACTCGGCATAGTCGATCTTCCGTTTCAGATTGAGAAGCGGCGCGGCGATCAGCGGATACGCCAGTCGGCCCAGCCACGAGCCGGAAATTTCCTTGAGCAGAAGTTTTTTGATCGTCTCGGCCACGCCCTCGGAAATCTTCAGTGCGACATTCCCGATAAACCCGTCGCACACGACGACGTCGGCTGTTCCGCTATAGACCTCACGCCCTTCGACGTTGCCGATAAAGTTCAACGAGCCGGCCTTCAAGAGCTTGAACGCTTCTTTGGTGACTTCGTTGCCCTTACTGTCTTCCTCGCCGATGCTCAGGAGGCCGACCCGCGGATTCGGCTTGCGAAACAGGTGCTTCCCGTATTCATTTCCCATCAGGGCAAATTGTTCGAGGTGTTTCGCGGAACAGTCGACATTGGCGCCGACATCCAGCATGATGGCTTCGCCGGTCAGCGTCGGCAAACTGGTGGCAATGGCCGGACGCTCGACCCCTTTGGTCAATCCCAACACAAAGAATGACGACACCATGCTCGCGCCAGTGTTGCCGGGACTGACGACCGCACTGGCCTCACCGTTCTTCACCAGCTCCGTCGCGATCCAAATGGATGAATCCCGCTTTTTACGCGCCACAGCCGCCGGCGATTCATGCATTCCCACGACCTGCGGCGCATGCCGAATCGATAAGCGGCCATCGGTCGCACCGAGGCGCACGCATTCGCGCTGTAAGGCCGCCTCATCGCCGACGAGAATGATCGCGACGTCAAGCTCCTTGGCGGCTTGCATGGCGCCCTCGATACAGGGCGCTGGACCATAGTCCCCCCCCATCGCATCAAGCGCGATCTTCATACAGGATCATGTACTCGAGATTGGGATAGATGGCTGAACACGCGTGGCACCCGTGATTGTCCCCGATGTGCCGAGAGCTTAGCGCAGGCGCGCGCAATGCACAACCGGAACGACAGGAGCCGAGGCCTTAGGCCTCGGCGCATCCGTCCTTGCGGTCCTGCTACGACTCTTCGACCTGAATGACTGCCTTACCCTTGTAGGTTCCGCAGTTCAAGCACGTGTAGTGCGGCAGCTTCAGCTCGTGGCACTGCGGGCATACGGACATCCCCGGAGGGGTCATCCGCAGTTTTTGAGTGCGGCGCTTGTCTCGGCGCGCACGAGAATGTTTATGTTTCGGATTAGGCATGGCAACTCCTTCCCACGTTCAAGACCGCCGGGAGATCCGCTCCCCGACGTCACTTCTGTTCAATTTTCAAACTCTTCAATACTTGAAACGGCGTGGTCGGCGCCTCATCCGGACAGGCACACCGCCCCTCGTTCAAATTCTTTCCGCAATGGGGACACAGTCCGGCACAATCGTCCTTGCACAACGGGTGCATCGGGTCGGACAAAATCACTTGCTCTCGCAGCATCGGCGCGAGCTCCAAATGATCCCCCTCGTAATGATAAATCTCGCCATCCGTTTCGGCCGGTTCAATCTCTACCGGCTCGACAGCCCGTTTGCGATAATCAACCCGCTTGGCAGCCGGCGGAACCATTTTCGGCTCCGGCTCATAGACGACACGGAGCGCAAACGCCAACGGCTCAGAGAAATGAGTCAAGCACCGCACACACTCCCGGATGGCCGTCCCTTCCACCACTCCGGTCACACAAATCGTGCGCTCGACTTTGCTCAGGTCCAGTCCGACGGCCAGCGCTCCCTCGAGCTGCGTATCTGCGCCGGTCAGTCCCAGTTCCTCAGCGGTCACATCACCCGTAAGCGACAACCCGTCGGCGGCGATATCTGCAAGATGCGGTGTGAGCAGATCCATCATGATCTCCGGCGACACGCCGGCTCCCCACGCCTGTATCGCGTCACGCTGATTCACGCGCGCTACCGCTCCTCGGCAAAGCTGATGATCGCAATGTGCCGGGCGCGCTTAATCGAAATCGTCAATTCACGCTGATGCCGCATGCAGTTCCCGGAGATCCGGCGCGGAACGATTCGTCCACGCTCGGTAAGAAAATTCCGGAGCAACCCGGCATCCTTAAAATCAATCGGAGCCTTCTCTAAGCAAAACCGGCACGGCCGGCGCCGTTGAAACAACCGCCCGCCACCCCCGTTACCATCGCGGCGATCACCGCCGCCCGCACCGCCACCCGATCGTTCCATCACTGCCTCCTCATTCGTCCTAATCAATGCTGTTCGTCATATTCATAGCTGGGTTCGTCATGGATCGGCGGTTCACCGCCCGGTCCGCCGCTCACCCCGCCGCCCTCCTGACGCTTCGGCATGAAGGTCACGCTCTGGGCCACCACTTCATGCTTGCTGCGCTTCTGGCCGTCTTCGGTTTCCCAGCGGCGTTGCTGGAGCCGTCCTTCAATGATGGCTCCGTTGCCTTTGCTCAAATACTGCCCGCAATGTTCCGCCTGCTTGCCGAACACCACGATGTCGACGAAGCAGACTTCCTCTTTCAACTCCTCACCCTGCTTGAACCGCCGGCTCACCGCCAGCCCGAAGCTCGCGACCGGGGTCCCGCTCGGCGTGTACCGCAGCTCGGGATTCCGCGTGAGATTGCCCATGAGGATGACTTTATTAAATCCGGCCACCGTCGGACTCCTGCGCTGAGGCCTCCAACGGACGCGGCGGAACTAACTCTTTTTCCAGATGGACGGTCAAGAACTTGAGGATATTGTCTTCCAAACGATAGGCCCGCTCGAGTTCCCCGACCGTTGTGTTAGGCGCGCGAAAGTAGAAATAGGCATAGGTGCCTTTTCGCTCATGCCGCACTTCGTAGGCGAGTTTCTTCTTGCCCCAATTCTCGGCCTTGATGAATTGCGCGCCGGTCTTATCGGCCACGGCTTTCATTTTGTCGATGAGGGTATTGGTCTCCTCGTCGGAGACGGACGGACGAATAATGAACAGAGACTCGTACAGCTCCATGCGGCGATCCTCCTGGACAAAGGCCCCGGATCCGGTCCGGAGCGAGGTGTAGGTGCCTCTATATGAGGCTTAAAGAACGGTGGACGGTATCACAGCGACAGAGAGGCTGTCAATTGAATGCGTGCTGCTCGGGATCGTTCGGGATCGTTCGGGCTGCGCCATTGCCCAGAGACAGCAGCCGCCTAATCTCTTCGATCAAACCAGTAGATCAGCTCGATGAGATGGAGGTCCACCCCACGGCTGTCTTGCCCATAGAGCGTCGCATCCGAGTAATGTTGAAAGTGATAGCCGACTCCGAGCGGCCCGGCCAAACGGCTGGTTATTCCGAACGTCCATACAAATTGAAACGGCCCGCCAAAGTTCTGTCGGCCGAACTTAGAATCGCTCAGCAACGCCCCTCCCCCTCCCATATCGATTGCGACGAGTCCGTCCTTGCGACCCGCCACAATATCGAGCGGCACCACGGTCATGATTCCGTTCGTTTCATCGCCTCCCCGAAGCGCGCCGAGCGAAGCCAGCATTCTGGTTCCGAGTACCCAGCCTCCGCCAAGCTCCTTCTCCCAGGGGAGTCGAACTGTCGCAGCAAGATCGATCTGATTAAAATCACTCCGCCGCTCTCTCCCTAGCGGTGACCCGCCGCTGACGCCTCCTCTGATTCTGATCGATTCAAAAGCAAACTCTCCGGCTTGAAGAGTCTCATCAATGCCGGCCTCGCAGGCAGCGATGCCCACGAGAACCAGTACGATCGCCCGCATCCATCTATGCATCCAACAACCTCACAATTGTCATGCCCATCGGCATTATCAAGCAATGCCACAGCACTCTCATCCTGCATCCCTCAGCCGCAACCTACGCCTCGTCCTGCATGGGCTTCTCGCGAATATTGAATTGATTCATGGCGGTGGAAAGCCCGCGATGGATCAGGCACTCCAACGCATCAACGGCTCGTTCGAGGCATGGCGTAAAGACCTTCTTCTCATCCTGCGTGACGGGCTGCAGCACATAGTCGGCGGCATCCATGCCAGGAGCAGGGCGACCGATCCCGATTTTGACCCGGATAAACTGCGGAGTCCCGAGCGCCTCGATCACTGATTTGATCCCGTTATGCCCGCCGGCCCCGCCGCCTTGCTTGATGCGTAGACGACCGGGCTCCAGATCAAGATCATCGTGAATGAGAATCAAGTTATCCGGCTCGATTTTGAACTCGCGCAGCAAGCTTTTGAGAGGAGGACCCGTGAGATTCATCCAGTCCAACAAGCCGGCGAGCTCGATGAACTCCGACCCGAGCCGACCGGATCCTCGTTGCGCGGTACCGCGGGAGGTGAGACGGATAGACCATCGAGCAGCCGCCCGCTCGATGGTCCACATACCGACGTTGTGACGGGTCTGGGCGTAAGCTCTGCCCGGATTGCCCAGTCCGACGAGGAGATGCACCGCTACTTCTTCTTTTCAGGTTCCTTCTTTTCAGCCTTCGGAGCATCCTTACCGGCGGCCTTTTTGTCGCCACCCTTGGCATCCCCGGCTGCTGCGGCGGCTGCGCCCGCCTTCGCAGGCTCTCCGCCTTCACCGGCTTCCTTGCCCTTCGCCGCGACTTCCGGCTCGGTCGCCGCGCCCGCTCCACCTGTCAACAACGCTTCCAGCTTGGCATCGGAGATCGGCGCCGCCACGCTCACAATCATCAGATCTTCGTCGTCGAGGAATCGGATACCTTCGCGCCGCGCAACATCCTTCAGGTGAATGCCCTGGCTGATTCCGAGAGACGACGCATCCACGTCGATCTGGTCGGGCATCACCGCCGGCAAACACTCGATATGAAGCTCGCGTGTATTGTTATGCACCACACCGCCCTCCTTCACACCGATAGGTATCCCGCCGACGATATGCACCGGGACCTTGATGCGAATCGGCTTGTCCATCGAGACTTCAAACAAGTCGGCATGCAATACACTGCCTGTAATGGGATCGACTTGATAGTCGCGCAGCAACGCCGTGCGAGCGGCTTTTGCCTTCGCTCCATCCACCGTCAAGGAAATAAGAACCGTGCTGCCGGCCTGGGCTTTGAGAATCTTTACCAATTCATCCGGATTGACGGTCAACAACACACATTCACCTTGGCCGTAGAGGACAGCGGGGATCTTGCCGCTCCGTCGCAACTGGCGCGCGATACCTTTCCCCGACTGCTCCCGTACGGTCACTGCTAAATCAAATTTCATGATGCTCCTCCGTCTCTCTTCCGTCGATCTGGTCCTCGCGATTCAAGGACTCAGGCAAATAATGAGCTGACCGATTCGTCTTCGTGAATACGCCGAATGGCCTCGCCCAGTAACGGCGCGACCGAAAGTTGATGCAACTTGGGACAGGCCTGGTCTTTCCCGCGCAAGGGAATGGTATTGGTCACCACTACCTGCGACAAACAGGATTTTGCGATCCGCTCCAATGCCGGCCCGGACAATACCGCGTGCGTGCAGGCGGTCCACACTTCCCGCGCCCCTTTGTCGGCACAAGCATGCGCGCCCTGCACAATGGTTCCGGCCGTGTCGATCATGTCATCCAGGAGCAACACGCTCTTGCCCTGCACATCGCCGATGATATTCATGATCTGCGCTTGATTCGGGCCTTCACGGCGTTTATCGATGATAGCGAGATTGGCCTGTAGACGCTTGGCGAACGCACGGGCGCGCTCGACCCCGCCGGCGTCCGGCGACACCACCACCAAGTCACTGATCTTCTTCTTGGTGATGTAATCCAAGAGCACCGGCAATGCATACAAGTGATCGACCGGCACGTTGAAAAATCCCTGGATCTGCCCCGCATGGAGGTCCATCGTCAACACACGATCGGCACCTGCCGTACTGATCAAATCCGCCACCAGCTTCGCCGAAATCGGCACGCGCGGTTGATCCTTTCGATCCTGCCGGCCATATCCAAAGTAGGGAATAACCGCTGTGATCCGATTCGCCGACGAACGTTTCAGCGCGTCGATGATAATCAGCAGTTCCAGAAGTGAGTCGTTCACCGGCTGACAGGTCGATTGCACGACAAAGACATCGGCGCCACGCACATTTTCATCGACTTTGACACGGATCTCGCCGTCGCTAAAGGAAGAGACGGTGGCCTCTCCGAGCTTTTGCCCAAGATAGGCACAAATTTCATGGGCAAGCGCAGGATTAGCGTTCCCAGAGAATATTTTCAGTTCTCTGTTCATCACCGACTTCTCAAACGATCCAAATCTCTTAACTATTATGTAACTGAATTCTTAAACGACTTGACTTACCGGCGGACGTCGACAGCGTGCGGACGCGCTGCCATTTTGCTCACGGCTCGCTGCGGAAGAAGCCAACTAAGGCGGGGACTGTATCGGAAAGGGCTCGGATTTGTCAACCGATTGCCGGCAAATAGGAGAAAATGTCTTACTCTACCCGCAACGGCTCTGAAGAGGTTTGGGTTACAAAAACCTTAAGCTCCGAACGATCCTGAAAGGACACTGCCGCCTGGCGGGCTCTGGCCTCCTCACGGAATACTCCAAAGACAGTCGCACCGCTGCCGGACAACAACGCCAGCTGAGCACCCCGGCTCAACAAGTCCAGCTTGATCTGCTGAAGAACAGAATGCGCCGCGAACACCGGGCCCTCGAAATCGTTTGAAGCCAGACTGATGACCTCATCCCATGTCGTCCGGCTCTGTGACTCAAGTTGGGTGCATCGTTCGGAAAGCGGGGTCACACCCTGCCGCGTCGTAGACAGTTGCTGATAGGCCCATTTCGTCTCCACGGGAAAACCCGGATTCACGAGCACCGCCCACCGGGAATCGGCCAAATGAATCGCCCGGACCTGCTCCCCTCGACCTGCAACGACCGCAGCAGGCGCATGAAAAAAGAACGGCACGTCGCTTCCAAGTTCCTGACCGATTTCCGCCATCCGGACTGCTGACCAGCCCAGGTTCAGAAGTCGATTGATTCCGAGAATGGTTGCCGCCGCATCGCTACTCCCGCCTCCAAGACCAGCGCCCATTGGAATGCGTTTTGCCAGCCGAATGTCGAGCCCGATCTTTTGCTGCAATTGCGCGAGCACCGCGACCGCAGCACGATAGACGAGGTTGGTCTGATCAACACTAAGCGAAGGACTGTCGCACTGCAACCGGATTTCGGCATGCTGCGGAGCCAGGCGAATGGTGACCTCATCTTCCAGCCCGACCGTCTGCATGAGGGTCCACAGATTGTGAAACCCATCAGGACGGCGATCAAGCACTCGAAGAATGAGGTTAACCTTGGCGGGAGCGAATACAGTCACGGCGGATCGAGAAAAACTGGGTGAATCTTCGCGCGGTCTAGTCACGGCCTCCCTTTATAGCATACTTCTCCAACCGGTAACGGAATGATCGGGTGTTGAGCCGGAGCAATCTGGCCGCTTTCTTTTTCACCCACTTGGTCCGCTCCAACGCCTTCAGCAAGAGGTCCTTCTCAAGGTCGTTGATCATTCCCTCGAGGTCCAATCCATCTTCCGGCAGTTCGGTCGGGATCCCGCCCTGTTGTTGGGGCGACACCGTCCGGTGAAGCCATCCACGCATGTCGGCGTCCGTCACTGGGCCGCCGGTTGAGAATGCGACCACTCGCTCGATCAAGTTTTCCAACTCTCGCACATTACCGCGCCACTCATGCCCCAACAGCACCTGCATCGCCTCGGGACCGATCGTCGGCGTCGGCTTCCCGCTCTCTTTGGAAAACCGCGTGAGGAAATGCGTGACGAGGAGCGGGATATCGCCGGAACGTAATCGAAGCGGTGGGAGGCGGATTGGAATGACATCCAACCGATAGTACAAATCTTCGCGGAAGGAACCATCCGCCACGGCTTTTTCAAGATCTTTATTCGTCGCAGCCACGATGCGCACATCGACCTTGATATCCTGCGTCCCGCCGACTCGACGAAATTCACGCTCCTGAATCACCCGCAATAACTTCACCTGGATCGTCGGCGTCGTATCCCCGATCTCATCCAAAAAGATCGTGCCTCCGTTCGCGACTTCGAACAGCCCGGCTTTGTTGGAAATGGCGCCCGTGAACGAGCCCTTCATATGACCGAACAACTCGCTCTCGAGCAACGTTTCGGGCACTGCACTGCAGTTCACTGCCACAAACGGCAAGGGGCTGCGCACGCTGTTGTAATGGATCGCCCGAGCGACGAGTTCTTTGCCGGTTCCGCTTTCTCCGCAAATCAAGACATTGCTTTTCGAGTCGGCCACTTTCTTCACCACATCAAACACCTTCTGCATCGCCTCACTCTGTCCCACCAACTGAGCAAAGGAAGACTGACTCGCCATTTCGCGCTTCAACAAGATGTTCTCGGTCGTCAACCGGCGCTTCTCAAGGGCATTCCGGATGATCAATTGCACTTCATCGACCTGAAACGGCTTCGTCAGATAGTCGTACGCCCCCTGTTTCATAGCCTCCACGGCCGAGTCGGCCGTAGCAAACGCCGTAATGATCAACACCACGGTTTCCGGCGACGCGGACTTGACGGCCCGGAGCACTTCCATCCCGTCCACTTTGGGCATCCGCAGATCGGTGATCACCAGATCGAAAATCTCTTTCTGTAGCTGCTCGATAGCCTCTTCACCGTCGGACACACTGGTGACGGCATACCCGGCCCGCTTGAGCATGATGCTCAACACTTCCCGCAAACTCTGTTCATCATCGACGACTAAGATCTTTTCCATGGCTCCCTACCTTCATGCCAGAGTCTCACGCCGGCATCGCCCGAACGGGGTAAGCACACCACAAATCGAGACCCCTCATGCTCTCGACTCTCAACCTTGATCCACCCACCATGCAAATCGACAATCCGGTGAACTGCCGCAAGGCCCAATCCTGATCCCTGTTTTTTCGTCGTAAAGAACGGAAGAAAGATATTGTCGAGATTTTTCTTCGAGATCCCTTCGCCCGTATCCTGGAAAGAAATCTCGATGACATCCCCCTTACGCCCGCCGACATCTATGGACCTGCAGCCGGTTGCGATCCTCAATTGTCCGCCCTTCGGCATGGCATCGAACGCATTCGTGGCAAGATTCCAGAACACCTGCTTCAACTGATCTTGATCGACCTGACCGACCAACGCCTCACGAGACGGCTTTGCCTCAATTCGAATATTCACTCTGGTCCGAGCTTCATGTTGTACCAGATCAAGTGTCTCAGCAAGGAGTTTGTTCAAATCGTGCTCGGCCAGATTCAAGGCCGGCGGCCGGGCATACTGAAGAAACTCCGTGATGATCATATCCAGTCGAGTCGCCTCCCGGATGGCGATGTCCATCAACCGCCGACTCGTTTCATCCGCATGAAGATCCTTCCGCAACATTTGCATCGCCCCGGCCAACGCACCGAGCGGGTTGCGGATCTCGTGGGCCATCCCGGCCGACATTTCGCCCAGACTGGCCAGCCAATCTTTTCGGCGCATCTCCTCTTCAAGATCCCGAATCTGCGTCAAGTCCTTAAAGACGCCGACCATCCCCATCGCCTTCCCGCGTTCTTGGAGCGGCGAGAGTGTCATCCCTAAGACCAGGCGATTCCCGTCCGCGCGCATGCACTCCACTTCGAACCGCATATGTGCAGCCCCTTCGTCCTGCACATCCAGCGGTCGATCCGGATGCCAGTTAAACACGTCTCGCCAGGAACGCCCTTGAACTTGCGCGAGATTATGCCCGGTGGCTTCCTGAGCAGCAGGGTTAAAGGAGGTGATTCGCCCCTCCTCATCAGCGGTAAATACGCCGCTGCTGATACTGTGCACAATGTTTTCATGAAAAGCCTGAAGTCGGCTGAGGCCCTGCTCTTTTTCCTTGAGCGAATCATCCGCATGTTGAAGCTGTTCGGTCAACAGGCCGCTCAAGAACCCCACCACCAGCAATGCCAGACTATGCACGCCAAACGTCTGAAGCATCTCAGGTGCACTCAAACGCGTTCGAGGCAACCAGCCCCAAGCTTCGGCTAGTCCATATAATTGCAGGTTCGTGAGTACGCCAAAGAGGATTACGCACAGGCTGGCGGTCAGGAGGCCGACCTTCCGTCGAGGCACCAAGCTCGCCAGCGTGACCGAAATCACATACAGCACTAGAAACGGGCTCTCGATCCCACCGGTTCTTGCTATCAAGACCGTCTCCAATAGGAAATCGATGCCGATTTGCACCCAGGCTAGTTGTACCAGCGCCTCAGAGGTGGCCACAAACCGAAGCGCGAGGGCATAACCAATGGTGATCGCGTAGGTAAACACGATCAGGCTATAGAACGTCTCGACCTGCTCCCCTCTTGTCACTTGAAAAGTGAGAGAAAGTCCGAGTAGGAGGGTTACAACGAGGACCCTCAGGCCGATCAACCATTGGATTCTTGCTTTAATTTCAACCACAGAAACTCCGAAGCCTAGGAGAGAGCACCGCTCAGTGAAGTCTTAGAACAGGGGCGGGATACCGTTCGGCGTTGATTCGGATGCTGGGGAGAAACCGCCGCAACAACATGGTCAGACCGACAGACGTCGGCAAGCTATTTCGCTGGCGTCTGCTGAATCACCTGAGTCGCACGGTCCGCACAAAAACAACTTTATCCGATCGCTGACGCCATCGTGAAAATAGGCAAATACATGGCAATGACGATGAAACCGACGGTGACGCCGAGAAACACCATCATCATCGGCTCGAGTAAAGCCGTCAGATTTGTCACCGCCGCATCGACTTCATCCTCATAAAAATCAGCGATTTTCCCGAGCATATTGTCGAGCGCACCGGTGGATTCGCCCACGGCAATCATGTGGGTCACCATTTTGGGGAACGCCTCGCTCTTGGCCAGCGGCTCAGAAATCGTCTTCCCTCCGCTGATGCTGACGCGGGCATCCATCAACACATTTTCGATAACTTTATTCCCGGCCGTCTTCGCACAAATCGACAAAGCCTCTAGCAGGGGGACTCCGCTCGTGATCAGCGTGCCCAATGTCCGCGTAAACTTGGCAACCGACGCCTTTCGAATCAAGTCACCGAACACCGGCAATTTCAGGACAATCTTGTCAACCGTCAGTCTGCCTTGAGCCGTCGCATAGTATTTCTTAAAGACGATCACGCCCCCCACGATTGCGCCGAGAATGATGAACCAATACGACTGGGCAAAATTACTCATGTCGATGACAAGCTGGGTTGGCCCAGGCAAGGCCATCTTCCCGCCCGACATTTCCTTGAACATTTTCTCGAAGACCGGAATCACCCAGATCATCAGCACCGTGATGACGATCGCGGCAATACCGCAAATAGCCGCCGGATAAACCATGGCGCTCTTAATCTGCGACTTCAGCTTCATCGCCTTTTCGATGTGCTTGGAAAGACGCGCGAGAATGGTATCCAGCAATCCGCCGACTTCACCGGCATTCACCATGTTGCAGTAGAGATCGTCGAAGATTTTCGGATGCCGACGCAACGCATCGGAAAAGGTCGATCCCCCCTCAACAGCCCCCTTGATTTCACCGACGGCTTTTCGAAGCGCTGCATTTTCCGACTGTGTCGAGAGGATCTCCAAGCACTGAATCAAGGGCAAGCCCGCATTGATCATCGTGCCAAACTGGCGGGTGAACACGACGAGATCCTTCTCCGTCATTCCATTACCGAAACTCAGCTTGAACCCTTCTTTCGCCCCCTTCTCCTCAAGGCTCGTCACCACCACGCTTTGCTTCCGAAGTTGGTCGACGGCCTCATCGCGGCTCTTGGCCACGAGCTCGCCCTTCTTGACCGCACCGGACTTGCTTCGTCCAACGTATGCAAACGTAGCCATAGGCGTGTAATCCTGTTATGGCTCCCTGAGCCGGTTAGGAAACAACGGTGTATCTACGCGGTGAGTCTACTGGGGGGTCGAAAACCTGTCAAAACAAATGCATTATTTATGCGGATGCGCGCGATAGGAGCGAGTTGAACGGTCGGCCCAAGTGGGTCGGGTCAGCCGACCGAACCGTTCAAGTAGGTTCGGCGATACCCTCGATATAAATAGTGCAGCCCCGAGCCTAACGTAAACGCCACCATAACCACGAGCAACGGGAACAGCGCGCCAATCTTCATTCCCCGCCAAATCATAGCGATCACCAATACGACATAGGTCAACTGGCACAATGTCGTACCTTTTCCCAACACGGTCGGCGTGATGTCGATGGCAATATTCGTCACATGCGCGACCACTGTCCCCAGCATCAAGATGAGATCCCTGCTTACC
Source organism: uncultured Nitrospira sp. (assembly GCA_964635345.1). Classification (GTDB taxonomy): domain Bacteria; phylum Nitrospirota; class Nitrospiria; order Nitrospirales; family Nitrospiraceae; genus Nitrospira_D. The sequence continues at coordinate 52,184 of CAZWOX010000009.1, forward strand.
ACCAGAATCACAACCCATGATGGCACAAGATGCAGGATAGAGAGCGTGAGAAATGCCGACGTGAGCAGGAGCTTATCGGCTAAGGGATCGAGCATTTCCCCCAACTTGGTCTGCTGATTGGTCATGCGCGCGACAAGCCCGTCCAGTGCGTCGGTGAGACCGGCGCAAAGCAAGGCCGCCAGCGCATAGCCGTACTGCCGATAGGTCATGAACCCCACGAACACAGGGATCAGGAGGATCCGCAAGATCGTCAGGCTGTTCGGTATGTTCATGCGGCTACACAGAACCTCCATCTTCCTTCTGATAGAAGGCCGGCCGCCATCTTAGTGAGCGGATTTTGACCTTGTCAACGCGGTTGCAGTGGCGCGGCCGGCCGCCTATAATCTCACCGGCAATCTCAATGCGGACTCTCGGGAGGAATCGATGAGCGCGTTACCCTTGATGATGAAGAAAGAAGGGCTTGTTGAGAAACATCAGACGGAAGGCGTGGACCCAAGCGATCGCTATTTTAGTCGCGCCCTCCTGGTGAGTCGAACCGGTGCAGGCTATTCAGGGAAAATCATGTACGAAGCTCTCATCGTCCAAGGAGGGTCGCACTCAACTATCGGAGCCGCCGTGCGCGAGGTGATCGAGAAGCTTCAAGAAATGGGGTTTGTACGCATGCGCACAAGAGCCAACTTCAGAGGCACCCGCTATCTCGCTGAAAAAGAAACGTGGATCGACTATCCCGACCCCGCCTAATCACAGCCCACATATTCCCGATACACCAACTCGTGGATCAGCGGTCGAAACGCTTTAATCCGGTCATTCTTCCTGGTCGGATGCACCCGATTAGACAGCAAGACGATCTCCAGCTCATGAAGCGGATCGATCCACACCGAAGTCCCTGCATACCCTAAGTGGCCGAAGGAAATCCCGGGCAGAAATCTTCCTGCCGATGACGGAGGCGATGGAGTATCCCACCCCAATGCCCAGCTCGACCCCGGCACAACAGTCTGTCGACACGTAAACGCTTTGACAAGGACAGGGTCTAGTACGGACGACCGCCGATGATAGGCCTCAAGCCACGCCCCGGTTACCGCCAACACCGCCTCCGCCGTTCCAAAAAGCCCCGCATGCCCGGCAACACCGCCTAACGCAGCCGCGTTTTCATCGTGAACTTCGCCGCACAATAGTCGGCCCCTCCAGGTGTCGTGTTCAGTAGGGGCCACATCACCCCCACAACAACGAGCATGCGCAAGAAAGTTATCTGCCCATTCTGTCGGCACAAATCCTAACTGCGAGGCTCCTGCCAGAAAAGCGATCCGGTCACGAAAGAATTCCTGGAGTGGAATCCCGCTACATCGCTCTACAATCATTCCCAGAAGCATAAATCCCAGGTCACTGTAGAGACTTCGCGCCCCTCGCTCATAGATCAGGGCTTCGTCTCGAATCAGCTTCCCTAACACGGCGCGCGAGAGACTGCGCTGTTGTTCTGTCGCGGGGATGGAGGCGGTCGGACTCAGCCGCTCGTAATACCCTCGCCAACCAGGAAGTCCTGAACTATGCGTCAACAGGTGCCGGAGCGACGCCGTGCCGATCGGGATACCAGCCAGCTCCGGGAGTATTGATTCAACCCGATCCTGCAGCTGACATCGCCCGGCTTGGATGAGCAGCACCAAAGCCGTCACTGTAGACAACGGCTTCGTGAGTGAGGCCAGATCATAGACTGTCGCCCGCTGGACTGCTCGAGCGGCGTCAAGAGTCGACACGAGCCCAGCGGGAAAGATATCGGCCTGGCCGCCGCCATGACGCACCGCCAACACGGCCCCGGGAAACACTCCGTCCGTGACGGCCTGTTCAAGCGCCGCCTGAATTATAGGGAGATTCGGCATAGTGGAGAGCGACTCACGAAGATGATGAGCGCGCGGCGATCACGCATCGACACACCTGCAGAGGCGACCGGAAACAGAAGCCATTCAATGTCACAACACAGCCGAAGAAATCATGAGCGAGTCGGGCTCGACTCCCCATCCATCTTCTCCTCAGGAACCACTCCGCTGTCCTGATAGGCTTCAGCCGACTCGACATCCAACATACGCTCAAACGTATGGAGTGTGGCCCGCATCCGCTCGACCATGAGCAGACGCTGTTTCTGCAATTGGGACAGATCCCGCTGCGTCTCACCCAGCTCCACCCGTGCCTGCCGAATCACTTCGCCAGCCTTCAACTCGGCTTCTTTGACGATCAACTCCGCATCACGGTTGGCGCTGCGCTTGACGTCGTCGGCCAATGACTGCGCGGCGACGAGGGTATTCGACAGCGTCGTCTCGGTCCGTTTTAACTCGGACACTTGCTGTTCCGTCATGGCCAGCCGCTCGCGCAGCATCGCATTGTCGCGATTCAACGACTCCACGGTTTGCGCCAGCTCTTCGAGAAACCGGTTGACCTCCTCACGATCATAGCCGCGGAGCTTCGTGCGGAACACCATCTGTTGAATGTCGAGTGGTGTGATCTTCATAGATGCCCCCATTCGTTGAGTCAGTTCATCCGCAACGCCAAATCTTTTAACGACTGCACCACAGCGAACTGCAGGAACGTCAGAATCAGAATAGCGATAATTGGCGAGAGATCGATGCCCATGCGCCATCCCATCCACCGGCGGATGGGAGCGAGCACCGGCTCAGTCGCACGATCGAGGAATTGGACAATGGGATTCCATGGATCGGGATTGACCCAGGAAATCAATGCCCGGGCAATGATGATCCACATATACAGCCACAATACATAATCGAGCACCGTAGCTGCACCCAGCAACACATTCCGAAACACAAACATCAGCGTCCAAGCTCCTGAGATCGTTTCGTCGCCGCTTCGACGGCATCGATGAGCGTCGCGCGCATCCTCCCGGCTTCGAGGCGATGCAGACCGGCAATCGTCGTTCCGCCTGGAGAGGCCACCTTATCCTTGAGTCGGGCGGGATGTTCCCCGGTCTCAATCACCATCTTTGCCGCCCCCAGAACAGTTTGCGCCGCCAGCAGCTCCGCTGTCGCACGGGGCAATCCCATCTTCACACCGCCGTCCGCCATCGCTTCGATGGCCAGAAAGACGTAGGCCGGGCCGCTGCCGCTGAGTCCTGTCACCGCATCCATCAACCGCTCTTCCACCGTCACGACCTTCCCGACCGATTGAAAGATTGCGCGCGCCGTTTCGGCCTCCGACTCAGACACTCCGGGCCCGATGGCAAGCGCCGTCATCCCCTCCCGCACCATGGCGGGAGTGTTCGGCATCGCCCGCACCACTCTGGCTCCTGTCCCGCCGACTTTCGTAATCGCCTGGATCGGAATCCCGGCGGCCACTGACACCGTAAGCGCCCGCTTCAGCTCTCCGGCAATGTCGGTCATCACCCCGTCGAGAATTTGCGGCTTGACCGCCAGCACAATAATCCCGGCCCAGGCGGCCGCTTCGCGATTCGAACCGCTCACACGAACACCGTGCAGGCGTTTCAGCGCCTCGCATCGCTGCGCGACAGGATCTGTGGCCCAGATCTGATCCGGCTTGCAACTGTGAGTCGCGACAAGCCCGGCAATCAGCGCTTCGGCCATCTGACCGCCGCCGATAAAAGCAATGTTTTCAGCAACACGGGGCTTAGACATGGCGCGCCCCAAAAATCGCCGTGCCTACGCGCACCAGCGTGGCCCCCTCTTCGATCGCAACTTCAAAGTCATGTGACATACCCATGGAATACTCCTGCATGACCAAAGACGGCATCCCCTTCGCGGCAATGCGCGCCCCGAGTTCGCAAAGATCGCGGAAATGGGGCCGCGCTTCTTCCGGCCGTATCGTCGGAGGCGGTATCGTCATCAGCCCTTGAATCCGGAGATGCGGCAGATCGCCGAGAAGGCCAAGCTCCTGCATCAACACCTGCGGCGAAAAACCTGCCTTGCTGGCTTCACCGGCAATATTCACTTCCAAGAGCACCGCCTGCTTCACGCCGGCGTCACCGGCGCGCCGGTTGATTTCCTGCGCCAGCTCGACAGAATCTACCGAGTGAATCAGCTCAAACGTTCCGATCGCATCGCGCACTTTCCGCCGCTGCAATTGACCGATAAAATGCCAGCGTGGCGACAGGTCCCGGAGCAGTGCAACCTTTGACAGCGCCTCCTGCATTCGATTCTCCCCCAGGAGACTGAGCCCGGCACCGAGCCCTTCTCTGATCCGCTCCGCCGGAACCGTCTTGGTCGCCGCCACAAGGCGGACGGTCTCCGGGGATCTGCCGGCCCGTTCCGCCGCGTGACGGATCCTGGCCAAGACCTGATGCACGCGGCAGGCAAGGGAATCATCTGCGTCCGACTCCATAAATAGCTGCGCGGGCAAAGGTCCAATACTCGTGCAAGTGCAGTTACCGGCGATATTCTAACGGAAGCCACGGGGAATTGGCAGGGGTTCTCACACACACCCTTACTGGGTCGCCGACAGGCCAATGGCGCTCACCATCGTCCCGATCACCTTGCCTTCCCGGCGATAGGAGAAAAAGAGATCCTCATGGCAAATCGTACACACGTTCACGCTCGTGACCTGTCCGCCGCCAATCCCGCACGCCTGCACTTGCCGCCTGATCATCGCCTTGAGATCGAGTCGCGCTTTGCCCTCGCGATGATCGCGCAAAACCGTTTCCCACCAAGCAAATCGCTCCCGAACCTCGTTCAGCACCGGTTCGTCTACTTCATAGCAACAGGCGCCGGCAGAAGGACCGATACTGACGTGCAGCCGGCCGAGTTCTGCCCCGAAACGCGTCTGCATAAGCATCAGGGTCTTGGGCACAATGCCGGCGACGGCCCCGCGCCATCCGGCATGAATCGCGGCCACCACCCGCCGGCGCGCATCATGCACCAGCACAGGGACGCAGTCGGCGGTGCGCACCGCCACCATCGTCCCGGGCTGATCCGTCACGAGCGCATCCCACTCGCCGTCAAACCGGTCGGCATCGGTCAACGGACGATCGACGACGAGAGCCTCCGTTCCATGAACCTGTTTCACCGACAAGATCCAGGGAGCCGGAACACCGGATGCTCGTATCGGAGCACCGGTCCCTAACCGCAGCTGTTCGGCATGCGCCCTGGTGCCAAAAAAGTGCCGGATTCCGCTTCTCGCAGAAGCAAACGCCGGCACCGTAATCACCGATGCTCGTCCCATCCGTCTATCCCCTTGCCTCTTGCCCCTTGCCTCTTGCCCCTCGCCTCTGCGGACGGAAGTGCCTCTCGTGCCTAGTTCACCTGCTTCCGGAGGAACGTGGGGACATCCCATTCATCTTCCGCCACGAGCGCCCGATCGATGGCCTCACGGGCATCGTTCCGTTGGCGAAGGAAGGTGGGGCGATCCAGATCTTTCATCGGCCGTTCGGTCATCCCCATTGCGGCGCTCACCCCCACACCGGCCAAGACCGGCTGCACCGGCTTCGCTGCGCGGGCCGACGTCTGTTCGACGCTCGCCGTCATCGAAACCAACTCCTCTTCACATTCAAAGCCCGTGGCGATCACCGTCACCACCAGATCATCGCCCATGTCGGGATTGATCACTTGGCCGACAATGATGTTGGCATCCGAATCGGCTGTTTGCTGAATGATGGAGGCCGCCTCTTCAATTTCATGCAACGTCATGTTCGGACCGCCGGTGATATTCAGGAGGACACCGCGCGCACCCTGCACGCTGCCTTCTTCGAGCAGCGGGCTGCAGATCGCCCGTTGCGCGGCTTCGATCGCACGATTGGTTCCCCTGGCAATACCCATGCCCATGACGGCGCGGCCGGTATGCGACATGATCGTCCGCACATCGGCAAAGTCGACGTTCACATGGCCGGTGGTCGTGATCACATCGGCAATGCCTTGGATCGCCTGGCGCAACACATCGTCGGCGACTTTGAACGCTTCGAGCAAGGGCGTCGACTTGTCGACGATCCCCAGCAGGCGCTGATTCGGAATCACAAGGAGCGTGTCCACATGGCGGCGAAGATCGCGAATACCCTCTTCCGCATGTTTATGGCGACGCTGCCCTTCATATTGAAATGGCTTGGTGACCACGCCCACGGTGAGAATGCCCTGCTCCCGCGCGATACTGGCCACGATCGGGGCCGCGCCGGTGCCGGTGCCGCCGCCCATGCCCGCCGTGACGAACACCATGTCGGCGCCTTCGAGACATTCCCGGATATGATCTTTGCTCTCAAGTGCCGCATCCTTCCCGATCTCCGGGCGGGCGCCGGCGCCGAGCCCGCGAGTCCGTTCAGGACCCAGTTGAATTTTGTACGGAGCCAACGACCGGTCGAGTGCTTGCAGATCGGTATTGGCCGCGATGAAATCGACCCGGGCGAGGCCCGACCCGATCATCGTATTCACCGCGTTGCAACCAGCCCCGCCGACTCCGACGACCTTGATCCTGACCGGCAACAGTGCGTCTTCCTGGAATGAAAACATTGCGGCACCTCCTCACCTGTGATCGCCGAGCGGCCCCATGCCGCGCGGGAACGTTAGAACACCTCCAACACCCGTTTCGTCCATCCAAACATCTTCGCCCAGGGTCCCCCGTTCCGGAGGCCCGCCGTTTCCAATTCATCCGCGTGCTTTCTCGCGTGCAACAAGAGTCCGACGCCGGTCGCATGGCCGGGGTTGCTCACAATATCTCTGAGCCCTCCGATTCCCGACGGCGTCCCGCGACGCGCCGGCAGATTCAAGACCTTTTCCGCCGCATCCGGCATCCCTTCGAGCAACGACGTGCCGCCGGTCAGGACGACCCCGGCACCCAGGATGCCTTCATAGCCGGCCCGCGCAATCTCGCGCCGGACCAGCTCAAACATTTCTTCGACGCGCGGTTCGAGAATCTCGGCAATATCGCGGCGGGAGAAGGTCCTGGCCGGACGATCGCCCACCGACGGCACCTCGACGGTCTCGTGTCCGGTCACCAGATCCGTCCGGGCAATGCCGTACTGCATCTTGATTTTCTCGGCCTCGGTCTGAGACGTCAGCAAGCCGATCGCCAGATCCTTCGTCAAATTCTGTCCGCCGATGGGGAGCACCGCAGAATGCCGGATGCTGCCCTCGAGGAAAATCGCCAGGTCTGTTGTCCCGCCACCGAGATCCACCATAGCCACACCCAGGTCGCGCTCCTCCAGACTCAACACCGCTTCGCTGGAAGCCAGGGGCTGGAGAATGATGTCCACCACATCGAGCCCAGCGCGATTCACACTCTTGATGATGTTTTGCGCGGACGTCACGGCGCCGGTAATCACGTGCACATTGACTTCGAGCCGGTTTCCGGACAGTCCGAGCGGCTCGCGCACGCCTTCCTGTCCGTCGACCATGTACTCACGGGGCAAGACATGCAGAATGCGCCGTTCATGCGGAATGACCGCCAGTGTCCGAGCGCTTTCGATCGCCCGATGAATATCCTCCCGCGTCACTTCGGCTTTCTTCAGCGCCACGACGCCCTTACAGTTCTCCGCCGAGATATGACTGCCGGCAATGCCGGTGTAGACCGAATTAATCTGGACCGCCGCCATAAGTTCGGCTTCTTCGACCGCTTTCTTGATCGACTCCACCGTACTCTCGATATCGACCACCACCCCTTTGCGTAACCCGCGGGACGGGCTGGCTCCGACACCGATGATGTTCAACATTCCGCCATCCGTAATCTCCGCAACGATCGCGCAGATCTTGGTGGTTCCGATGTCCAAGCCGACAAGGATTTGATCTCGTTTTGGCACCGCGATCACCCCCTCTCTCGCACAATCACACGATTCTCATACCGTAGATCGATTTCATTCCCGCCCCGCCCATGTCCGTCGAACATCACCGTCTTCAGCGACGGCTTGATCCGTTGAAATCGTTCCCATTGATCGCTCACCGCATCCTCGCCGAATTGAAATTGAACACCCCGAACGGAGGCCACCAGGTTGGCGGGATTCGCGGCGTTCACTTGCAAGCGCCCGTCGATGCTCTGCCCGACTAATCGAGCCAGTTCGACTCCGGACTTCACCGCACGACGCGCATCCGCATCGCCGCGCAACAGCTCCCGTGAATCCAGACCCGTCACCATCGGAAACATGGCGTTGTCGTCCTGCCCCAATCGCGCCAGCACATGTCCATCTTCATCGCTCAAGAAGTTCTCTGAGCCGGCGCGCACGATGGCCGCCGGGTTACGCTCCACCACAGAAATGCGCAGTTCGTGAAACGGCACCCGGGTAATCACCGCTTCCTTGACCCATGGATGAGACTCCACCCGTTCCTTCATGACCGTCGTCAGAATGTGGTGGAGCGGGGTCCCGGGCTTGAGCGCCAGCCGATCCACCAACTCCTGCTTCCCGATTTGATGCACCCCTTCAACGGTGACCGCCTTAATTTCAAGGAGGCGCTGAAGCAACGGGCCGGAGCGCTGTGCACCGACAACCAAGCCCCACACCGCAAGAGCCACTCCGACGCTGATAGCGCCCCATCGAATGAGCTGCCGGCCTTTCGCCACCACCTGCGCGCGGCGGACGACCCGGTTCTGGCTCTCGGCCTGATTCGAGCGAGCCCCTTTCCACTGATTCAGCCGCGGTCCGGCCGCACGCTGCGCGTTGCGTCGAGCGATCGTCCAGCGCTTCATGCCTGCAATCCTTTGCCTTTTTTGGCGAGAGCCATTCGATCGGCACGGTCCAACGCCGATTGCAAGATTCGTTCGACCAAGCTGTCGTAATCGATTCCCGCTTGCCCCGCCGCCATCGGCAACAGACTGGTCTCGGTCATCCCAGGCACCGTGTTGATCTCCAACATGTAGGGCTTCCCGCGAGGGGTAATTCTGAAGTCGACACGGGCAGCCCCTTCACAACCCAGCGCCTCATAGGTTCGCCGTGCCAATTCAGTAATCTGCTTGGTAATCCTGGCGGGCAGCGGAGCTGGGCAGAGATATTGCGTTTTCCCTTTCTGATACTTGGCCGAAAAATCGTAGAATCCCTCCGGCGCCACGATTTCCACCACCGGCAATATCGTCGGCACCCCGGAGGGTCCACCCAGAATCGACACGGTCGTTTCATGTCCCGGGATATAGGCCTCGACCATGGCATCCGGATCGTAGCGATGAGCCAAGGCCAGCGCCTCTTTCCACTGTGCGGGCTTCCGAACAATGGAGACGCCGATCGTCGAGCCCTGCGAGGCCGGCTTCACGACCACCGGCAATTTCAGCTTCGTCGCCTTCAGCACCATGGCCAGCGACGGCTGTTCCCCGCGCCGTATCTGCGTACCGGCCGGAACCGGCACTTTCGCCGACACCGCGAGGGTTTTCGTTGTCACCTTATGCATGCCCATCGCGCTCGCCTGAACGCCGGATCCGGTGTAGGGAATCCCGAGTGTCTCCAAAAATCCCTGGATCGTCCCATCCTCTCCGCCCGGACCATGCAGGGAGAGAAACGCCAGCTCAATCTGGTTCTCCGTCACATCGCGATACAGATTCGGCCCCACATCGATCGCGATCGCGTGATACCCCCGGCGGAGGAGCGACTGATGCACCGCCTGCCCGGTACGCAGCGAGACCTCCCGCTCGGACGATTGTCCGCCCATCAGAACGCCGATCCGTTGCTGTGTTAGCCGACCAGGCTGCGCCATAATTATTCCTCGTGATCGGTGATCCGTAACGAGCGATGAGCCGAAAGTCGATTCATCCCGGCTGCTCGCTCATCACCCCTCACCCATCACATCCCGTTAGGCCTGTCCCACGACCTTGAGTTCCAACTCCAACCTCACCCCGGTTCTTTTCGCCACCGCCGCCCGGACTTTCCGGATGAGCGCCAATACGTCTTTGGCGCTCGCCTGCCCCTGATTCACGATGAAGTTCGCATGCTTCTCCGATATCCGCGCATCGCCAACTTGGGCGCCTTTGAGTCCGGCCACATCGATAACCCGCCCGGCCGAGTCCTTGGGAGGATTCTTGAACACACAGCCGGCGCTCGGCAGCATCAACGGCTGCGTATCGCGGCGATAGTGCAGATAGTCTTTCACCACTTTCTCGACCTCCGCCCGCACACCCGCCTTCAACTGCACCCACACGCCCACGACAATGCCGTCCGGCAGCGTGGCCCGGCGATACGCAAAGGGAATCTGCGCAGCCGTGAGATCGAGAATCTCGCCCTTGCGATTCACCAGCCGCACAGCCTTCACCGAGTCTTTCATTTCACCCAATCGCGTACCCGCGTTCATCACGACACACCCGGCGACCGTGCCGGGAATACCGGCGGCCCACTCCAGCCCGGCCAGCGAATGCCGGATGGCATACCCGATCAGCGTCGGCATCCCCACGCCCCCTTCGGCATACAGGACCGCTCCCGGTTCTTCTCTGATCGCGCGGAGTTTTCCGAGATGAACCACCACGCCTCTGATCCCCTTGTCGCGAATGAGGAGATTCGTGCCTCCCACCACAAACAGCGGAAGCTTCTGCGCCTGAGCCTGCCGGACCAGACGGGCCACATCATCGACATCGGCCGGTTCGACCAGCACATCGGCCGGTCCCCCGATCCGGAAAGACGTATAGTCTTTAAGCGGCGCATCGAACGACACCCTCCCTCGGATCCCGTCGACCGCGGCTTCCAATCGACGCTGACTGTTTGTCCGACGACCGGTCTGCGCATCTGTCCGTCCTTGCCGCGCCATCGCCCTACGTATTGGGAGCCAATCGCGCCAGCAATCCCGTCCCGGCTTTCCAGATATCACCCGCACCCAACGTCACGACCAGATCGCCCGGCTGTAAATGCGGCAGCACCTGATCGGGCAGCGTTTCCTTCTTCTCGACGAAGGTGACGCCCTGATGGCCGGCGGCCTTGATGCTGTCGGCCAGCGCGGCGCCGGACACACCGGGGATCGGCGCTTCACCGGCCGCATAGATATCCGTCATGAAGAGCAAATCCGCTTGATCGAAGGCATGGGCGAACTCCGTGATCAAATCGCGCGTCCGGCTGTACCGATGAGGCTGGAACAACACCACCAGCCGGCGATCCCACCCCTGCTTGGCGGCAGCCAAGGTAGCTTTCACCTCGGTGGGGTGATGCCCGTAGTCGTCCACAATCATGATGTCGTTGGCCTCTCCGCGCAGATGAAACCGCCGCTCCACGCCGGTGAACGCCGCCAGTCCCTTGCGGATTAAGTCGATCGGCACCTCCAGTTCGATCCCGATCGCAATCGCCACCAGGGCATTCGACACGTTGTGAATACCGGGGACGGCCAGCCGGAAGGGCCCGAGATTTTTCCCGCGGAAATGGGCACGGAATTCCGCCCCCCATTGTTTGAGCGTGATATCGGTCGCCTTGAAGTCCGGAGCAACCCCCTCTCGTTCCTGCAATCCATAGGTGTGATACCGCTTCACAATACGGGGGAACAGCGCGCGCAGCCGCTCATCGTCGGAGCACAGCACCGCCAATCCATAGAAGGGAATCTTGTTGATGAATTCCAGAAAGCTGTCGTAAATCTTTTCCATCGACCCGTAATGGTCGAGGTGTTCGCGATCCAGATTGGTCACCGCCACAATCGTCGGCGACAATCGAAGAAACGACCCGTCGCTCTCATCGGCCTCCGCCACCAGCAACTCACCGCGGCCGAGTCGCGCATGGCTGCCGAGCGCATTTACCTTGCCGCCGATCACCATCGTCGGATCCAATCCACCGGAAGCCAGCACATTCGCCACCATCGACGTCGTCGTCGTCTTGCCATGGGCGCCGGCGATCGCGACCCCGAACTTCAACCGCATCAACTCGGCCAGCATCTCCGCACGGGGAATTACCGGAACTTGCTTCGCTTTGGCCGCCTGGACTTCAGGATTGGCGGCTGCCACGGCGGAAGAGATCACCACGACCTGCGCCTCTCCGATATTGGCCTCGTGATGGCCGATTGCGATCTTGCCTCCAAGCTCCTCCAGACGCCTGGTGGTTTCCGAGGCTTGCAGATCCGACCCGCTGACTTTGTATCCCATCGTCAGCAAGACCTCTGCGATCCCGCTCATCCCCGACCCGCCGATTCCCACTAGATGAATGTGCTGTGTTTTTCGAAACATGGCCGTTCGCCTCAATCCTGGTGATCCTGTTGATGGTCGCCGCGCCTGCTCTCGCGTCGCTGCCGCATTAGACTCCCGTCGCTCCAACAGTCCGGTGGATGTCATGATTCACCCCCATGAGCGCATAGCATTCGCGGACGATCCTCTCGGCCGCATCGATTCGACTCATCGCCCGACTCTTCTCCTGCATCGCGCATAGACGATCCGGTTGCTGCAACAGCCCGGCGATGGAAGCGGCCAACTGCGCCCCGGTCAACTCCGGCTGCGGCAACACCATCGCACCGCCCGCTGTCTCCATCGCCCGCGCATTCTTCATCTGATGATCGTAGATGGCCGTCGGCAGCGGGATCAGAATCGCCGGCTTCCCGCAGGCCGTCAGCTCTGCAATCGTCATGGCCCCGGCCCGCGCCACCACGAGATCGGCCGCCCGCAACACGGTCGGCATGTCGTAGAGAAACGGAACGACCTCGGCCTCAACACCTGCCTGCCGATACGCCTCAACGACCCTCGCATGGTCGGCCTCGCCGGTCTGGTGCGTAATGGAGAGCCGCGGAACGGTCTGCGCCAATGCCGCCAGCCCATCGATGACCGCGCTATTGATCGCCTTCGCTCCCTGACTGCCGCCAAAAATCAACAACCGCTGCCGGCCTTCGGTCGCCGAAGGGGACGGCGTGATCGCCTCTACGAAGTGCTGCCGAATCGGCGAACCGAACACCCGAACTTTGTCTTTCGCAAATTTCTCGGCGGCGGAGGCAAATCCCAGAAACACGCGTTGCGCGCAAGGGCCGACCGCAATATTGGCCATGCCCGGATAGGCATTCGGCTCCAGAATGACCCGGGCAACCCCCTTCAACGCCGCCGCCGCCAACATCGTCGGACTGGTGTAGCCGCCCACGCCGATGACGAGATCCGCCCGGTACCGGGAGATCAACCGTATCGACTGCCGGAGACCGATCGGCAGGGACAACAATCCCCGCAAGGCTTCTCCCCATCCTTTTCCCATCACCGGCTTCGCCGTAATGAGTTCGAGTGGAAACCCTTCGTGCGCCAACACCTTGGTTTCAATCCCTTTCGCCGTGCCGACAAAAACAATCGCGGTCGATGGATCGCGCCGCTGAAACTCGCGGGCCAGCGCCACCGCCGGATACAAGTGCCCGCCCGTTCCTCCTGCGGCGATGAGTATCGTCATCCGCGACCAGACCTGCCGCGCCCGCCCCGCCCCGCACCCTCCTGGGGTCCCGCTTGGCGATCTCTCGATATGTTCAACAAAATCCCGACCGCCAGCAGACTGATGACCAGGGACGATCCGCCATAGCTCACGAAGGGCAAGGTCAATCCTTTGGTCGGCAGCATCCCCGTCGCCACAGCCGCATTCACCAGCGCCTGCCCGCCGATCAGCAGCGTGATCCCGATGCCCAAATAACGCCCGAAGGGCATCCGGGCTCTGGCGGCAATCTGAAAGCCACGCACCACAAACAACGCAAAGAGCAGAATGATCGCGCCCGTTCCCACCAGTCCCAATTCTTCTCCGACCAGCGCCAGCACAAAGTCCGTATGGGCTTCGGGAAGAAAGAACAGCTTCTGTTTCCCCTCTCCCAACCCCACTCCGAAGGGGCCGCCGCTGCCGAAGGCGAGAAAGGACTGGGTGATCTGAAACCCGGCATTCGACGCGTCCTTCCAGGGCGCCAGAAATGTCAGAAGCCGCTGCCGCCGGTAACTCGAGCCGAGGACGAGCGCCAAAACGACCGGCACCGCGCACAGTCCCAACCCCAGCAGATGCTTCACTTGCGCGCCGCCGAGAAACAGCAGCCCGATCGTCACGAGACCGATCACGACCACGGTCCCGAGATCCGGCTCCAACAGCACCAGGCCGCTCAACACGCCGATCACGAACAGCACGGGCAGCAGGCCAGAGGAGAAGCTTGTGATCCGGTCTTCCTTCTTGGTCAGATACGCCGCCAGATACATCACCGCCACGAGCTTGACCATCTCGGCCGGCTGAATCGAAATGGGTCCGAGACGCAACCAGCGCCTCGCGCCTTTGGCCGCGACTCCGAGCGATGGGATCAAGACCATCACCAGCAAGAGCGCCATCAAACCCAGCAGCGGCACCGACAGACGCTTCCACCAGACATAGTCGACCCGCGACGCGACGTGGAGCAGCACAAATCCGAATGTCAGCCATGCCAGCTGCCGCTTGAGGAAGTAGCCGGAGTCGTGGAACCGATTCCCTGCGACGACCGCGCTCGCACTGAACACCATCACCAGGCCGACCAATGCCAGCACCATCGTGACGATCAAGAGCGTATGGTCCATCGGCACCCGCTTCTTTGCGGTGCGGGGGCTTGTGGCGGGCCACGGTAATGCCAGGGTCCCTGCAGCTCTCTGTGACATTCATCGTCCCCTGATGCACCGCGATCAGTGATGCGTGATGAGCGACAGGATCTGGCGATGGATCGTTTTCACAGGTCACTCATCACCCATCACTACTCACGGTAATTCATTCACAAGGGCCTTAAACTGCCGGCCCCGATCCTGATAATCCGCAAACATGTCGAAACTGGCACAGGCCGGCGAAAACAGGACGACTCCGCCGGAGGTGGCGCTGTCGGCCGCCGCCTGCACCGCTTCTTTCAATGACGCTGCCCGGCTGATCGCAGGGAATCCGGCCATTGCCTGGGCGATCAACGGCGTCGCCTCTCCGATCAAGACGAGCCCCTTCACCCGCTGCCGAATGGCCGGCGCGAGCCGGGAAAAATCCCCGCCCTTGTCACGGCCTCCGGCAATCAACCAAATGGGTTGATCGATACTCTCAATCGCCTTGAGCGTGGCATCGACGTTCGTCCCCTTGGAATCGTTGACGAACCGGACCCCGCGACGATCCCGCACAATTTCTAGGGCATGCTCCAGGCCCGGAAAGGCCTGCAACACTCGCCGGACCGATTCAAGCGAGCCGCCGCTCAGCAACGCATAGGTGGCGGCCACCATCGCGTTCTCCACGTTGTGATCGCCGATGATCTTGATCTCCTGCCGGCGACAGATCTCCTGCCGCACACCCGTCACCGTCGTGACAAGTCGATCACCCTCCAGATACGTGCCGCCGGCGACATCCGCCGGCAGAGTCGATCGCCTGGTAAATCCCAGCACTCGGGCCTTGACGCTGTGCCGGAGCGCCGCGACTCGCGGATCGTCCAGATTGAAGAGCGCATAATCGGTCGGTTTCTGGCGCTCGAAAATGCGCCGCTTGGCGGCGACATATTCGTCGATCGACACATAGCGGTCTTGATGATCCACCGTGACGTTAAGTAGCGCCGCAATCCAGGGGTGGAATTGCTCAACCGTTTCCAACTGAAAGCTGGAGACTTCGACTACGAGAAAATCGAACGGATTGGGCAGTCCTTGCCGCGACACCAGCACCGTTTGCATCGCCGCTTCGCTCAATGCCGTGCCAAGATTGCCCCCGACAAAGACTCGCTTCCCGCTGTCCTGCAGCATCTTGCCGATCAGTGTCACGGTGGTGCTTTTGCCGTTCGTCCCGGTGAGAGCCAGTATCGGGACTGACACAAACCGCGACGCCAGTTCCAATTCGCCGATCACTTTCACGCCCCGTCTCCGCATCCGCTCCAGCGCCTCCATGCGATAGGGCACGCCGGGACTGATGACCACAAGCTCGGCCGACTCCAAGGCCGTTTCGTACCGGCTGCCGACCGTGATGCCGACACGAGCGTCATCCAACTGCGTCAGGACCGGCCCTAGCTCACTACGCTCTTTCCGGTCGGCAACAGTGACGTGAGCGCCGACGGCCTGCAGCAGCCGCGCCGCAGCCACGCCGCTACGGGCCAACCCCACCACCGTGACCTTCGTGCCGTTCCATTGCATGACGTCTTCGCTCACCATTTCGTTCTCGCTCGTTATCGCAACTTCAGCGTGCTCAGACTCAACAAGGCCAACAGGATCGCGATGATCCAGAGCCGGACCACCACCTTCGGCTCTTCCCAGCCCTTCATTTCGAAGTGATGATGGATAGGGGCCATCAAGAAGATCCGCTTCCCGCGCGACTTGAACGACAACACCTGGAAGATGACCGACACCGCTTCGATCACGAAGACGCCGCCGACCAGCAGCAACAACAACTCATGCTTGCTGATGACGGCGACCGTGCCGAGCGCGGCCCCGAGCGGGAGCGACCCCACATCGCCCATGAACACGGATGCGGGATAGGTGTTGAACCATAAGAACCCGAGACTCGACCCGAGAATGGCCGCCGTAAAAACGGCAATTTCACCGGCGTTTTCGATGTGGGGAATCAGCAGGTAGTCCGACATCAACCGGTGCCCGGCGACATACGCGACAATCGTATAGGCCAACGCGGTGATCATGACGGGGCCGATGGCGAGGCCGTCGAGGCCGTCGGTCAGATTGACGGCATTGGAACTCCCCACGATGACGAGCACGGCAAAGACGATGTAGAACCAGCCCAGATCCGGCGTAAAGTTCTTGAAGAACGGTACGCTCAGCTTCGTCGTATACCCAGGGAGAAAATACAGCGTGGTCGCGATCGCCGACGCGATCGCGACTTGCGCGGCAAACTTTTGCGACGCCGACAATCCCTTCGATTGCCGCTTCATGAACTTGAGGTAGTCATCGGCAAAACCGATCGCGCCGAAACCCACCATCGCCGCGAGCACCAGCCACACATAGGGTTTCGTGATGTCCGCCCACAGCAGCGTGGACAGCACCACGGCAAAAAGGATCAGGAGACCGCCCATCGTCGGAGTCCCGCTCTTGACCAGATGACTCTTCGGCCCGTCGTCGCGGATCTGTTGACCCAGCTTGATTTCTTGCAGCTTCCGGATGAGCCAGGGAGCCAGAATGAACGCGATGAGGAACGCCGTCACCGCCGCATAGATGATGCGGAAACTTTGATAGCGGAAAACATTCAGGAACGAGAACTCGGTATGCAATGGATACAGCCAGTTATACAGCATAGGACAACCGTCACGACGACGCCGGGGGCTTGCAGCGTCGAGCCCGTTTCCGCCCCTGATAGTTACGATGCTTTCTTCGAAATCCGCTTCACGCCTTGCAATGCGCCGACCACCTGCTCCATCTTCATCCCGCGCGACGCCTTGACCAATACAACGTCACCGGAGACCGCCATCGCTTTGACAGCAGTAGCCGCGGCGGCGGCATCGGGCAACTCCAGAACTCTTGCCGGCTCCATCCCCGCCCGGCGCGCGCCTTCAGCCAGCCCGCGCCCCAGCGTCCCGCAGGCGATCAACTGCGAGATGCCCTGCTGCGCCACAAAGGCGCCGACCTCTTCGTGCATCCGCGCCGCGCCCGGCCCGAGCTCCAACATATCGCCCAATACCGCGATGGTCTTTCGGCCGCTCCCGGATTGCGCCAGCAGCTGTACGGCCGCCTTCATCGACGCGGGGTTGGCGTTATAACAATCGTTGATCACGCGCACCCTGTGGCTCACGAGAACCTGCGACCGCATCGCGGCCGGACGGAATCGGGACAGGCCCTGCGCAATCACGGCACCGGACACGCCGAGCACTGTTCCGACGGCCGCGGCGGCCAAGGCATTCGTCACATTGTGCGATCCCTGCACCTTGATTCGCACGATAGTGTGCCGGACCTTCCCCGGCAGGAGCAGCCGGAACATCGTCCCGTCGCGCCCGTCTGACTTTTCATGGAGTGCCTGCACGTCGGCTTTCGGCAAATAGCCGAACGACACCACCCGACATCGGGCTCGCGCCGCCAGATAGTCGAAATACGGATCGTCGGCGTTCAGAATAGCCGTCCCGTCCGGAGGCAGCAGATCGAGCAACTCCGCCTTCGCCTGCGCCGATCCTTCCATGCTGCCGAAAAACTCTAGGTGATCCGGCCCGATATTCGTGATGATGCCGATGGTCGGGCGGGCGATCTCACACAGACGCGTCGTCTGCCCGATGTTATCGACCCCCATTTCGACGACGGCCGCTTCATGCCGGCCCGTCAATCTCAACAGGGTATGGGGGACTCCGATCCGATTATTGAAATTGCTTTCAGTCTTCAAGACACGCCAGCGCTGGCCCATCACGCTCGCCACCATTTCTTTCGTGGTGGTTTTCCCATTGCTTCCCGTCACGGCCACCAGCGGGATGTCGAAGCGGCTTCGGTGATGCGTCGCCAGCTGCTGATAGGCAAACAGCGGATCCCGCGCGCCCAGGATGAATGGCGGGGAGGACTTTGGGCCTGCCTTCAATAGGGCCGGAGGAACCACATAGTGGTCCTGCACGATGGCGCCGACCGCGCCCCTGGCTAGCGCCGCCTCCACATAATCATGCCCGTCAAATCGATCACCGCGAACCGCGATGAACAGATCGCCGGCACGGATCGCCCGCGAATCGAGGCTGAGCCGTCGAATACGTTGCTTCAGCCATCGGGATGCATCGCCGGAAAGCATTTTGACGCTGACCACTTCTCGAAGTTCTTCGCCAGTAAAGAGCGGCATGGTCATCCCAATCTGTGACAGGGCCCCGCTGGAATCAGGCACAATTCGTCAACTCACGGATCGCGTCACGTGCGACCTCGCGATCGTCAAAGTGAAACTTTTTGGTGCCGATAATCTGATAGTCTTCGTGCCCCTTCCCGGCAATGAGAACCATGTCGCCTGGCTGGGCTGCGCGCATGGCCGTCGCGATCGCTTCACGCCGATCAGCCACTTTCCGATATGTTACGTGCGATCGCTGTTGCAGCGCTTCCCGCACACCGACTTCCACTTCATCGAGAATCGCCAGGGGATTTTCCGTGCGCGGATTGTCCGAGGTGAGAATGACCACGTCGCTCTGCTGGACGGCGGCGCGGCCCATCTTAGGTCGCTTCCCGCGATCGCGATCCCCCCCGCATCCGAAGACCGTGATGATCCGGCCTGCTTTTAATGCCTGCGCCGCCGTCAGCAACCGGACCAGCGCATCTTCCGTGTGGGCATAATCCACCACGACGGTAAACGGCTGTCCGGCCATGACCCGCTCGAATCGACCGGGCACATTGGTGACCCGGGTCACGGCCTGCCGCACTTGGTCGATCGTCGCGCCCTCGTGCAAGGCCACACCGATCGCCGCCAGCATGTTGTACACATTGTGCTCCCCGACCAGATGGCTCTCGACCGGAAACGTCCCGGCGGGCGTCGCCGCCATAAACGTGGTGCCGCTGAGAGAGAGCCGCACCTGCTCCGCGCGAAGATCGGCCTTGCCCTTGATGCCATAGGTCCACGCCGGCACGGCGCAGAGAGACGCGATGCGGACGCCGCTGGGGTCGTCACCGTTGACGATGGCCCTCTTGTTCGGCTTCTTGGTCCCGGTCAATCCCGTAAAGAGCCGGAGCTTGGCCTGGAAATATCCTTCCATCGTCTTATGAAAATCGAGATGGTCTTGGGTCAGATTCGAAAACACGGCAACATCATATTCACATCCGCTCACTCGATCTTGCGCGAGCGCATGCGACGACACTTCCATCACCGCAGCTGAGCACCCGCCATCGACCATCCGCTTCAAGAGCTGCTGCAATTCCAACGCACCCGGTGTGGTATGGGAGGCTGGAATAATCTCGCTCCCGATTTGATAGGCAACGGTTCCTATCAAGCCGACCCGGCCTCCGATCGCTTCCAACAAAGCCTTGCAGACATAAGATGTTGTCGTCTTGCCATTCGTGCCGGTGATGCCGATCATCCGCAGGCGACCGGACGGATCGCCATAAAACCGGCTTCCCAAATGCCCCAGCGCTTTCCGTGAATCCGCCACCCGGAGGTACGGGCGATCGATCCCGACAACCGTCTCTTGCGTAACCACGGCCGCCGCCCCGGACGCGAGAGCAGAGGAAATATAGCGGTGGCCATCGACCTGTTCGCCCTTGACAGCGACGAACAAACTTCCGGCCTGAACCGCTCTGGAATCATCTGTAATGGCTGTCAGCGACACCTTGAAATCCCCTGCCTGCTCAAGAGTATCCACTTGCCCGCGTAATGACTGTGCCAACTGTTCGAACGTCATCATCCGTACTCGACCTACCGACGGTTTGACGCCATGGCCAGCTTGACCGGTTCGTCCGACGAGACTCCGAGATAGTTCAACACCTGTTCACCCACGCGCCGAAAGACGGGCGCCGCCACGGTCCCGCCCCAGGACTCCCCCTGCGGCTCGTCGATCACCACGATCATCGCCAACCGGGGATTGTCGGCAGGAACGAATCCGACAAAGGATCCGACGAACAATGTCGATGAATAGGCGCCGGTGCGCGGATCGATCTTCTGCGCCGTGCCCGTCTTGCCGGCCACTCTGAATCCCGGGATCGCAGCCTTGGCGCCAGTCCCATCCGTCACAACACCTTCAAGAATCGACGTCGCCGTCCGCGCGGTTTCCGGCGACACCACCCGGCGTTTGACTTGCGGCAAAATCTGCCGAAGGGGTTTCCCCTGCGCATCACGCACTTCGGACACCACATAGGGCTTCATCAACACTCCGCCGTTTGCCAGAGCCGCTACCGCGGACACCATCTGAATCGGCGTGACTCCGATCTCCTGGCCCATCGAAATTGACGCCAACGATCGACGCCCCCATTCTCTGGGATGCTTGACTAGTCCGCCGGTCTCCCCGGGAAGATCGATCTCCGTCTTCTGCCCGAAGCCGAACGCCTGCAGATACCGGTAGAGACGCTGATCGCCCAGAGCCATGCCGGCCTTGGCTGCGCCGATGTTGCTCGACTTCTGAATCACCTGCGCAAACGTCATCCACCCGAGCTTTTCATGGTCATGGATTACCGTATTCGCGATCGTCATCCGCCCATTTTCGCCGTACAGCATGGTGCTCGGCTTCATCACGTTCTCTTCAAGCGCCGCAGCCGCCACAAGGGCTTTCATCGTCGAACCGGGCTCGTACGCATCCGTCAACGCCCGATTTCTCCAGCGATCTGCCGTGAGAGAAGCCACGGCATTCGGATCGAAACGGGGGCTGATCGCCAGCGCAAGGACGGCACCGGTCTGAGGATCGAGCACAATGACGGTGCCTGATTTGGCACGCGCCTTGGTGACGGCTTCTTCTAATTCTTTTTCAGCGATGTACTGAATGACTTCGTCGATCGTGATGACCAGACTATGGCCGGCGGCGGGGACTTGCTCGGCCTGCCCTTTCGGGAACACCGTCCGGCCCATGGCATCGCGCTGCAGAATCACGACTCGCTTCTCGCCATGGAGTTGCGGCTCGTATCGCCGCTCAATCCCCTCAAGCCCTTCTCCATCCATCCCGGCAAATCCCAACACATGAGCCAGGAGCGGACCCTTGGGATAGAATCGGCGGCCTTCCATCACCAACCCGATCCCTTCCATCGGCATGCGCTCGAGACGGTGCCCCTGCTCAGGATCCAGCTTCCTGGCCAGCCATACAAAACTGCGATCCTGCCGCAACTTCTTCTCCAATTCGTCGGTTCGAACATGCAGCACCGGCGAGAGAGATCGGGCCGTTTTGGCAGGACTTTCAAGCGCCGTGGGAATGCCGAACACGGAAGGCACTTCCATATTCATGGCAAGCACTTTGCCGTGCCGATCCACAACGGTCCCTCGCGCTCCCTCCAGCGACACAGTCTTCTGATGTTGACGGTCAGCCTTGGCCGTGAGCTCAGCCGCCTGCAATACTTGCAGACTCACCAACCGAAACAGCACCACCGCAAACCCACAGAGCATCACCAGCAGCAACACATACCGTCGGCCCCGTGACGGCGAACCAGTCACTATCGCCTCCCGTTCAACACATCATTCCTGGCAATCCGCAGCTCCACCGCAGATGCAGGCGAGTCCTTCGGCTTTGATTGAACCATCACGACCTGACCAGGCTGCGGCAAGCTCATGCCGAATTTTTCTGTGGCGACTTTTGCAATCCGATCGGGCGAACTCAGCGCTGAGAACTTCACCTTCAGCTCATCACGCTCTCGTTCAAGCACCACCTTCTCATGCTTCAGCCGCTCAACCTGATAACCCAGGCGCACCATATCCACCCGCTCCCACACAAAGACGAACACGAGACACAGCCCGGCCGTCACTGCCAGCATTTTCATCGGGCGTACTCCTTTGACAGGCGCTCGGCGACCCGCAACTTGGCGCTTCGTGCGCGCGGATTCGCCTGACACTCTGCTTCGGAAGGGACTTGAGGCTTCTTGGTTAACACCATGACTTTTTGATGCGGCCGCTCCGCCAAGGCACGAAATGTATGTTTCACGATCCGATCTTCGAGCGAGTGAAACGAAATGACGGCGATGCGGCCGCCGGGCCGCAGCATATCGACCGCATCGCGGATAGCCGGCTCAAGCACATCCAACTCGCGATTGACGGCGATGCGAAGCGCCTGAAACGTCCTCGTCGCGCAGTGGATACGCCCATGCCGATATGCGGCAGGAACGGATTCTTTGATGACCGTCGTCAGCTCTTGTGTCGACGCCAGCGATTTCCGTTCACGCGCACGGACAATCGCACGCGCAATACGCCGGGAGAAGCGCTCCTCGCCATACTGAAAAATGAGATCCGCTAATTCAGACTCGGACAACGTATTCACCAACTCTCCGGCCGTCGCACCCGTCGATTGATCCATACGCATATCGAGCGGTCCGTCTTCCTGAAAACTGAATCCACGATTCGAGTCGTCCAACTGCGGCGAAGACACGCCAAGATCCAACAGGGCGCCGTCGATCGCCGGAATATCGACATTCCGCAACAACTGCTTCACTTCAACAAAGTCTCCCTTGAGCAGAATTGCGCGACCGCCAAACCTGGCAAGACGGATCCGAGAATAGGTAAGCGCCTCCTCATCCCGATCGATCCCGACAAGGACCGCTCCATCCCCAGCCCTTTCGAGCAACCGTTCGCCATGCCCACCATATCCCACCGTACCGTCAACAAATGTCTTCGCTCGGTTCGTAACGAGCCAAGCTGTTATTTCATCAAGAAAAACAGAAACATGCCTCGATCTGTTCGATATTTTGCAATCACCACTTATATCCACTTTCCCCCACTTCAAGGCCGAGTATACTCCCGTTGAACTCCTTGTCAATAGCAAATTCATGGACTTAGGTGATCAATTGCGAGCATGAAAATTCTTTCGAATTTTCAGAGGGGATGGCTGATTTGCAGCGAAGACATCGGGGATATACTCACTGCATCTCCATAGATTGGGGATGGGCAAGACCCTCCTACCCCAGAATCTAGAAGATTGCTTGATCTGTCGCCCCAGAAAGGGGATCTGACACAATCACTCGATATCGTTAAAGACAGCCTTCCCATTGGTGCAGATTCGTTGACAATGAAGACTCTTGAGGTGAAAATCTTTTCATGACTCTCATTATCCGTAACAACTTCCCGCTCATTCTCGCTGCACTGTTTTTTCTCGCAGGTCCCCCTTTCTCGGCTCCTCCTGCCGACGCGGCGCCGCTTCTTGAATTTTGCGAGCACAGCTCTGCAGATCAGCAGTTGAGAGCCTCAAAAGGTACCGCCGGCTGCGTTCCCCTCGTGGAAAAGAAAGAGCCCTCCGTATCCGACGACCACACAACTCGAGAATCGACACGCCAGATGAAGATCGAGAACCTGCAGCAGGAGGTCACGATCTTTCTCCAGAGGTACAACCAGTTTCTTGAGTGCTGCCGAACGGAGCTGGCAGAGCTGCAATCGGTCGAAGATCTCGGCAACGACGTCAATGAGTTGCTCACCATGACCCAATCAGGCCTCTTCAGCGAACATATGAAACTCAGGGGATGGACCATCGCAGAACTGCTTCCGCCTGTCGCCAAAGCGCGCGCGGACCTGAAACGATTGCACACCAAACTGGAAGCGATCGGCAACGCGCGAAACCAACTCAGCCAACTCGACTACGAATCAGCGGCAAAGGAATCGCGCCGGATTCAAGAGTTGGAAGATTCCATCCAAAAAGACTTCCGGGCCCGCTCCTTGCCGACAGGCCCGAAAACGGGAACCGGCATCGGAGCCGGCTCAACCGCTGGCACAAACATCGGGAAAACTCCGAGATCCGGAGCGGATATCGGATCGGGGGGCTCACAGGGAGGCGATGTCGGAGCATCGCCGCGAAGCGGAGCCAACATCGGCGCCAGCGGACCGACCGGCTTTGACATCGGGGCGACAGGCCGCGCAGGAGCGGATATCGGCGAGTCTCGTTTGAACTCAGATCAATCCGCAGTGGGATCAAGCTTGCAGCAGTCTACGGTAGGATCGAGCATCGGCGATACGACGGTAGGATCGAGCCTGGGCCAATCGACCATCGGATCCAGCTTGAGCGACACATCCATCGGTTCATCCCTCAGCGGATCATCCGTCGGATCGAGCCTGCAGAACCGCAGCACCAATCGCTGACCTTCTCATTTTCCTCGCAGCAATCACGGCCGCATCTCATTCCCGGCATACAGCGGCGGCATCGATTCCCAGGTCTCTCCCGCATCCTTGCTCCGATACAACCCGCTTCCGTTCGTTCCGGCGTAGAACAGCTTCGGATCCGACGGGCTCTGCGCGATCGTCCTGATGTTGGTCGTGGCAAATCCATTATTAATCGAGGTCCACGTCGTTCCGCCGTCCACACTGCGATGCACGCCATCGCGCCCCGTGATGTAGATCGCGCCTTTGCATGTCCGATCGAGCACCATCGCGATGATCATCTGATCGGCGAGCGATGCTCCGATCCGTTTCCACGACGCCGCCGCATCCGTTGTTTTATAGAGGCCGGCGAGCGTCGCCGCATAGACCGTGTCCGGCTCGTAGGGATCGACCAGCACCGACGTCACATTCAGAGCCCGCGACGTCTTCACCATGTCCGCCGGCACCAACCCGTTGTTCACCTTTTCCCAATGTCCCGCCTGATCGATCGACTTATACACGCCCCCGCTCGTTCCCGCGTAGAGAATCGCCGGGCGTGTCGGATCCATGCCCAACGTGACCACCATCAGCACTTCCTTCATCCCCTCCATCTTCTTCGACCAGTTCTCGCCGCCGTTCTTGGTCTCGTACACCCCCATGGTGGTCGCGAGAAAAATGTGCTGGCTGTCCGCCGGATCGAAGAGGAGCTGATTCACCACCGACGTAATGGTGGCGTCGTCCAGCCCGGAGCGCATCGACACCCACCGCTGCCCGCCATCGTGACTCTTGAAAACCGCATCGCCTTTTGTCCCCGCATACACCGTCGCAGGATAGGCCGGATCGATCGCCATCGAAATCACACGTGAGTGACTCATCCCCTTCGATAGATTCGTCCAGGTCTGCCCGGCGTCACGCGTCTTATAGATGTAGTCGTTCGTCGCGACGTAGATGATGTCGGGATTCTTGGGATGGAGCTGCAGCACGACAATGGGATCGCTGCGATTGCAGCCGATAAGAGAACCAAGGAAGAGGAGGAGCAGCAGAGAGAGAAGGCGTTTCATGAGATGGAGGCGCACGCCATCTCCTTACCGATAGTTGGCAAACTGGAGATCGATGCCGAAATCTTTTCCTTTAAGAAACGTCATCGTCGCCTGCAAATCGTCTTTGCTCTTGCTGAGCACGCGCACTTGCTCGCCTTGAATCTGTGCCTGCACTTTCAACTTCGATTCCTTCACCGCCTTCGTAATCTCTTTAGCCTTCTCGGCGACGATCCCGCTTTGAATCTTGGCCGTCTGCCGCACCGTCCCGCTGAGCGCCGGCTCAACGGCGCCGTAATCGAACGCTTTCAGCGACACACCGCGTTTCGTACACTTCGTCTTGATGATGTCGATCACCGCATTCAACTTGTATTCGTCATCCGAGAAAATGACGAGTTCCTTCTCTTTTTCCTTCAGAGTGATCTCCGTCTTCGAATCCTTGAAGTCGAATCGCTGCTTCACTTCCTTCGTCGCCTGATCGACCACGTTCCGCAACTCCTGCATGTTCACTTCAGAAACCACATCGAACGAAAATTGACCAGCCATCGCATCCTCCTCGCTAACAACAACCGGTTCTATCCGGCAGTTTGAATCCCTTACCGCGCTCATCAGCCGTAATCGCAGTCTGCATCCGCCCCGCCGATCCGCCACCCGCCATCACCACGACCTCACTGCTCGTAAAAGGCTTCTTCAAGATCACATAGCCATACCACTGTCTCAGGCTGTCGCTCAAGACGATCAATCCGAGAACGGCCACTACCGCCACGAGCGCTGCATCAAGATAGAGCGCGAAGGCTTGTCCGGCAACCAGCGTCGCCGCCTTCTTCATGAACATCCCGAACATCTCATAAGACCCGGCCAGCGTCACCGCACCGACAAACAACATCGGCACTGCCGTCACCCAGAGATAGGGCGATTTCCACATCTTGATCAACACCGTCGTTCCGATGCAGAGCGCCAGTGTCCCCAGCAGCTGATTCGCCGCGCCGAACATCGGCCAGATCGTCGAAATGCTCCCCGTTCCGATCAAGTAGGACCAGGACCCGACCACAAACGCGCTGCTCAACAACACCCCTGGCCACCAGTTCATCCGGCGAAACGGCGCATAGACCCGCCCAATCATTTCCTGAATGAGATAGCGGGCCACACGCGTCCCCGTATCGATCGTCGTCAGAATGAACAGCGCCTCGAACACCAACGCAAACTGATACCAATAGGCCATCAACCCCGACATGCCGGGCAGCGCCGCAAAGATCGAAGCCATGCCCACCGCGAGCGACACCGCCCCACCGGGCCGACCTGCCACATCCACCTCAACCAACTGCGACAGTTCCGTAATGCGCGAAGGAGCAAACCCCATTGCCGATAAGGTGTCCGCGCTCAATGCGGTATTGATCGCCAGATAGTCGCCGGGCATCAGCACCGAGGCCGCAATCAATGCCATCACGCCGACGAAACTCTCCAGCAGCATCGCCGCATAACCGACCACCGCCTGCGACTCCTGCTCGATCATCTTCGGCGTCGTGCCGGACGAGACCAACGAGTGAAATCCCGACACCGCCCCGCAGGCAATCGTAATGAAGAGAAAAGGGAAGAGCGTGCCGGGGATAATCGGCCCACCGCCTGCAGCGAACGATGTCACACGCGGCATCTCAATCGTCGGCGCCATGAGCACCACGCCGAAGCCGAGCAGGAACACCACACCGAGTTTCATGAAGGTGGAAAGATACCCGCGCGGCACCAATAACATCCAACCCGGCAGCACCGAGGCGAGAAACCCGTAGCCGCCTAGGAACCAGACCAGCGTCGGCCGTTCAAATTCAAACCACGCGGCAAACGACGACTGCCCGACCACACGTCCGAACAACACCGCCGCAATCAGCAGCACCACGCCGATGACGGAGACTTCCGCCACCGCGCCGGGGCGGAACTTCTGAAGGTAGAAGCCCATGATGAAACCGATGGGAATCGTCATCGCAATCGTGAACGTGCCCCAGGCATTGTGATACAGCGCATTTACCACCGCGAAGCCCAATCCCGCCAGCGCCACGACGACGATAAAGAGCACCGCCGTCGCCGTCGCCGTCCCGGTGATGGAACCGAGTTCATCGTGCGCAATCTCAGGGAGCGAACGCCCGTTGCGCCGCATTGAGGCCACGAGAATAATGAAATCCTGCACCGCCCCAGCCAGCACCGCGCCGATCACCAGCCAAAGAAACCCTGGGAGAAACCCGAACTGAGCCGCAAGCACCGGCCCCAGCAACGGCCCCGCCCCGGCAATCGCCGCGAAGTGGTGGCCGAAGAGGACAACCTTATTGGTGGGGTGAAAATTGACTCCGTCGTTCATCCGCACGGCCGGCGTAACGCGCTGATTGTTCAGCTCAACGACTTGTCCGGCCAGCCACCGGCCATAAAAGCGATAGGCCAATACATAGATACAAGCCGCCGCGACGACAAGCCACAGCCCATTCACTTTTTCGTGGGGATTAATGACGCCGACCACGTGGGCGAGCGCAACCGCGCCAAGCAGAGAGAGTAGCGCCCAGAGCAGATTCACAGCCGCTTTCATGCGGCGCATCCTAACAACCCGTCAGGCGCTTGTAAATCAAACCCCTTCCCGCTATTCTGACGAGGTAAGATACGTCTGAAGAGACATCCAGCTTGGGAATTCCCGGTCCAGGCTTTCGCTGTGAGAGGTGTCTATGTCTTCGGCTAAAGAACAAATCGCAAAGATACTTCAAGACCAGCCCGACGACAGTTCGTACGATGAGATCCTGCGAGAATTAGCCTTTGCTCGAATGGTCGAGAGAGGATTGGCCGACTCTGATGCCGGAAGAACGATCAGCCACGAAGAGATGGGACGCCGCATCAAGACATGGCGGAGCTGACCTGGACAGCCGAAGCCCAGCGATGGCTGCGCGACATCCACAATTTCATCGCGCAAGATAATCCCGCCGCCGCAACCCGCACCGTCGAAACGCTCTACCGAAAAACTGAGATCCTTCGAGAGTTCCCCGAATCAGGCTACCGGTACTGGCAACGGCCGGACCAGAACATCCGCATCCTGCTTCACGGCCACTATCGCATCGCCTACGTGATGAAAACATCGGGAGCGATCGATATTCTCGGCGTCTTCCACGGAGCCCTCAGTATCGACCGTTACTTACTGTAACTCACCCGGCTATACGATCCCCACTCCTCACACGCAATCAGTAGTGGCCCCGCACCCACAAACACCGCCGCCGTCACGACGAGCCAGAGACCAACCAGATCGACGAATAATAGAGTACCAAGAACCATTTCCCCAGCTTCTCTCCGAAGTACGAGTGATTCCTTCCCTCCAAGTAGAAAATGCACCACCATGCGATGGCTGACTTGCATCACCATTAGCTTCCTGCTCCTTACACTGATCGGCGTGGAGTATCAGATCGCCGACATGATGACAGATCGCGAGCCGTACGTGCCGCCGGGGGAATTCGTCGATGCTGACCGGCATAAGCTCTATCTCGCTTACATCAAAGCAGGGAGTTGTTCGTAGCTATCCTGAATTCGCAGTTATGGATGGAGAAAATACACGAAGCAGAGTGACGTGGCATTCACGGCAGTAAGAAGAAGTGCAACCATACGATCCTCGTCTTGGGCTGAGGACGCACTCATATCAAGGAGAAGAACGTGAGGCAGACACCAAGGCGTCGGCCCAGAGCCGCGGGCGACCGTGAACGCCGTCATGTTTGAGCGGCATCGTGCCGGCCGACTTTGCTATACTTGCTCCCGCCATGTCGCCTGACACACCACCTTCGCAGCCGTCCGGGAAAGAGCGCCGCGAACACTATCGGATCACCGTCACCCTGCCCATCCGCATTCAGCCAGAAACGGACAGCACGGAGGGCGAGCTCACCGAGAAATCCGTCAACATCAGTGGCGGCGGCATTGGCGTGACGGTCACCGAGCTCTACGCACCCGGCGACGTCCTCTCGCTCACACTCCTCCTCCCCGACCAAATCCTCTTCAAATCCTCTATCGAAGTGCTGCGACTTGACCCCATCCCCTATCCGGCCGGAACCTATCGCCTCCACGCCCGCTTCGTCAAGATGCCCTCACAGGACCGGGAAGTGTTGATCAGACATATTATCCGGTTTCAACAGGACCACCTCCAGGCACACTATTCCGCCTGACGGAGGGCCCATCCTCCCGACTCTCAACCTGCAACACACCTTCCTTCGTAGGCGCTGAGCCCGCTGCATCCCGACGCGGGCGGCTCCTCCTTCAACAGTCCGCCTGCGTCCCATAGCCAAGCATCGAGTGAGTGATCTCGCCCCGTCGGTAGAACCAGGCCCCGGCCACCATCAATAAATGACAAACTCCTTGGCGATCGCACAACCTTCTCATAGACTGGTTGCGACCCTTAGGAGGAATTCCGATTACCATGTCCGATCCACAGTTCGAGCAATTGGTGCGCCGTCTCGATCTCTACGCCAAGAAACATCCGACATCGCACAAACTGAAGGTCGCGCTGGTCGCCGCTCTCGGCTATGCTTATGTGTTGGCCGTCCTGGGTGTGACACTGGCCGTCGGCGCCTGGCTCATGCTCTCGCTGAGAGACGGAGGATTGAGCCATCTCAGCTCCATCAAGTTCCTGCTCGGCATTGGAGTTTTGACGGCGATCGTCCTGCGCGCCTACTGGGTTCGCTTCACCCCGCCGACAGGTTATGAGGTCTATCGAGAAGACGCGCCGCGTCTCTTTCTCCTCATCGATAAACTCACGAGCGCATTGAGCGCGACCCCGTTTCACCATGTGCTCATCGTGAACGATCTGAACGCCGCCATCGCGCAACGTCCGCGCCTCGGCATCTTCGGCTGGTACCAGAACTATCTGCTGCTCGGCCTCCCGCTCATGCTGGCGATGACGCCGGCCCAGTTCCGCGCTGTGCTGGCGCATGAGTTCGGCCATCTCGGCCACCACCATGGGCGCTTCTCCGGATGGATCTATCGCACGCGCATGGTCTGGTCCCGCCTGCTGGAAGAACTGCGCGCCCGCGATCATTGGGGCTCAGTGTTCTTCACCAAGTTTCTGGACTGGTATGCCCCGTTCTTCAACGCCTACTCGTTCGTCCTGGTGCGCGCGCAGGAATACGAGGCCGATCGTCAGGCCTCCAAGCTGGTCGGATGCGGCCACATGAAAGATGCATTGGCAGCAGTGCAGGTGATTGCGCGCCTGATGGACGATCTGTATTGGCCCGCGTTGAATCGCCGGACCATTACCAATCCCACACCGCCCGCCGCACATCTCGATGAACTTATCACCCTGTTGCAGCGCGTCACTCCTCAAGACAGCATTCAGAAGTGGGTGCGCGAGGCGATGCAGCAAACCACCAACTATGCCGATACGCATCCGGCCTTGGCCGATCGGCTGGCCGCGCTGGACCAGCTTCCCGAGAAACTCAATGCGCCGGAACCGCCTGCCGCCTTTCCCCACTTACGCGACCCCCACGAGACCACGGCCGCGACCTATTACCTGGACGCGCATGCGACCGCGACGCGCGCAGCCCTCGACCGCAGCTGGGCGGATTCCGTGGCGGAGGAGTGGCAGCAGAAGCACGAAGAAATGGCAACAGCGCGGGCGCGCTGCCAGGCGTTAAGCGATAAGTCCGCCACCGTCGGGCTCTCGACCGCTGAGTTGTGGGAATACGCGTGCCAAATGGAAGCGCTCGAAAGCGACCGCGCAGCCCTACCGCTGCTGCAGCAATTGCTGAAGAAGGAACCGACTCACGCCGCGGCAAACCTGGCGATGGGCCGCCTCTTGCTGGCGCAGAACGATCAGGCCGGATTGCAATACCTGGAGAAAGCCCTGGCGGCAGACCGCGAGGCGGTGATTCCGGCCTGCCAACTGGCCTCCAGTTATCTGGAACGCCGTGGCAACCACAAAGAGTCCATGCGCTACCGTGTCAAAGCACAACGACAACGGCAACAGCTCCTCGATGCCGAAGCCGAGCGCAGCGCCATCAAGCCCGGGGACTCGTTCGAACCACACGGACTCCCCGCTGAAGTGATTGACGGCATCGCCGGACAACTGGCCTCGAGCCCCGACGTGCAGGCGGCCTATCTGGTCCGCAAGAAAGTGCAAGTCCTGACCGGCGTCCCCTGCTATGCGTTGGTCGTCATTCCACACCGCGCCTGGTACGAGTTGGATACGGAAAGACGCAATCAGGCTCTCCTGGAGAAGCTCCGCACGACGCTGACGCTCCCGAAAGACACCTACATCCTCATCACTGACCAGCTGATGAAGCACCGGTGGATCAACACTCTTAACGCCATCCCGCAATCCGCCGTCCTGAGCACCCACATCACCGCTTCATAAGGCTCTTGTCACTACTCTCCGTCCCCCTCGAAAGCCGGATGAAATTCTTGCTGCAGGCGCCGATTTGCCGCTCTGTTCAGACCGACACGGCATCGACATACTTATGCCACAGCCGAGGCTGAAGATCGCACTCCTCAAAACGTCGGCAAATCCCAACCTCCTCCGGTTGTGCACTCAAACTGATCACCCTGGTCTTCACCTTGCAGTGAGACCAGCATCGGCATCTCATCGCAACGGAGCCACTAGTCTCTGCACCCTCGTGGATCTCACCGCACAGAGCCTTCAGAATTCTGCCGATCTCCCGCTCCTGGCTGGAGACCGGGTCGAGATCGAATGTCGGTTTGAAACCGAGAGCCGGATTCACTGCTCACTCACGCTGACCCATGCCATGGACAGACAAGGCGGCGGCCGTGCCGTCAACATCACGCCCGAACAGCATCGCCGCTTGATGAATTTTCTGGATCGGCAGAGCGCGGCCGCCCACAACAGCCACGAACCGAGCTGATTTGCCCTGTTGACGTCTGCAGCCCCTCCTAGGAGGGATACTTTTCCCGCCTCGCACCACACTACACTATAGCCTGCCATGGAACAGACCAAACCCTATCAGCGCGCGCATTATCGCTTGCCCCTGCCTGCCGCTTATCCGGTAATGTTTGCGGCCACCAGCGCGATCGGCGAGGGTACGCTCACCAACCTTTCGGTGCTTGGCTGTACGATCGAGTGTTCGACTGTGCCGCCTCATACGACGAACCTGTTGCTGAGACTGATTCTCCCGGATCAGAATGAATCGCTCCCGATCGAAGAAGCGGAAGTGCGGTGGATCGATGATCAACGGATCGGAGTGCGATTCAGCAAGGTGGAGCGGGCGGCCAATCTTCGCCTGCATGGGTTCGTCTGGGACCGGATGCTCGAACGGCTGCAGACCATCAAGCAGCAGCGTGCCGCCTCTTAGCGCCCGTCCTGTGGCACTGTCGCCTTCCCGACTACAGTCAGGCACACCAACCCGATGCCGATCCAGACCAGCTCGCGGAAGCGCCGCAGCAGCGCAAAAGTAATTCCGGCGACATCGGAATAGCCGAAGGCTTGGAGCAACAGCAGGTTGCCGCCGTCCTGCGCACCCAGGCTGCCGGGAATGAAGAACGTCCCGCCTTTGATGAAGACGGAGAGGGCCCCGATCGAGATCGACGACCACACATCGGCGGGGCCGCCGAGATAGGAGATGATGACGAATACTTCCAGCGCCTCAGCCAGCCACCCCAGGAAAAACAAACCGGTAGACGCATAGAATACCGCCTGGTGCCGGGTATGAAAATCCAGAATCGTCTGATCAAGCGCCCGCAGCTTGTCTTCCCGCGCTTCGAGAAAACCGATCCGCACACCGAACCTCCGTACTGTCTCCAGGACCCATGTAAAGAGACCGCGCCGCTGCACGAAGACAAATGCCATGGTCCCGAAGGCCAGCAGGCCGATACTCAGCAGCCCCGCCGCCACGACTTGCCCCGATGAACCCTGCGCGCCCAAAATCCAGAAACCCAACCCGATCCCCAAGAGAATGAACAGCACCTGAGCGATGGTCATGGTCGTCTTGGCAATGACGACGGAGGCCAGCCCTTCTACCATCGGCACACCGGACTTTTGCAACAGATACGCTTTGAGCGGTTCGCCGCCGACATAGGCGGTCGGCGTCGTCATGTTCACCACTTCGCCGGCGGTGCGAACGGCAAAGACGCGCAGGAACGACACCGACTGCCCGGCCGGACCAAGCGTGATCTTCCACCCATAGGCCTCGACGGCATACATAACAAGGGAAGGAAGCAGGATGACGCACAACGCCACCGGCCCGAGCCTGGTCGCCGCCTCATAGATATTCCCGGGACCGATGTGCCAGACAATGAGACCGAGCGTGAGGCAACCGACGAGGAGTAGCAGGAGTCTAAGCACGGAGAGTCGCTGACGGACGAATCACCCACAGCATCAGCGCAGTAAACACCAGAGAACCGGCTGAAGCCATCCAGAGAAACCAATCCAGCCGGCCCGCCAACGTCGCGATCAGGACGATCACGGAAAAATCACGACTGGCGACATTCTTCAGCATGAACTCGGACCAAGCCGCATGGACCGACGTCTTCCACCCGCTCATCGCTTTGATCTTCTGGGCCCGAGTGACCAGCACGAATGACGAGGCGTTCCCGAGCACGGCAGCCGCACCCAACACGAGCGGAATCCAGGCCTCGGCCTGCCCGGACGTCTGTTGGTACGTCCCCACGGCAATCCCGGCAAAGATGGCCATATGCACCACATTGTCCATCGCGATATCAAGCCAGGCGCCGAACGGCGACTCCGTAAACGTGAGACGGGCCACTTCGCCGTCGCAACAATCGATCACCGCCGCAAATTGAAACAGCAATGCCGCCACGATAGCCGACTGATAGGTCCCGATTCCGAATCCCACGGCGGCCAGGAGCCCCACGGCTGTGGCCACCATGGTAATGGCGTTGGGCGAGGCGCCGATCGCCAGAAACACCCGGGTAAACCAGCGGGACAACTTGCGATTGAAGTACCGATCGACGAATCCCTCGAACTCGCCCTTGAGCGAGGAGAGCAGCTTCCGTTCGGCAACCGGCACATCAGCCTGGGTCCGGACATGCTGGTACCACTGGGAGGGATGCCCGTCCGTCCGCAGAACCCGCACATGCCCATCGATCGCCGCCCGCTCAATCCATCGTCGGATCGGCATGGCGCCTGGAGATGTGTGACTATCCTGCGCCGCGGCCATGAGGCCGGACGGCAAAACCAGCAGGTCCGCCGCAATCAGTGTCGCATCTTCGCCCCGTGACGCTCCGAGCGCCACCAGCCGCTCGGCCTGCACGTTGACCGCAAGTCGTCGATCCCCCGCTGCCCGCTGCGCGACCAGAATCGCCTGTCCCTCCTGCACCTCTCGGCGCAGACTTTCGATCAAGTCCCGCGAGAACACCCCCCGCACACTCGCGACCAGGCAGAATCCGTGGACTTCCGCCGCCATGACCTCCCAGGTGCGCGGATCATCGAGCGGAAACTCCCGGATCGGCATCCACCGCACGGGAATCGTCACGCGTGGACCCCGGCTCAACGCCTGTTTGAGTTGATCTTCTTCCGGGCCGGCGAGCACGATCAATTGCCGAATACCGGCCCGTTGCAGCGTGAGCACGGCGCGTGGAAACAGCCCGATCCCCACGACCTGCGTCAGAGGGCCGGCACTGCCCGGCACACGATCAAGGGATTCGCCGAAGACACTGACCGAGGGTAAGAGAATGGCAGTCGCCAGTCCCTGCACTTCCGCGCGATGCTGGATGAGACTTTCGCTCATATCTGAACCCCGTCAACCGTCAACCGTGATGCGTCAACCGCTCGAAAAAATGGCTTATCGCGTATGGCTTATAGCAGGAACTTCTCTGATAGTTTCTCCGGTCCCGTGCCATAGGCCATTAGCGATACGCTCCCTCTAGCCGCCATCTTCGCTACAATCTCGGCAGGATCTCGCGCTCAGCCTTCGTCACATCTTCGGGAAAATCGATCTCGGTCCACGGCAAGCCGCCGATCTTTTCATGGCCGACCTTCACGTCGCGGAAAAAGTCGATCAGCGCGTCTTCGTACTCCATCTGCCAGGCTTCCCGGTCAACAAATCTCCGGAGCGACGCGACGAGATGCGGCGAATCGGCATGCCGCACTTTGAGAAACCCCACGCCTTCGCCCGCATACTCATACCGCGACGGCATGGTTTTCGTCAGCGCGATCACCCGCCCGCCTTCGACCACGACCATACATTCTTCGCCCGTCTGTTTCACCGATTCGTCCATCAGCAACGCATTCTCGTAAGGCGAACTCGCCAGCCGCTGTAAGATTTCGCGATGGAAGAGCACGTCCGCATCCATGACGATCGTATCGTCGGTGAACGCGGTCCTGGCGATCCACAAAGACGAGATGCTGCCCCGATAGAATTGCTCGTTCACCAGGAAATTGACCCGTACTCCGCAGGCATCGGATTCGACGGCGGCACGAATCATCTCCTCTTTGTAGCCCACGACGATGTCGGCCTGACGGATCCCCACGCTCGCCAGCAGCGTCAGGTAGCGATGCAGCAGGGTCTGTCCCCCGATCTTGATGAGACACTTCGGATGATGCTGCGTAACGGGCCAGAGCCGCTTGCCGACTCCCGCGGCCAAAA
This sequence comes from uncultured Nitrospira sp., assembly GCA_964635345.1. Lineage (GTDB taxonomy): Bacteria > Nitrospirota > Nitrospiria > Nitrospirales > Nitrospiraceae > Nitrospira_D. The sequence goes on from CAZWOX010000009.1 coordinate 88,216, forward strand.
TGATCGCCTTCATGCCGGTTGACAGGCCTGCTCGAAGGCGTCGAGAAATCCGGTCAACTGCGCCTCGGTCAATGCGCCCATATTGGCCACGCGGAAAATCTTGTGTTCCAACTGCCCTTGCCCCGCATAAATGACATAGCCCTGCGCCTTGAGGCGATCGTGCAACCGGTCATACGTCACACCGTCGGGAAGCGAATAGGCAGTGATGGTGTTGGACTGACGGTCCGGCGTGAGGACCGGCTTGACGCCGAGCTTCGCCATGCGTGCGCGAATCAGCGCCGCGGCTTTTTTATAGCGCTGAACGCGGTTCGCCACACCCTCTTCCAACAATTCGCTCAACGCTTCATCGAATCCGTAATAGACCTGCACGGCCGGCGTGAACGGAATCGTGCCACGCCCCTGATCGTCCACATAATGAGTGAGATGCAGATACCACGAGCGCTTCGGATAATTCCGCATCCGCTCCAGAAACCCTTTCCGCACCAGCACGAATGATACCCCCGGAAACCCTTGGATGCATTTCCCCGCCGTGCCGGCCACCATATAGATATGCGACCCGGCGATATCCAGCGCTTCCCCGCCCAATCCGCTTACCGCATCGAGAATGAAAACACGGTTCTGACTATCGACCACATCGGCAATCTCTTTGACCGGATTGATCAACCCCGTGGTAGTTTCGTGATGTACCATCGCGACCGCATGCACTTCAGGATGTTGCCGCAAAGCGAGCCGGAGTCGTTCGGGATCGGGTTTGGCCGTCCAATCGTATTTGAGTTCGGACACACCCAAACGATGAAGGCCGACCATCTGGGAGATGCGCTCGCCGTATACTCCATTGTTCAGCACCAACATGCGCTTGCCGTGCGGGATAGAAGACATCATGGCCGACTCGACCGCAGAGGTACCGGATCCGGTGATCAGCACCGCCGCATAGTCGGCTTCCGCCCCCGGCACAAAAGCCTTCAGTAACTTGCCTTGAATCCTGAGCAGCAGCTCGGTGAACTCGGATTCGCGATGGCAGATATCCGGCCGCAACAACGCCTGCCGCACCCGCTCGCTGACATTGACTGGGCCTGGATTCAATAAAATCACGTCTTTCCCTTCCTCTCTCCATGGGAGCGCGGGAGGCTCCTCTTCATTGCGCGCATTGACCGAGCATATTCTGATGGTGCGCGGTCAGCGAGCATAAGAGGAGTCTCTCGCGCTCCCTATCACTCAATCGCTTTCATGAACCGCTTCGTGATGTCCGGCGGCTCGTGGAGCACCCGCCCGGCATCTTCGGCAAACTCGTTGACCTTGATCAGCAACATGCTCGGCCCGTCCTTCTTCAGCATATCCTTGAATTCATAGACGAGGTCCTCGCGATCGAGCACGCGCTCCACGTTCACATACCCGGCTGCCTTGGCGACCTTCTCCAGCGGCACCACATTTGAAATCGTCGGCTGGTTGCCGGTGGTGCCGTACACTTCGTTGTCGAACACCACGTGAATGAAATTCTTCGGCTTCAAGGCCCCGACCGTCGCAAGAGTCCCCATTCCCATCAGCACGTTCCCGTCGCCGTCGAAGGTAACGACCTGCTTGTTCGGCTTGGCCAGGGCCACACCCAGCGCGATGGCCGGAGCATTTCCCATGGAGCCGATCATGTAAAAGTGCGTAGGACGATCCGCAATCTTGTGCGCTTCGCGCGACGGGAAGCCGTTGCAGACGATCACCGGTTGATCGGTCAGTAATTCGAGGAGCGCGGCCAATGCCTGCGCCCGGCTGATCAGGGTTCCTTCTTCCGGTCTCATGGATGCAACCCTTTCACAACACCCTTGGTAATCACCAGCGCGACGGGAACACGCTGCTTCATAAAAGTCTCCGCCACCCATTTGAAATCTTCGACCGCGGTTTTCTCGGCCAACGTCCGATGCGGAATCTTCATAGTGTCAAGAAACTGCGGCATCACTTCGCCCATCACCAGATGCTCCGGCGCATCCTTGCCGCCCTGGCCGCGCCAGGACACGATCAGGATGCAGGGCTGCCGGTAAATCATATTCAACGAAATGAGCGTATTGAGTGAGGTGCCCAGCCCGGAATTCTGCATCAAGACGGCAGGAACTTTCCCGGCCATGTAGGCGCCGGCGGCCATCCCCACCGCTTCGTCTTCCCGCACGGCCGGCGTATAGAGCCGCCGCACCATCAATTCCGCAATAATGCCGCCCAGGATCGAGTCGGGGACTCCTGTAAAGAAGTCGACCCCCATATCCTGGAGCGCCTGAACGAATGCATCGCTTTCAATCATCTCGCTCCCGATCGTTGGCCGGTGCCATGGTGCATAAACCAGCCAGCTCGCCGGCCGGTTCCAAAAGCCGGCGCATTATAAGACAGGGCTGCACGCATTCTCAACAAACCCTCC
>CAZWOX010000010.1:0-88668 GCA_964635345.1 uncultured Nitrospira sp.
CGGCCGACAAGGTTTTTTTCTGCCTCCCACCCAATTCCTATCTCTGTTTTAGGGCGGGTTGGTTGACCGGCTCCCCGCTGCCCCCTATAATCCCGCCGCGCATGAATTGAATCCAAAACCTATCGCCTAGTGTCGTGCGTCAGAAGTCCCTTGGAATGAATGTAAAGACGCGTTAGACGTACTCCACTAGCCACCAGAAGAGTTGTCCGACACCATGAAGCGAATGCGTGTGCTGGGGACCGGCAGTTACCTTCCTGAGCGAATTGTCCCCAACAGTGAGGTGGCAGGGCCTCTAGGGATCACTGCGGCAGCCATTGAACGATTAACCGGAATTCGCGAACGGCGGTGGGCGGCCGAGGGACAAGCCTCTTCCGATCTGGCGGTTGAGGCGAGCCGGCAGGCCCTTCAGGCAGCTGGGTGCGGAGCAGGGGAAGTGGACGCGATCATCCTGTCCACCACCTCGCCGGATATGGCATTTCCTTCCTCCGCCTGTTTGGTCCAGCGAGAACTGGGGTGTCGCGGGATCGCTGCCTTCGATGTCTCCGCATCCTGTTCGGGGTTTCTCTACGGCTTATCCATGGCCGATGCCATGATTCGGAGCGGCCAGGCGGTGACGTGCTTGGTGGCGGCGGCAGAAGTAAAGTCGAGATTTTTAGATCCTGACGATGCCGCGACGGCCGTCCTCTTCGGTGACGGCGCCGGGGCGGTTGTGGTGCGTGGCGAGGATGACCGGGGTTCAACTCCGCTGGGCGTCCTGGGCATTCGGCTGTATTCCGATGGATCGAAACATGACTTGATCCGCGTGCCCGCCGGCGGATCGCGGGTGCCGGTGTCGGCGAAGACCGTGCTTCGGGGCGATCATGTGTTGCGAATGCAGGGGGCTTCGTTGTTTCGCACGGCGGTCAGGCGAGTTGAGCGGGCGGTGCAGGATATTCTGAAAGAGTTCGGGGTTCGGGTCGAGGAACTCGGCCAGGTGGTGCTCCATCAGGCCAATGGACGGATCCTTTCGAATGTGGCGGCGCGGCTCGGCGTGTCTGCCGATCGGCTCACCTTCGTGATCGATCGGTATGGGAATACATCATCGGCCTCGCTCCCGATCGCGCTGGACGCAGCGGTTCGAACCGGCCGGGTTCAGTCTGATGATGTGGTGTTGTTGGCAAGCTTCGGTGGCGGCTTGACCTGGGCCACCGGGTTGGTGCGGTGGTAGACGGAACTAATGTGCCGGCGGTTGATGTATTTATCACATGGCTCGCGTACATAACGGCAAGCAGGACTTCACCATTCAGGAGCGCGGACCGCGATGTTTAGTCTCATACCCAAAGAGGAAGCCTTTTTCGAAATGTTCAAGAAGGCGGCCCACAATATGATCGAAGGCAGCCGCCTGCTCAAAGAGATGATGGAGCAGTCCGGCGATTATGCGGCGCAAGCGAGACGGATCAAAGACGTTGAGCATGTCGGCGACGGAATTACGCACGATATCGCGACCAAACTCAATCAGACGTTCATTACGCCGATCGATCGTGAAGACATCCACGATCTCGCCAGCGCGCTGGACGACATTCTCGACGCGGTGGAAGCCGTAGCCGACCGGTTTGTCATCTATAAGATTACGAAGCCCACGGAGTCGGCGACTCGTTTGGCGGATATTCTTTACCAGGCGTCCGTCGCCGTCGGCCAGGCGGTCGATCGCGTGGGCATGTCGCACGCGCAGATCAACGAATGCAGTGTGAAAGTGAACAGCCTGGAAAATGAAGCCGACCGCGTGTCGCGCGATGCCATCTCCGGCCTGTTTGAGAAAGAAACCGATCCGATCGCTGTCATTAAGTGGAAAGAGATTTACGAAACGTTCGAGGCGGGGACCGATCGGTGCGAAGATGTCGCGAATATTCTTGAACGCATCGTGCTCAAGCACAACTAGGGACGTGACTCATCACGGTGTTGAATGCCTGATTTGACCGGGTTTCTCTTGTTGACCGTCGTGCTGGCGCTGCTGTTCGACTTTTCAAACGGCTGGCACGATTGCGCCAATGCCGTGGCGACGGTGGTGTCGACACGTGTTCTAAGTCCGCTGGCCGCCGTGATGTGGGCCGGTCTTTTGAACGTGGCCGGCGCATTTTTCTCCACCGCCGTGGCGAAAATGATCGGGGGCGGGATCGTCTTTCCCGAGGCCATCACCAGTGTCGTGGTGGGCGCCGCGCTGGCCGGTGCGATTCTGTGGAATTTGGTCACGCTGATTCTGGGATTGCCGACGAGTTCGTCGCATGCCTTGATCGGCGCCTTAGTCGGATCCGCCGTAGCGCACGGGGGCTGGTCGGTGGTGCAGTTTAAAGGGCTGCGGGCGATTCTCGAAGCGATGATCCTCTCTCCCCTGTTCGGATTTTTGATGGGACTTCTGATCATGGTGGCGGTCAGCTGGTTCTTCTTCAAGGTGCAGCGGGGCGTGGCGCAAAAAGTGTTCAGCCGGGTGCAGTTGCTGTCGGCGAGTTTTATGGCGTTCAGTCACGGGTCCAATGACGCGCAAAAGGCAATGGGCATTATCACGCTGGCGCTGGTGTCATCCGGGCAACTGACGTCGTCCGACGTGCCGACCTGGGTGATTGTGGCCTGCGCGCTTGCGATGGGATCGGGAACGATGGTCGGTGGCTGGCGGATCATGCGCACGCTCGGGATGCGGATCGTCAAGCTGGATCCGGTTCATGGCTTCGCCGCCGAAACCGGTGCGGCGAGCGTTCTCCTGTTCACGGCGCACTTCGGTCTGCCCGTGAGCACGACCCACACGATCACGTCGTCGATTCTCGGGGTCGGGGCGACCAAACGTCTCTCAGCGGTGCGGTGGGGCGTGACGACGAAGATTCTCTCCGCCTGGATCTTTACCATGCCGGGGGCAGGAGCCTTGGGCGCGCTCGTCTATATGATTTTGTCGTCCTTTGTGTGAACCGAGCCTCTCGTCTGGCGAGTGATCGGCAGACGGACCACGAAGCGGCTTCCCTGCGGTGTATGAGCTTCAACCCACACCTGTCCTCCATGCCCTTCCACAATATGTTTCACGATGGCGAGGCCGAGTCCGGTTCCGCCCAGTTCGCGTGAGCGGGCTTTGTCGACCCGATAGAAACGCTCGAAGACACGCGGACGATCCTGTTCAGGTATGCCGAGTCCCGTATCGGTCACAGCGAGTTCCACGGTCTGGTCCGGCGAGAGCCGAGCGGTGACGGTGATCGTGCCTTCCTCGGGCGTGTACTTCACGGCGTTGTCGAGGAGGTTGGTCAGGACCTGCGCCAGCCGGCCTTCGTCGCCGGCGATCGGCGGGAGTCGGTCGTCGACGCGGGAGACGAGTTGATGCCCTTTTTTATCGGCCAGGGGTTTGATCATCGAGAGCGTCCGTTCGATCAAGCTGCGGAGATCCAGCGGATCTTCTTTGAATGAGACTCGTCCCGACTCAATTTTAGACAGCTCCAGCAGATCTTCCAAGATCAGGTTGAGCCGGTCGCTCTGCTTCAGAATGATGGTGAGAAAATTGACGGCCGTGTCCGGATCGTCTTTCCCTCCATCCAAGAGCGCCTCGACGTAGCCTTTAATTGAAGTCAGGGGTGTGCGCAATTCGTGCGACACATTGGCCACGAAGTCTTTTCTGATTTTTTCCAGGCGGCGCAGTTCGGTAATGTCGTGAAAGACCAGCACGGCGCAGGCTTCGTTTTCTCGTTCGCACCCTGCCACCGAAGTTTCGATATGGAGACAGCGTCCCCCTGGCGTGAGGGTAATTTCGGCTTCCTGGCCGGCCTGATTGGTAAGGATGGTTGTAATCAGGCTGTTCAGTTCAGGATGGGCCAGCACCTCGGTACTGATCTGACCGCGAATCTCAGTGCGCCGGACATCGAACATGCGCTCGAGAGCCGGATTGATCTGGAGAATGCGCCCTCGGCAGTCCAAGACCATCACGCCTTCGACCATGGAGGTCAGCATGGCGAGCAGTTGGGCGCGATCTTCCGAGAGTTCGTCGATCTTGGCGCGGAGTTGGTCGGTCATGTGATTCAGGGTTTCGCCCAGCAGACCGACCTCGTCTTGGGAGTGAGTCTGAATGCGAATCGTTGCATCCCCCGCCGAAAGACGGCGAGCCACGCTGGCGATATCCGAGAGCGGTTTCGTAATGCTGTGGGCCATCCAGAGGCTGAGCAAGAGGGCCATGAGAAAGGCGGCTCCGAGAGCGATGGCCAGGTTGCGTTGGAGTGTCGCCGTCTCCCGTTCCAACATCGTCATTGGAAGGCCGACGCGCAGGACAACCGGCTTGCCTTCATGGCGCAGCTCCGTCCGGAGCGCGCGATACATGGTGCGAGCGCCGGTCGTGTGGCTGGCGCGAATGTCTCTGCCCTCCCCCGTCGCAAGCGCCTGTCGGATTTCCGGTCGCGACAAGTGGTTCTCGACGGCGGAGAGCTCTGCATCGTTCACGGCGCTGTCGGCGATGACGGTGCCATCGGTTGTGACGATGGTTACCCGAGCCAGCGCTCTGGCTCCCAACTGGCGGACGATGTCTCTCAGCCCTGTGTGTTGTTCCGGGGATGGTGGAGCGGCGAACGCCGGCCGGAGGCTGTATTCCACCAGATTACTCCTGGCGTCCAGCATATCGTTCAGTTGGGCGATCTCTTGATGCTCGAGAGATTGCATGGCCAGCAAGCCCGCCACCGCCAGTCCACAGGTAACTGCCAGGAGGCTGCCGAGAGCCACCTTCCAGCGGATCGAGAGTGTCATGATGTGAGTGATGAGTGATGGGTGATGGGTGATGAGCAGGGCCATGTGAGAAGGACCCTGCCACAATTCTCGTGGGCCATCTTGTTCTTACTCATCACTGATCACCCATCACCGATCACTACTCTTTGAGTTTGTAGCCGAGAGATTTCACCGAAAGAATGGCCTCATCCAGCAACGGCAGCTTTTGTTTGAGCCGCCGGATGTGCACATCGACGGTCCGGGTGGTTCCGTAGTATTCGTAGCCCCAGACGGCATTGAGCAGGACGTCGCGCGTCAGCACTCGTCCGGGATGGCGGAGCAGATGTTCTAAGAGCCCAAATTCTTTCGCCGTGAGCGGGACTTCCTTCCCTTTTACCGTGACTTCATGGCGGGTGAGATCCAGGATCAGCGTGTCGTAGGTGAAGCGGGTCGGGCCATCCTCCGGTTTGCGCTCAAGCCGGCGGAACAAGGCTTTGACCCGCGCGACCAGTGTTTTCGGACTGAACGGCTTGGTCACATAGTCGTCGGCGCCTAGTTCGAGCCCGATGATCGTATCCGACTCTTCCGCCTTCGCCGTGAGCATGATGATCGGCAACATCGCGGTGTCAGGGGCCGCGCGCAGGCGTTTGCAAATCTCGAGTCCGTCGATTTCGGGGAGCATCAGATCGAGGACAACAAGGTCGGGTTTTTCCGTGCGAACCTGGGCCAGCCCTTCCGATCCTGTCGAAGCCGTGACGGTCCGATAACCTTCCTTCTCCAGGTAGAGCTTGACGAGTTGGAGAATGTCTTTCTCATCTTCGACGATGAGAATTTTTTTGGCGGACAGGCTGCTCATAGTAGCGGCCTCAGCCTACGGAGGAGGAGCGACGCTGTCAAGCGGCGCGGCGGCTCTGAAGGGCTGGTTGGCGGGGTAAATCTGTTGACGACATCCGACGATCTGACGTAAGGTGACGCGCGTGCGGTGAGCCGGCCGGAGTCGATCGCGCCTCGCCGACCATACGAAGGAGCCTGAATTGCTATGAAGATATACCTTGCCAATCCACGGGGATTTTGCGCCGGGGTCGATCGAGCGATCGATATCGTGGATCTGTCGCTCAAGAAGTACGGCGCCCCTATTTATGTCCGCCATGAAATCGTTCACAGCCGCCATGTGGTGAATTCGCTTCGCCAAAAAGGCGCCGTGTTCGTGGAAGAGCTGAGCGAAGTGCCCGAAGGATCGGTGGTGATTTTCAGCGCGCATGGCGTTGCGAAATCGGTGTGGGCGGAAGCGAATCAGCGCCGGCTACACGTGATCGATGCCACCTGTCCGCTGGTCATCAAGGTCCATAATGAAGTGAATCGGGAGTACACGCAGGGCTATGAGTTAATCCTCATCGGCCATGCCGGGCATCCCGAGGTGATCGGGACGCTGGGGCAGATCCCCGATAAGTTCCACCTGGTCTCCTCGGTCCAAGATGTGGAGACGCTCCATGTGGATAACACGCTGAATCTTTCCTATGTGACGCAGACGACCCTCAGTGTGGATGAATGCCGGGATATCGTCGGCGCGCTCAATAAGCGGTTCCCGAACATCAAGGGTCCGCATCAGGAAGACATTTGTTATGCGACGCAAAACCGGCAAAATGCGGTGAAAGAATTATCCCGCTTGGTGGATGTGATCCTGGTCATTGGATCGCCGAACAGTTCGAATTCCAATCGCCTGCGCGAGTTGGGGGAGCAATGCGGGATTCCCTCCTATCTGATCGATTCCGCCAGTGACATTCATCCTGAATGGATGCAGTCAGCCAAGGCGGTCGGGATTGCCGCCGGTGCGTCGGCGCCGGAAGTCCTTGTGACGGAAGTCGTGGCGTTCCTCAAGAGCTCTGGCCCCTCAGAGGTGGAAGAGCTGACCGTGATCGAAGAGGACGTCGAGTTTCTCCTGCCCAAAGAACTTGTTCAGATCGAATCGGGCAGCAAGCCCGCTGCGGGTGCCGTCAGATAATCATCTCATCCTGAAACGTCCATATACCTAGTAGGGGGCTGAGCGGCCCCCTACTACCTGCGGTATTTTGTTTTGATTTCCGTCTGGCCCTGTGCTACAAGGGCCGAGCTATTTCCCGCTCGCCAATCCGGCTGCTCAACCAAGGGTGAATCGATGTATTTGAAATCGCTCGATATGCTGGGGTTCAAGTCGTTTGCCGAATCGAGGATCGAGTTCCCGCAAGGGGTGACGGCCGTCGTCGGCCCCAACGGCAGCGGGAAGAGCAACGTGGTGGACGCCATTCTGTGGGTGTTGGGTGAGCAGAGTACCAAGACGTTGCGAAGCGAGAAAATGGAAGACGTGATTTTTAACGGCACCGAATTGCGCAAGCCGCTCGGGATGGCAGAAGTCTCGCTCATCATCGGCGGACTCGATCGCACGGTTCTGCCGCAGGAGGGTGGATCGGGGTTGCCGAGCGAATTGACCGAGTTCCAGGAGCTCATGATCACGCGGCGGCTCTACCGGAACGGGGACAGCGAATATCTCATCAACAAAACGGCGTGTAGGCTCAAAGATATCCGGACGCTGCTCATGGATACGCGCGCCGGCAGCAAGGGGCATACGGTCATTGCGCAGGGTCAGATCGATCAGATCCTGAACGCGTCGCCTCAAGACAGGCGCGAATTGATCGAAGAGACGGCCGGGATCGTCCGATACAAAAAGCAAAAGGCCGAAGCCCTTCGAAAACTTGACGCTACCCAGCAAAACATGTTGCGTGTGCGTGACATCATCGCGGAAGTGAAGAAGCAGCTGAATTCGCTGGAACGCCAGGCGCGGCAGGCGCGCACCTATCAGACGCTGCAGCAGGAAGCGCGGGCTGTCGAGATCGAATTGTTGACCAGAGAGTTCGTGGCGTTGCGGGCGGGTTTGAAGGCTGTCGAAACAGAGGTGCTGAATCTCGATCAGCAAGAATCCGAAAAAGCCGCCGGGCAGGCGCGGTTCGCAACGGATTTGGAGCAATCCCGTTTGCGGGCGATTGAAATCGGCGAGTCGATCGGCAAGATCCGCGAGGAATTAGGCCGGATCGAGCACCGGCAGGCTCAGGCGCTGACGGCCGCCGAGGTCGAGCGGAACCGGAGCCAATTATTCGAACAGCAGCAACAGCAGGAATCCCGCGAGTTGGAAGGGTTGGCGAACGCCCAGGAGGAATTGGCGCACTCGCTGGAAACCATCGAAGCGTCGCTGGTCTCGCTGGAAGAGGAGTTGCTCTCGCGCGAGCAGGCGTTTGCGGAACTGGATCGTGAAATGGAGCGCCTCCTGCATCAGCGGGCTTCTGCCGTCGCGGAGGAAGAGCGCGGGCGTCTCGACATCATGCAGCTGGCTGTTCTGGTGGCGAATACCGAGCAGACGGTGGCGCAGTTGATGGCCAGAATGGGCGAAGTATCCGATCGGGGGATCAGGCTGGTTGCGGAACAAGAGGAGCTGGAAGGTCATCGATCGACGGCGTTGACTCGCCATGAAGCCCTGCGGCAGGAGTATGGCGAGGCCGGGCGCATGGTCGCCACGATTCGCGCGCAGCAGGAGAGCATCCAAACCGAGGCGGCCAATGTGGCGGCTGAGCAGCAGCAGCTTGATCGTGTCATCCTCCAGCGATCGGAAGAATTAGCGGCCGTCGATTCGCGGTTGCAGGCGCTGCAAGGCGTGGTGCGCGAAGAAATGGGATACGGGCGGGAAGGCCAGGATGAAGGCACGGCGCTCAAATCCTGCGAGGGCGTTCGCGATGCGATCGCCGAATGGCTCGTGATTCCTCCCGGCCTGGATCGGGCGGTCGAAGCGGTGTTAGGAGAGCGTGTGCACGGGTGGTTCGTCGATGAACCGGTCGTGGCGCAGCGCGCGATTAGTTTTCTTCGGGAGAAAGAACTGGGACGCGGAACGTTTATTCCTCAACGACCACGTTGGGAGCGCGCGGGATCGGATTCTCAGGCCTGGTGGCAGGCGCTCGCCGATCAGGCCGGGGTGGTGGGCCGGGCGGTCGATTTGATTCAAGCGGACGAAGCCCGCGCGGCGGCGAAAGACTGTCTGTTCGATCGCGTGGTGATTGTGGAGTCGTTGGATCATGCGGTGCGGTTGTGGGAACGACAGCTTTGGGCCGGGGCTGAGGGACCGATCTTGGTCACCCTGGCGGGCGAAGTGATGGATGCTTCCGGCGTCATCAGCGGCGGCCATGCCCATGCGGGGCAAGGGTTGCTGGAGCGCCGGCGCGAGGTCGTCAGCCTGGAGGCCAAGCGGAGCGAGCTCACCATAGCGGTCGAGTCCGACAAGCAGCGGCGTCTTGAATTGCAGGGGCTCGGGCAGAGTTTGACTCTGCAGATTCGGCAGCTGGCCGAGTCGCTGCGCGATACGGAAATGCAGGATCTTTCGCTGCGAAAAGACGAAGAAAATCTTCGCCAGTTTATGGCGGATCTCGATGTGCGTCTCGGCGGGATTGCCGCCGAGATACAAAAAGGCATCGTCGATCGGCAGCGGTTCGAACAAGAGGCACGCTCCACGCAGGCTCAGTTGGGGCAGTGGGTCAGCGAGAAGGCCGGACAAGAAGCCAGCCTGAGTCGTGTGCGGGAGCGGTTGGCGGCGATCGATCAGGAAGGCCGGGTGTTTCAGGAGCGCGTGACGGAAGCGCGGTTGCTGTCCGAAGGTCTGCGTGCCAAGCAAGGGCATCAGCAGGCGAATCGTCTTCGCATCAGGCAGCAGCAAGTCGAAAGCGAACAACGCCGGCAGGCCCTGCAGAGTCACCTTGAAGGTTTAGACCGTGATATTCAACACAGCCAGGAAGAACGCAGCCGCCAGGAAACGTTGTGCCAGGAATTCGGCGAGGCTGCGGCGAAGATCAAAGCTCAGTTGATTGCCGCGCAGGAACAGCACGCTCAAGAGATGGCGGTCGGACAGTCGGTAGAGGCCAGCTTGGACGCGGTGCGTCGCGACATGTCGGCGGTGCGGGACGCGCGTATGGCGGTGGAAGTCCGTCGGGCTGAGCTGCGCACTCAATTGAGCGCAGTCGAGAGTACCTTGTCGGGAACGTATCAGCTGGATCCGGTTGCGCTCGCCGGCGGCGCGGCGCCCGGTCCTGAGTCTGTCGCTGATGCCGAGGGCGAGGGCGCGGCTGAGGCGGTTCCCAATCCGTTGACCCAAACGCCGCACGCGGAACTGAAGGAACAGCTCCAGAAGCTGCGCGAACGGCTCGATCGCATGGGGCCGATCAATCTCGCCGCGATCAGCGAGCATCAGGAGCTGGATCAGCGGTATACCTTCCTGACCACGCAGGAGCAGGATCTTGCCACGTCGATCAACTCCCTCAAGGAAATTATTCAGCGGATCAACAAGACGACGAAGGATATGTTCGTCACCACCTTCGCCGAGCTCCAGCAGAAGTTCACCGAAGTCTTCGGCCAGTTTTTCCCCGGCGGACGCGCGGAGCTGTTGTTGGTCGAGGAGCCGGTCGGCGAAAACGGAGAAGGATCAGGGAATCAAGAGCCGGGTGTGGATATTGTGGCGCAGCCTCCAGGGAAGCGTTTGAAGAGCATCACGATGCTGTCCGGTGGTGAAAAAACCTTGACAGCGATGGCACTCCTGTTTGCCAGTTTCTTGATCCGGCCGACACCGTTTTGTCTGCTCGACGAAATCGACGCCCCGCTCGATGAGGAAAATATCGGGCGCTTCACCGCCGTGCTTCGGGAGATGTCGAAGAACGCGCAGTTCCTCGTCATTACCCATAACAAACGCACCATGGCGATTGCCGATTCGTTGTTCGGCGTAACGATGGAACAGCCGGGTGTGTCCAAGCTGGTGTCGGTGCGGTTGGGTGATCTCCAGCCGGCCTGAGGCGAGCCGCAAAGCTTGGATATCGCAGAGGACTTTCCGCTCTCGTTGCTTGACTCATGTAGGGGTGTCTGTTATATCCCCCACCGATGGGCGGCTCTCGCGCGCTGGTGGGTCGGCGTCTCCAGGGCCGTGTGGCACGCCGTCACGTCTATCCCCCCATCTCCACGCATTCACTAGGATTCCATGAAGCTCTTTCGCACATTGTTTGACCGGATCTCCAGTAGTTGGCTTGCGACGATTCCCGGGAAATACAATCCGGCCGTCGAGTATACGCAAACTCCTCCGCTCAGGCTCGTCTCAGATAAAGTTGTTCCCTTGGCGGCAGCCGATTCGTCGCGACGGCCATCGGCTCATACCGTGAGTCAGCCAGACGCCATCGACGATGCGATCCGTCGCAGTCAAAGCTGGTTTTTGTCCAAGCAGGATCCCGCCGAGGGATTCTGGGTGGCTGAACTCGAGGCTGATACCACGCTGACGTCGGAATACCTGATGTTGCGGCGGTTTCTCGATTGCGTCGATCCCGTCAAGGAAGAACGCGCCGTCCGATATTTGAAGACGATGCAGTTGCCCGATGGCGGCTGGCCGATCTATTACGGTGGCCCCGCAGAGATCAGCGCCTCAGTGAAAGCCTACTTTGCGCTCAAGCTCAGCGGGATTCCTGCATCGGATCCGTGCCTCCTGCGCGCGCGTGAGCGCATCCTGACCATGGGCGGAGTCGTTCAGGCGAACGTCTTCACGAAAATCGCACTGGCGTTGTTCGATCAGTATGACTGGGAAGGCGTGCCTCACATGCCGGTCGAGATCATGCTGCTGCCGAAGCGATTTTATTTCAGCATCTATGCGATTTCCTATTGGTCGCGCGCCGTGCTCATTCCGTTGCTGATTGTGTTTGCGCATCAACCGGTGTGCCGGATTCCACGCGAGCAGGGCATCGAGGAGTTGTACCTCGTTCCTCGCGGGCAGGTGCCGTATTGGAAGTATCCGCCCTTCAATAAAGACCAGGCCTGGTTCACTCCGCATAACTTCTTTGTCATGCTCGATGCGGTGCTGAAGCTGTATGACCGGATGCCGCTCCTGTGGTTGCGTGAGAAGGCGATGCACAAGGCTGCCACCTGGATGTTGGATCACCTCAAGGGAAACGGCGGACTGGGCGCAATTTATCCGGCCATGGCGAACTCTGTGCTGGCGCTCCGGTGCTTAGGCTATGAGATGGATGATCCGCTGGTGCAGAAAGCCCTTCGAGAAATTGAAGATCTGGAAGTGCGCGACACTGCGACAGTGGATGGCCAGCGTGTGCCGACTTTGCATCTGCAACCCTGCCATTCTCCGATATGGGATACGGCTTTGCTCATGAATGCGTTGATCGAAGCGGGTATGCCGCAAGACCATCCGGCGCTGGTGAAGGCGGGGGGCTATCTCATGTCCCGGCAGACGAAAACGGTCGGCGATTGGACGATTTCTTCTCCGCAGGCCGAGCCGGGCGGGTGGTATTTCCAATTTGAAAATGAGCTGTATCCCGATGTGGACGACTCTGCCGTCGTGTTGATGGCACTGGCGAAGCTCAAGATGCCGGAACCGGCCGATCTGCGGGAATCCATTCGTCGCGGGATGCAATGGGTGCTGGCCATGCAGAGTTCCGACGGCGGGTGGGGCGCCTACGACAAGGATAATAATCGGGTTGTCTTTAACTACATCCCGTTTGCGGACCATAAGGCGTTACTCGATCCGAGCACGGCGGATCTCGCCGGGCGTTGTTTAGAAATGCTGGGCGCGTTGGGCTATGACCGCACGCATCCGGCGGTGCAGCCGGCGCTGGCGTTTCTCAAGAAGCAACAGGAGGCGGACGGGAGTTGGTATGGCCGCTGGGGCGTAAATTACATTTACGGCACCTGGTCGGTGCTGGCCGGTCTGCGCGCCATCGGAGAAGACGTCTCGTCTCCGTACATTCGCCGGGCCGTGTCCTGGCTGGAGTCCAGGCAGAACCCCGATGGTGGATGGGGTGAGGCGTGCCTCTCCTATGCGGAGGATGCGCATAGCGGCAAAGGTCAGAGCACGCCTTCGCAAACGGCCTGGGCTTTGATGGCGTTGATGTCTGCCGGTGTGATGGAATCGTTGAGCATCGCTCGCGGCGTGCAGTTTCTCCTGAGGCATCAGCTCAAGGATGGCTCCTGGGAAGAAGTCATGCACACCGGCACGGGATTCCCGCGCGTGTTCTATCTTCGCTACCATTGGTACTGTCAGTATTTTCCTCTGTGGGCGCTCGCAATGTATCGCAATCTCCGATCACGGGGACGCATGCGAGCCGAAGAGCTTCGGGAGCAAGTTGAGTCTTCCGGATGCTATCGGTTCGATCATTGACGGACGCGCGTGTTGTGACGACGGTGTCGCCTCCTCCTGTCGCTTCTCCGGTTCCTCTCCGTATCGCGATTTTCGTTGCCACCGTCTGGGAGTTTGCCGCGGTACGGGCAGCCGTTCCCGACGGTCGCATGGACAGGGTGCAGGGGCGGCCGGCGTATCGCGCATCGGCGGGTGCGGGCGAATGCTGGGTGATTCAGACTGGAGTGGGCCCGCAGAGGGCGCATGCCGCCGCGCGGGCTGTGCTGTCGCAGCAGGCATTTGCATTGGCCATCTCGAGCGGATTTGCCTGCGCGCTGGCATCGGCCGCCATTGGCGATGTCCTGATTGGAACCAAGGCGGCGACAATTGGTACCGGCGGGTCGCTCGACTATCTTGAGATGGAAGGGGACGAACGGCGCCGGTGGTGCACGATGTTGAGTGGGAACGAGGCGCTTGCCTGTACAACCTTCGGCTGTTTCATTTCTGTGGATCGCATTGTCTGCCGTGCTGCTGAGAAAGTCGCCTTGGCGGAACGTACGCACGCGACGGGGCTGGATATGGAGAGCGCCGCGTTGGCGAGTGAAGCGAAGGCGGTTCAGGTGCCCTTCCTCATCGTGCGGTCCGTGTCGGATTTATTAACGGAAGAACTGCCCCTTGACTTCAATCTGTTTCTCAGGCCCACTGGGTGGGTGAAAGGCGTAGGGGCTCTGCTTGCGCATCCGTCGAGTTTGCTAGGGCTCAACCGGTTGCGGCGGCAAAGCGCCGTCGCGGCAGCGGCGCTCACGAACATTCTGCGGATAGTGGTCAATGCTCGGTTCGGAATCAGGCCGGATTCACACATGACCATGACACGATGACGATGCTCGCAACGATAGGACGTCTGGTTTTGAAGTATGTCCGGGAAATGGGCCGGATGCTCATTTTCCTCGTGTCATCCTTCGGATGGTTGATGCGCCCGCCGTTCCGGTTCATCCAGTTCGTCAAGCAGCTGCACTTCATCGGCTATAAATCCACGTTTGTCGTCGTGCTGACGGCCGGATTCACCGGCATGGTGCTCGCCCTTCAGGGCTATTATACCTTGCGGAAGTTCGGTTCCGAAGGGTTGCTCGGATCGGCGGTCGCCTTGAGCATGATTCGTGAGCTTGGGCCGGTCTTGGCGGCCCTGATGGTAACGGCCCGGGCGGGCTCGGCCATGACCGCTGAAATCGGCATCATGCGTATCACGGAACAGATCGATGCGCTCGACACCATGGCCATCAATCCGCTCCAATATCTGATTGCGCCCAAAGTGGTGGGGGGCTTGATCGGAGTGCCGTTGCTGGTGGCGCTCTTTGACGTCGTCGGGATTTACGGCGGCTATTTGGTCGGTGTGGACTTGCTCGGCGTGAATGCCGGATCCTACTGGACGTCGATCGAGTCTGCCGTCGAATGGAAAGATGTCTACGGCGGGATTCTGAAATCGATCAGCTTCGGATTGATCATCAGCTGGGTCTGCTGCTACAAGGGATTCTACACCCGTATGAGTGCCGAGGGATTGGGTTCGGCGACGACCGAGGCGGTGGTGCTGTCCTCCGTGGTGATCCTGGTGTGGGATTATTTCCTGACGTCGATATTGTTGTAAGTATGCTCAAGCTTGTCGGTGTGAAAAAAACGCTGGGGACTCAGCCCGTGTTGAGAGGGGTTGACCTCACGATCCCTTCCGGGAAGTTGACGACCATTATCGGACGCAGCGGTGAAGGAAAGAGTGTGCTGTTGAAGCACATGATCGGGCTGCTGCAGCCGGACGAAGGACAGGTCTGGGTCGGCGATGTCGATATCTCTCGCCTGCGTGGTCAGCCGCTGAATGAAGTGCGGAAGCGATTTGCGATGTTGTTCCAGGGGGCGGCGCTGTTCGACTCGATGTCCGTCTTTGAGAATGTGGCATTCCCGTTAAAAGAAAAGCTGAGAATGAAGGGGCCGGAGGTGGCGGCGAGGGTGAGCGAGATGCTCGAACAGGTCGGATTGGCCGGCATGGGGCACAAATTTCCGGCTGAGCTCAGTGGCGGAATGAGAAAGCGCGCCGGTTTGGCCCGCGCCTTGGTGATGCGGCCTGAGATTGTGTTGTTCGATGAACCGACCACAGGACTGGATCCGTTGATGGCGAAGGCCATTCATGAGTTGATTACGGCGACGCAGCGGACCTTCGGATTTACGGCGGTCATGGTCAGTCATGAGATTCCAGAGATTTTCGGCCTGTCCGACTATGTCGCCATCCTGAAGCAGGGACGGATTGCGGTGATGGCCTCGCCTGCCGAATTTATTCGGACGCCAGATCCGGAGATCCAGGAGTTTATTTCAGTCGGGGGGGCGGTCGTGCTGTCCGGCGCCGCTGCAAGCTCGTAACGGGAGTATGGCGATGGAAAATACCAAGCTCGAACTGGTGGTCGGCGCGTTTGTTCTGGTCGGGATCCTGTGTCTGAGCTACCTCTCCATCAAGCTGGGGAAGTTGGAGGTGATCGGCGGCGATTTGTATGAAGTGACCGCGCTGTTCAATACCGCGACCGGCCTGAAGTCGGGAGCAACCATAGAAATTGCCGGCGTGGAGGTAGGGCGCGTGAGGGGCATTGCCCTCAAAGAGGATCGCGCGATCGTCACGCTCGCCGTCGGCAACGGGGTGAAGCTCTATACGGATACGATTGCGTCGATCAAGACGCGAGGAATTATCGGGGAGAAGTTTCTGGCGCTGTCGCCGGGCGGGGGCGGCGACCCATTGAAGGCCGGCGACACGATTCGAGATACCGAGTCCGGCTTGGACCTTGAAGAGCTGGTGAGCCAATATGTTCATGGTAAAGTAAACTGATTTATCCGATTTCTTCTTGGGATTTCGTGGCGTGCTGTATACACAGGAGTCTTGTATGGTGACGCGCAATATAAAATGGCGGGCGGGGTCGGTGATACGACGGGTCGGCCGGTTGGCCGCGGTCGGCATAGTGGGGATCGGCCTTTCCCTCGGAGTTGAATTATCGCAGGCCCTCGCCGGGCCTCCGACGGATTCGATGAAGGGCACGATCGACGAGGTGCTTCGCATCATTCGCGATAAGGAATTGAAGCAGGCGGCCAAGGCCGACGAGCGGCGATCGCTGTTGGAAAAGGTGGTGGCCGAGCGGTTTGATTATCAGGAAATGTCACGCCGCGCGCTAGGCGCTCCCTGGAATCAGCTTTCAGATCAAGATAAGCAGGAATTCGTGTCCCTATTTCAGACGCTTTTGACCAGCTCATACGCGGAAAAAGTGGAGTCCTACTCCGGTGAGGGCGTGCAGTATTTGAATGAACGGACTGAGAAAGACTATGCCGAAGTGCGGACCAAGATCCTCTCGGGAAAAACGGAAATCCCGCTCGATTATCGTCTCATCAATCGCGGCACGGATTGGCGGGTGTACGATGTGGTGGTTGATGGCGTGAGTCTGGTGAACAACTATCGCGGGCAATTTACCAAGATTCTTCGTGCGTCGTCCTACCCTGATCTTGTCGATCAGCTCCGGAAAAAATCCGATAAGCTCAAATCTCCGTAGGACCAGTCAGGCAGCCTGTTCATGTCCTCCCTGCGTCGACTTGCTAGTTTCATCGTCTGCCTGTGGGTAGGGACGGCCACGGTTTGCCTCGTGTCCGCCTGGGCCGACACGCAAGTCATCCCCGTTCCGTCGGTTTCAACGACGCGCAACGACGGCAACGATCTCGGGCTGATTATGCCGATTTTGATCACCGACCCTGACGGGGAGTTGAAGTATTTGATGGCCCCCATGGTGATTCGGAATTCGATTGTCGGAACCCGAGGGGCATTCAATTTCTTTCAGTACGAGCCGGGCGGGCGGCAAATGCAATTTATCGGCTCGTTCACGGAGAAGATCGAGCGCAAGCTCGTGTTTAACTATCTGGATCCCGCCTTCAGCAACGGGCGGTATTTCCTGCAGTTCGGCGGATCGTTTTTTAAGAACGCCACGTCCAGGTTTTTCGGCCCCGGGCAGGATTCCGTGGAGGGCAATGAAACGAATTACACTGCGCGGGAAATACGGGCAAACTGGCGGTTCGGCGTCTACATGAACGAGGTGACGCAGATTGCGCTGGCTCAGCGTGTTCGTGATGTGCAGCTTCAGCGTGGGGCAACCAATCTTCCATTTACCGGCGAGCGGTTCGGGGAGGTAGACGGTGTCAGAGGGGAGTCGATCATCATCGGGCATCGTGCGAGCTTTTACTATGACACGCGCAACAACTTGGTGACGCCGACAGACGGAATGGCCGTCACCGCATATGCGGAGTTGAATCAAAATATCAGGAACGAAGCCCATCCGGTGTACTCAAGGTACGAACTGGAGGTGAAGAAACTTTTTCCGAGCGAATCGAAGCGGGCCATTCTTGTCGTGCGGGCAAATTTACAGGCCACGATCGGCACGCAGGTTCCGTTCTTTGAGCAAAGCTCGTTGGGCGGCCAGAACAATCTCCGCGGCTTCGGCGTCGATCGTTACATCGACAAGCATCTGATCGCCGTGAGTATCGAGGAGCGGATCCATATCGCCCGCACCAGACTGGCCGGAGTCATGGCGGATTTTGAATTAGCCCCGTTTCTTGATACAGGGCAAGTCTTCGGAAATTTCAAAGATGTCAGTGCCAAAGATTACCGGATGACTCCGGGGCTCGGAATCCGCGGCATCGTGCGGCCGAATGTCGTCGGTCGCCTCGATTACGGATTCAGTCGCGAAGGCGGTGCCATTTTCGCCGGCCTTGATTTTCCTTACTAGGAAGTGGGGCAGAGGATGTCGTGGGGCCAGATTGTTTTCGCCATCCCGTGCGTGAGTATTGCGCTGACTGTCGGGGTGAGCCCTCGGCTTGTGTCGGCTGAGGGGTTCGGCCCGTTCCCCGTGAGAAATTTCCAGCCGCTTCACCAGTTAGTGCTCGGTATGCCCGGCGATCGCGCGACGGTTTTGAAGCCCGGATCCCTCGATCTTCGTATCGAACTTGCCAACACGGCCAACGTTTTTTCCGATACCACGCCGCAGACGTCAGTCACGATGAAATTTGAGAGTATCCGGTCGGGATTCTTTCTCCGTTACGGAGTGACCGAGCGGCTGGAGATGGCCGTTGAGGTGCCGATGCTGAATCGGTATCGGGGCATCATGGAGGGCATGATCTCGGCGGTCGAGCGCGCGACGACTGGCTTGGCGCCTGATCGAAGGGCGCTCAAAGGGACAGGGTACGCATACCAGGTGACATCGGGCGGACGTACCGTGATTAACGCGCGGGAGGGTGTCGTTGGATTGGGCGATGCCTCGGTTATGGGGAAGTATCAGGTGTTGACTGAGACGAGTTCATTGCCGGCCTTGTCTCTTCGCGCTGCGGTAAAGCTTCCTACGGGAGACGAATCGCACCTCTTGGGAAGCGGGAGTCCGGATTACGGGTTCGGTATGGCTATGGAGAAACATGTTGCCCAGGACTGGATCGTGTATGCGAACCTCAACGGGGTCATTCCGACCGGCCATATTGCAGGATTCGGGTTGCAGCCGGTCGTTTCCGCGCTGGTCGCAGTGGAGTATCTCTGGTCGGAAAATTTCTCTCTCGTGGGACATTTCGACTATTTCTCGTCGCCGCTGTACGGAACCGGCACGCATGTGTTCGACAAGGGGGTCACTGAAGGCGTGCTCGGGTTTAGTTATCGCCTGCGTCCTCAGCTGCTCTGGCAGGTGTATGCCGTCGAAAATCTCGACTTCATTGTCGGGAGCGCCGCCGATTTTACCCTCTCCACAGTGGTGACATTTCAATTTGGGTCATGAAGAGTGGCGATTTAATAGGCGGCGCGTCTAACTGCTTGACAGCAAAGGGCCCTTGTGTGAAACTGACGAATAATTCTATCTTGTAATGTACTGTGATGCGGGTGCGTCCGTCCGTCTGCCTCGTAGTGTGTAAAAACCAAGCAGAATAGCTGAGATACGATTCAAGGGAGACCATCCTATGTCGATCCTCAAGACCATTCAAAGTCCGGTAGATCTCAAGCGAGTGTCGCCGAGCCAATTGCCCGTGTTGTGCGAAGAAATCCGTGAGCAAATCATTGGCACCGTATCGAGCGTCGGCGGACACTTGGCGTCGAATCTCGGCGTGGTGGAACTCACGGTGGCGTTGCACTATCTGCTGAAAACGCCGACAGACAAGATTGTCTGGGATACCAGTAATCAGGCGTATACGCACAAGCTGCTGACGGGCCGTCGCGAACAGTTCCATACGCTGCGTCAGTACGGCGGGCTCAGCGGATTTTGTAAAAGAGAAGAAAGCGAATACGATTCTTTCAATGCCGGGCATGCGGGCACCGGCGTGTCGGCGGCGTTCGGACTTGTCGAAGCGCGCGAGCAATTACGGCAGAAAAATAAAGTTGTCTGTGTCGTCGGGGACGGCGCGATGACGGCAGGGATGACCCTGGAGGGGCTGCATCATGCCGGCGGGTTGGGCAAGGATTTTCTGGTGATCTTGAACGACAATCAAATGTCGATTTCGAAGAACGTCGGCGCCATTTCCGCCTACCTAAGTCGAACCATTACCGGTGAGTTTTATGGGAAAGTGCGCGAAGAAACGGGCCAGTTGCTGGGGAAGATTCCCCACATCGGGGCGGACATGCAGAAACTGGCTCGTCGGGCGGAAGAGCTGGCGAAGGGGGCTATTCTTCCCGGCCTGCTGTTTGAAGAGTTGGGCTTTCAGTACTCTGGGCCGATCGACGGCCACAACTTCGAACATTTGCTTCCGACCTTGGAGAATGTGCTGAAGATGAAGGGTCCGGTATTGCTGCATGTGATTACCAAGAAGGGCCTTGGGTACCAACCGGCCATCGATAATCCGGTCTGGTTCCATGCCTGCCCGCCTTTCGTGCGCGAGACCGGTGTGCCGGCAAAAAAAGCCGCGCGTCCCTCCTATACCCAAATTGCCATGGACTCATTGGTCAAACTGGCCCGCGAGGACAGGCGGATCGTCGCGATTACGGCGGCGATGGGCGAAGGGACAGGTCTCACAGGATTCGAAAAAGAATTCCCCAATCGCATATACGATGTGGGCATTGCTGAGCAGCATGCGGTGACCTTTGCCGCCGGGTTAGCGACGCAGGGCCTGAAGCCGGTAGTGGCCATGTATTCGACGTTCTTGCAACGCGCCTACGATCAAGTGGTGCACGATGTGGCCACACAGAATCTCCCGGTCGTCTTTTGTATCGATCGCGGCGGGCTGGTCGCCGAAGACGGTACCACGCACCATGGGGCGTTCGACTACGCCTATCTGCGGCACGCCCCGAATATGGTGGTGATGGCGCCGAAGGACGAGAACGAGCTGCAGCATATGATGAAGACCTGCATCCAGCATGACGGGCCCATCTCCCTCCGGTATCCGCGCGGGGTGAGTCTCGGTGTCCAGATGGACGCCGTTCCCACGGCGCTGCCGGTCGGCCAGGGCGAGTTAATGAAGGATGGGTCCGATGTCGCAATCATGGCTATTGGTGTGTCGGTCTGGCAGGCGATGCAAGCCGCTGAACGGCTGACCGAGGAGGGTATTTCAACCGCCGTGGTAAACGCGCGATTCGTAAAGCCGCTCGATCAGGACCTGATTGTCGATGTGGCGAAGCGGGTGCGCTATGTCGTGACGGTGGAAGAAGGGTGTAAGATGGGCGGCTTCGGTTCCGCCGTCCTTGAGGCGCTGTCTGATGCCCGCGCCACCGACGTGACGACCAAAGTGTTGGGTCTGCCGGATTGGTATATTGAGCAAGGCCCGCAGGATCTCTTGCGTGAGCGCTATGGGCTCACGGCCGAGGGGATTTATCAAAGTGTCAAGGAGCTTGTCGGGAAGGCTCCGGTCACGAAGCAGGATCGATTCGCGGTGGGCGCCTCAATTGATCATCTCCCGCACGGGGATGAGCAGGGGAGCTAAGCGGGTTCACGCCATGCATATCGCCAGAAGAAAAACCCGGCAGATCAAGGTCGGCTCCCTCAAGATCGGTGGAGACGCGCCGGTTTCTGTTCAGTCGATGTGTTCGACCGATACCCGCGATGTCGCTGCGACGGTTGAACAAATCCGTCAGCTTGAGGCGGCCGGCTGTGAAGTGATCCGGGTGGCCGTTCCGGACGATGAGGCGGCCGCCGCTCTGCCGAAAATCAAAGCGGCGATGACCGTTCCGCTCATCGCCGATATTCACTTCGATCACCGGCTGGCACTCAAGGCCGCCGAAATCGTGGACTGCGTGCGCATCAACCCGGGCAACATCGGGGCCTGGTGGAAGGTCGAAGAAGTCATCAAGGCGGTGAATGAACGAGGCATTCCGTTGCGAGTCGGTGTCAACGGCGGCTCATTGGAGCGCCATTTGCTCGACAAGTACGGATGGCCTTCACCGGAAGCACTGGCTGAGTCCGCGCTGAATGCCGTGCATGCGTTGGAAGATGTCGGTTTCACCAATATGAAAGTGTCGCTGAAGGCTTCCGATGTGCATCACGCGATCGATGCCTATTGGCTGTTCGCCCATCAGTCCGATTATCCGCTCCATATCGGCATCACCGAGGCCGGGACGGCGATGACCGGCGCCGTCAAATCGGCCATGGGGCTCGGCTACCTGCTCTCGCAGGGAATCGGCGATACGTTGCGGGTGTCCCTTGCGGCGGACCCTGTCGAGGAAGTAAAGGTCGGCTTTGAGATTTTGAAATCGTTGGAGCTGCGGCATCGCGGAATCAATGTGATCGCCTGTCCGACCTGCGGACGCGTCGAGATCGATGTGGTGAAGATGGCCAACGAGCTCGAAAAGAAACTCGGGCATATCAAGACGCCGCTCAATGTATCGGTGCTCGGGTGCGTCGTGAATGGAATCGGCGAAGGCAAGGAAGCGGATATCGGGGTGGCCGGCGGCGAAGGCAAAGGAATTTTGTTTAAGAAGGGCAAGCTCGTCAGAAAAGTGCCGTTGGAAGAATTGATGGATACGCTTATTCAGGAAGTGGAACAGCTTGCGAAGGAAAAAGAAGCTGAAGGCAACGGAGAGGCCATCGCCCAAGCATATGAAGAAGAAGGCTGGGAGCCGCTCGTGTCTGAATCCGGTCAGTCGTCCACGCTCGGCAGAGAAATTCCTGTCCTCTCAAATAAACGGTAAGTTTTCCCTCTCGCCCCTAGCCTCTTGCCCCGCGCCCATACTATAATGCGCACCTTCGCGAGGCGCCGTACCCAAGTGGTAAGGGAGCAGTCTGCAAAACTGCGATGCAGCGGTTCGAACCCGCTCGGCGCCTCCATTTTCTTGCCTGCCCATTCTTTTTTGTAGCCTGCATTCGGTGAGTCGGTGAGATCGCTGCGGAGCCGCAGATTCCGTCAGTCGAGCGAGTCGGCTATGTGCGCAATGAGCGTGTGCGCGCAGGGCTCGCTGGTCGGGCTCAAATTGACTGAGTTTTCAGCAGGTGTTAGAATTCATCGAATTTTAGGATGCCTCCATGTCCGGCTGCGATCGCCAGCCGTCCACTATATAATTTCATCGGAAGGAGTGGGAAATGGCCGTTCCGGTTTCCCAAATGTATACAGTCGCGTCATACGTGCTTGGTCAGAAGCTCAAGAAAGTAAAGCGCTATCCGCTGGTCTTGATGCTTGAGCCGCTCTTTCGCTGCAATCTGGCCTGCGCCGGTTGCGGGAAGATCCAATATCCCGACCACATTCTCGATAAACGATTGACGCCCGAGCAATGTTGGGCTGCGGCCGAGGAGTGCGGCGCACCCATCGTGGCGATTCCCGGTGGCGAACCCCTGATCCATCCTGAGATCGGGCGGATCGTCGAAGGATTGGTGGCGCAAAAACGCTATCTGTACGTGTGCACGAACGCCATTCTGCTGGAACGGAAACTTAAGGAATTCACACCGTCGAAGTATTTGACCTTCAGTGTCCACATGGACGGGCTGAAGAACGAGCACGACCTCGCGGTCTGCCGGGACGGCGTCTACGAGATTGCGGTGAAGGCCATCAAGGAAGCGTTGAAGCGCGGGCATCGGGTCACGACGAACACCACGTTGTTCGACGACGCCAATCCGGACCGCGTGAGAAAGTTCTTCGACGAGATGATGGATCTGGGTGTCGAAGGCATGATGATCTCGCCGGGGTACAGCTACCAGAAGGCTCCCGATCAGCAGCACTTCCTGAAGAAGGCGAAGACGAGAGATCTGTTCTCGAAAATCCTGAGCCGGCCGAAGGCGAGATGGAAGTTCAATCAGTCGCCGCTCTTCCTCGATTTTCTGATGGGGGAAAAGGAATATCAGTGCACGCCCTGGGGGAATCCGACGTACAACGTATTCGGATGGCAGAAGCCCTGCTACCTCCTGCAGGAAGGCTATGCGAAAACCTTCCGGGAACTGATGGAAACCACCGAGTGGCAGGACTACGGCACGAGCAAAAATGAAAAGTGCGCCGAATGCATGGTGCATTGCGGGTATGAGGCTTCAGCGGTCAGCGACACGTTCGGCACGGTGGCTGGATTTGCTCGGACCGCCAAGCTCACACTGTTGCCTACTTCGCGGTAAACAAGGGGCGGCTTGTCGTATGACTGACACAAAAAACCATGAGATCGGCGGAAGCGGTTCGCTTCAGGGTCGGGTGTTTCGTCCCGCTTCTGCTGCTGAAACCGCCGAGGCCATCGATCTCGCGTTCGATTATCGGGGCGATGTGACGCTCGAGCTTCGTGCCGGCGAATCGCTCAAAGGGTACATCTATAACAGGCTCGCGACGGGCGCCCATCCAATCATCGAAATTTTCCCGACCGACAACCCCGTGCCCAGGCAAATTCCCTATGCCGAGATCGTCTCCATCGCATTTACGGGGGCGGATACTGCCAGCGGCAATTCATGGGAAGCCTGGGCATTGAAAAAAGACTCGGAGCGGCGCGCGGAGGCTGATCGTGTTGAGGCCGATGCGCGCGCGCGCGGCCTTCTCTAGTCATTGCCGCCCCCGTTCTTGTCTGCCGTCTCCCCGGTTTTTTGCTGCCTGATTTCCCCGCAAGCACACCCGCTTTGTTGTCGTCAACTGTCTTCTCCTCTCTCCGAAATCCCTCGCGATACGTCCCTGTCCTGTAATTGACAAAGAATTAGGGGCTATGTTAGAAGGATCGGCCTTAAAATTGGCTGGCGCAGTGGACGATATCCATTGCGAATTGTCGCGCGTTGTTTGATGGGTATGAATGAGGGGATCGGCACGGACGGGTGGAGTGGAAACTAAGAAGGAAGTTCGGCTTTCGGTGGATAATTGTTGTCGCCACAGCCGGTATCTGCGCCTTCGTTGCACATCCAGCTATTCTGCACGCCACTCATGAAGCCGACCATCGGTATACGGTTGAAGGGTTCGTATGTAAGGCCGATGGGACGCCGAGCGTCAGTACCGAAGTCTTAGTCAAGGATACGAGAATTTCATATGGACAGACCGTCACAACGGATGACGGAGGGTACTATAAGGCAGCATTTCACCTGCACAATGACAACCTAGGTGATCCGCTTCTGGTTGAGGTAAAGGGCGAGCAGCAGCACCATAAAATTCAGTTTGATCCGAAGGATCTTGAGAGCGAACGAAAGATCCAGGTCAATTTCGGATCCGGTTGCATACATGATCGTTCGGCGCCCCCAACATGGTTGTGGGTTGTTCTGGGGGTGGGCGGCGGGTTGGTGGCTCTCTTGGTCGGTGTGAAAGTCGTTCGGTCTCAGCGCAAGCAGGACGGAAGGCGAGAGAAGGGGCAGGGTAAGCGGAAAAAGTAATCGGCCGGTCCGTGAGCAGGGTTGGGGTGCTCGCCGGAGTGGAAGGCCAGAGATGTTGGGGCATGTATAGCTGTGGTTTTTGGGGTGAACGCAGAGTAGCGCTTTTGTAAGGGTTGGCCCCTTGCGGAGGCGTTTTTTTCTGCCTTGAAGATGAATGTGTCGGCATTGAGAAGCGTTGTGGGGCGTAGAAAAGGAGTGGAGGAAATCATATGAAAATGTCATGGCATTTGATGGTGGCGCTCGGAATGGGCTTGGCGATTGCCGGTTGCGGTGGAGGTGAGGGTGAAGGCCCGGTGGTTCCTCCTCCTCCTGCCCCTGCTGAGTATGCCGATAAGCACATGCCTGCCGGTTGGTGGACAGATGCTGCCAAGCTCGAGGAAGGGCGAAAGCTCTTCATCGGCGAGACGAATCCCGATGTGAATTGCGCCAGCTGTCACGGCAAGGACGGTAAGCCGGTCAAAGCGGGCGCGCGCGATTTCCGCGTCAGCGACCGGATGAAGATGTATTCGGATGCCGTGTGGTTCTGGCGCATTTCAGAGGGTGTGCCGAACACCAAGATGAAGGCGTGGAAGAGTAAGTTGTCCGATGAAGATCGCTGGAAGCTCGTGTTGTATGAGCGCAACTTCGGATTGGCCGGTAAGGGCTGGGATGAAGGCAAGAAGGCGTGGGTCGATGCGGCGTCTGTGTCGGCGGCTCCTGCGGCAGCGGCACCAGTAGCAGCCCCGGAAGCCGGCAAGTAGACAGCAGATTAATCTCGTGAGGAGGAGCGGCGAGGCATCATGAAAACATGGCAGCGCAGTCTCATGGCTCTTATTGCGCTTCTGGCGCTGTTCGGCGGGACGGCCTATGCACAGGCGCCGGGTACGCCCCCGGTTGAATTCCCTTATACCGGGAACCGGACAGCGGTCTGGATCGTCGCTCAGCTCCACATCCTGTTTGCAGGATTCATCCTCGGGGCACCTATTTTCGTGGTCATCTCGGAGTGGCTGGGGTATCGCAAGCAGGATCCCCGCTACGACCGATTGGCCAAAGAGGTCACGAAGGTCACCGTCATTCTTTATAGTATGACGGCGTTGACGGGTGGTCTCTTCATTTTTGTGCTGCTGGCGACCTATCCGCAGTTCACGACCTGGCTGATCAATCACTTCTTCATTGTCTTTGCCGTGATCTATCCGCTGTTGTTCATCGGCGAGACATTCGTTCTCTACATGTATTTCTATACGTGGGATTCATGGAAGGGGAACAAGAAGGCGCGTCACATTGCGCTTGGCGTGCTGTTGAACTTGATCGGATCGATTACGCTCTTCGTGATCGACGGACCCACGTCCTTCATGAATACGCCGGTGAAGGCCGAGGGTGTGTCTCCCGTTGAATTCCTGGCAACCGCGAGCATCTGGGACAAGATGTTCAATTACAGCTGGATGCCGCTCAACATGCACCGGCTCGTTGGAAACGTCACGTTCGGCGGATTCGTGGCCGGACTGATTGCCGCCTACATGTATATGGGGTCGACGAAGGACGAAGAGCGGGCCTATTACGATTGGATGGGATTCGTCGGCAATA
The DNA here is from genome assembly GCA_964635345.1 of uncultured Nitrospira sp. Classification (GTDB taxonomy): domain Bacteria; phylum Nitrospirota; class Nitrospiria; order Nitrospirales; family Nitrospiraceae; genus Nitrospira_D. Next base: position 26,221 of record CAZWOX010000010.1, read on the forward strand.
TGATCGGTGTGGGAGCGCTCTTGTTCCTCCCGTTCATGGGCTATCTGTTGGCCTATGAGCTGTGCGACTACGATGCGTCCATCTGCCCGTACATGATGGCGGACCAGTTGTCGATGTTCTTCGAAATGCAGGGAGCGATGATCGGGCTCATCTTCCTGGCCAGTAACTATTACATTTGGCTCAGTATGAAGCGCATTGAGGGTGTCGAGAAGGTCCGTATGACCATCATCGCCCCGATCGTGATGATCGCGTTGCCCTTGGTCATGACCAAGGTGTTGACGGATTATCCGGCGCCCGATCCCAAGTCGCTGATGTTCCTTTTGCCGATGTTGTTGGCGCCGGCCATTCTCGGTCGCTTTATCCCGATCACGGTTTCCTCGCGGACGGTCATCAAGATCGGCTTCCTGATGGTGGTAGTGGGGAACGCGATCTGGCTGACGCCGCATGGATTCGTGCCGACCGGCGCCAAGCTGGTGGCTGAATTGGAGTTGCCGTCCGATTGGAATTTCCTGGCCTTGATGCCGGCGAAGAATTCGGCGGCCTTCACGCTCGTCTTTGTCACCGTGGTCAACTACATTATCTACAATCGCGCCGTGACCCAGGGGACCATTGTCTGGGGCAAGATCGATTATGCCTCGCAATTCGTTTTGATTTTCCTGGCGTTCAGCGCGATCTGGACGATGGGTCTGATGGGCGCGGTTCGTTCGCTCCTGCGGAAATACTTTCACACGTATAACTTGTTGCCGGACTTTACAGCGGAATCGTTTACGCCGACCCTGGCCTATTCGGCTTGGTACATTACGGGCATTACCGTGGTGTTCTATGCGGTGGTCAGTTTCGCGATTATCGTAACGCTGCGCGCATCGCATCCCAAAGAGCATGCGCCGGAGGGTAGTCCGGTTCCGGCTGGAGCGAAGTAACGGTCGAATTTATCCTGGTGCATTCATAGAGATCTAGAACGAGGAGCATTATGGGCAAGGCAATCATCAAGATTATCGTCGGACTCGTGATCGGCGCCGGCCTGTATATGGCCACGATGGCGTTCGATTTTCCGCCTGTCTTCCGATGGCTTTTCTTCGGGTATGCCGTGCTGGGTACCATCGTCTTCTTGATTCTCGATGCGCCGACGATGAAGGTGATGAGCGGCGGCAAGGCGCTCGTGTCCCTTCTGGTCTTCTATGCCATTCTTTGCACGGTATTCATTTCCGGCGCGTCGCTCTGGCCGCAATACGATCCGGAAGATGAAAAGGGCAAAATTGTCAAGATTCTGAAGGGCAAGCCCAACATTCTCGACCCCTGGAAAGCGGATGAAGTGATTGCGCGCACCAAGGAGTTGGATCTCAAAGCCAAGGAATTGACCGAGCGGATCAAGGCGCTGGGAACCGTGCAGGGCGCCGCCGGTCAAGAGGCCGGCGCGGCGGCGGCTCCCGTTGCTGCGGGCGCGTCGGGCGGCGATGTCCTCAAGATGGGTGAAGAGCAGTGGCAGCTCCAGGAGTGCTACAACTGCCACAAGTTGAAGGGTGAGGGCGGAAAGAAGCGCGGTCCCGAGCTCGATAACATCGGGACGCTCTTGCCGCAGGAAGAAATCGCCAAGAAGATCCTCGATCCAAAGTCCTACAAGGCCGAAGGTTTTGATACTGAGTACGACAAGGGCAAGATGCCGGATAAGTATAAGGACCTGATGGAACTGAAAGATGTACAGGCCTTGGCTGCCTGGCTCTCGACGTTCAAGAATACATCCGTCAATACACCGAAACCCATCAAGATGAAGTAATGATGCAGCCGAAACTCAAATCAAAAGTCCGCGCGACGGACCGCGAAATCGGGGAAGTCTCCAAGGTCATCGTCGATCCGCTCTCGCATGAGATCAGCCATATCGTTGTGTCGATGAACGGCAGCGGGGAGCGGCAAGTCGCCATGACGTTCGTGCAGTCGGTCACCGACAATCTCGTTGAGCTGCGCGCGGCAGCCGGCGACATTCTCGAGCTGCCGCCGTTCAAGCGTGATGACTATGTGACGACGCATGAAGTCGAGATCGCCCACCTCGAAGAGCGTGTGCATGTCACGCCGGGCGAAGTGCTGGTTCCGTTCCCTGAGTTGGAGAAGAGCGTCAAGCGCCGCACGTTCTTTATGAATTTCACGCACGTCATTGGATTCCTGATCGGTCTGCCGATTGCCTTTCCGGTTCTGCGCTATCTGATGAAGCCGATGTATTCACCGTTCGATAACGGGTGGCTGAAGATCGGCAATGTCAGCAAGATCAAGCAGGACGATATCGGCGTCCAGTTCAAGTATAAGCGCAAAGTCAAAGAAGCCTACATGCCCGAGACGGAGATCGAGAAAAACGTCTGGGTGTTGAAGGTGACTCCTGCCGTCCTGGATAAGGTGTACCAGGGCAAGGACATGGAGTTTAAGGATGCCTTCGGCAAGACGGTCTGGACCAATAAGAAAGACTTCCCCTTCGTGGCGTTTTCCGGGAAATGTCCTCACCTCGGGTGCGGGTATAAGTGGCGGCAGCACAAAGTGTTAGGGCAAGTGTTTCTGTGCCCCTGTCATTTGAGCATCTATGACGCGTCCGGAAAGGTGCTCGACGGACCGGCGCCGCGCGCGCTTGACGCGCTTCCCATTAAGGTGTCTGCGACGGGCGAGGTTCAAATCATCGATATGGAATTCAAGGCCGGTACTAAAACTCAAATCCGGATCATCTGATCATTATGCAACAGACACCGTCCTCCTCACCTGAGCTTACCGCACTTGAAAAGGTCGTCGCCTTTGTCGATGAGCGGGTCGGCCTTAAGACGATTCAAGCGAAGATGCTCAATGAGCCGGTTCCCGGAGGCTCGCGCTGGGCCTATGTCTTCGGCTCCATCCTGTTGTTCATCTTCATCATGCAGGCCGTCACCGGCATTCTGCTGATGTTCTATTATGTGCCGACCGCCGACCATGCGTTTGCCAGCACGCAATACATCATTCACGAAGTCGACTACGGGTGGTTTCTCCTCAGTTACCACTTCTGGGGTTCCACCGCGATGGTGGTCTGTGTGTTCGCTCACATGTCTCAGGTTTTTCTTTGGGGCGCCTATAAAAGTCCGCGTGAATTGATCTGGCTGGTCGGTCTGGCCCTGTTCGGGATCGTCATGGGCTTCGGATTTACCGGCTATCTGCTTCCGTGGGACCAGCGTGCCTATTGGGCGACCACAGTCGGTGTTGAAATCATGGACAAGACTCCGGTCGTCGGAGATTTCATGGCCCGCTTCCTCAAGGGGGGCGCGACTCCCGGCCAAATGACCCTCAGTCGGTTCTTTGTCGTCCACGTGATGATTCTGCCGGCGGCCTTGATGGGACTCGCAGGGTTGCACATTTTCTTGTTCAGAGCGGCCGGTCCTGCCGGCCCGTTCCGTGGCACGCCGGAAGAGATTAAGGCGAAGACCGACTACTTCTTCCCGCGCCAAATCTGGAAAGACATCGTCGGAATGATCACGGTGTTCTTCACCATCTGCGCGCTGGCTTTCTGGGAACCCGTGGTGCTTCTCGAAGAAGCAACGCCGGATCCGGGCGACTATCATCCTGAGCCGGAGTGGTACTTCCTGTTCCTGTTCCAATTGCTGCGGCTCAAGATGTTCGGCGGAGAGTTCGGGCAGTTCCTGGGCGCCGTGGCCTTGCCCGGCGCGTTCATGGCCCTGCTGGCTGCGCTGCCCTTCATCGACAAAGATCCGGAGCGAAATATTTTTAAGCGCCCCATCGCTCTGATCGGCTGGATTGTCGTGATGGCGATGATCCTGCTCTTTACCGTGGCCGCCATTATCAACCGGGAATTTTTGGACTAGTTGAGCGGGGCGACGTGAACCGCGCCCCAGATGAAACTATGACCGAGCGAGAATTGCCGTCCCCTGTCAAGTTTGGATTGAACGTCCTCTGGTCCACCTGTTGGACCGGGTTCCCAATCAAGATCGGCATTTGCCTCCTGTTCCTGGCGCTAGGCCTTATTCATTTTGAGGCCCGCATCGGCCTGGCGTTTCTAATGTATCTCGCCAGTCCTGTGACCGTGTTTGCCATGCCGATTCTCGCCATGGTGGCTGAGCCTCATCTCGGGGAAGGCGCGGGGATTGCGCTGCTCTTCCTGATTTGTATCCCCATCGATATTTGGGCGACCGGTGTCGTGGCCAGAACGTTGTTTCTTGAAAAACTCAGCAAAGAGCCGCCGGATGAACTCGGATTATCACTGTGGCTCAAGACCGCCTTCGTGGGCGCGCTTTTTATGCCGATCTTGTGGCTGGTGGTGAGCTTCGCCACGCAGACGTCCATCGAATTGTCGCACAGCCTCTTTGAAACAGAGATGCTGAAAGCGGTCCCTGTCGCTGAAAAGATCGGGATCGAGCTGACTCTCTGGGGCGGCGCCTCTACGACCGTCCTCATCGTCATGATGCTGCTGGGCGTGTCTCTTGTCGGACGCGTGATCCGGAGCGCGGCTCAGAGCGCCGCGCCTGCCGCAGGCGACTACCAAGGATTGGTCACGCGGTGGGATCTGATGCGTGTGCCGGCCGATCAAGGGCTCATGCTGACGGCTACCACGCTGGTTGGCCTGGTTCTTTCGATGCTCTTTTGGTCCGGCCTGCCGGTCAGTACACCCCATCCGCATGAATGCTGCAAAAAACCGGAAGTCAAAGCCGCGCCGCTCTACAAGCCCGTCGATACGCTCAATAAGGCCGAAAAGCATGTGGCTCAGCTGGCAGCGCAGGTCGAGGCGATCGAAAAACAGAAAGCCGAAGAAGAGGCAGCGAAAGATAAAGACAAGGGGAAGGCCGGTAAGGCCAAGCCCGCTGATGCCAAGGCACCGGTGAAGGCTCCAGCAACACCCTAAGACTGAGCGACGGAGAGGTGGTATCCATGATGCAACGGCCTGGAATGATTGAACGGCTCATTCGGTTCTTCGCCGAATCGCCTGCTGCAGTGGCCGCCTTCGTGGCCACCTTGGGAGTGCTGGCCGCTCCGGTGGTCGGGCTGGCGGCGGATTCTGGTGGTTCATCGGCCGTGGCTTATCGGGATGTGCCCGGTATCGGAAGCCGGAACCTGGTATGGATCGTCGCGCAGTTGCATCTCTTGCTTGCGGGTTTTGTGCTCGGCGTGCCGATTTTCGCCTGGCTGTGCGAAGTGGTGGGATGGAAAAGCGGGGAGAAACGCTACGACAAGCTGGCCAAAGAATTTACGAAACTCCTGAGTTCCGCCTATTCGACTACCGCCCTGTTCGGCGGCATCCTGCTGTTCATCCTCATCGGCGCCTATCCCAAGCTGATGGCCTATCTCAGCGACATCTTCTTTCCCTCGTTCATGGTCTATTGCGCACTCTTCCTGCTCGAGACCGCGACGCTCTATATGTACTGGTACGGGTGGGATGCCATGTCGGAAGGCCGCAGCAAGGTCTTTCACCTGGTGCTGGGTTTCCTGCTGAACGTGTTTGCCTTTTTCATCATGATCATTCCGAACTCCTGGGCGACGTTCCAGGCGAGTCCGGTCGTCATTGCCGAAGGGTCGGACATGGCGCGGGCCTGGGCGGCCACGTGGAATCCCACGTGGTGGCCGGTCAATATTCACCGGCTGATCGCCAACGTGGTCCTCGGTGGATACATCTGCGGCGCCTACGCCGGTATTCGTTATCTCTCCGCGCGGACCCCGGAAGAGCGCGAGCACTACGATTGGATGGGGTACGTCGGTAATTTCATCGGCGTGTTCGGTCTGCTCCCCTTGCCCTTCGCCGGCTACTGGCTGATGCGTGAAATCTATCAGTACAACCAGCAGATGGGCATCACCCTCATGGGTGGATTCCTCTCCTGGCTGTTTATTCTCCAGGCCATGCTGATCGGCGTGCTGTTTCTCGGGTCGAATTACTATTTCTGGATGGGGATCACGCATCGTATTCCTGGGTCGGAGCTGCGCTATCGTAAGCCGATTCTGGCCATGCTTATTATTCTGCTCCTCTGTCTCGGTGTCTGGATGACCCCGCACTCGCTCGTGGCAAGTTTGGAAGAGGCCAGAAAGATGGGCGGGACGCACCATCCCTTGCTGGGCGTCTTCGGCGTCATGTCGGCCAAGATGACCGTGTCGAATCTCATGATTCTCGTCACCTTCATGAGCTTTATCATGTATTGGCGCGCCGGTAAGGAAGACACCGCCACCTGGGCCAAACTGGCGAATGCGGTGATGGGCGCAGTTCTCATCATTGCAGGTATCGTCGTGGTGGTGCTGGGCGTGTGGGGCTACTTCGTCCCGGCGATTGTCCGCATTAACTATTTCTCGACCTCGCAGGTGTTGCTCGTCATCTTTGTCATGGTGACGATCACTCCGTTGACGGCGCTGCTCCTGAAGAGCGCGAGGACGACCACGGAAATGGTGTGGGGGAAGATGCCGCCGCGCGCCGGGTATTCGCTGGTCCTCAACGCCATTATGGTCATTCTGTTGATGACCCTGATGGGGTACGCGCGTTCATCGTCGCGGGTTCATTGGCATGTGTACGGCGTCATGCGCGACTCGTCGCAATACGCCTTCTCGCCTGCGCTGGGTTATGCCGCGGTGCTGATGGCAGCCAGTACCTTCATGTTCTGCATGATCGTGGCGTTCATCTTCTGGGTGGCGACCATGGGCGATAAAGCGAAGAATACGCATGGCGGCAAAGAAAAGAGTGGCGACAGCCATGGGGCATTGCCGGCTATGGCGGGTGGCTCTCAAACATTGGACAAGCAGATCTAACCGGATCGTCTTGCTCAGAGGAGTCCTATGAGTGAAGTCGTCAAATTACAGTTGATCGGCCTCTCGGTCATCGGGAGCGGCGTCCTTATTCTGCTCTTTATCCGCTCGCAGTTCTTGCGGGTGATCGGGTTTGTGGCCATCGTCCTCGGCCTGTTTTCATTGGTGGCTTTGGCGGTGCCCCAGATGGCCTCATTGCCGCCGGCCGAAGAGAGCATCGATATTGCCAGCATCAAGACGCCGGCCGATATGGCGTCGATCGGTCAGAAGATTTTCTTCAGCAAGGGCCAATGCGCACTCTGCCACACCATCGGTCCGAGCGAGTCCGCTCGCTGTCCCGATCTCAAAGGCATCGGGGCGAAGCTGAGCCGGGAATTCATCTTTGAAAGTTTGACTCAGCCGCAGGCCTACGTCTATCTCGATTATCGTCATGAGGGACTGCCGAAGGAATATCCGGCACGGATGCCCTACATCAATAAGAATCCCATCGGACTGTCGAAGAACGAAATTCTTTCCGTGATCGCGTTCCTGCAACAGATGAGCGGCGAACCGATCTCGGTCAATCCGTCTGAATTGGAAATGCCCGGGACAGCCCCGGCGGCTCCCGTGAAGTCGGCTCAAGCTGAAACCGTGACTGTCGCGCAAGCGAAGTAAGGAGGGGATATGGGCGGCTCCCTCGGAAGGCCAGTGCTTCTGATTCTCTCGATGTATGTATTTCTGAAGTTTGTGGTGCCCAATATTCCAGGCTCTGCGCCCTTGCCGTCCAGCCTGATCTTTCTGTACCTCATGTTGACGACGACCGGCATCGTCATTTTTGCGACCTTGAGCCGCGAGTCGAAGGACGTGTTCTTCGCTCCGATTCTCAACTTCCTGACGGGCGAAAACATCGGTGCGATGCAAACCGCCCGGTACGGCTTCTTGGTTCTCTTCCCGCTGTTGGTCGGCTGGCAAACGTACGGGAGCACCGCGACGAGCGATGCGCCGCCAGCGGAAAACCGCACCATCCATCCGGCTCCTCCGGGAGAGTACACCGGTCTGTCGAACCCGGTCTCGAAGACGCCGGAAAATATTATGCAGGGAAAAGGTTTTTACGCCGCGTTCTGTTCGCCCTGCCACGGCGGCAAGTTCGACGGCAAAGGGCCTGCGGCCCGCGGCTTCAATCCTCCCCCGGCGAACTTCTCCGATCCCACAACGATCGCCATGCTGCAGGAGAGTTACCTGTTCTGGCGGATCAAGAAAGGCGGCGTCGGGCTCCCGATCGAGGGCATGCCCTGGAAGTCGGCGATGCCGCGGTGGGAAGTGGAGTTGCCTGATGAGTGGATCTGGAAAATCATCATGGGCGAGTACGATGGCGCCCATCAGTCACCGAGAACGTGGGAATAATGCGAAGCGACGATCGGTCGTTGTCCTTCTGTGAATCGAATACGAGGCCCGTATGAAACCGGCGAATCAGGTCAGACAATGGGTGAGCGGAGTCGGAGCGGTCGCAGTGACGGCTCTCATTCTGTCCGGAGCGGCTCCAGGCTTGGCGCAGGAAAGCGAGAGCGTGTCCGTGAGCGCGCCGATGGTCAAGGGAACTCTTCCTGTCGACGATCCCAATGCGGCTATCTGGAGCACGGCCACACCGGCGAAATTCCCGATGTCCCCCCAGGTCCATTGGCCGAACCGTATCTTGGAAACTACCGTCAAGGATGTTTCTGTGCGCGCGCTGCATGATGGCACGCAAGTGGCCGTGATGCTGGAATACGCCGATCCGACGGAAGACCCCGATGACGCCGCCGCCATCGAGTTCATGGTCGGCGAGAAAAAGGCCCACTTTGCCCACGGCCAGCCGATGTCCCAGGTAGAGGGCGGTCCGGTCAATATCTGGTATTGGAAGAACAAGGATAAGAAGGGCGTGGATATGAACGCCCAGGGATTCGGCACCCTGAAAGTCCAGACGCATCAAGACGTCAAAGCCACGGGGGCGTTCTCCAACGGGACGTGGAAAGTCGTGTTCACGAGGCCGCTGGCGACCGAGCATGTAGCCGAAGATACGCAACTCGTTCCGGGCGGATTCATCAACATCGCGTTCGCGGTTTGGGATGGACGGAAGGACGGATCAGGCGACCTGGTCGAGAAGGGCTCACAGAAGGCCGTGTCTTCCTGGTGGTATTTCCGTGCGGAAGCGCCGCCGGATTACTCCGGCTACTATTATGCGGCCTTCGCGGCGGCCCTGGCTTTGGGGTTCCAGTTTGTCCTGATCAGAAAATTGAAGAAAGGGCAGGCAGCATGAAGGCGGCAAGGCTACAAGTCATAGGCGCGGTCGCCGGCCTGATTGGAATCTGGGCCATGACCGCAGGCGGCTGTGCCAGCGAACAGCAGAAGAAGGGCCATGAATTGTACGCCCACTACTGCATGCATTGTCACGGTGAGAGCGGACGGCAGAACGAAGGCTTCAATTGGTCGTCCATGCCGGATCCCAAGCCCAAAGATCTTTCGAATAAATCGGAAATGAGCACCTTCAAGGACGAGGATATTTTCAATACGATCTCTCGTGACATGAAGGACACCAGCCCGGGCGGAGATAAGATCGGCGACGACGACTTCGCCGTGCCGACGATGCCCACCTTCAAGTACACGCTGTCTGAAGATGAAATCTGGGCGATCGTCGGGTATGTACGGACGCTGCATGGGATGAAGTTGGAGTTCAAGGTTGAAGAGCGCAAGAAAGAATTGACTGAAGGACTCAAGACGGCCCAGGACAGTTTCGATCAGTCCAAGATGGCCTATGAAGCGGCTGAAAAGAAGGCCAGTGAGGAAGCCGAGAAGAAGAGCGAAGCCACGAAGAAGGACGTGGAAGTGGATGAAGCGTCCTACGCGAAAGAGCAAGCCGCGATGGCAGCCGCCAAGAAGGCGCTCGATGCCGCGCAAGTCATGCTCAATAATTTCGGCACGCGTCCCGGTAAAGGGCTGAACATTGCCCGCCCGGATATGACGATGGGGGCAGAGCAAGCCGCGCAGCAGGCGGAGTTGGGCAAGCGTCTCTATCAGAGTAAGTACGGTTGCAACGGTTGCCACAGCCTGGCTGGAGAAGGCGGAAAAGTCGGGCCGGCTCTGGACCGCGCGGGCGTCCGGCTGAACTCGACCTGGGTCTATCGCTGGCTCAAGAATCCGCAGGCGATGAAAGCCGAGACCAGGATGCCGGCGTTGGGTCTCAGCGACGCGGACGCTAAAGCGGTGAGCATGTATCTGAACACCATGCGCGCACCGAAGGCCGAAGAGCCGGCCGCAGAGAAGCCGGCGAGCTGAGCGAACGGTTACACGAGAAATCCGGCGATCAGTCCGGCGAAGATCGCCAGCCCGACCCACACGTGAGCCTGAAACATTCGGAATGCCTGCGACGGGGTCACCGCCCCGCGCAGGGTTCTGGTCTGCTTCGCAAAAAATACACTCACAGCGCCCAGTATCAGAAAGTAGGGCCAGCCGATTCCGGTCTGTAGGCCTGCTGTAATTAACAGCACCAGCATCACGCCCAGCATCAGCCCGACCGCGAGCCAGATGGATGAGCCAAAGAAGAGCGCGGAGGATTTCACGCCGATGCGCCGATCATCCTCCAAATCTTGAATGGCATAAATGGTGTCGTAGGCGATCGCCCAGACGATGGTGGCGGCAAAGATAGTCCACGCGGTCGAATCGAGGGTTCCTCTGGCGGCCGCCCAGGCCATGATCGTGCCCCAGCCGAACGCCAGCCCGAGCATCGCCTGGGGAATATGCAGCACGCGCTTGGAAAAGGGGTACAGCGCGGCCAAAGCCAGAGCCACGGGTGAGAGCCACAGTGTCAGTGGGTTGAGCAGCCACAAGAGACCGGCCGCCGGCAATAGCAGTGTTGCGAGGATGACGATGGCTTGCCGCCTCGTCAATTCTCCGGACGCCAGCGGACGGGCTTTCGTTCTCGCGACCCGGCGATCGAACGATTGATCGGCGAGATCGTTCAGCACCACGCCGGCGCTGCGCATCAGAAACGACCCGGCGACAAAAATCGCGAGCAGGCGAGGCGGCGGAAATCCTCGCTCCGCCAGGGCCAGCGTCCAGCAGGTCGGCAGCAATAAGAGGGCGGTGCCGGTTTGATTGCGGAAACGAATCAATCGCAGCCAGACTTCCCAGGGGGCCGATGCTTGGTTCGCGGGGACCTCTTGTTGGCGATCAGGCATGGGCGGGACCATAGCCGAGGACGGAATAGCTGTCAATTTATCGCCTGAGTTGTGAACGGTCCCGCGTTTTCTGTATAAAACAGTGGTGCAACGAGCGATGCAACGACGATATCAGACGGCTTGGTTCCGCGTTTCCATCGGGCTCCTCCTCATGGGGATTTCGCTGACCACGTGGACCGGATGTTCCTGGTTCAAGCGCGCCGACGGCTTGGCAGGGATCGCGCCCATTGCGCTCTCGCCGGTCTTGCGGGTGCCTTCATCCCTGGCCACGGCCACCATCGCCTACCAAAATGCCTGTGGGGCATCGGCGACGGTGCCCATCGGCAGTCCGCTCGTCGCTGCGCTCCAACAAAAGATGGGCCGGGTGTTCCAATTGGTGGTGGTAGATCAGTCCGTATCGTCGGACGGGGCGATCGAGGCAGCCGTCGGTTTGAAGCAAATTGACCTGGCGATTCCCCGGCGTATCAAGAAAACCTATCCGGTGACGGTCACCGTCGGCCTCGACGTCGCGTATCTGGCCGGCGATGGCTCGACGCTGTGGACGAAGAAACTCCAAAGTTCCGGTCACGGCGAGGTAGACGTTCAGGAGACCACGTGCGACGTGACGGGGTTGGAAACGGTGGTCAAAGAGGCAGTTGATTTGGTCGCCGAAGGCGCGGCGAAACAGATCAGCGACTCCATTAAGATTCGTGAATATGCCGACGTCAAGCCGGGCCGCGGGTCGGCCCTCGCATCGGTTACCGCCGCGCCGCAGGCTGCCGTACCCGATGTCGCGGCGGTGCCGGTGCGACCGATGGAACCGGAGGCGCAGATATCCCTTGAGCGGCGGCCTGCTGTCCAGAGTGCGGCCTCACTTCTGTCGAATCAATCGGGGGAGACCTCGGCCCTGCTCACATTCCGGGTCATTCTGCGGGATGACAACCGGGATCACCTGCTCCAACCGGATGAGCCGCTGACGATTGATGTGGAAGTGAAAAATGAAGGGCGTATAGAGGCTCAAGGTGTCGAGGTCGTGGTGGAAGGGACCGGGGTCCTGACGGCCCAGCTTCCGCCAACTATTGCCGTCGGCGATGTCCTGCCGGGGGCAATCAAGCGTGTGACTGTGACGAAGCCGATGACCAGCGCGAAAGAACCGCTGCGCGGGGAATTACTGTTCGGTCTTCGAGCTGCCTCGCCGATGGCCCAGGTCCCGCCGGTCAAGAAATTCACCATCCTGGTCAAGCCGAGTGTCGTCGATGGGATTCAGGCGGCGATCGGCGTCGATCAGCCTCCGAAGGGAACGGCGGCGCTTAAGCAGCAGAAAGCGGTCGTGATTGCCGTCGGGGTGGGCCATTTTCGTGATGTCCAGGTGCCGTCTGTGAAATTTGCGGCGCGGGATGCCGAGGTCATGGCCGCCTATCTTCAATCCATCGCCGGCCTGTCCGCCGACCGTGTGCACGTGTTGGTCGACGGTCATGCGCTCAAGCAGGATCTTGCCGAGACGATCGAAGAGTGGCTGCCGAAGCGAGTCGATCCCAATACCGTCGTGTATGTCTACTTTGCCGGGCGGGCACTCGTTGACGGCGTCACTGGGGCGGTCTCGCTGGTGCCGTATGACGGTGCGATCGCCTCGATGGGTCGCGTGTATTCCCTCCGTCGGTTGCAAGAATCGCTGGCACGTCTGCCGATCCAGCGGGCCATTCTCATGTTCGATGTCTCATTGGAACATGTGGCCGGATCCGATCCGGCGACCGGAGCGGCTCCGGTGTGGGAGGTCGGTGCGACGGACGCGAGTGCCAAGATGATGTGGATGATCGGAAATAATGGACTCCAAGAGGCCCAGGCTTTTGAGCCGGGCCGGCACGGACTCTTCACGTATCAGCTCCTGCGGGGGCTACAGGGGGCGGCTGATCTGGATCGCGATGGGACGGTGGCAGCGGGTGAGCTCTGCGCGTTTGCCCGTGGAGAAGTTGCCCGCATAACGAGTGAGCAGATCGGGAGTAGTCAACAGCCGGTCTGTCTGCCGGCTCCCGGCCAAGGGGCATTGGTTCGGATCCAGCCCATGGCGAAAGGGAACAATCCGAAGCCGGCGGCGCCGGTCAAGAAAGAGGATCCCGCGCAAGGAGCGGCTCCCAATACGTTGCCGGCGGGGGTGGGGCCAGGGCAGTAAATATAAGAGATCTGCGCTCCTTCGTTGACAGGCCGCGGGGTGCGCCGCTATCATTGCGTCTGGTTCACGGGACAGGGTATAGGATGTCCGAGCCATTCGCCGCTGGTCAGGATCGCCGACGTAGCTCAGTTGGTAGAGCAGCTGTTTCGTAAACAGCAGGTCGCCCGTTCAATCCGGGTCGTCGGCTCCATTCTTCTTTCTCTTCCGTTCTCTGCAGTTCCGTTCTTGTCTCGCTTCCGCTACAAGCCCGTCTGTTGCAGGTCTTCCTTCGTTGCTGTGACCACATAGCGCAGCGGTCCACCGGCCTGGATCGCGTCGAACGGATAGCAGGTGACCAGCACGAGTCGGGGCTGATCATGCGCGATGTCGATCGATGCGCTGCGGGAGTCTGCAATGCGAATCTCCTTCACCCGGTAGCGCCGCTGGATGCCGGTCGTCGTGTCCAGTTCAATCACATCGCTCAGCTGCAGCCGTTTCAGAAATCTGAAATGGGTATCGCGATGGCCGGTCAGAATAATGGTGTCTGATGTTTCGATCGGCTGTGCCGACTCGACATGGCCGGGACCGAAGGCCAGCGTTCTCCCATAGGCGCCTTCTAGGACAATCTGATCGATGCGCTGCGAGGGGACGATCAGTCGCGCCACCGGTCGGGTGTCGGCCCATGGCCAGGGCTTCGCACCGGCTTTTCCGGCCAGCGTGCGGGACCAGGCCCGCTGCAGCAAGTGCTGCGCGAGCCCGGCCTTCGCATAGATCCACGATCCTTCCCCGAGCTGCCACAAGCCAACGACAAGGAGGAATGCCGTCAGCGCAGCCAGCACACGGGGAGCAGGTCGGATCGGATTCATGCGATTCTGCCCCGCACCGTCCACGCCAGCCAGGTCGCCAGCAGCGTAGCGAGTCCCAGCAGAATCTGGAGTTGTCCGCTCGTGGCTGTCTGCGGCAAGTCGAAGATCGCCTGGTAGTTCTGCCCGTCCGGCAGATTCGTTTTTATCGCATGGGTCTGCAGCAATTGATGAAGCGGACGAACCGGCGTCACATCCACGGCGACTAGACTGGTGTATTTGCTGACGAGGTGATGTTCCAACGCGACGTCCAGCACCGCCTGCCTGGTCGCAGACTCGTCTTGTCCGTACCGTTGCCGGTCCATCAGGGCTGCGATTTTCTGGCGCGCCCAGTACACAGACAGCCCTTCACGACTGTCCTGCTGCTTTAGCATGATCGACGTCGTCCATGGAGTGGCCCCGATCATGCCCTGGATCGTGACGGTCTCCGGAAGCGCGGGGCTTTTCAGGACGACGACGACCGGCTCACCCTCGTAGAGATCCGGAATGCGTGGAGGAAACATCTCGATCTGATCGGTCAGCCCGTCGACTCTGATATCCGTCAGTATCGGCCGTTCCAGCTTTCGGAAGATGGCATCCATCTGGGCCTGCACTTCGCTGGTGCTGCCGATGTGGGTGAAGGTGCCGCGTCCGAACTCCGCCGCCTTCCGCATGAAGTGGCTGTTCGGGGCGGATCCGATGCCGATGGTGAAGAGGCGGCTCGTTCCGAGCTGTGTGCGGATAATCTCGAACAACTCATCTTCGTTGCCGACCTGGCCGTCCGTCAGGAAGATGATCTGGCGTAGGTGAGAGGCCGGGGCGCTACCTTTCAAGGCCATCTTCAGCGCGGGGAGAATTTCCGTTCCACCGTTGGCTTTCAGTTGTTCGATGTAATGAACTGCCTTGCGAAGAGTTTCCGGTTTCACCGGCTGTGCCTGGGAAAACAGCACATGGGTGACACTGTTGAATTGAATTACGTTGAAGCGATCCTGCGCAGTCAGGCGATTCAAGGCAAGGAGCAGCGCGGCCTTCGCCTGCTCGATGGAGGTGCCGGACATCGAGCCGGAGGTGTCGATGACGAAGATCGTTTCGCGGGCCATCGCAGTCGGCGAATGATCGGAGCCAATCGGCGGCATCGCCATCAGCAACGCATACTGGTCGTCGCCCTGTTGTTCGCGAAAGACCGAGAGGCTCGGCGCCTGACCTGGCGTCGGTCGCCAGGTCAGCACGAAGTCCCGATCGGCCGGGACTGCATCTTCCCGCAGCGTGATGCGCTGCCGGCCGTCCGGTTCGGCGATGGTGAGAATCTTGTGAGAGAGCGACTCAAGCTTGCCGAGGGGAAAGCCCGGCGCGAGGTCGATACTCACACTCAGCGGATTGATCGGGCCTGTGTTCGGATGCCGGATCGGCGGAGTAATCCGTGACGCATCCGCCACGCGATCCGTATCGAGCGACCAGCCGTTGCCGGGCGGCTGATCTTCCATCACCACCGGCGTGCCGGGAATGTAGCGCGGGCCCACCACCATGGGAAACCGGAGTGAGAATGTTCCCTGGTCGTAGCGAACGGTTTCCTGGTATTCAATCTCGACGGTGATCCGGTCGCCCGGCGCGATGTTGGCGACCGAGGTTGTAAAGATGTTCGGCCGTTCCTGTTCCACGAGACTGGCACGTTTACCCTCCTGCTTCGCCTGTTCGTAGACCTTCTTGGCTTCTGTCTTTTCCTTGATCTGGCCTTCGATGATCCGCTCGCCGATTTTCATCCGGAGATGGTCGACGGCGGCCGTTTCCGGGAGCGGGAACACATAGATCCCTTCCTCCCAGGTATCCTTCTCCAGGCTGGGGTTCGTAAACTCCTGTGTCACAGTGGCGCGGGCGATGAGCCCGGTGACGGAGATGCGGACATCGGTCTTGAGGGTGGGAGCCGGAAGAAAGCGGCCAGGCTGAGCCGTCTTGAAGAGCAGTCGGCCGCCTTTCACGTCGTTCAATCCAATGGTGCGGTCCGGTTGTTCCAGTTCATTCCCGCAGGCCGGAGCCAGCGACAGGCTGCCTGCGCCCAGTGAGAGGAAGAGGGCGAGCGTGGCGCGAAGAAAGAGATGTCTGGTCATAGCATCCTCGTCTGGATAAGTCGGTATGGTGGATGAAGGCTAGTCTGCGCGAGGTCTGCACCTCGCGCAGAACCTAACCAAGGCGATACGTTAGCTGCCCGATGCCGGGTCGAACGTGGTGACGGCTGGGGAAGAGGGAGGGGTGTTGCCGGTTGAGCTACCGTCCTGGCCCGAGGCCTGTTGCTCGATGCTCGCATCAGCCGGGTCGATGGCGGTGGTGTTGGCGACCGCCGGGATCACCAAGTGCTCCTGGCCGATCTTCCGGATGTCGAGGTGCACCCGGCGATTGAGGTGCCGGCAAGTATCGCTGTTGTCCACGCAGAGCACGCCGTCCTCACCGAGGCTGACGACCTTCATCTGGTGTTCGGCCACCCCGCCGTTCAGCAGTTCCTGCTTCACGGTCTCGGCCCGCTTCATCCCCAGTTTCTTGTTGTAGGTCGCCGACCCCTGTTGGTCGGTATAGCCCTGGATCAGCACGGCATAGTCCTGGTTCTGCTTGAGCAGGTCCGCCTGGGCGGCGATCTGCGCCTTAGCTTCATCCGTCAGGCCCTTGCGGCCCGCTTCGAAGTAGACGTCGTTGTGAATGATGTCGGCCACCGTCGAGACCGGCGCAGTCACCGGGGTGGAGGAAGCAATAGAGGCCTCGGCCTGGGAGAGCCCGCTGGCCTTTTTGAGGATCTCCGATACCTTGGCTGATTCGACCTTGTCCGATGGTGCAGTGAGGGCCTTCGGATCTTTAGTCTCGGTGTAGATCCAGGCCACGGCTGAAAGCCCGGCCAGGAGCAGGACGAGGCTGGAGAGGACGACGATGTCCTTGGTGTCTTTCTGCGGCCCCATGACGGCGGGGGTGATGTTGCCTGACGAAATCTGGGATGGACCTTTCTGCATGATGGCATTCCTCCTCGTACGTTCAATGGTTGAAAGTTCTGATCTCTCTCGTCGGCTGACCCGGCATTTGTCCCGGCCTCGTTCCTGCGTCACCTCCTTTCCGGCCGTCAGCGTCGCCCGCCGACGGTCCTGTGCTTGAGCAACCGGAGTGCCGGTGGGAAAGGGCGAAGGAATTGAGAAAGACGTGAGGAAAATTCAGGGGTTCAGAGAATGGGGGAGCAGTGCAGTTGATGCGGGGAGATTCATTCCATCAAGGGATGCGGGGATAGCCCCGCAAGAGAGGAGGGGGCGCCTCGGCTGCTAAGCGTGGGCAGCTCCGGCTTCGCCATAGTGCAAGAGGGAGCCGCCAGACCATCCTTCTTGCTCGCTGAGCCCCCACGATGAAGCGGTGGTCGCTCAATGCGCGCAGTGAAGGACGGTCTGGCCGCTCCTTGGGGAAGAAGGTGTGGGGATGGAGAAGAGGGATCAGGGGAGCGGTAGACCTAATGATCGACGTCCGCAGTCGGTGATGACAAAAGGCACACGTTCGTCTAGACTGGGCGCATGAAGCCGTTTCGTTGGAGCCACGAGAAGAATGCACAACTGAAAGCTGAACGGGATATATCCTTCGAGGAAATCGTGCTTGCCATTGAAGCCGACGGATTGCTCGACATCGTTACGCATTCCAACCCCGGCAAATACCCGAATCAGCGAATGTTTATTGTCGCGATCGAGCAATATGCGTACTTGGTCCCATTTGTGGAAGAGGCGGACTGCTACTTCCTTAAAACAGTTATTCCAAACAGGAAAGCGACCCGTGACTACTTGAAAGGCGGTGTGAAGTGAAAAAGCATACACCTTCGTATGAAGAACGAATTTCCGAAGACTATGACAAAGGCCGGTTTAGGTCAGTTATGCCATCAAAAGCTGAACTAAAAAGCTTCAAAGAATCGGCCAGGGCTACGTTCATCAAGGACCGGAGGGTCAATGTGAGATTGTCCTCACCCGATCTGATGGATATTCAAGCCCGTGCGGCCGAAGAAGGCGTGCCGTACCAAACCCTCATAGCCAGTGTGCTGCATAAGTTCGTGACAGGTCGGTTTACGGAGAAACCCTCACGCCTCACAACGCGCGCAAGCGGACGCGCCAAACGACGGAGCGCTGCGTAGCTCTGCATTAGACGGGTCGGAACGGAATGAGCCACGTCCTTGTCTTGTGCATCAGGACAACAAAGGGGGTGGCGGAAAAACGGGGACATTCTACATTTCTGGCGTTGGCAAGCGCCGGGCAGGAGCCATCACTTCTTGGGTGAGGGAATCGAGGTGGTCAGACCTCATGGCGTGCCAAAACTCACATCATGAAAACTCAGTACTACACCGCCACAAGCCTTGACGGATTCATCGCCACCGAAGACGACTCGCTGGAGTGGCTGTTTCCTCTCGGTGAGCTGAACGATACCAGCTATCCGGCATTCATCTCGGAAGTTGGCGCGTTGGCGATGGGGTCGGCGACCTACGAATGGATGCTGCGCAACGCACACAAGGTTGCCGCTGAAACTGGTTCGCCGTGGCCATACACCCAACCGGTCTGGATCTTCTCCAGCCGCAAGCTCCCACTCACTGACGGTGCGAACATCCGGTTCGTCAATGGCGATGTGCGCCCCGTCCATGCCGACATGCGGGCTGCCGCCGGCGGCAAAAATATCTGGATCGTCGGGGGCGGTGATCTCGCTGGTCAATTCTACGATGCCGGCCTGTTGGACGAACTCATCATCCAGATGGGCTCCGTCACGCTTGGCAAGGGGAAGCCCCTCTTCCCTCGCAGGGTACTCAGCCCACATCTGCGCTTAGTCTCTGTTCGGCAGATTGGTTCTGGCATGGCTGAGTTGCGCTATGAGGTACATAAAGGCGGCAGGGCTTAGATTTTTGGGTGGAGAAGCTCTGGGGAAATTAAAGGGGTCAGACCCCTTGTTTCTGTGGTGACTTGCCCCCTCGGACCGTCACCCGACGGTCCGAGGGGGGAGCCGCTACTGAAGCACTGTGTAGACTTGATCCGCTGTGACGGTTACGGCTGCATCGCTGAATATTCCGTGGGCTCCGACCACGCTCGCGTGCCCGCCTTGTGACAGCTGCTGTTCGATGGCTGCGCGATAACTCTGGTACTGCATAAAGACGGTTACCTTTCCCCCTACGCCCAGCGCGAAGAGTCCTTGATCGGCATGCTCCGGTGTGACGGTCGGCGAGACGCCGAAGCTCAGCAGATCGGTCGAGACTGGTCCGCGCACCACATGGTGGAGTGTCCCCGCTCCGGCCAGGTTGAGGACTAAGCTCGGGTCGGTGCTCACGAACGGCACGTTGGTCGGCGCAATCCAGTTGACCAGCATGGTGGCCGGGCGATCCATGAGATTGATGACGGTCTGCGCGGTGAAGTCAGGCGCGGCCGTTCCGAACGTGGTCGCAAATCCCAGTACGCGCACCGGGGTTCCCCCGGACAGTCCTGCCAGGCTCAAGGCTCCGGTGGCGACCTCGTAGTGGGTCGGATCGGCGTTTGTGCCGGCGGCGGCGCCGGTTCCTGCGAAGTTGAACAGGGCGATGCGGCGGCCATCGATGCGTTGCACGTTCATCTCCAACGAGCCGGCTCCGGTCAGATTGACGGTCCCGGCGACGGACGTCATGAGCATTCTGACCAGGCCTGCCGTGGCATCGAGGCTGTTCGTCCCGGGATCCAGCGATCCAAATGCGGCGATGCGCTGGCCGACGGAGACATCGTCTTTCGTCAGGCCTGCCGTTATCAATGCTTGCCGCCGAATCTTCGTCCCGGCGGCCATTGTGACGGTCAGCGTATCGCGGAAGGTAAAGGTGCCGTCCTTTCTGAGCAGTGAGGCGCCCCTGACTGTGAGGAGATCGCCGCTGCGGGCGATGACGTCTCCCACGACCACGTCGCGGTCTCCACCGGCTACGCTGGTGCCGGCGAGCACCTCGTCGGCTTTGAACTGTCTGGTGCCGATCTTCCACTGTCCGATCGCGACCGTTGCCGTGGCGGCCGGCTTGGCCTCCAGGGCCGCCAAGCCGGCGGCTCCCTGATAGGTCACTTCGTCGATTTCGAAGACGGTCTCCGTATCGGTGTGGACGACGACCGAGCCGAAGTCGCCCAGTTTCCGGTGTACGGGACGGAGAAAGACTTGGTAGGTCTGATTCGCCTGGTTGACGGACGTGAGCGGGCCTCGCATCCGCATCGTCTTGGGTTGCTCCGGATCGACGTCGGCGACGAGGAAGGGTTTCACCGTGATGACAGGAGCGGGCCCGGTGAGATCAGCTGTGTTCGACGCCTGGAGATTGAAGTCCAGCGTCAAATGCGCCGGAATGCCGGGCGCGACCACCAGCGCGCGGCGATGGTCGAATTGCACGTCCATGTCCAGGGTGGTGACTGGGTTGCCGTTGGCATCGTGAATGTTTCCGGCCGGGACCGCTACGGCGTTGCCGCTTGCGTCTTCAACCTGAATCTCCGCTGTGGAGAAGTCCAGCCGCATGCGGGCGGAGGTATAGATGCCCGAGGGAATCGTCGCGGCCGTGAAGAATTCCGTCATCTCCACATAGTCGGCGAAGTTGACACGCGTCGCCAGCGGCAATGTCTCGACGACCGTGCCGTTCTGCTTCGTGAGCGTGAGCGAGTGCACGTCCACCGTATAGGCCAGAAAATCACCGGCGGCGTCGGTCAGGCTGACCAAGGCCTGTCCGCTCGTCGCGGCGGCGGTCGGGGCGGCGCCGCCATCTCCACCGCCGTTGCAGCCGGATACCAGCAACCCCATTGCCATGATTCCGCTCCCTGCCCAGTCCCTCATCATCCGTTTCCAACCTGTCGGCATCGCGAGTCCTCCGTGTTCCAGCGTCCCGGTTTCCATGCGCGCGCTTGTCGCTCGCCTGGCGCCACTAACGCGGCAGGGTGGGGGAGGTTGACAGGAGAGCGAGGGGAAACGTGCGGGGAAAGCAAAGATGTCAGGTGCCATTGGTTGTTTGCGAGAGGCCTGTCTCCAGATTCTTTCGCTCTTGGCAGTAGCTAAACCGCGCACCGGTGGAAGAGATGGGAAACCGGTTTTTGCGAGTCGTGTTGCTGGCGGATCGTGAGACTGTGCACAATGCTTTTTTTGACAGGAGATTCACCTCATGACAATTGAGTACTTCCAGGATACCGACACGCTCCACATCGAGTTCCGAGTTGCAGAAGTTGCAGAAACGAAGGATTTGGACGAAAACACGCAACTCGATCTCGATAAAGATGGCAATATCTGCGCGATGACGATAGAGCACGCGAAAGACCGGGCAGATATTCCCCACTTCTCGTTCGAACAGATTGCAGCCTGAGAATTGTAGGGTCGGGGTTATTGCACAGAGGAGCCGGCATGGGCCGCAAACGGACTGCCGCATAGTAGCGCTGTAAGTGCTGTCGCAGTTCCTCGTTTCTTCTCCATATCCATCCCCGATTACATTCAATCCCTTTACCCTAAGGACGGTACGGAAATTTTGCACAACCGCTGAAAATGTACCGGGAGTCTTTCCTGATGTGACGAGGCGGCTTAGACCGTCTTCCCCCTGCTCGCCCGTTCTGATTTGACAGTGTTGACAGGTGTCACGCACCACATTACACTTCTGGCGTGATTAAGACCTTTGCTGACAAGCGTACGAAAGAGCTGTACGAGAGCGGCAGGTCGAAGCAGTTCCCTCCTGGAATCTGGGAGCGGGGATTGCGGAAGCTAGAGTATCTTGATCTCGCGACGAGTCTGACTGACTTGAAAGTTCCTCCGAGCAATCGGCTCCATAAGCTAGAGCGAGACCGGGCTGGCCAGTATTCGATTTCCATTAACGATCAGTGGCGGATTTGCTTTCGGTTTGGCGACGGCGATGCCTATGACGTTGGGATAACGGATTATCATTGATGAGAGGTGCGCGATGAATATCCCCAACAAGCGTGAACGCAAGGTCCGTCCCACTCATCCGGGCGTGATGTTGCGGGAGGACTTTCTGCCGGAATATAGCTTGACCATTTCTGGATTTGCCAAGGCTCTTCGGGTCTCTCGGCAGACTGTGAATGAGTTGTTGCGGGAACGGCGTGGCATCAGTCCGGAGATGGCGTTGCGGCTCTCTCGGTTGTTTGGGAACAGCCCGGAGTTCTGGTTGAATGCTCAGCGGGCGGTTGATCTCTGGGAGGCGGCTAAGAGCATCAAGGGAAAGATCAACCACATTTCCCCTTTGACCGCTGCCTAGCAATCATTCCCTGTGAGAAAGACATTGTCCAGGGAAGCGGGTGGGGTTGTTTCTTGCCCCTGTACATCGAGATTTGGAGCGGCGTCACTGACCCCGAGCTCTATTGGGCTGTCGTACCTCAATGAAAAGTGGCCTGTTAGCTTACTTTGCTTATGTGCGGTAATTTTCTACAGAGGTTTGTATGGACTCGAGTTTTTGGAAAGACAGATGGGAGCGAAGCGAGATCGGGTTTCACGAGAAGCAAGCGAACCCGTTCCTGGTCAAGTATTTCAAAGAGCTGTCTTTGGCCAAAGGCAGCCGGGTGTTTGTGCCCTTATGCGGGAAGACCCTGGATATTGCGTGGCTGCTGTCTCATGGCTATCGTGTTGCCGGAGCGGAGTTGAGCGAGATTGCGGTGAAGGAGTTGTTTGCGGGGCTTGGCGTGAAGCCGAAGATATCCGAAGTCGGCCGCGTCTCTCGTTACCGTGCGCAGAGTATCGATATTTTTCTTGGCGATCTGTTTCATGTGACTCGCGAAATGCTTGGCCCGGTCGATGCCATCTATGACCGGGCCGCGTTGGTAGCCCTGCCCAAAGAGATGCGCGATCGATACACGGAGCATCTCGTGCAGATTGCCGACAACGCGCCGCAGCTGGTGATCGCCTATGAATATGACCAACGCGTGATAGACGGCCCGCCCTTTTCCGTGAGCAACGACGAAGTGCGGCGGCACTATACCGATAGCTACGACCTCACGCTGCTTGTCAGCTCCGATGTTCCCGGTGGATTGAAGGGGAAATGCCCGGCGACAGAGAATGTGTGGCTGTTGAAGAATGGTTAGCCCAAGGGAACAAGCGGGGGCGTTGCCGGGGACAAGAAGATTCCTGGAATTATTGCGCGAGTGAGTCCCACCCGATAGGCAGCGGGTAGTTGATCGGTATGTTGTATCGTGTCGGTGCGGATCTGGTGTTGTTCGCCCATTTCCTCTTTGCTGCGTTTGCAGTCTTTGGAGGAGTGCTCGTTTTTTATGAGCCTGCATGGGTATGGGCGCATATCTCGGTAGTGCTCTGGTCATCGGTGGTGAATCTTATGAGTTGGACCTGCCCGTTGACCCCGATTGAGAATGTCCTGCGCACTCGCGCCGGCCAGCTCGGCTATTCGGGCGACTTTGTGCAGCACTATATCGGCCGCGTGGTTTATCCGCGCGGCATGCCGCGACAGTTGGAACGCGTGGCGGGTATTTCTATTGTGGCCGGAAATGCGCTGGTATACGCAATCATTTTTCGATGACTATCCCGGTTCGTTTCCGGCACACGTTCCCCCTCGCTGGTGTGCCAACCGTGAACCGGCATGGACTCATGCGTCATTCCGGTTTCAGTGGGAGGGACGATGAAAAAGCCGCTGTTGGGAATCGCCGTGCTGGTGATGGTCGGAATCGTCGGCAGTCTCTGGTGGCTCTCCCGCTCGCTCGATTCGCAGGTGGCATCCGCGATCCGCGCCTACGGGTCGGAAATTGCCGGGGTGCCGGTGAGTCTTTCGGATGCGCACATTGTGGTGGCCGACGGCGCCGTGGCGTTGCATGGGTTGGTGGTGGGCAACCCGCCGGGGTTCAAGACCCCACAGGCGTTGTCGTTGGACGAGGTCAGTCTGAAGATCGATATCGGATCGCTTGCGACAGACGTCATTAGGATTAAGGAGATGTCGATCGTCAAGCCTGATGTCACCTATGAATATACCTTAGGCGGGAGCAACCTCGATGCGCTTCAGCGTAATGCCGAGCGTTATGTCGCCGGACATAGCGACGGCAAGAGCGAACCGACACAGGACTCGCCGGGTAAGAAACTCGTGATCGAGCATGTCTACATCAAGAACGGCACCGTCAATGTCAGCGCTGACATGCTCAACGGCAAGGCCGTTGTCGTGCCATTGCCGGACCTTCAGATGAACGGCATCGGCAAGCAGTCGAACGGCGCGACGGTCGGTGAGGCGATGAAGAGCATTTTGAGCACTTTGACTCAGAGCGTCACGGCCTCTGTCGACTCGCTCAATCTGGATACTGTGGCTGACAGCCTGAAAAAAGGCGCGGAGGCTGCGACCGATGCAATCAGGGGATTGTTCAAGTAGGCGCGCTGTCCATGCCCATTCCAGACTTCATTAAATCCCTCCGCTCCAAGATCGGCACGGAACTGCTGCAGGTTCCGACCGCGATGGTCTTTGCGTACGACGACGGTGGACGACTCTTGCTGATTCAGGACAAGGATTCCTGTCGCTGGAGCGCGCCGAGCGGGATCATCGATCCGCATGAGTTGCCGTCTGACGCGGCGGTGCGGGAGGCGTGGGAGGAAGCCGGGGTGTTCGTGGAGTTGACCCACATCCTGGGCGTCTTTGCGGGCGACCACTTCTCCAAGACCTACGACAACGGCGATCAGATCGCCTGTGTGACCACCGTCTTCGCCGCGCGGGCGATTCGAGGGACGCCTCGCCCTGACCACGAGGAGACGTCCGATGCGCGATTCTTCCCTCCGGGCGAGATCGACGCCCTGTCCTGTTCCACGCATTTTCTCGTCATTCGCAAGGCCGTCAATCAGAACCAACCTCAGGCCTACTTCAAGCCCGCCACCTGGCAACCGTCAGGCCCGTAATCATTTGTCCATCGAACCCTACTCTTGACAAGTGATACCTTATGGGGTAACACT
The DNA here is from genome assembly GCA_964635345.1 of uncultured Nitrospira sp. Lineage (GTDB taxonomy): Bacteria > Nitrospirota > Nitrospiria > Nitrospirales > Nitrospiraceae > Nitrospira_D. The sequence goes on from CAZWOX010000010.1 coordinate 51,033, forward strand.
TCTGAATGGGTAAGGTTCGTCGAGGCGGCTATGTGTTCGTCACCTGGAAGGGCGATCACTCTCCCCGGCATGTCCATGTTTATCGGGACGGCGTTTTGATTGTGAAATGGGATCTGGAGCGTGGGCAGCCGATGATCGGCAAGGTTACGAGACGAGTATGTCTGTTGCTCGAAGAATTAGAACGCGAGGGGGCGCTATGAAGATCCAAGCTGTGAGCTTGAACAACCGCAAGAAGGCATTCCAGATCAAGACGGCCAAGCAGACGTTCCAGCTTCCGTACTCAAAGGCGGATCTGAAGCCCAGTGCTGCCGATCCGATTGTTCAGGTCTATGTCGATAATGAATTGGGAAACGAGGGGTTCACGTATGTCCTGAAATCCGGCAAGGAAGGCACGGTGCATAGCGAGCAGGTGTTGGCCTACAATCAGGACCCTCATTATTTTCGGGATGCCCTGTTGTATAAGCTGACAGTCGAGGCTCAGAAGCGAGTTGAGGCCAGTGCATTGTCCAAACGCGAGATTATCCGGCGGTTGGGAACATCCGCCACTCAGCTCTATCGGTTGCTCGATCAAACCAACTATAGCAAGTCGGTGGACCAGCTTCTGTCGTTGCTGCATGTGCTGGATTGCGATGTCGAACTTTTAGTGCGTGCAAAGCGGGCACCGGGGAAAGCTGCTTAGTTCGGTGGAAGGGAAAGTATTTTCGAGCAGACCAGCCCCCACTTAATTATTCGCAATGACGAGAGCAAGGGCAGTTCCAATAAGTAGAGCTACAGCAAGTTTCAATCCCTTCCAGGAGTCGTCCGTTACACGATCCTTTACAGGCCCGGCACTTGCTGTATGAGAGCGACGAGGCAGAAGGTGATGGCACAGGTGAGAAGAAGGGTGACGGGCACGTAGTAGGGGGGGGCGGAGCAGGATCGGCATCGCCAGAAAATAGCCGCAACGCAGGAGCTCTACCACGATGGGATGGGCCAGGTAGACCCCAAGGGGCAACGGGGAGAGCGGTCGTGCAAGGGCTTCAATGTGCGGAGAGATCCGGCCGTACAGGATGAAGGCGAATACGGTGAGTGCCAGGCCAGATAGATAGTCGACCACACAATCAGCGCGGGCAGGAGCCGGTGTGTTCGCTTCGTTCGGAACTCATTCGGGCGGACATGTTTCTCGGGGTCGAGCAAGAGTGCGCCGTTCAACATGATGAAACCCACTGCGCACCAGCGTGTGGCGGCGTCTGCCATTACGGAGACGTACCAGCCTGCGGACCGAATAAACTCCCGATCCAGCGCGATGGTCTCAGTTCGCAGGTATGTCTTCCGACGAGGGCGATGGAGGCGATGATCGGCAGCAATGTGTCAGGAGCGTCGGGGGCTGGTCTTGTGTTCTGTCTCCTTGAATCGGGGCAGGCTCGTCTCTCTCACGCACTGGTTTTGCAGGAATCCGTCTCCGGTACCCCGTTGACTGTTTTCGATCCGGACGGGATTGAGCGGGGCTGTGGATTGTCCGGTGGCGAGGGCGGGAGAAACGGCTTCGAGCGCAACCAGCAGACTCCAGAGGATCTGGCGGGAGGCGAACCGGGCTCGCATCGGCATGGTCGTCTCTTTGCTCCACTCGATCACGGGGGGCAGCAGGGCCAGGATTTTAGTCATGGCCCGCGAGCCGGCGCGACCGGCGCGACCGGCCAAATCACTGACGGTTTCAGCGAGGCTCAGGCTGAGATCCTCCTGCATCTCGGCGAAACCGATAAACTGCCTGATGCCATAGAGCAAGAGGCTGGCATTCACGAGCGGGAAGGCGCCCGTGACCCATCGCTCCTGGGAGAAATAGTAGAGACCCAGGGCCAGGCTGGCGAGCGCCATTCCAAGTTGCAGGGCCAGATCAAGCCCTGCTGTCCTCGTTCGTCCGGAGATTTTCGGCGTTCGGCGGAATGGAATCTTGGTGCCGGCGACGGCCTGTTGCATAGACGTGGCGGCGCCGGTCAGATGAACGGGGATCAACAGCAGATTGAGCGCATAGGCGCGCAACAGATCCCGGAACGGCCGATAGCCGATATTCGCCAGGTCTCTGGTGTAGAGCGCGAAGTAGGGAAGCGCGCCGATGAGCATCCACGGCGCCATCAACTCTGAGGAAAACGGGATTGCCAGCAGGAGCAGGACGCTCAAAGGTGTGAAGGCGAGCGAGGTTAAGTAGTGGATTTGCACAAGAGCTTGCGGCAGGGTGCTCAACCGTTTCGGGGTGTGGCGCAGGAAGGACAGCAATTTGGGGAGGATGATCAATCCTCCGTTGGCCCACCGGGCCCGCTGAATAACCAGCGACCCGAAATCCGGCGGAGTGGCGCTGTAGGCCAGCCGCTCAGGGTGGTTATGCAGGGACCAGCCTTTGGCCAGGAGATCGACGGTCGATTCCGTATCTTCAATGACCGTCCGGTCCTGGATATACCGCCGAACGATGTGGCCGCGTTCGACGGATTCGCAGCAGATCTCTTCCAGTGCTGATTTTCTTAACAACGCATTGGCCCCGACCCAAAAGGTGGCGCCGAAGTACGTGAAGCCTTGATGCACCAGATATTGAATATCGGTAGTGGCTCCGGCGGTTCGCTCCAGCGCGCCCGGCGCGTTGGGGAAGGCGCTATAGGGAGTTTGGGCGACCGCTATACGGGCATAGTCAGGCTGTTCCATCAGGCGGACCAAGGTGCTGGCGTAGTGGGGTTTCAGCAGGCTGTCGGCATCGAGTGTGATGACGTACGGCGTATTGGGGATCAGGCGGCTGCCTGCTCGTGAGGCGGTTTCCTCCAGGGCAAGCCCGGCCTGGCGGACCACCGGGCGGACGCGCCGGCCCATCAGGCCCAGGTAGCTGTTCAAATTCATTGCCTTGTTGGGTTCGTGGGACAGGTTGCAGTATTGCTTTCGTTCAAAGACGTCGAATTCGACCTGGAAGCGGGACGCCAGTTCCGTATAGGCATCGTCGATTTCGTCCAGCAGTTGCTGGTTGGGGATTAGCTCCGGCTCCCTGCGCCGCGCGAACCACTGGGCGCTCTGTTCCCGGCAGGCGTTCGCGGTTTGATTGAACACCTGCTCTACAAACCAGACGTCGGTGTGAGTATCGGTCGGGGAGCGCTTTGCCTGGGCTTCAAACCACCGGGTGGCCAGTCTGAAGGAATCTGAGAGCCTGATACACTCGTCGGCTACTGTGGCGGTGTGGCTTGCTTGTCTGGCCAGGAACGCAGTTCGGCTCCCGGTGATGTGGGTGGCCGGTTCGTTCAGTAATGCCTGCAATTCAAAAGGCAGGTTACGTGCCGCCCACAAGGCAGCCTGGTCAGACCGGGTTTTGGGTGCAGGAGGGTCATCCAGGAGTAGCACGACCCGCTTATTCGGGTAGTTCTGAAGGGCTGCGGACAAGAGTGTTTGGCGGATAACAGGGATTTCTTCTTTGTATGATGGCACCAGAATGGTAAGGAATGGAGCTGACAGAGGGTCGAACGCCTTGGTCGATGGTGCGGTTGCCCTCTGGAGCGAGGCAGCCCGTTTCAACTGTCCGATTCTTGCCAATTGGTAGCAGAGGTTGCCGAAGGCCAAATATCCGGCCAGCGTGCCGAAGAGCAGGGCTTCCAGCAGATTCGTGATGCGGCCTTCAACAAATGCCGTTCTTGCGATCGCCCCGGTCGACCAGATCAACAAGGCGGCAGCGGTGGCGGTGATAGCGAGTGAAGCCTGAGTGAAGCGAAGTTCTTTGATGTAACAAGAGTGTGTCATGGAAGAGTCCTAGGAATAACAAGGGTTTCATCCGGGCGGCTAGACACGTGCAATCCAGGTGCCTGGGTATATGAGCGCCGGCCTATAAAAAACCGCGAAAATCGTTGTGTCGCGAGTTTCTGACTCCTTCCTCTCTGTAGAAGTGTAGGGAACGGACGCTACACTGCCTCACTGCCCGTGGCGAATATGCAGGGGGGAATTGGCTTCTCGCTATGCAGGCTTGTCTATCCCAGTCAGTCCTGTTTTCTGAAGCATGCCAGGATGGGGGAAAGGGAGTCAGGGGATGGGTGCTTTGGCAAAATGATTGCGCACAAGGGTCTCCACCGAGGCAAAATGCCGGTCGGGCAGGTTCTTGAAGCGCCTCTTGCAGTCGAGGAGGGCCTCGTCAGCGGTCTTGAATGGGGCGATGACCGATAATAGGTGGTTGTGGTAGTCGATAAGCTTGAGTTCGACGGTTCTCAGGTAGGTCGGATCGCCGGCGATGGCCAGGGCGGCCGTCGCCACATCGCCGTTGGACTCGACCAGCCCCTGGAAGCAGAGGCCCTTTAATCGCTGCGTGACGGTGCTGCGGTCCCAGCCGAGTGTTTTCGCCGTGGCCTGCATATCGAATCCGTGCTGGCGGAGGCAGTTCAGCACGGCGGCGTCGCCGGCCGGTTCAGGCAGCATGACCGCCTGGTTCGATCCCTTGGGAGTCTGGGGTGCCGCGGATCCTTCCTGGGAGAAGGCTGCCTTTGTCAGCACCGGCTCATCGCTCAAGGCGACGGCTCGCTCCAGTGCATGGCGGAATTCCCGGACGTTGCCTGGCCAATCATATTCGGTCAACAGGCGCAGGGCCTCGTTGGAAAGTTTCGGGATCGGTCGGTCCATCTGCGCGGCGATTTCGGCGAGGCAGACTTCCGCCAGCAGGGGGATATCCGCTGCCCGTTCACGGAGAGGCGGCAGCCTGAATACGAACCCCTTCAGTCTGAAGTAGAGGTCTTCACGGAACCAGCCTTCGGTGACCCCGCGTTGCAGGTCGCGATTGGTCGCGGCGACGATACGCACATCCACGGTCGTCGGGGCGGTTGCTCCCACGCGATAGAAGGATTTTTCCTGCAGCACACGGAGCAGTTTGCTCTGGTGATCCAGCCGTAGATCTCCGATTTCGTCCAGAAAGATCGTGCCGTGGTTGGCCAGTTCGAAATAGCCGCGCCGATCGGTTGAGGCGCCGGTGAAACTGCCTTTGGTATGGCCGAAGAGTTCGCTTTCAAACAGCTCCGGCGAGATGGCTGCCATGTTCACGGCGATGAAGGTCCTGCTCGATCTGGGGCTGAGCCGATGGACTGCGCGGGCGAAGAGTTCCTTGCCTGTACCCGGTTCTCCAAGGAGGAGGACGGTCAGCGGCGATCCGGTGCCTTTTTTCACGTCTCTGAACAGGCGCAGGAGCGGCGCATCCCTGGTGACGATCCCGAGCTGACGACATTCGCCGGACAGCTGGTTGAGCGCGGCGTCGTCGATGGCGCCGGATTCGGAGCCGGCGGCGCGCAGGTCATGAAGCTGCCGCTCCAGTTGTTCGAGCTGTTCGCGGGCGATCTGTTCCTGCATCTGCACGTCGGCCAGTTCGGCCCGCAGAGAGTCGGTCGTGCGGGCGAGATCCTGTCGCTGGCCGGCTGATTGCGCGGCGGCTGCCTTGGCTGCTTCCAGATCTTCCTGCAAGGCTTCGGCGCGATTCTCCCGCAGCACGAGGGCTTCCCGCACGGCGGCGGCGTCCTGTTGGATGCGGAGCATGTCGCGCTCCAGCAAAACCAGACGTTGCCCTGCCGTGAGGTGTGTCCAGGCCGTGGTGCCGAGCAGGACGAAGAGTGCGGCGGTGAGCGGGAGGGCTACCGGCAGCACGAAATGCAGTCCGCCAAGCATGGCGGCGGTCATTGCGGCATAGAGGGCGATGGCGCAGGCGGTGAATACCAGACCGATGGATCCATGAAATCGCAACAAGCACCAGGCGATGAGCGCGGCAACGGCCATGGTGATGCCGGCGCGTCCGAGCGGGCCGAGCTGGCAGAGGCGGTTTTCAGTGAGCAGACTGTTGAGGAGCTGGAGATGTGCGGTCATCCCATCGACGGATTGTCCGGTCGGTAGCAGCCAGAGGCTCTGTGAGGGGGCCTGGGATAGAATCACGACCACTTTGTCCTTCAACCATCCATCGAGGGCGGTACCGTCTTGCTGTTGGATCGCTTTCCATACTTTGGAGAGTGGAACGGTCGGTAAGTCCGCCAGCGTTCCATTGCGGACCGCATTCACAAGGCGCGTTTCGCCGCTTCTCCGGGGAAGAGGCTGGTTTTTCGCGAGGGAGAACAGCGCGAGTCCGAATGAGGGGGCTGTCTGAGAGCCGTGCTCGACGAAGAGGGGGAGCGAGCGGGCCACGTGATCGCTATGGGGGGACAAGGCCAAATGCCCTTGAATGATGGCATCCGAAGCCAGTGTGGCCTCCTCGTCGAAGACGGTGACGATGCGGCCGGCGCTTTTCATCGCTTCCAGGAGCAGCGCGTCGCTGGCGGCCCCACCCAGCTGGGCGGGACTGGCGTGGTTGAGGCGATGGTCGATACCGATGGCGACGGCGCCGGTTTCATGTGCGGCGGTGATCAGGTGCGCCAGAACGGCACGATCCCATGGTCCTGTTCCAAACCGGTTTTCGCTCGCAGGATCGCGCAGGATAATCGTCAGTGCGGAGCTGACGGCGACCGGTGCGCGATGGCGGAGCCACGTGTCGTAGGCCGTCCAATCGAGAGCGGTGACAGTCGCGGGCGCGGTGAGCCAGAGCAGCCGGGCCAGGAGGGTTGCCGACACGCCGATCGCGAGCGCTTGGAGGGGCAGCGATGTGATGAAGTGCCGCCAGAGTTTATGCCGGTCGAACATGTGAATTATTGGAGGTTCAGTTCATCCATCAGGGCTTTTGCCTCTTGCTTCGGGATGCCTTTGAGCGCGGCTTTCGCCTTGACTCGATCCGGCGCCACTCCGAGGCCGTAGCCGTAAATGCGCGCGAGCGTTTTCTTCGCCGGCGCAAATCCCTCGGCGGCGGTCGCTTCAATACAGACGAGCATCTTCTTGTCGAAGGGCGCCAGGTGCTGTTGCCATCCCGCTTCGTAGAGCGTGGCCAGCTCGTTCAGTGCCGCGTCGCTCAAGGCATAGCTCTCTTGAAGGAGCGCAGTGACCGCTTCATCGGGCCGATTGTTCTTGAGTAAGGTCGCTCCCAATGTTTCCTGTTCGTCAGGGCGATTATAGTCAGGAAACTCCTCCCAGAGCAGGGCGCGGTACGCGCGAAACCCTTCGAGCGCGTCGTGGCGCCGTCGATCGGGCTGGTCGGCCGACAGCGCCTGCCGCCGGAGTTTCGCGAGGGCGTCAGCAGCCGGCTGGTGGCCGAGTTCAACGGCCTTGGTCCACCAGAAAATGGCTCGTCCAAGATCTTTTACGACGCCCTGACCATTCTTGTACGCATTGCCGGAAAAAAACTGCGCATGAGGAACTCCACCGATGGCGGCCTCCTCCATGAATTGCGCCGCTTCCTGATCGCGATTCGTCAGTTTCAGTAATAAGGCAAGACGATAGCGGGCGTCGGGGAAATTCTGTTGTAGCTCAATGGCCCGCCGGTACGAGTGAATCGCCGCTGTGACATTGCCCAGCCCGTACTGGACCCCTCCGAGGACGTAATGCGCATGGGTGAGCTCGGGATCGATGAGAACAGCCTCCATCAAAGCCGTGGCGGCCGCCCGCCCGTCCTGTTTTGCCATGAGTATGATACCAAGTTGCAGCAGCGCCTGGGCGTTGCTCGGCTGCAGCTTGAGCGCGACGCGGCACTCATCGAGCGCGGCGTCGTGATCGCCGACGCGGTAGAGCCCTTGCGCCAACTTGAGGCGATTCTCTGCGCTGGCGGGAAATGTTCTGACTCGTCCACGCAACTCACTCAGCATGAAGACGGCATTGTTGCGCTCTTGCTCTGTCCATTCGGAGAGGCGATGCTCGTCTTGTTGCGGGGGCTGGGGCGGTGGAACTGGAGATTCGAGAACGGGTGGATCCGTGGTCTGTTCGTCAGGTGTTTGGGCGAACGACGTGCCGTGAGGTTCGAACAGCAGCGGAACGACGAGGATGGTCACGAGCACTACACGGCGACGCATCGAAATCTGTGACCCTCCTGAAACGGGTGCGAGTGGAGACTATTATAGCATCCGATCAGGCAGGGCAGGCTGTTTAGGAATGGCAAAATGCGGCAAGGGAACGGTCTAGCGCAATTTGGCCATTGCTTCTTTGATTCGTTCAATGCTGGCCCGGAGTTCCTGGGCCGGCGGTTGGACCGGCTCATGCTGCACCCGCCAGACTGGTTCGAGGGGGGCCGGGTCGTTCGCGAGGCGGGGGATGAGGTGCCAGTGGATGTGGGGGAGTTGGTTGCCGAGGAGTTCGTAGTTGATCTTCCTGGCCTCATAGACTTGGCCAAGAGTTTTGGCGACCAGGTTCACTTCTTCCATCAACTGCATCCGCTCCGTGGGGGCCAACTGGAAGAGTTCTGTTGCATGGCGTTTGAAGACGATGACTGCCCAGCCGGGAAAGAATTGATCGTCATGGAGATAGGCTTTGGACAGTCCGAGGTCGGCGATGGAATGGTCGGCGCGCGGCCAGGTGCCCTGGCAGGCTTTGCACGTCGGGTCGGTCATGGTTGATTGGCTTTGCGCCACTCCTCTTCCGTGATGACGCCCTTCTTGAGCAGCAATTGGAGCAACTTGTCGACCGATGCGCGGCCGGGCGTGGAATGTGGCTGCGGCGGCTGAGCCGGGGCTGCGGCGACAGGAACGTCCGGTTTTTTCGGTTCGGCCGGCGGACGCTTCTGTCCGAAGATCCGGAACGAGGGCGTGAAAACCGCCAGGTAGTCCCGGTTCCGGATACGGACGGATGCCGGCAGGCTGTCCGTTTGCGGAGGCAGATCCGCAGCGGACCCGGCAGGAATGCGGAAGAACGGTTTGCCATCCTCGGTCTCTCCGTCCTGTCCCAGCACGTCGAACCGGCTCAGCAGGGTTTCGCTTTTCAAGGCTTCCCGGTCTTCGCCGGCGAGGTTGGTGATTTTGTCGAGGACGACGACGATGGAGTCGGCGACGATGAGGTCCGCCGTCTGGTTGCGTACACTGACGTCGTAGCGATATTCGCTCGTGAAGTTATCGCGGCCTTTCAAGGTCACGATCACAGTCGCTTTGCCGGTCAACTCGGTCAGGTGATCGAGCGGCGAGGCGGCCTGGCTGTGCCGGGGGAGGGAGCCGTTGCTTGCCAACCAGGCGAGCGCAAGGCAGACGGCTGCGCGCATGAACACAATGTGGCGTGGCTGACGCATCGGCAGATCGCTTTAATCCGAATCCCTCCGGCGGAGCATAGCAAAGATCGCGGTGTGGGGCGAGCTTTTGTTCGCCCGCGCGCCTTGACACGCTCTTTCCGTGAACGTTATTCTCGCCGCAGTCGATGGCGGTTTCCTTCCGATCGTATGACGCATGACATCTACGGCTTCTCGCGCTCCGTTGTTGATCCCCCGGGCCCTTGCGGCGCAGCTCCTGCGCCTCTACGACTATCCGCATCCGGAGATTCCCCGTCGCATCATCCGTGGATACGACCGGCCGCATGCCGTACGCACCGCGCGCATGTGTGCGGCGGTAGCAGTTGCCTTGGGGCATGACTCTGCGCGAGTGCGTCAGTATCAGATTGCTTGTGTTCTGCATGATTTGGGCCGGGCCGGGCTAGATCGTGTGCTCTTTGGGAAAATTTGGTCTTGGGCAAAATCGCATGGCATTCCGACCAGGCCGCGCGAATGGCGCGCCCTGCATCCCGAGACGCGATATGGACGGGAGACCGAAGCCTTTCTTTCCCGATACCGGTCCGATCTTGAGGCCGCAGGGATTCCCATGACGGCTTGGGCGAAAGAGCAGGTCGAGATGCGGCTGGGGTATTCGAGGCGGCTGTCGCGCCGGCTGCGAACGGTGCGCGGGGAGATCAAGCGGATGGGCGTGCGTTGGGAGCCCTGGATGCAGCGGGTGATGTTGTCCTACTACTATCCCGAGAAGCTGACGGATGCTCCGGCTTGGGTGAAGCAGCTGGCGGAGGTGCTGGTGGCCTGCGAGCAGTTCGAGGCCTACAGCAACCGGCAGCGCGGGCGCGATTACTACGCGCGCAAGAAGGAAACGCCTGCCGATGCGTTTGCCTATCTCGAGAAGTTGCAGCAGGAAGGCACTTTGAGCCGGGCGGTGATGTCGGCGTTGCGAAAGTTGGCCGCCGTCGGCGAGTTCGACCGGGTGCTGGAGGAAGCGCGGGGCCGCCGGCTTTCTCCTGCCGACCGGAAGTTTTTGCGTCAGATGGAGCGCTGACATGGCGGTGAAAACGATCGTCTCGCGCGTGGACATGCACGGCGGCACGCAGATCGAGAATCTGACGAAGTCGGTTCAGGCCGCTGTTGCCGATTCGGGGCTGCGTGCCGGTATCGTCACGGTATTTGTGAAGCATACGACCGCGTCGATCATGATCATCGAAGACGAGCCGGGCATCCGCGCCGATACGAAAGTGTTCTGGGATCGGGCGGTGCCGGCTGATCCGGCCTGGCAGCACAATACGAGAAATCCTGGCGAAAATAACGGCCACAGCCACCTCCGCGGACAGCTGCAAGGGCCGTCCGTCACCATTCCTTTCTCCGAAGGGGCGCTGCTGCTCGGCACGTGGCAGCAGATCGTTGTGGTTGATTTCGACACGCGATCCCGCGCGCGCGAACTGATCTTCCAACTCATCGGTGAGTGAGGGTGAGCATGCGGCGCATCATGCGAGGGCTGGCTTGCGTGACGGTGGGAGCCGCTATGCTTGCCTGTAGTGTGTCGGCCATGGCGACAGAGTGGGGCAAACCGCTCGGCGGGACCTACGATGGCGCGGACGGCAAGCCCCGGCCGGTGACGCCGGCCCCGGCCGAATTAAGCCCGGACGAACGCGCGACCATGGCGGTGTTCGAGCGGGCCACCAAGTCGGTCGTCTTCATCGCCAATACCGCTATTCAGCGGGACATCTGGTCCTTCGATACGATGGAAGTCCCTCAGGGGTCCGGCTCCGGATTCGTCTGGAGCAAGCAGGGCTATATTGTGACGAATTTCCACGTCATCTACGGGGCCGACACCATCAAGGTCACGCTGGCCGACCGGAGCGAACATCAAGCCAAGATCGTCGGGGCTGATCCGGACCATGATCTCGCGGTATTGCAGATCAAAGTCTCTGAGAATCTCATGGAGCCGCTGGCGGTCGGGGCATCGCACGACTTGCGGGTCGGGCAGAAAGTCCTGGCCATCGGCAACCCGTTCGGGCTGGACCATACCTTGACCACGGGAGTTGTCAGCGCCTTAGGACGCACGATCAAGTCGATGTCGAACCGGACGATCGAGGGCGTGATCCAAACCGACGCGGCCATCAATCCCGGCAATTCCGGCGGGCCGCTGCTCGACAGCAGCGGTCGATTGATCGGCGTGAATACGCAAATCGTCAGCCCCAGCGGCGCCTATGCCGGTATCGGTTTTGCGGTGCCGGTGGACACGGTGAATCGCATCGTGCCGGAGTTAATCAAGCACGGCAAGCTCATCAGGCCTGGATTGGGCGTGTCGCTGGTGCCCGATTCCATCGTCAAGCGATGGGGGATCAAAGGGTTGGTGATTGGAAAAGTGTCTCGAGGCGGGAGCGCCGATCGCGCCGGGCTGCGGGGGGGACGCGAGACGCAAGCCGGTCGCATCGAACTCGGCGACATTGTGGTGGCGATCGACGGGAAGACGATTGAGACCATCGACGATATGATGGATGTCATGGAAGCGCACAAGGTCGGCGATCAGGTGATGCTCGATATTATCCGTGCGAACAAACGGCAGCAGGTGCCGGTGACACTCCAGGCGGTCAATTAAGGCCGGTAGCGTCCGGCTTCGACATGTTGTTATGATGACGCCTGACCAACCTGGAGATGACTATGAGCGACCACCGACCAGACGATATAGGGCAGGTCGGCGTTTCCGGTGCGGGAGCAGGAAAGCGGCCGAGCTCGACCACTCCCGATCCGCTTGAGCTGATCGAGCAATGCCTCGCGTCCTTTCCCGAGAACGATCCCCGTCAACAGATCCTCTACAAGCTCCGGCACTCCGTCATGCTGACCGCCGCCGGCCAGCAGCAGCGGGACGCGGAATTCAAAAAGATCAGCGAGGTGGTGGCGAAGCTGACGGCGCCGGCCAATCGGATCGGCACATTGCTCGATCTGCCGGGCGAAGGCCTGGCGAGGATCATCGTCGGCGGCGCCGAATATTATGCGAACGTGGACCCGCGTGTGGCTGCCGCCGATTTGAAGATCGGCGCGCAGATTCTGGTGAACGAAGCCTATGCGGTCATCAAGACGCTGGGCTATGACCCGAACGGGCCGGTGCTCAAGCTGACGGAAGCATTGCCGGACGGGCGGCTGCGTTTCGAGCAAGAGATGGGCCGCCAGTCCATGATCCTTCAACGATCGAGCGACCTCGTCGGGGTGGATTTGAAGGCCGGCGATGAATTGCGGATCGATCCGGGGCATCGGATCGCGATCGAGAAGTTGGAAGATCGCAAGGCCAAGACCCATATCCTCGATGAAGTGCCGACCGTCACCTGGGAGCAGATCGGCGGGCAGCAGGAGGCGATCGGCGCGATCCGCAAGGCGATCGAATATCCACTGCTTCATGCGGAGACGTTTCAGCAATTCAAGTTCACGCAGCCTAAGGGTTTCCTGCTCTATGGCCCGCCGGGCTGCGGGAAGACGCTGATCGGCCAGGCGGCGGCGGCGAGTTTGTCGAAACTTGTCAGCGAATCGATGCCCGATGGCGGCAAGGGCGAGAAGCAAGTGCCTATCACCGGCGGGGCATTCCTCCATATCAAAGGGCCTGAGATTCTGAACATGTGGCTCGGGGAATCGGAGCGGATGGTCCGCGATCTCTTTGCCAAGGCGAGGGCCCGCCGACGCGAGGGAGCCCTCCCGTTTATTTTTATCGATGAAGCCGAGTCGATTCTGGGCACGAGACGGGCTTCGCGCTCGTTCAATATTTCCAGTACGCTGGTTCCGATGTTCTGTTCCGAGATGGACGGGATTGAATCCCTGCGGGATGTCGTGATCATCCTCGCGTCGAATCGGCCGGACCTGATCGATCCTGCGGTGCTGCGCCCGGGACGCATTGATCGCAAGATCAAAGTCAGCCGGCCGAATCGCGAATCGGCCGCTGAGATTCTGAAAGTCTATCTTACGGAGGAGTTGCCGCTGGATTCTTCCGTCATCGCCGAGCGAGGCGGAGACAAGACCAAGGCCTTTGCCTCGCTGGTGGATGAGGTGATCGACCAGATTTACAAACGGACGGATGAGAACCGGTTGCTCTCCATCCGCCTCCGCAGCGGTCAAAACAAGGTGCTCTATCGGAGCGATCTCGTGAGCGGGGCGATTCTCTCGTCCATTGTCCAGCGCGCGAAGGAAAAGGCGATCGATCGCATGATCCAGTCCGGTCAGTCGGCGGGGATCATCGCGCAGGATCTCTCCGATTCCGTTCTGGAAGAGTTCCGTGAAGGGGAGATGCTGCCGCCGGACGATGCGGCGGAAGAGTGGTTGAAGTTGCTCGACCATCATCCGGAGCAAGTCGTCGGGGTGTCGTCCTTCCGGCGCGGCCGGCAGACGGAAGAACGATTGATCAACCAGATTATCTGATGGGGGGGCTGACACGAGTGCAGGCGACAAGTCGCATGTCTTGTCAGCCTGTCAGCTTGATACATGCGGCTATACGGGGTTGAAACAGAGTACGGCATTACGCGCGAGGACCTCGATGCGGTGGATCCGGTCGTCGAGTCCATGGAGCTGGTGCGCGCCCATTTGACGGCGTCATTCGAACGGCGCTGGGACTACAGTGGCGAAGATCCACATGAAGATTCGCGTGGGTTCAGGGTATTCGGACTTCAGCAGGACAAGGAAGAGGACGACTTTGCCACGGTGGATGCGCACCGGCCCTTTTCATTTCATGAGATGAAAAGCGATTTGGTGCTGCCGAACGGCGCCCGCTTCTACAACGACCATACGCATCCGGAATATTCGACCCCGGAATGCCGGACCTTGCGCGATCTGCTCGCGCACGATCGGGCCGGCGAGCGGGTCGTGCAGCGCGCAGCCGAGCGGAGAAATCGAACTCTCGGCGGGCCGCACGTACAACTATACAAGAACAACACCGATCTGCACGGCCATAGCTATGGCTGTCACGACAATTACCTCGTCTCGCGCTCGATTCCGTTCCCGCAACTGGCCGCCGGTCTGTTGCCGTTTCTCGTGAGCCGTCAGGTGATCGCCGGTGCGGGAAAGGTCGGGGTCGAAGCGCAGGAGAGCGGGTTCGTTCCGGGGCAATATCAGCTTTCCCAGCGGGCCGACTTCATGGAGACGGATCTGAGCGTCGATACGATGCATAACCGGCCCATTCTCAACACCAGGGATGAACCGCACGCCGACCGGGCGAAGTATCGGCGGCTGCATCTGATCATCGGCGACGCCAATATGTGCGAGTATGCGACGGCGTTGAAGGTGGGCACGACGCAATTGGTGCTCGAGTTGATCGATCGGGGAGCCGCACCTGCGATTGAACTGGCCGATCCGGTCTCGGCGGTGAAACAGATTTCGCGCGATCCCGACCTCAAGGCCACCGTGCGTCAGAAGCAGGGGCCGGATCTTTCCGGGATGGACATTCAGGAACAGTATTATGCGGCGGCCAGGCGCATGCTGGCCGGCGCCGATGCGGAAACGGACTGGGTGTTGCGCGAATGGAGCGAGACTCTGCGCGTACTCACCCATGATCGCAGTCAGTTGGTCGGCAAGCTCGATTGGGTGACGAAGCTGTGGTTGCTGGAGACTTTCGTTCGGGAAGAGCGAATCGGTTGGGACGATCCGTGGCTGGCGAGTCTGGATCTCGAGTATCACAATGTGAACACCGGCCGCGGGCTGTATCTCGGGCTGGAAGCCGAAGGTAAGGCTTGGCGCATGACTACGGCGGCCGACATTGAGCAGGCGTTGTCGGCCGGCCCTTACGATACCCGCGGCGGGTTGCGCGGGTTGTGCGTGCGGAGGTTTTCCGATCAGATCAAGTCGATGCAGTGGGAACGGATTCAGTTTTTGGGCGGGTTGAGAGGAAAGACGCTGGAAATGGGCGACCTGTTTGACCCGGCCGAGGTGGGGGCCTGTGCCGAGATCTTCGAGCGGGCGGCTTCTCCGGCCGATGCCATGGCCGCCTGGGATATAAGAAAGGAATCGCCGTCATGATCTACCAGATGATGCCTGAGCGACGCGAGGGACCGGTCGATCCGATGCCGAAGGCACCGAGTCCGTCGGAAGAGGGAAGCGGACCGCGGCGTCCCGATACCGGATCGCCCGACAAGGACAGTTTGATGAAACGGATGAAGAAGGTCGATCCGAAGCAGGCCGAGCGGTACCGGCAGCGGACGGGGGAGTGATGGGCGCCGAGTCAGGGCTTGTGCTCGCGCAACGCGCGGCCTCGGAAGGCCCTCGTTGGACGCGCGCAGTAAGCCCTAACATCGGCGTCCCATCTTGAAGGAAAAGGAAGAGCAAACCAGGAAGGCGTGGTGGCGAGATGGGGATGCAAGGCGATTTCTATCAACTGCTGAAAGAGCAGGGCTATCAGCTCGGCAGTTCGGCCGCTGTAGGCCGCGAGCAGGAGTTGACGACGGCCACGACGATCCTGGCGTTCAAGTATCGGGACGGGGTCTTGGTGGCCGGTGATCGCCGGGCGACTGCCGGCAATATGGTGATGTACGACCGGACGGACAAGGTTCTCGAAATCGATCGCCACAGTGTCATGGCCATCGCGGGGGTGCCGGCCACAGCGTATGAAATGGTGCGGATCCTGGAGCACTCGTTCAAATACTACCGGCGGACTCAGCTCCAGGAGTTGAGCTTCGAGGGGAAGTTGCGCGCGGTGTCGAAACTCTTGAAGGAAAATGTCGCCGCGGCCCTGGCGGGAACCGGCGCCGTGGTGCCGGTGTTTGCCGGCTATGACTTCGAGCAGGGCGCGGCCAAGATTTTTTTCTACGACATTCTCGGGGCCGAGTTTGAAGGGGTCGAATATGCGGTCTCAGGCTCCGGGTCGCCGACGATCCGCGGCATTCTGCATTATGTGAATACCTGGGGGGAGCGGCCCCTGGCTGTGATGACGGAGGAGGAGGCGACTATTCAGGCGTTGCGGCTCTTGACCAGTGCCGCCGAGTTTGATTCGGCCACTGGCGGCGTCAATCGGGAAGCGAGTCTCTATCCGGTCATCAAGTTTATTACGCAGGAAGGGCTGAGGACTGTTCCGGACTCCACGTTGAAACAATTGTTCGAAACGAAGGTATCGCGCCATGTATGAAGAACCCTATCGGTGGGTGGAAGCAGTCGGCAATCGCCGGACTTATCTCGATGAGCAGTTCAGGCAGGGGAGTCCGGTGGTGGCGTTATGCTACGACGGGGGTATTCTTCTGACGACTATCAGCAAGGGGACGGCGAAGCTGTACGAGATCTACGATCGCATTGCCCTGGGCGGCATGGGGCATCCGGCGGATCTGGAGAAGCTCCGATTCAGTCTGTTGGAGATGGCGCACACCGAGGGATTCAACCGGTCCCCGTCTGATGTCACAGGCTCGCGCCTGGTGAAATACGGAATCGCGCCGGTCATCAAGCAGGCGTTTGAAGAAGTGTATAAGGCGCCCTTCATCGTCCGGATCCTGTTGGCCGAGTTGGGGCAGAAACCGGAGAAGGATACGCTGCTCACGATCAACTATGACGGGACGTTCGACGAGATCAAGGAATATGCCGTGCTGGCTGCGACGAAGCAGGCGCAAGCGCGGATGCAGGAGCATCTGAAGGCGCAGAAACCGTCTCCCTGCACGCTCGATCAGAGTTTGTTGCTGGCACTGCGCACCTGGGCGATCGGGTCGCTCGCGCACCAACAGGATTCGGCAGAGGCGGCGACTGAGGGAGGGGCTGAGAGCAGTCGCGCGACGACCGCATCGATTCCCGATCAGGCCGCGTTGCTCGCGCATCTCCGTGAGGTGCTGGCGGACAAGACGCTGGAATGTGCGGTTTTGGATCGGCAGCAGGTCGGTTCGTCCAAATATCGTGCGCTCAAGCCGGCCGAGCTCGCACGGTTGTTACCCGGCGACTTTCAGGCCGTCGTGAACCGCTAACATGCTGAACCGTATTTTCGGGCTCGAAACGGAGTACGGACTCCTTGTCAATGAGGATCGTCCCGATCACTCGCCCACGTGGTTTGCCCACAAGATTCGTGATTATCTGTTTCAGGTCCAGCACCGAGGGGTGCCGGACCTCCACCATCGCGGACATGACGAGCCTCCGGGAAACGGCGGATTTCTCACCAATGCCGGACGCATGTACCTCGACATGGGGCACCTCGAATATGCCTCGCCTGAGTGCCGGTCGCTCGTTGATTTGGTCGCCGTCGATCGTGCCGGCGATCAGTTGCTACAGGAGGCGATTGAGGCCTTGGGATTCGGCGGGACCATTTCGCTCATCAAAAATAATATCGATCATGAAACAGATGCGACCTTCGGATCGCACGAGAACTATCTAGTCGCTCGCCGGTTTCCCTTCAGCCGGAGAGGGCTGAGTCCGCTTGTCACGTTCCTGGTCACCAGGCAGATTTTCACCGGCTCCGGACGTATCGGCTCGGCGAATCCGCAGGATGCCTGGATTCAAAGGGATCGCCTGATCGTACCGCGAGGGGCGCTCCGTTCGCATGGCTCCCAGACGATGATTCCTTATCAGATTTCGCAACGGGCCGATCATATCGTGAACGATTTCTTCGAGTGGGTGCAGCAGAACCGCGCGATCGTCAATACGCGGGACGAGCCGCTGGCGGATCCCAATCAATACCGGCGCATTCATCTGCTCCTCGGCGATTCGAATATGGCTGAAGTGGCCACGGCGCTCAAAATGGGCACGACAGGATTAGTTTTGCAGTTGATCGAAGAGGGGCAGGCACCGGCCGGCGTGGAACTGGATGAGCCGGTCGAAACCCTGCAAGAGATCTCGCAGGACCAAGAGCGCCGATGGATCGTGCGGTTGCAGTCGGGCAAGACGATGTCGGCGATCGATCTTCAAGAGCAGTTTCTCGCGGCGGCGCGGGAGGCCTATGCCGGGCAGGATGAAGAAACGGACTGGGTGCTCGACCAGTGGGAATCGGTCCTGGCGGATTTGCGCGGCGACTATGCCAAGCTGGTCGGGAGGGTTGATTGGGCATCCAAATTATGGCTGCTCGAATCCTTCCGCGAGGCCGAGCAACTGGACTGGCAGGATCCGGCGCTCAAGAGCCTCGACCTCGAATATCATAATCTGCATGCGGATCGCGGCCTCTATTTCGGGCTGCTCGAAGAGGGGCGGGTGCCCCGTATGACGACGGACAAGGCGATTGCCCTTGCGATGGAACATCCTCCACGCAACACGCGCGCATTCGGACGGGGAGAGCTGATTCGACATTTATTAGCAGCCGGTCCGACCGAGGATTTCGACGACCAGGCGCAGGACCGGCGATTCTTTCCGGCCTATGTCATCAATTGGTCGATCTTTCAGGTCCATGGGCGCACACCGTTCCCCATGCCGGACCCCTTCAAAACCTATGTTCAAGATGTTCGCGCCTACCTTCAATCTGTGTGAGCGGGGATGCACTCTGCGGACGAGTGCCGGTTATCGCGCGCGACTCACAAACTCGACAATTCTGTTTTCTGCCCAGTAGGAATCTTCGCCGTTTTGACTCCAGTGGAAGAATCCGCAATGACCTCCATGTCGAGGGGCAAGCAGGGTGATGGACTGATTCTCTCTGAGCACCGGGAGGGTGAACAGAGAATAGGGAATGAACGGATCGTTCTGGGCGGTGATGATCAATGCCGGGACCGCGATGTGATGCAGCACATGCCGGGCTCCTGCGCGATCGTAGTAGTCAGCGCCATCCCGATAGCCTCCGTCGCGGGCGGTATAGTAGTCGTCGAACTGACTGATGGTCTTCATCGAACGCATTGCACGCAGGTCCCACTTCCCCGGAAAGAGTCCGGCCTTTCGTTTCATGCGCGATTTGAGTCGGGAAAGGAAGTGCCGGTGATAGATCCAGTTTCGTGGTTGCTCCAAGGCCGCCACGCATTGGGTCGGATCAATGTTCGGGCAAACCGCTATGGCTCCTGCAAGGGCCGCTACAGCCCCTCCTATTTCACCGGCTGCTTTCAGCACCAGATTGCCACCCATTGAATAGCCCACCAGCCAGATGCGCGTCAGGCCGTCCACCATCGCCAGTTCTCTGACGATCTCGCAATAATCGCTGCTCAGTCCGCTGTTGTAGAGGGTTGGCGTAAGGTGTTCGGTGCCGCCGCAGGTCCGTTGGTTCATCCGCACGACATTGAATCCGTGCCGGTAGGCCTTGGCCGCGATTCCGCGCATGTAATGCGAGTCTGCGCAGCCCTCCAGGCCGTGAACAAGAATAAGGGTGGGTGATTCCAAACAACGTGGTTGCCAGTGGCAGATTCCGAGGAGTTGCGTGCCCGGTTCGGTGGCGAAGAGGCGTTCGGTCTGCGGGATCCCTCTCAGAGAGGTATCTCTTGGCCAGTACCGTGGCGCCAGGGTCATGAGGTGCGCGTTACGGAGGAGAAGGGGCGAGGTAAAAGGAGGTGTCTCGTGCATACTCAATCCATCATATCCAATATCGGTATGATGTGTAGCAAGAATCTCCTTGTATGCCGGGATCGACTTGCAGGCCATGAGCATGGAGTTTCCCGAGATCTCGCGCTATACGCGTGTCGGTCGAACGGTTCCTGCCTTGCTGGCCCTCTCGTGCGAGTTGGCTGGTAGGACGGCCGAGTGTATGGGATTGCAGAAAGACGGCACGCTGGAGTTCGATATCGTTGGGCAGGCGAACCACGGAGTCTGCGCCGTCGCCAGTGACCCGTGGGCTGCCTATGAGTATATCGAGCGGTTGGATCATATCTGCGAGATCATTCTGAAAAGCGGTGTCGCCGCAGGTGCGTTCAATCAGCGGAGATCGAGCCCGGCGGCGCAAACGAACGACAGGTGAAACGAAAAGAGGGCTGACGGCATTTTCCCGTCAGCCCTCTTTGTATTTTGGCTCCCCGGGCAGGACTCGAACCTGCGACCAGCCGGTTAACAGCCGGCTGCTCTACCAACTGAGCTACCGGGGAACGTAGGGTTCAATGGAAGCGGGACCTATTCTAGCAAAACTTCTTGCGGAGGGGGAGTCTTTTTTAGACGTCAAAGTCATCGGTCTCATCCTCGTCCGAGGACGCGTCCGTATTGCCTTCGGCCAACGCGGCATAGTGCTTGGCCCAGGTCAGATAGAGATTTCCGCTGTCCCGCATCGTATCGGCCGCTTTGACGAGCTTATCGACAAGTTCAGGATCTTTTCCCGTTGCTTGGATTTGCGCCGCGCGCCGTTCAATCGCTTGGGGGTATTGCGTGATCAGACCTGAAATCTCTGCGAGGAGATCGTTGATGACGTTGTCTTCAGTGTCCATGGGGTTCCTCATCTCTCAATAAAAAACCCCATAGCGTCCGCGCTATGGGGTTTCCTATTATTCACATCGGAGCGGGTCAGCCTTGGTAGGCTTGGCCAAGGGTTGCAGATTCACCCTTCTTGGAAAGCAGTTCTCCGGTCGCGCTGACCGCCTGCATTTCAATGGCCATATGCTTGGCGGCGTTGCAGACCACTACGCAGAGCTCGCACCCCTTGCAGCGATCGATGTTGACTTCCGCCACCATCTTGGCCGAGTTGAGGTCCAGGCAATTCGCTTCCGGGCAATACATGATGCAGAGGCGGCAGCCCTTCTTTGCGGTGCATTTGTCGTCGATGACTTGCGCTACGTTATACATGCGACGTAGTTCCTTCTTTTACGCGGCCACGGCAGGATTGCCGACTCGTAACTCGATCTTGTTCTTGTCCGCCCACTCACTGGCGATTTCATAGGCCGCCTTGACGGTGGCCAGATTCTTAGCCAGCAGCATTTCTTTCTTGGCGAACTTTTTCTTGATCGCTTCGTCCAGCGAGGCGGTACCGCCGGAGGCGACGAATTTCTTTCCGAATCGCTCTTGCAGCGCGCCATCCAAGGATTCCATGGAAACGCACTTGGTGATTCCTGCGACCGATCCGATCATGGCCATGTTGGTGGAGAGCTCGGTGCCGGCCACTTCAATGGCCAGCTCGGTCCCGGCGATGTAAAACAGGGCCACGTTCAAGTCTTTGAGGCGCTGCATGTCTTCTTCGGACAGAAGGGGTTGCGCGGAGTTGATGATGACGATGCCGCCTTCCTTCACGCCGGAATAAAACGGCATCGTGTAGCTTTTCCCCATCGTAATGACCTGGGGATGGAATACTTGAATCACGTCCGGGAACACTAATTCGCCGCGGTCATAGATCCGTTCAATTCCGATGCGGCAATAACTCTCGGCCGGGGCCATGCGTTTCTCGGCCCCGAAGAATGGGTTGGAGATCGAAAACTTGCCGTCCCGGTTGGCGGCCATGGCCAGGACATGCGCCGCGGTGACTGCGCCCTGTCCGCCTAAGCCCGACATCCGGATATTGAGTCTCTTCTTAATCATGATCGTCTCCTCAAGATTCGAGCTAGGCTTCCTGTGAGGCCAATTGCTTGGCAGCGGCTTTCCGTTCTTTGTCTTTCGCCGCCAGTTCGGCCAGCAATTGCTTGGCCGGCTCGCTGACGAATTCTTTATAGGCAAACCGCTCGGTCGGTTTTTCAGAGTCCCGCATTTCCTGCAGGCCTTCCATGCTGTTCTTGCCGATTTCAAGGATGCAGGGCGTATAGAGCTGGAGATAGGTCGGGCCGATTTCCCGCGCGACCATTACGGCATTGCGGATAACTTTCTCGATCACAGACGGCTTGCTTACGGTGCATTGCACGACATAGTGACAGCCGGATTCGCGGGCAATTTCCGGCAACCGAACCTTGTCGAAGAGTTTTCCGACGGGGGCCATCTTTGCCACGAAGCCCTTCTGCATGAGTCCGCTCTCCTGGCCGCCGGTGTTGGCGTAGAGTTCGTTGTCGAAACAGATGGTGGTGAACTTTTCCTGACGGAACCAGGCCTGGAGGGTCATGTCGAGGCCGATGTCGACGGTGGCGCCGTCGCCGGCGAGGACGACCACGTCTTTGGTTCGGCCCGGGAAGCGAACGCTCAGTGCGCGTTTCAGTCCGGACGCGATGGCATTCTGATTGCCGAAGAGGGAGTGGATGTTGTGAACGGCGACCATCGGGAATACCAGGCTGGTGCACCCGGTGGAGCCGACCATGACCGTGTCTTCCGGGTTAGGAAGCGAAGCCAGAATGTAACGGAAGGCCATCGCTTCCGGGCAACCGGCGCAGAGCGAGTGTTGTTCGATCAGTTCCTTGCTGTTGCCGATGTCTTTCCACCCGCGGTCTTCCTTCCCGTAGGTCGCGCTCTTGACGAGATCCTGGTAGTCCGACGGCATGATGTCGGACAACGCTTCTGAAATCTTGATCCGCTCCTTGCTCATATGTGCCTCCTCAAGGGCTCTTCCTCGGAATTAAGTAGTTTCGGTGCGATATAATCGTCTCAGCTTCCGCGACCGGCCATGGACATGGTCTTCATTCCGAGGACGGTCTTAATTTCTTGCACAATGACTTCCGGCGGCATGGTCATGCCGCCGCAGACGTGCGGACCGGCATGGACGCGATGATGATTGGGGATCGTCGCCTTGATTTCTTTTGCCAGCCAGCCGGTTACGTTAAATTCCGGCACGAAGATATGCTTGGCGTTCTTCGTGGCTTCCCGAATTTCTTCTTCCGGCCAGGGGCGCAACGTTTTCACTTTCACCAGACCGCAACGGATGCCTTCATCCTCCAAGAGACGGATGGCCTCACGACCCTGTGAGACGGCTGTGCCTGAGGCCACAATGACGATTTCCGCATCGGTGTTCTCGGCATCGACCAATCCGTTGAGCCACTTGATCGAGTGCTTTCTGGAGCGCTCGACGGCCGCCCAGACCTCTTGTTGCCAACTGGCATGGGTAGCGTAGCTGATGTAGTTGCTTTTCATGACGAAGGGATCGCGCATCATCCGGACCGGCGGACATTCCATGTCCATGCAGGGGACGGGTGAGCGGTAGGGGTCGTAGGGCGGCAGGCACATGTCGGCGGGCGTGAGGTTCACGACGTCTTTCGTGTGCGTGACAAAGAACCCGTCGCAGCAGAGCGCGAGTGGCAAGTGCACGTCCGGTTCTTCCGATACCATGTAGCCCTTGAGAATCCAATCGAAGAAGTCTTGCGCGGTTTCCGCATGCCAGACCAGCATGCCGGTATTCAGCAGATACGCGATTTCCAGGGTGTCAGGCTGAATCGACAGCGGTGAGTTGATGCCGCGGCAGGTGACGATCATTTGAATCGGCAACCGTGCTCCGGACCACATAGGGAAGTTTTCCATGGCACGCATCGTACCGGGGCCCGCGGTCGTCGTAAAGACGCGTGCTCCTCCGAAGGCCGCTCCGGCGCATTGAGACATCACGGCAAATTCGCTTTCACCGCGGAAATAATCGCCGATGTATCCCTCGGCAAAGAGCTCGCCGATCAAGGCAGCCGCTTCACTTTGCGGAGTAATGGGATAGGCGATCATGACGTCGCAGCTGGCGCGGCGCACCGCTTCCTTGATGACTTCGCTGCCGGTGTAGAACGAAGGCGTCCGAGGAGCCTCGTTCATCATTTTCCAGGTGTCGGTATATGTCTGGCCCTTTTTATTTTTCGTACCAATGACTGAGTGTGTATCTGCCATGCCCCAGCCTCCTTTCACGCTATGCAGAGGTTCAAACGGCTTAGTTTGACGCCCCGGTCTTGGCTGACGTCAGCCGTGGTTGGACTGTCCCTTTCAACTTTCTCACCCAGTCTGCCAGCGTCATGATTTTTTCGACGGATGCATCACGGAAAGACAGCATCGCGTCTTCATGGCCGGCCTGCGCGCACATTGCGATCGTGTAGCATGAGGTCCCGCCCCGAATGATCTTGAGCGACAGGTTCGCCTGGTGGCAATGCACCCCGATGAACATGCAGCAATCGATCTTGTTATGCCAGATGGTGAGATTCGGGTGATTGGGGTTGATTTCGACTTCAGGATTGATCTTCGGATACTTCGGGCGATAGTCCGGCATGGGAATCAGCATGGGCTTCTGGCCGGGCTGCACGCATTCCTTCAGGGTGTTGTACAAGTGGCGGATCGCCGTCGCTTTCTTGGCGGCCTTTTCATTCCAGGCCCAGAGCACTAAGGGGCCGGGGAAAAGAGTCGGCACTTTGGCCATCAAGAATTGCTTCGCAGCTTCTTCGTAGGCCTTTTCTTCGGAAACAATGACGCCGTTGATATGGGCTTCACCCGGGTTTGGCAACCGGATTCCCATGCTGGCGGCTGCTGGCGGCAGAAAGTGTTCTGGTCCTGGGAGCACGCGGTATTGACTCATTACGACTTACTCTCCGGGCAAAAGGGTGAAAGACCAAATACGACGCATTTTCCACAACTTGATCCTGCCGACACTCTAAGCTTTTCCCTGCGCCTTCTGCAACCTCACAGAAGGCCCACCTCCCGGAGCTTTTGGGCTATGAAGGCAGACTCGGATTAGGTCTTTAGGGACGCCCAGTCGCAGAGCAGGAATGTGCAACTCAATCGTTAGGTGGCCGACATTATAGGTGGCCGGCTTTTTCCTTGTCAAACGAGAGAAGGCCGAGTGATCTCGGATCGAAATCTGACAAAAGTGTGTCCGGCGGTCTTCGAGGAGACCGATCATGGAAGCTGTTCGCATGCGGCTGGTGAGCCAAGGATGCAGGCCTGCTCAAAGTCCTCTTTAGCGAGACGACCCTGGAGATGCTCCTGGTACAGTTTGCCTCGCAGGAGGAGTGCCTGGACATGAGAAGGGTCGACTCCGAGGACGACAGTCAAATCGTCAATAGCCCGTGCGGACTGGTGCTGCTTTTGATGAAGTTCGGCGCGGAGCAGGTAGGCCTCTTTTTGAACGGAAATCCAGCTGTCGGGGACAGATGAGTCGAGCATCCCGTTGAGGACGGCCATCGCCTGGGTCCATTGTTTCGCGGCTATCAGTGTGCGGGCCTGTGAGGTGGTTACGCGGATAAGCCGTTGATGGGCGATGTCGAAGAACGGATCGATTTCTAGAGCCTGTTTGTAGGCATGTCCCGCCGCCTCATGCTGGTTCAGCCACGTATGCCCATCGCCCCGACCGAGCAGTGCCCAGAGATTTTTAGGGTCCAGAAGCAGGGCACGGTCAAAATCCATCCGGGCATTGTCGATGTACTCGGAATATTCGCTCACGCGTGACGTATTGGAATAGGCCAGTGACGCCAACCGGAGATAGGTCTGTCCCCTCACAATTAAGGGATCCACGTACTGAGGGTCCAGAGCGGCGGCTTGTGATGTGAGGTCGATTTTTTGGCTGAGATTATGTGAATGCACAGCATCGTCGACGAGGCGGCGCGCGTGGTTCTGGGATCCTCCATGGCCCGGCGGCTCGATAATGAGAGTCCGAACCCCGGAGGCCGGCGTTTGCATCTCCCGGAGTTGTGCTTTTAACTCTGTGTTTTCTTTTTGAAGCTGCCTGAAATGTGCGGCCAGCTGTTCTTCCGAGCGCCATCGGCGAATGGCGTCTTGAAGCTGATCCAGGTTGACGACTGCTCGGATACGAACAGTGAAGACCGGCCGGTCATTTTCAAAGCTGCGCCGAGACTCCAGAATATCTGTTTTGGTGATTGCCGCCGCGAGTGTCCGGATTTCCAGCGAGCTGATGCGGGTGCTTTCCCCGTTTCGAACCGCTTCATAGTCGTGGAAGGTTGATTCGAGGTAGACTCCTGCCTCCTCGACGGCTTTGCGCTGGGCACGCTGGAGGACACGCTCTTCCGCGACGGCCAAGGTGTCGCCGTCTGCCATGACATAGTGGCCTTCGGTCACAATGGTTGTCTCGGCTGCGCTGGCATCCCAAGCAAAGGGGATGGAGAGAGTCAGAACCGCCAGGGTGAACGCATGAACCATACGTGCAACTATACCTCGTGTGGTCTAGCCCGACAATGCATCCAAGGTATGGTCTATGTCCGGGCTTTTTGTTGGAGTCCGGAAGGATTCGATACGGAGGTGAGATTCGTCAAAGCTGTGATTTTATTTGGGTAAAACCTGCGTGAACGGGTGGACTTCTACCCGCTCAAAGACTCCGTTTACCGTATAGGGATCCTGGTTGGCGAATTGTTCCGCCTCAGTTTGCGACTCGAATTCCAGCACCATCAAACTGCCGGTCTTATCTGTGAGGGGGCCGGCAAGAATGACGCGGCCTTGCTGTGCTAACGGTTCGAGATTCGCGAGGTGGGCCGGGCGGTAAATCTTTCGTTTCGCTTCCCCCTCAGGACCGTCGTATCCAAGAATGACAAATTTCATCGGAGCGTATCCTTTGCGAGCAAATCCGGTTCGATGCGGGCGGTATGGACGAAAGCCTAAGCCGGGTCTTCAAGCGGGGAACGGTCTTTGTAGCCGTCCGTCACTTCATGCCACCAGCGGATTTCAGTCTCTCCAAGCTTCCAGCACAGATACACGATTCGTCCATCGCGAGCATGAGGAAAGTCACAAAGCCCGAGATCGATATCTTTCACATGCACGCCGAGCTCATGAACGGCCTGAAGGTTGGAACTGATGGTTTGTAGGCTGACCACATATTGAGGTCCCACGGGGGTTCCACCCCCGTACGGTGCCTGATCCGACGCTTTGCGGACTTCTTCGCGAGTCTGGACCAGGATAGCCTTGAATCGCTTAATGGTCTCAAGATGCCTCTGGAGCTGCGGAATGAGTTGATTGGCTTCAAAAAGCGTAAATACCCGCCCCGCGCTGTCTTCGTCTCGATCATCGGCCATATATACAAACTCCTTGGCGCTGTGTATCACAGCCAATTTCCCGGTTCAATGGGAGGGTGCGATTAGTGGAGGATAACAGGGGTAAAAAATGTTTTGTTCTGTTGACAACGGATGGGGGCATGCGTATCATCCGCTCTAGCATTCACATTTGATGCGAATCGCTCTCCACGTAATTTCAACCTCCGGAACCTTTCTCGAATCGAAACCACACGAGTTAGTCCGTAGCGAAGTAGAAGGCGAACGCCAATAACATCCATTGATTGCATCCAATCTCTCGGGCGTTTCGGAGACCACGGTCTGAATCTTCAACACAACAAACTTGCGTAGCCAGGGCACTGTACGATCATCCTCTCCAAACTTACGATATCGCTGATTCAAACATACACACACATCTGTTCCGCGCATGGTCAATCATCCGGTAAGTCGTTTCTCATGACAACAGAGCCAATGGCTCGATAGGAGCGTTATGCAAGCTGCTAAGGGAGAGGTCATGTATCTGGCGGAGTTGAAGCAGAAGTCTATCGCCGACCTGAATGAGGTGGCGCGTGACCTGAAGATCGAAGGCTCCGCCAACCTGCGGAAGCAGGAACTCATCTTCGCCATTCTGCAAGGTCAGACGGAAAAGAACGGCGTCGTCTACGGCGAAGGTGTGCTGGAAACTCTTCCGGATGGGTTTGGCTTTTTGCGCGCCCCCGACTCCAACTACCTCCCGGGCCCTGACGACATCTATATTTCCCCTTCACAGATTCGCCGGTTCAACCTCCGTACCGGCGACACGGTTTCCGGGCAGATCAGGCCTCCGAAGGAGAGCGAGCGGTACTTCGCGCTCCTCAAAGTCGAGAAGGTCAATTACGAAGATCCGGAAGTGTCGCGAGACAAGATTCTCTTCGATAACCTGACCCCGCTCTATCCTGAAGAACGACTCAATCTGGAATTTGACCGCGAAGAGTATTGTACCCGCGTGATGGATTTGACGACCCCGATCGGCAAAGGGCAGCGCGGATTGATTGTGGCCGCTCCTCGCACCGGTAAGACGATGTTGCTCCAGGCTCTCGCGCGAGCCATCCTGAAGAATCACAAGGAAGTGACGTTGATCGTTCTGTTGATCGACGAGCGCCCGGAAGAAGTCACCGACTGGCAACGGCAGGTCAAGGCAGAAGTCATCAGTTCGACCTTCGATGAGCCGGCGCAGCGCCATGCTCAGGTGGCTGAAATGGTGCTGGAGAAGGCCAAGCGTTTAGTCGAGCACAAGAAGGACGTGGTGATTCTTCTGGACAGCATTACGCGTCTGGCGCGTGCGTACAATACAATCGCCCCGCCCAGCGGCAAAGTGCTTTCCGGCGGTCTTGACTCGAACGCGCTGCAACGGCCGAAGCGGTTTTTCGGCGCTGCGCGCAATATCGAGCATGGTGGAAGTTTGACGATCATGGCCTCCGCACTGGTCGATACCGGCAGCCGTATGGACGATGTGATCTTCGAAGAATTCAAGGGAACCGGCAACATGGAAGTTCATCTGGATCGTCGCCTTGCCGATAAACGCCTCTTCCCGGCGATTGATATCAGCAAGTCCGGAACCAGAAAGGAAGAGTTGCTGGTGGACAAGGATCGGCTTAATAAGATGTGGATTTTGCGGAAGGTTCTCAGCCCGTTGGGAACGATGGAAGCGATGGAGTTCCTTATGGACAAGATCGGCGGGACCAAAACCAATCAGGAATTCCTGCAATCCATGAATCGGTAAGAGACGCTTGTTTCTACCCCTGTGGTTCGGATAGAGTGTGCTGCTTCTGGCGTGGGGCCAGGAGCCTGAGCGAATGTTTGGCAAGGAGTCGTAGGTCATGCAAAAGGGTATTCATCCAATGTATCGGGAAGCCACGGTCCATTGCGCTTGTGGCAACTCATTCAAGACGCGCACGACCATCGGGGAAATCAGCGTCGATATTTGTGGTGCCTGTCACCCGTTTTTTACCGGCACACAGAAAATCATCGACACCGAAGGACGGGTCGAACGGTTTAAGAAGAAGTACGCGAAGAAGGACAAGTAGCCGCTCTACGTGTCATAGAAGAGACCCTGCTTCGCCTTGGAGCAGGGTCTCTTTGTTTTTTGGCCTTTCGAGGCCTTGATTGGCTGACCGCGCCTGAGGAACGAGATCGATGGAAGCTGCCTTACTCAAGAAATGGGAATCCGTGGTGTCACGATTCCAAGAGTTGACCGATCAACTCATGGATCCCTCTGTCGTCAGCCAGCCTGGCCAACTCCACAAGCTGAGTAAGGAACGGATGGATCTTGAACCGGCGGCCCAGCTTTTTGAGGCCTACCGTGGCAATGCCCGACAGCTTGAAGAGGCGGCGCAGATTCTTGCCGACCCCTCAGCCGGCAGCGACATGCACAAGATGGCAACAGATGAAACGAATGAGTTGCAGCGGCAGCAAGCGACCATGGAAGAGCAGGCCAAAGAGCTCTTGATCCCGAAAGATCCACGGGACGAGAAGAGCCTGCTCCTGGAAATTCGGGCCGGGACCGGTGGTGATGAAGCCGCCCTATTTGCCGGAGAGCTCTTTCGCCTCTACATCAAATATGCCGAGCAGAAAGGGTTCAAGGTCGATACGGTTGAGGCCACAGAAACCGGCATTGGCGGGTACAAGAACATCACCGCGCTGATCGAGGGCAAGGGAGCCTATAGCCATTTCAAGTACGAAGCCGGTGTGCACCGTGTGCAGCGGGTGCCGGTGACGGAAGCGGCCGGCCGGATCCACACGTCCACCGTCACGGTGGCCGTCATGCCTGAAGTCGACGAAGTGGACGTCAAGATCGATCCGGGAGATCTCCGGATCGACACGTTTTGCTCGTCAGGCGCCGGCGGGCAGAGTGTCAATACGACCAAATCGGCGGTGCGCATTACCCATATCCCAACCGGGGTGGTCGTCAGTTGCCAGGACGAACGGTCGCAGCTCAAGAACCGTACGAAAGCGATGCGGACCTTGCGTGCGCGGATCGTGGAAGCGGAGCGCGAGAAGCATGATGCGGAGATCGCACAGAATAGAAAATCCCAGGTCGGAACCGGCGAGCGGAGCGAGAAGATTCGCACCTATAATTTTCCGCAAAACCGGGTCACCGACCATCGGGTCGGCATGACGTTGCATAAGCTTGAATTGGTCATGGAAGGCGATCTGGATGAATTCGTCCAGGCGTTGAAAGCCCAGCAGCAGCAGATCGATACAGCCAACGTGTAGGGGACAATGGCGGCCCTTGTCATGCCAGAGCTGAAGACGGTGGGTGCCCTCGTTGCGTGGGCTCGGCAGTCTTTGGTCCAAGCCGGGATCAGTAACGGGGCGCAGGAGGCGATGTGGCTGCTGGAACACGCGCTTGCGCTGCAAAGCCATCAGTTGGTGAGTGAGGCTGACCGGCCGGTCTCTCCCGATGACTGGGCTCGCACTGAGTCCCTGGTCATGCGACGTGTGGCCCGTGAACCGCTCCAATATCTGCTTGGCACGCAAGAGTTTTGCGGGCTCGAATTTGCTGTCAGCCCCGCTGTGCTGATCCCCCGTCCTGAGACGGAATTGCTGATTCATCACGTTGTCGGCTGCGTACAGTCTCTTTCTAAAGCAATCATTGTCGATGTAGGAACCGGCTCAGGGTGTGTGGCTATCACATTGGCCAGTCGTCTGAATGGACAGCGTGTCCTCGCGATCGACCGGTCTCCCGAGGCGCTTGCGGTCGCGCAGTACAACGCGATGAGACATGCGGTCAGCGACAGTATTGAATGGCTTGAGGGCGATTTGTTGGCTCCATTGCGAGGACAGTTGCCTGAGGGGGTGGTGGACGTGATTGTGTCGAACCCCCCGTACATCTCTGAGTCGGATTGGGCCGGTCTGGAGCCGGAGGTGCGGGTATTTGAGCCGCGCATGGCATTGGTCGGGGGAGAGCGGGGAACGGAGTTTCACGAGCGTTTACTGCATGAGTCTCGGGAGTTTCTCGTCCCTGGCGGGCTGCTGGTGATGGAAATGGGTGCAGGCCAAGCTCCGACGGTCTGGCAATTAGCAGAGCAGATCGGCGGGTATGGGGGGCTTCGGGTTATCGAAGATGCGGCGGGGATTGAACGGGTGGTCATGGCTCAGCGGGTGGAATAGGAAGCACGACGTCGATGGATGAGATTGTCATTACGGGTGGACATCGGTTGCGCGGAGAAGTCCGGATCAGCGGGGCGAAGAATTCGGCTCTGCCGATTCTGGCCTCGACGATCCTAGGTGGCGGCGAGTGCGTCATTACGAACGTCCCCCGCGTTGTCGATGTACTGACGATGGGAAAACTCCTCGGCATTCTGGGGGCTCAGGTCTCCCATGAGGCCAACCGTGCTGTCATTAAAGCTGACGTGATTCATTCTACAGAGGCGCCGTACAATCTGGTGAAAACCATGCGTGCGTCAGTGCTGGTGCTGGGGCCGTTGCTCGCCCGTTGGGGAGAAGCGAAGGTCTCGTTGCCGGGCGGCTGTGCGATCGGGTCGCGGCCGGTGAATCTTCACTTGGCCGGGCTGGCAAAATTAGGAGCTGACATTTCGATCGAGCATGGGTATATCACCGCCAGGGCAAAGCGGTTGAAGGGTGCGCGGATCTATTGCGATACCACGACGGTGACCGGGACGGAAAATCTGATGATGGCGGCCTCACTCGCCGAGGGGACGAGCGTCATTGAAAATGCGGCGAAAGAGCCGGAAATCGTGGACCTCGCTGAGTTCCTGATTAAGCGCGGGGCCCGTATTGCCGGGGCCGGGACGGACGTGCTCACGATTGAAGGGGTGCGGGAACTGCATGGTGCCGATCATGAGGTCATTCCTGATCGCATCGAAGCCGGAACGCACCTCGTTGCCGGTGCGATCACGGATGGAGATGTCACGATTACGCATTGTCGCCCCATTCATCTTGAAGCGGTTCTGATGAAGCTGCGGGAAGCGGGGGCGGACATTCAGGTAGAGGGTCAGACGGTACGGATCAAGCGGAATGGCCGGCTGAAGGGAACGGATGTCAGAACCTTACCGTTCCCTGGGTTTCCCACGGATATGCAGGCGCAGATGGTGGCTCTGATGGCGCTCACGGAAGGCACGAGCGTCGTGACGGAGACGGTCTTTGAAAGCCGCTTTATGCACGTGGAAGAGTTACGGCGAATGGGCGCCGATATCCGGGTCGAAGGCAATCGGTTGGTGGTCACAGGTCGGCCGGCGCTGACGGGAGCACCGGTCATGGCTTCGGACCTTCGAGCCAGCGCAGGGCTGATCCTGGCCGGGTTGGCCGCCGAGGGCACGACCGAAGTGCAGCGGGTGTATCACCTCGATCGAGGCTATGAACGTATTGAAGAAAAGCTACGGGCGGTCGGGGCGAACATCGAACGCCGAAAGGCAAGTCCTACCACAGGAGTCAGTTAGAGGAATTTATGCTGACGATTGCGCTCTCAAAGGGAAAGTTGATCGAGCCGACGCTGGAACTGTTCCGCCAAGCCGGCTATCAAACTGCCGGGTTGGTGGGGGAAAGTCGGCGGTTGATCTTTCCTTGTCCTGAGATCGACACCACCTTCTTGATTGTGCGGCCGAGCGACGTCCCGACCTATGTGGAATATGGCGGCGCCGACGCCGGAATCGTCGGGAAAGATGTGTTGATGGAGCAGGACAGCGACGTCTATGAGCCGTTGGATTTACTGTTTGGAGCGTGTAGAATCTCCGTCGCCGCGCTTCGGGCTGAGGTCGCGCGCGATCGCCTGTCATCCAAGGTGCGCGTCGCGACGAAATATCCCAGGATCACCGAGCGCTTTTTCAACCAGCGCGGGGTCCCGGTCGAAATCATCAAACTGTACGGCTCAATTGAGTTAGCGCCGGTTGTGGGACTGGCCGACCGGATCGTCGATCTCGTCGAGACCGGGAGTACGCTCAAAGCACACGATCTTGTCGAAGTGGATTTGATTGCTCAGTCGACCGCGCGCTTCATCGCGAACCGGGCAAGTCTCAAGCTCAAACATGCGCCACTGATGGATATGATTCGCCGGCTACGGAAGGCCATGGCGGTTTCTCAGAAAGCGCCCGTGATGGCGGGTGGCAAGTCAGTGTCGAAACGAGCCTCCACCTCAGCGAAGGATCGCACATGAAAATTCTCACGCAGGCTGATCGATCGTTTGCCGCGACGGTAAAGAAGGTCGCCTTGCGCGGGGCGGTCCAGGGCAATGCGGTTGAAAAACCCGTCCGGACAATCCTCCAGGCGGTGCAACGGGGCGGCGATCGCGCGGTCTTGCGCTATACGAAACAGTTTGATCGTGTTGCGCTCAAGGCCGAGGCGCTCAGAGTCTCCCCCGAGGAAATCAAAGAAGCCTATCACCATATCCGGAAAGACGAAGGCGATGCCCTGCGGTTTGCCGCGCAGCGGGTCACCGCGTTTCACGAGCGCCAGCGCACCAAAACCTGGATGTATCAGGACGATACCGCGACATTAGGACAAGTCGTGACTCCGGTCGATGCAGTGGGAGTCTATGTGCCAGGCGGGAAAGCGGTTTATCCCTCGTCAGTCCTGATGTGCGCTATTCCGGCCAAAGTGGCCGGTGTCGAGCGAATCGTGATGGTCACGCCGCCGCAGAAGGGCCCTATCAATCCGTACCTTCTGGTGGCCGCTGATATTGCCGGAGTGACGGAGATCTATCGCGTCGGCGGCGTGCAGGCGGTCGCGGCACTCGCCTATGGCACTAAGACCATTGCGAAGGTCGACAAGATCGTCGGGCCGGGAAATATCTATGTGGCGACGGCGAAGCGTTTGCTCTACGGGACGGTCGGCATCGACATGATCGCCGGGCCAAGTGAATTGCTGGTGGTCGCCGATGATGATGCGACCCCGGCCCATGTCGCCGCAGATCTGCTCTGCGAAGCCGAACATGATGAAGATGCGCAAGTATTTCTGGTGACGACTTCTGAGCGGCTCGCCAAAGACGTGTCGAAATTGATCGAGAGTCAGTTGAAAGGGCTGCAGCGGGAGAAGATCGCCTCGAAGTCGATCGCGCGGCACGCGGTGGCCTTCGTCGTCACGACGATGGATGAAGCCATTGAGGTGGCGAATGAAATCGCCGCCGAGCACCTGACACTCTCAGTGGACAATCCCTTCGACTATCTGGAGAAAGTTAGGCACGCGGGGGCCTTGTTCCTGGGCCGGTATACCCCGCCGTCTGTGGCGGATTACATTGCCGGGCCGAACCACGTGTTGCCGACCGGCGGGTCCGCGCGGTTTTTCTCGGCCTTGTCCGTCCATGACTATGTGAAGACCAGCAATATCGTGCACTACACGAAAGAGGAGTTGAGGAAGGTGAAAGATCATCTGGTGCGTCTCGCGCAAATCGAAGGGTTCGATGCGCACGCCAAGTCGGCTGAAAGCAGGTTCTCATGAAAAAGCGCGGATCGGCATCGCGGCAGGCCTCGATTCACCGTGCTACGAAAGAAACCGATATTTCCGTCGAGTGGACGATCGACGGCAGCGGACAGGGGAAGATCGAGACGGGCATCCGGTTCTTCGATCACATGCTGGAGCTGCTGGCGAAGCACGGGTTCTTCGACCTGACGGTCAAAGCCAGAGGCGATATCGACATCGACGAGCACCACACAGTCGAAGACGTCGGCATTGTGATGGGCAAGGCGTTTCATCACGCGCTGGGCGAGAAGGCGGGGATCAAGCGTTTCGGGTTTGCCTCGGCGCCGCTGGACGAAACGCTCGCCCAGATCACGGTGGATCTCAGCGGTCGGCCCTATCTTGTCTACAACGTGGCCTTGCCGGATCGGAAGATCAAGGCGTTCGATTTGGGTTTGTTCGAGGACTTTTTCCAGGCCTTCGTGACCCACGGTGGACTCAATCTGCATGTGAATCTCATGTACGGCCGCAATCCGCACCACATTATGGAAGCCATTTTCAAAGGGCTGGCCAAAGCCCTCGATCAGGCCACCATGCCGGAAGACCGGCTGGCCGGGAAGGTCCTCTCGACGAAGGGGATGTTGTAAACAAGTAGTGTGATTGAAAGAATTTATTGGTGTGCAAGGGGCAGGTTTCTGGCAAGAAGCCTGCCCCTTGTCTTTCGTAAAATTGCTTTATGTGTGATGCGGGCATAGAATTTCGCTACTGCTAAAGGGTGGGATCGTTTGGAATAATGCCGACAATTAGTTCGTTCTATGGGATTGTCATCAGGATGTTCTTCAATGATCATGCTCCGCCACATTTTCACGCGGAATATGCTGAGTTTCAGGCCACAGTGGATATCGGAAACTTGCAGGTGTTGGAGGGGCAGTTGCCTCGCCGGGCGCTGGATCTCGTACAGGATTGGGCCAAGTTGCACCACGATGAACTCCTGAATGATTGGGATCTCTGCCGGGCAAAGGCGGCCCCCAAGCCGATTGCCCCGCTCGTGTAGGGAGGACCGCTATGTACTGGGATGTTGTTGAAGTGAAGCCGCTTGACGCACTCGGATTATTTGTACGTTTTACAGACGGCCTGACGGGCGAAGTTCATTTCAAGCCTGAGCATCTCAGGGGGATATTTGAGCCGTTGAAAGACCAGGCCTACTTCAATCAAGTGTATGTCGATCATGGCGCCGTGGCTTGGCCCGGTCAGATCGATCTTGCGCCGGATGCCATGTATCAGGAAATCAAGGCGAACGGGGTATGGGTATTGGCGTAACCGGTGAAAGAGAGATTTGAGAAACGTCCCGATATGCTGCCCGAATATGATTTCCGTAAAGGCGTTCGAGGGAGGTACGCGAAGCGATATGCCGAAGGCAGTAACGTGGTCGTACTCTCGCCGGATGTCGCGAAGATATTCCGGACATCGGAGTCTGTAAACGAAGCGTTACGAACCTTAGTTCGGGTTGGACGGAAACCATCCAGGAAATTGTCTGCGTGATATGTACATTACGGAGGCCATTTTCAAAGGGTTGGCCAAAGCCCCGATTGAATTGGCGCAGAATTCAGGCTTGAACGCTCGGCCGGTCCGGCTTGCGAATACGCTCATCGAGGAGCACGAGAATGAAATCCGCAACGCTTGGCAAAGCCATTTTGGGCGCTGAGGTGATGAACATCTCAAAGCACGGGTTCTGGCTGCTCCTGGCCGATGAAGAGCTCTTTATTCCTTTCAAAGAGTTTCCCTGGTTCAAGGAGGCCTCGGTCTCAGAAATTTTGAAGGTTGAGTGGCCGCAGCCGAATCACCTCTATTGGCCTGACCTTGATATCGATGTGGCCGTGGAGTCCATCAGGCATCCAGAGAAGTTCCCGCTGATCTCGAAACAGCCGCGCCAAGCTAGGGGGGCCAGACGTTCGGTAAAAGCGGGCCGTTGATGAGGGCAATGGAGTCAGGTTCGCGAAAGCGGGTATGTATTGGCGGACGCGTGTTGATCGTGCTCGTCTCCGCATCATGGAAGCCATTTTCAAAGGGCTGGCCAAAGCCTTCGATCAAGGGGGAATAACAGGGTCAGTTCTTGACTTTGCACCGGTCACTCGCCATCGTCCCGCACCATGGCTCGTCCCCTTCGCAGAAGATAGGAACTGTACCGGGAGTCATTTGCCGATGCGTTTTACAAGGGCAGCGGCTTCCTGCAAGAATTCTGTGAGTATGGGGCCGGGAGAATCGTGGAGTTCGTCGTGAACGTGCTTATGATGCGGGTATGAGGCAGGCGGCGCGCAGCGGGGTCGCGGGCGTTGTCGTAGCGAAAGATGAGGCTGTCGTCGGCTGTGACATACTGATAGGCGTACTTGAGCCGGGTCACGGTCGGGCTTAGCTGAAGAAATTCCTTGAAGTGGAGTATGGAGTCGTCGGCAAACGCCGCTGAGCCTCTTATGATTCCAGCGACCGGGGGGCGAGTGATAACAATGTACAGGGAGCCTTTTCTGGCTCACTCGCCATTGCGAGTTCGGTAATTTTAGGCGTACGTCTTTACGATCGTCGAAGAGAATGCACGGAAGTCATCGAGTTGTTTGGTAATGATGGAGTGAACCACTTCCAGGTTCAGGCGGGTGTACCCGTGAACGGCGATGTTGCGGAAGCCGACCATCCGCTGCATGCGGGTTGCGAGATCGGCTGGCAGGATGCCGGCGGTTTGTAACAACACAAATGCGTCGCGGCTTTCCTGCGGGGTTCCAAGGCGGCGTTGGTTGACCACATACATAGCGAGGTCAATGGCGGTCTCGCAGGCGCGTTGAAGATTTAAGATGATCGCGTCCTGCTTGGTCTGATTTGCTACCAGATTCTGATTGTTTCCCGCATATTCTTCCAGAATCCGTTGGAGGCAGCGTTCGATGCTGGCTGCTTTATTCAGGACCACGTCGTCAGCCATACACCACTCCGCTTGCTGCGATTCTCTTCAAGATATCTCGCCGTTCCTCGTTCAGCCTGGCATAGTCTGAATAGGCATACATTTCGAATTCCCGTCTGGCCGGCTCGTCCGGTGCATCGAGGCATGTCCCCGTCGAGATGACCTGCATTCGCATGACCGTTGACGCGCTGCGCAAGTCGATGAGATCGACCTCGCGATGGAGTTGAATGGCGAGGTCTTGAGCCAGTTCGAAGCGACGGATGGCGGGGATTGGGTCGCGGGCGAGCACGGCAAGATCCACGTCACTGTCCGGACGAGCGGTCCCTTTCGCCCGTGAGCCGAAGCGGTACAGGGCGATGAGTCCCGGGACTGACTTTCTGAGATATTCGATAAGTGTGCGATCGTCCATGTTGGCGCTGTCTTTCGTGTTGGCTCAGGCTACTGGTTCAGTCCGACCCTGTCAATCTTCGTGCGTTGATCTTCATGAAGGCCAGACGGGGTACTGATTTTCGGTGGTCCTGTCGCCCTAACACAGAGATAGCAATTGAGTGGCAGGCAGAAAAAGACCTTGTCGGCCGC
>CAZWOX010000011.1:0-87945 GCA_964635345.1 uncultured Nitrospira sp.
GCCCTAACGCTCCGATTTCACCAATGATTCTCGTGAGGGCAAATCCACCCTGGCCGTGACGCAGACCGCCAATCAGATCAAGACGACGTGGCTCGATCGGATTCGGGGCGGCCTGCCCGATGTGGCCACTGACCTCTCGGGTTTCATGCAGGTTGCCCAGGGAGTCCATCGTGGAGATGGCTCACGTTCCCTGGGCGATCTCATTGTCGCGGCGGATACGCTTGCTGAACGGGCCGAGACGGCCTACAAGTGGATCACCTCCCCGCTCCAGAGCCTCTCCGATCAAGTGAAGGCCGACGCGATCGACATGGTGCGGGCAGACGGCGCCTATCAGCGGAGCGATCCCCGACTCCACACGATCTTCCGGGGAATCAAAGCCGTGAACGAGATCGCGCATGAGACCAACCCGTTCACGAAGGCGATCAGCGGTGCGGCCTTCGATCAGATCGACCAGCATTTCACACGCATCATGGGGGAACTGGAACATCTGGAAGCGGAGGTCGGGTCGTTCGATTATTCTCGCCGGAAGCATGCGGATCAACCGATCGCCAATCCTTTTAAGGGCACGCCTCCAAAGCGGGCCACTTCGACGGCAGAGAGCGAGAATCCGTTCCGCGGTTCTTCCGCATTCCAGCCGCGCGAACCTGCGACATCTTCCGAAGCGATCACGTCCCTCAACGCCGATTCCGCGAATCCTTTTCGCCCCGGCGTGTCCGGCTCGGACAGGCTCTTGACGCCGCCGAAATCCAAGGGCTCTCAGACGGCGAGGCAACCCTCGGCCACACCCTCGGCAGACGCCATGGTCCGCTATCGCGATCCGATTACGAAGGAGCTACGCACAAAACGCCGCAACGATCTCCCGGCAACTGCCTCGGGTGACGATCCAGACGGTACGCGCTGTTCATCGGACGGTTTGGGGATCGTGACTGAACAGTGCGAGAAGATCCGCCACTAGCACACAACGCGCTCAGGCGCTGCGACAGGATAGGCTAGCGCACCGCTAAGAGAGGCGTTTTCCCCGGCCCTGCTAGGCATCGTGAGTAAGATCTATTATACTGACGGCAATTCATCTCGCTCAGTTTCTCAGGAAAGGTTTGTTGACCATGGCAATACGAAGCTATACGGCGATTGTTGAGAAGGAAGGGACTGGCTATGTCTCCCTCTGCCCGGAACTCGACGTGGCCAGCCAAGGGGACACGGTTGAATCAGCTACCGCCAATCTAAAAGAAGCCGTCGAACTGTTTCTGGAATGCGCCGATCCCGCCGAAATCGAGCGCCGGCTCCATACTCAGGTCTTTGTCACCCGCTTTGAAGCGGCGCATGGGTAAGCTCCGCATCCTCTCCGGGCAAGCTGTCTGCCGTATCCTCGAACAGCATGGGTTTCACTTCGTCCGACAGCGAGGCAGTCATATCGTCCTGCAAAGGCCAACCGACTCCGGCACCATCACAGTGCCCGTCCCTAATCACGCTGAAATCCGCATCGGCACACTCCAATCAATCATTCGGCAAAGCGGGGTTCCCCGGACCGCCTTTGAAGCCTAACGCGGCGGCGGGACCATTGCCTCTCCCCGGACGGGCCAGTCAGCTGTTCGCTTCTTCCTGCTCCTGTGGCGTCTCCAAACTCGTGCGGCCCAACGTGCCATTGCGGTAGTCGGCTAGGAGAATCCTTGCCGCTTTGTCCCGATCCAACGCCCCGCCGTTTCCGGCGAGCAGACAGCCGCGTTTTCCGGCGATGGCTTCAATCACCCCCGCACTCGTCAGGCCCCCGGCCGCAAAGCCGTAGCGGGCTGTCAGTCTGGCGGGATACCGCGCGAGCAACTTCCCGGCAAGAAATTCGGCCACGGTTTCATCGTCCACGACCGTGTGCCCGACGGCGTTGATGGTCGCAAGCAGCAAGCCGACCTGAGGGTCTTTAATCGTCCCCCAGAGCAGTCCGGGCGAGTCGATGATGGCCATATGGTCGTTCAGCTTGTGCCGCTGTTGGACTTTAGTCACCGCCGGTTCATCGCCCACACGAGCGATGCGCCGTTTAAGAAGCGTGTTCATCAGGGTTGATTTGCCGACATTGGGCACACCCATGATCAGCATGCGGAGCGGCTTCACGATACTATTGCGATGGAGGGCGAGGGCCTGACAGAGATGGGGAATCTTGGCGGCATCGCCCGCATTCTTACACGACAGGGCCACCGCCGTCACACCCTCTTGTTGGTTATATCGTTCGAGCCAGGCCTTCGTCACAGCCGGATCGGCCAGATCCGCTTTATTGAGCACTTTCAGGCAAGGGCGCTGCCTGGGCAGACGCAGCTCTTCGATCAACGGATTGCAACTGGCCTGGGGGACACGCGCATCCAACACCTCGACGATGACATCGATCGCCTCCATCGTCTTGGCCGCTTCTTTGCGGGCCGCATTCATGTGACCGGGAAACCACTGGATCGACATGGCGGATCGTCTTTCTGATTAAAAGGACCGGTGCACAGCGTCGCAGAGAGGGGCAAGAGCCGTCAAGCGCAGGTTCTGCGTATCCCGTCAGTCACGACGGAGCGGCTTCGAGAGGAACAATGGAAATCAGGATCCGAGGGTAGGAAACAGCGATTTGAGTTGCAAGGCCAGACCCATATCTCCGCTCACGCGAAGGCGGCCGGTCATCACGCTGGCCGGCACATTGAGCTTGCCGTTGAGCAACTTCAGGCAGTCTTCCCCTGTCATGGAGATCGTCACATGCGGATCGGGATGCATCCCCTGCTGCACAGTACAAGCCCCGTCCCCAACTTGAACGGAATACTGCCCGCCCTGGGTCCCGCTCAGATCGAACTGATAGACCACGGTGACATCTTCGGCAGCATCCCGGTCTAGCGAAGCCGTCAGGGACTGGAAGAACTCGGCAACAGACGTGGGTTTCATAGATCGATAGACGGAGTATCGTAGGTGACGGCAATGGGGGCCACGCGCGTGGCCCCCATCCCTGGGTGACACAGCGTGCGACTAATACCGAAGCGTGGCGGTTGCCATACTCCGGCGCGCGCCGAAGAACTCCTTCGAGAAGGCTTCGACGACCGCTGGGTCATAACCCTTGCAACTGAAGATGTCGAGGTACGCGTTGTTGGTGTCGTTGGCAAAATGGCCGCTGATCAACGAGGTCGAGATCAGCTGCACCATGGAGTAGCCGGCCACACGACCTTCGCCGAAATTCACGACCTGGCACGCGCCGAAGCGCTTCATCTCGATGAGCTCGCACAGCTCAACGACGTAACGCTTGATATGGTCGGCATCGCGGATGAGGTCGGGGTTGCAATCTTGGAGGTCAACTGCGGTGCAGAGTCCCCAGGCTTTGCCGGCTCCCACCATGTCTTGGACGGGAAGCGAAGCGGCGGCAGGGGTGCCGGTTGGTAAGATCGACGACTCGGAACCAGCCGAGATGCTCATGGGTGGAGACCTTTCTGTTAGAGAGTAAAGAGGCGCGCGGCGCATTTTTTCGCACTATACCATGAAGTTTTTTCAGTGAGACGCAGCGCGAAAACTTTTTTTTAGCTCGGGCCACCCGGGACGTTCCAAGTCGGTTGACAAGGTTCACACCCCTCGGTGACAATGCGCCCCACGATGAGCACCCCCTCGACTCCGACCGCATCCGCAGCCGCGCTCCCGGACCGGCTCTGCACCTGGTGCAAGGTGCCGATGAAGAAGCGCCTGGTCGGCGGCGCGCAGTTCGTTCACTACACCTGTCCGAAATGCGTCTTCCAGCACACGACCAGGCTGGGCCCGAAGCTCCCACCGGTCAAACACTAAACTCCCTCTCGGTCGCTACTCCCCGAAGCTTAAGTGGAATCACTCGCGCCCCTTTCTTCACTTCCGGGATTTCGCTAGAGTGCCGGCTGTGATCATCCCCACGCACCATCGGCGCCCCTCTCACTGGCTCTGGGCAAGCCTTCTCCTCACTGTGAGCCTTTCAGCCTGCCAAACCGTTCCAACGACGACCTATGACATCCGCCAACGAGCCTTCACCTATCAACCCGGAACCCTGGTTCAGGATTATCAGGAGGAGTACGCCTATATCGAACAGCGCCGGCAGACCGTCGCCAACGACGAGTCCAACGGCGTCGCCGATCATGCGCCGATGGTCATGCAGGTGCCCCGGCACCTCACCGGCCTGGCCTTCTCCGGCGGCGGCATCCGCTCCGCCACCTTTCATCTGGGCCTGTTGCAATCGCTCCACGACATGCAGCGACTGCCCGAGTTCGACTACCTGAGCACCGTCTCAGGCGGATCCTACATCGCGGGCTGGATGCTGGCTCATCTGGGCCAGGAGCAAGACGATGCCTATGGCAATCTGGTCCAGACGATGGATCAAGGCAAGCTCCTCGACCCACACAACGATTTCGTCGCCCACCTGCGCCACCACTCGGGATTCATCAAAGAGGGCGGATTCTGGGAAGGACCGAAACTCATGTGGGGCTATCTGTGGCGGCTCATTCCCTATTACATGTGGGATTTGATCCTGCACATCAAAACCCCGCCGGAGATCGGGAACG
Source organism: uncultured Nitrospira sp. (assembly GCA_964635345.1). Classification (GTDB taxonomy): domain Bacteria; phylum Nitrospirota; class Nitrospiria; order Nitrospirales; family Nitrospiraceae; genus Nitrospira_D. The sequence goes on from CAZWOX010000011.1 coordinate 4,530, forward strand.
AGCTGCACTTGTTTACGCCCTATGAAGATCGCATCCAGCTCACGTATCTGCGCGGGAAGCAGGAGATCCCTCTGGTCCGGCTGAATCGAAAGGACGCCGACGCGCCGTATCTGATCATCAACGGCAACCTGGTGAATCGGGGCCGACCCCGCGCCTTTGACGGCGAGACCAACCGGCCCTATCGAGATAACTACAACTTCGAATTTACCCGCGACTACACCGGATCCGACGGCCTCGGCTATATCCAGAGCGCCGGATTCGGCCTGCCCGTCGTCGAAGCCCAGACCGAGGAGGGTAAACCGGCCTGGTTCAATCCGAGGAAAGTCGTCGTAGAGGATCTGACCGACGGCACCTGCCACAAGCCGAGACCGGAACGGATCAGGTCGGATGTCTGCGTACGGCTCTCGCAAGCCATGACTACCTCCGGCGCGGGGCTGGATCTGGACAGTCTGGTCGAGGAATGGTACCGGAACGACATCGCGCGGCTCCTGCTCCGGTTCAGCACCGCTCCCTTCAACATCAACAACGAATTTCAGACTTGGAACTACGCCCGCCGGTTCAATACCCCCGTCACCACCGTCTGGGACTACTTCCTGATGATGACCATTCAGCGGATCTGGCCGGATACCAAAAGCCGGTGGATCGAGATCACCGACGGGTCGTTCTACGACAACCTGGGCGTGCAGACCCTCTTGCGCCGCCAAGTCAGCCACATCATCGTCGGCGATGCCACGCTGGACACCACCTGGCAATACGACTACCTGCACAATTTACAGAAGCGGATGAAGAGCTACTTCGGCGAGGGCGTCGAATGGTGCGGCGAGATACCGGAAGAACATGAGATCGTCTGGTACCGGCGCTTCTGGGTCCTGCGCCCTGACGGCGCCCCGAGCATCATTCACTACCTGAAGCCCTACGCCTACAACCCGACCCTGTTCAAGAAGAACCCGTCGTTGGCCGCGCCAGGCAAGATCTTCGTCAGCGCCGATCCGGAAAGCGGCCGCCCATCGGCCGAAGCGCCACTCACGAGCCCGCCGACGAATCCGACCCATCTGGATGGAAATCGGCTGCTTGCAATGATCAGCGACGACCAGGCCCGCGAGCGGGCGCAGCTGGCCATCAAGAAGGTGACGAAGATCGTGGAGGCGCCGGAGGGAAAGGAGTTCCCTCAGACGAGCACAGTGTTTCAGTGGTATGAGCTGGAAGAGTTCGAAGCCTACCGGCACCTGGGCTACCTGATGGGCTGGGCCTATCTCTCGAAGCTGGAATTGTCCGAAGCGGAACTCACCCCCGCGGCAACCTGCCGCAAGTTGTAGGGTTCAGCCTCTACCGGCGGGAAAAACTATTCTGCACATGGTCGTCGAGGATATGGGCCAGTCGCTCACGATCCTCGGGACCGATCGACGAAATCGTCGCGCCGAACTTCGGGGACCGCACATGGACGACCTGTAGCCCGCACGCCAATGTTTTCCCCTGCTCAAAGTCGATCACCAGCTGAAGCGCATCACCGTTCTTCACGAAGAGACGGCTCTCAATTTTCACGCCGGTCTCGCTGACATCCAGCACCTTGCACGGCACCGAGAGCGACCCTCGCTGCAAGCGGCCGGCACGACTCACCTCGACACGTGACCCTTTTCGTTTGAACCCCATAGCATCAGCCCTCCTGCCCTGAAAGCATAGCAAGCAGGCGGACAACTCCCAAGAAAATTACCGAATAACGCTAAAGTTTGTCGCTGACGAGGGAGCGAATCTCTTCCATCCGCTTCCGGTTGACGCCGAGATCGCCGTAGCCGGTGCGTGAGGCCGAACGAAAGTGAATGGTCTTGCTCTCGTCGTCGAAGAGAAACTCCACATCATCGACAAACCTGAGCAGCAGACTGGTGAATTCGTAGTGCAGGTAGGACTCGTCTTCCTCGACAAGCTTGGTGCGGGGCATGGTCCGAACGATCTCCTTTAACGACTCCTTCGCTTCAGCCTTCGACTTGCGGTAACGAAACGGCTCAATGGCATACCCCTCATCCGTAGCCTGGGTAGACACGCAATTGGGACTGGAGGGACAGGGCGCGAGAGTTTTCATAAGAAGCCCGGTGAATTGCCTTACAGTAAGGAAGTACGATATCTTTGCGCTGAGGAGGCGCCGCCCATGCTAGCCAAAAAGACTTCAAAAAACCAAGTGACCTTGCCGAAGAAGATTCTGGAAGAAATACCGGACACCGACTATTTCGACATATCCCTGCGAGAAGGAAATGTGGTGTTGCGCCCGGTCACAGTGGCGGAGCACGGCAGCCGCCTGGCGTCCGTCCGTCAGAAAATCCGTGGCCTCGGCATTAAACCCTCCGACATCGATCAGGCCATTCAGTGGGCCAGAGGACGGGGGAGTCAGCGGCGGTGATCCGGGCCGTCCTCGACACGAATGTCATCGTGTCGGCCTTGCTCTTCAGTGGTCCTCCTTCCCAACTCGTTCCCGCCTGGCAAGCCGGTCGTCTGCAGCCGGTGCTCTCTGCTGAGGTTCTCGAAGAATACCTGCGTGTCCTGGCCTATCCGAAGTTCAAACTGACGGACGCCGAGATCCGCAGCCTGATCGAAGACGACCTGTTGCCGTTTGTCGATACAGTCCGAACGAAACCCGTCACCGTGCCAACCTTGCGAGATCCTGACGATCTGAAATTCATTGCCTGCGCGAAACAAGCCGGAGTCCGTTGGCTCGTGAGCGGTGATGATGATCTCCTCTCGCTTCACAAAATCGAATCGGTCGAGATCGTCTCAGTGACGACCTTTCTTCAACACCTCAAGCGCAAACCCTAGTTCTGGATCGCGGCGGAACGGCGCAATGGCATGGCTGTCATCCGTGGCTCGCGTGGACACGCAATTGGGACTGGAAGGACAAGGATCTAATCTTGCTCTGCTCATTTTTCCTCAAGCGACGGAGGGAGCCACAGGACTTGGTTGACGAATTCAGTCTGCTGATAACGGATTTGAAACGCTCGGAAGCGAAGAAGGAGGACCGGCAGCGTCATCTGATGAACGAGGAGAATTCCTGCGTGGCTCCGTCCCGCTGCTGCCCACATCGAAGCCAGGCGCAGGAAGTCTTTCGTATCATGCGTAAGGATGATCCGGTCCTGCTGCGTGGCAAACAAGAGTTGGGATTCGTCATCGGCGCCCAAGTTGCCCGCATCTCTGGCCGTGAGGCAATCCACGCCATGCTGGCGAAGCACCGCAGCGAGCGCAACTGAGACCGATTCGTCGAGGTAGAGCCTCACCGAGCTGGCTTGGCGTTAAGGCCGGGATCGAGTGCCTCATGTTCAGCGATTTCTCGGTCCATCGCCTCACGATGATCGTAGTAATAGGAGAGCGCGTCGTGAATCACTGCCAGGGAGAGGTGTGGATAGTGCTGAAGGAGTTGCTCAGGGGTCTGTCCATGCAGCAACGTGGCGATGACAACCGTTCTGACCGTGATACGAGTGCCCTCGATCCGCGGGCTGCCCCCGCAGACTGTGGGATCACTGACGATGTGGGGATGCGTTACTGTGGCCATGGTGAGAGTCTAACGAACTCGCCGTTCCCTTGCAATCGGCTTCCTAATTTGCCCATTCAGCGAAGCGGTGGATTGGCATGCCGCATGCTAGGGCCGACAGGCAGTTGGAGATCAAGGGAAGCGACGTATTCGCATATTTACCTCAACAATTATCCATACGACAATTCTAAGTCAGTTCCATCCAACAACATCGCGTAGCCATATCTCCACAACCAGCACCGCATCGGCGGGAATCAGATCCGGAATCCCCTTCTCTCGATAGGCCAGATGCGGGCTGATGCGGACTTTCCGATAGCCGCCGGGTTTCATACCCATGAGCGCATGCTCGATCCCGGCGATAGTCTGGCGCTGCCCAAGTACGATCCTGTGGTCGATGAACGTGACGCCATCGACGACCCGGATCATCTCCTTGGGAACCTGCTTGGCCTGGATGGCGTTGAGAGGGACTTCGTCACCCTGGTTCAGGAAGATCCGCGCGTTATAGACGACGCGGTCGCCCTTCTGGGCTGGCCGCCCCTCTCCTTCTCGCTCTTCAAGCAGCTTCAGGCCACTCAGACATTTCATCAATAAGACAGCGTCTTCAATGCAGTCGGTTGTTCATTCCGTTGTTCGACTCGAACAGACACGCGGCCCACGATGCGGCCGTCTTCTGTTTCGACGTCCACGCGCCAGTCGCCGGGATCGAGGCGCTGTTTGAAGGAATAGGCCCGATAGCCGCCTTCGCGGCCGCCGGAAATTTTGATGGGAATCTTGTCGGCATGGGTGAAGGGCTTGCTGCTGTTCGGGCGGAAATACCAATGGTGATAGACGGTCGTATCCAGCGCCACCGGCGCGAAGACGGCGGTAAAGCAATAGATCGGCTCGTCGGCGGGGAAGGGATTCTCCGACCGTTTCCAAACTTCGTACCATTTGCGATCGTAGGTCAGAAGAAAGTGATCGCCCTGCCGCTGCACTTCGCGATAGATGCCGCCGAACTTCATCGAGAGCGGGACCGGCGGAATCCAGTTCAGGAAGTAAAATCCCACCAGCAGCGCAATGAGCCCGAAGGCCGGAGCCGTCACACCGACCGCTTCGCGTTTGGAGCGATCCGGATTGTTGCGATAAATCAAATGCACGACCCGAAAAGTGACCGCCGCCGTCAATCCGGCACCCGCGAGAAATATGGCCGCGTTCATCAGCCCGGTCATGACCGGGAGAAAGAACGTGAAAAAGGCGAAGCACACCAGCGCATAGAGGCTGATCAACAGGCGCAGGCTGGAGAGCCGATCGCGCAGAAACTCGTTTCCGACCAGCAGCAGAATCAACAGAGCAAAGAAGATCGCGCTGCTCGTCAGGGTTGCGCTGCGGGAATAAAAGATCGCATAGGCGCTGAACAGCCCGCCCAGAAGAAACTGCACCGCCATCGGATAATAGGGTCTGGCATGAAGCACCCACCGGCCGAACGGCGAGAGCGAAGCCAAGTGCTCCCGATCAGGCGGCGGCTCGATCCCCAACCGGCCGGTCAGGACGATGAGTACGCCCAGGAGCAGCAAATAGATCAGCAACAACAGATTGTCTTGCAGACGGTCGATGCGCGTGAGCGTCAGGGTGTCGTAGGTCACACCGGACAGAAAAAACACCGCCGGCATGAAGGGCTTGGTGAGCAGAGACTGGACTTTCGCGAGCGGGCTCATGCCAACACTGTGCGAAATCCCGAAAGATTGTTCAACGAAAATACTGATTCGGTCTCAGGTCGCACCCATCACGCATCACTGATCACATATCACAGGTTGTTTAAACAAAGGCCGGTAGGGGGACGTAGGCCACCGGATGTCCGATTAACCGCTCCAACCATGGCCCCATGGCCTCTTCCTTGAGCGGAGCCCGGTTCAGGCGAGCCTCGATCTGGAATTGCCCGTTCAGGCCGACGATGCCGATGATCGCCGAGGCATCGTCCCCTTCCGGCAACACCGCCTGCGTTTGGAATTCACAGAGCGTAGCGTACAAACGACCGGCCGGCTGGATCGCTTCCAACACTTCCGGCAACTCATCCAAGGGACAGTGGACTGAACAGCGATAGGCAAAGCGGACGCCCGGCTCGATAGCCGCGAAATCGGTCAGCGCCTCTTCGGAAAATCCCGTCAGGTAGGCCCGGACGCCGGCCGGTTCCGGAGTAAAGGTTGCCGCCAGCTTGCTGGCCGGCACAAGAAACTCGTAGGCGTCGGTCGTGTTGTATTCAAACTGGCAGGGACCGAACGCGTCGGGCCAGGAACAAAAGAAGGGTGTCGTCGGATCGGCCGGACGCAAGATGACTTGTTCCTTCTCGATCAGCGTTTCGATGGGCAGTTCCAGAATCGTGATGGCGTCGAGAAAAGCGGCCCGCCGTTCGTCCAGCCATTCCGCACGGTCGCCGTCGGCGCGCGTTTCACCCGGCGTGACCACCTCCGTCGTCTGCAGGCGGATGCGCAGGAAGGAATGGGCATGCCGGAACCCCAGCCAGAACATGCTGCGTGGCTCGTGCCGCCTCAACGGCTCGCGGATGCGCCAGGGATGGCTCACCGAACAGTAGGTACCGACGTCCTGATAACGTAGAAAAGCCGTATGGTAGGCCCCGGCCAGCAGGAAGAAGTCGCCCCGCCAGCCCTCGCGCACATGCACGAGCGTGACGTCTTCCGTGGCCCAGGGGTCGAGCTGATCGAATTCATCGGGCGCGGACACGGTCCACTCCTCGACGTAACAAATCACGTCCTGCGCGGGCACCGCCGGTTTGAGATCCAACGCGGCCAGCCGTTCTCCGACCGCCAGAACCTGGCTGAACGTCAGCGGAGTCGTCGTTTCCCAGCGCCGCTCACGCACTCTTCGGAGTCTCCCTCGTCACCGCAGCACTTAATGAGCAGGTCGTAAGGCCCGGTCTGCCACCATCGTATCCGCAATAAACCGGTCGATGCCGTCTTTCAAAGTCGCCGCCAAGAGTTCCTGCACATCTTCCTCGGCAAACCAGAAGACCGTAGTCCGTTGCGCGCCTTCGACACTTCGAATCGTCGTACTGGTATCCCCTACATTACGCGCCAGAATGCTGAACTTGTTACTGGCATTGATCACGGTCGAAAACACCCGGCTCTTGGCCGTTGCCGAGAATTCAGACACCTGGCCACTGATAATAATGTCGGCATCCGGGGCATCCACACTCCGGCCGACTTGCACCTTCCAGGGGCGTCCCCGCCAGCCGCGATTCTTCAGACGATCCGCCAGGGCCTCGGCAATTACTTCTCCCGGGCGCTCCCCGGCCACATTGAACACCGTCATGCCGCCCCAGAGATGCGTCCGCTGTCCCACCCGCGTCTTGTCATCACGGCGATCTTCAAACGGTTCAATCACAATCTTGACCGGCTCTTGCTCGGGAGACGGAGCCGCGGCCGTCGGCGTCCTGACGTCAAGATAGCGCGTCTCTCCCTTCCCCACGCATCCGGCCATCACGGCCATAACCCCGACCAGACTCACCCCCATCACTTGTCGCAGCATCATTGATTTCACGGACGCCTCCTCACGCTAAACATATGTTGCGCCGACGCTGGCCCAGTCTACCCAAGTTGGCACCCGGAGACAATTCCCGAAACACCGGGCTATCAAGCCGTCACAATAGGCGGCATCGATCGAAAGGGCTCCCGACCCAGGTCGGGGCCAGCGACTGTTCCGATTCCTGCCCGGCCACCTAAGGCATCAAGCAACGCCCGCACCTTGGCCGAGATCCGCTCTTTCTTGCGAAAGAACTGCGCATCCGCCAGAAGCGCCGCTTCTTCATCGGTAAATACCAACGGAACAGTCATGCGTAGAGAACACGGCGGAGCAGTGAATGGTGATGGGTTATTTCTGACGCATTTCAAACTGCGAGACCGCCAGATCGTAGCGGTACCGGCAATCGGCGCAGCGGATCAGCACCCGGTCTTCAAACACATCCATCTCGCGCAACGACAGGGCCGGTCGATGGGCGATGATACAGTTGGCGAGTTTCGTCAACCCCTCGGCTTCATCCGCCACAGCAGAAGCCGGTTCTTCCGGCTGGCTCTGCATCGCCGATGCCTGAACCGTCACAGAACCGCAGTGCAAATGATGCGCGGACCGGCAGGAGCTGCACAGCAGCACAACCGTGCGCTCATCGGCGATCCGTTTCACCATGACACAAAGCGGATGGACCGACCAGCATTGCTGAAGAAAGGCGCCGCTTCGAATGACCTGAGCCATTGTCCATCCTTTGCAGTGTGGCTCGCTACAGCTTCCACAAGGCGAACATCACGAGCACGCCTACAAGGTACGGGATGATGCAGGAGTAGAACACCACGGATTTCGCCCGGTCCGGGGACGCCTGGCGCGCAAGCTGTTCTTTGTAGACAAACTCATAGGAAAGGATCAGCACCGTCAGCGTCAGCGCCAGCGTGCGGCTTGTCCGCGGCCAGGTATACTGACCGCTGATGATGAAATTAGAGGTAAAGAACCCAGCGAAGAGCAGGACCAGCGGGGCCAGCGCCAACCGGATCGCTTCAGAAAAATAGGCGTGCCAATCGGTGCCGGACGGAGCTTGATTCGACGGAGAATTGGAGGTCACGACCCGACGGCAGCCGGAGTCTCGTCCTTCACGGGCGAAGGAGAGGGGATGCCCTCTTGAGCCGCGCGGCAGGCCTTGCACACGCGCGGGCGGGCTTTCAGAAACGACACCTTGCCGCTGGCAAGACAACTATAGTGGACAAACTCATCGCAGGAGGCGCACCGGGACCAGCCGCCGGAAAAGAACGTCTTATTCCGGTAGAGCCCTTCCTTGCAGACCTTGCAATGCCGGGGTTCGATCCCCAGCAGCATCGGCGCCCAATCTCCGCCGCCTTTTCTGATGCTCATAGGGGTGGGAGTATAGCGAAGCGGTCAGAGGAAAAACAAGCGATGACTAGCCTGTATAATCGTCACTCGGGTGACCCAATATTCAGGATTCTTCACGTCTCCCCATTCTCCCCTTCTCTCTCGGATCGGCACTCGTGATTGATTCCACCGCGCCTATTGAGCGAGCACCGCCCTCGATTTCAATGTCCGATTATCTCAGGTGCGCGCTCAGGGAGCGCAGAAGCAATCACGAGTGATCGACCCTTTTCCTCGTTTGACACCCCCTAGGCCTTTTGTTACTCTCCGAAAAATACAGAGCCGGTCGTGACAAACCTCTTTTTATCTCCATGAACATTAAGGACTATCTCGAACAAAAGCGGATCGCAGTGGATCGCTTCCTGGATGAAGTGAGCCCCCCGGCTACGACGCCGCCGACGACGTTGCACGAGAGCATGCGCTATAGCCTCATGGCGGGGGGCAAGCGGGGGCGGCCGATTCTGACGATTGCTGCGGCGGAAGCCTTGGGGACGACGCCACCCGGACTGATGGCCGTCGCCTGCTCGCTGGAATTCATCCACACCTATTCGCTGATTCACGACGATTTGCCCTCGATGGATAACGACGATTTCCGCCGCGGCAAACCGACGAACCACAAAGTCTACGGCGAAGCGATGGCGATCCTCGCAGGCGATGCGCTGCTGACCATGGCGTTCGATCTCTGCAGCCGGCCCGATCTGATGAAGGGCTGCGATCCAGTCCGGCAGGTCCGATTGATTCAAGAGTTGGCCTACGGCTCCGGCAACATGGGCATGGTCGGCGGCCAGGTGTTCGATATCCAGGCCGAGAACAAAGACATCGATCTGCCGACGCTCCAAAACATTCACAAACACAAGACCGGCATGTTGATTCGCGCCGCGGTGCGCATGGGCGCGATTGCCGCAGGCGCCAGCGACCGCCAACTCGACGAGATGACCGGCTACGCGGAAGACATCGGCCTGGCCTTCCAGATCGCCGACGATGTCTTGAACGTGACCGGCACGCGCGAAGAACTCGGCAAAAACCCCAACACGGACGCCGAACGCGGCAAGAAAACCTACCCCACGTTTTACGGCGTGGACGGCGCGAAGAAACTGGCGGACGACTGCGTCGCCCGCGCGATCAATCGCTTGTCATCCTTCGGTCCGTCGGCCGATCCGCTTCGTGAAATCGCGCGGTATATTACCTCGCGCAAAAACTGATGTGATGAGTGATCCGTGATGGGTGACGAGTGAAATGACGTTGCGCGCCAGCCTAATTTTCCAACACATTACACATCACGCATTACGCATCACTTCCTTATGAAGGCTCTCGTCACCGGCGCCACCGGATTTGTCGGCTCAGCGGTTGTTCGCGCGCTGATCAAGACCGGCATGGACGTTCGCGTGCTGGCCCGCCGCGACAGCGACTTCACCAATCTGCAGCAGTGTAAGATCGACGGCGCCTACGGCGATCTGCGCGACAAGGAATCGCTGCGCAAGGCGCTCGCCGGATGCCGGCAGCTCTATCATGTGGCCGCACACTACGCCTTATGGGCGAGAAACCCGTCGATCTTTTATGATGTGAACGTGACCGGCACGAAAAATCTGCTGGAAGCCGCGCGGGACGTCGGCACGGAACGCATCGTCTATTGCAGCACCATCGGCGCAATCGGGTTACCACCGGATGGAGGACTAGGCACCGAAGAAACCCCGGTGTCACTCGAACAAATGGCCGGCCACTACAAACAGTCGAAGTACCTGGCTGAGCAGGAGGTCCTGAAACTGGCGAAGCAGGGGCTGCCGGTCGTGATCGTGAATCCCAGCGCGCCGGTCGGCGAAGGCGATGTGAAGCCGACCCCCACTGGACAAATGATCGTCGAGTTCATGAAAGGCCGTATGCCGGCCTATATTGAAACGGGTATGAATATCGTCGATGTCGACGACGTGGCCGCCGGACACCTGCTCGCCATGCAGAAGGGACGTATCGGCGAACGCTATATTCTCGGCACGAAAAATCTGATGCTGCGGGATATCTTCGAGATCTTGAGCCGCTTGACCGGCGTCGCAATGCCGTCGGTGAAACTTCCGCGCGAACTCATTTTGCCCCTCGCCTATCTGAACCTGGCCTTCTCCTGGATCACCGGCATCCCCCCGCGCATTCCGCTGGAGGGCGTGAAGATGGCCAAATACAAGATGCACTACGATTGCAGCAAGGCCATCCGCGAACTCGGGATCCCGCAAACACCGCCGGAAGTCGCGCTCGAAAAAGCGGTGCGATGGTTCAAAGACCACGGCTACGCTTAAAGACTGTGATGGGTGACGCGTGATGCGTGATCAGTTTAGGGAAAGCCCGTCCAGGAAATCATGGCCAGGTTCTGCGCACTTTTGTCTCGCTGCTTGCCCATCACCCATCACTCATCACTCATCACACTTCTGATGGATTTCCCCCTCCTCCTTATTAAGACCATCATCTTTCGTCCCTATGTGTTCGTCTTCCTGGCGGCCTTTCTCTTTTCCGCGATCCAGCTGATTGGCTGGCCTCGCACCTGGCGCTTCTGGCTGATCAGTTGGGCCACGGCTTTCGTCTGTGAATTCTCCTCGACGCGCACAGGCATCCCGTTCGGCTGGTACCACTACAACGGTTCGACCGTCGGCCAGGAGTTGTATTTCTCCAATATCCCCTTCATGGATTCAATCTCGTTCAGTTTTCTGCTCTACGCGGCCTATTGCCTGACCCTGTGCTTCCTACTCCCGAAAACGAGTGAACCCGTGGCGCCGACTTGGTTGGCCCCATTACGACTTGACCGCGATGCGCGAACCGGCTGGACCGCCCTGCTTCTCACCGCGTTTCTGTTCGCTTTTATCGACATGGTCATCGATCCAGTCGCGCTCCGCGGTGATCGCTGGTTCCTCGGGAAAATCTACTACTACCCCGATCCCGGCTGGCATTTCGGCGTTCCCTTCGCCAACTATGTCGGATGGGCCGTCGTCGGGCTGATTTCGCTGTCGATCTATTTCCCGCTTGATCGTCGTCTCCCGTCTCTCGGCGCGATCGAACTCCTGTCTGCAACTCCTCGCCTCCTCCTAGGCGTGGGCCTCTACTATGGGGTATTGGCTTTCAATCTTTGCGTGACCTTCTGGATCGGGGAAGATCTGCTCGGCATGACCGGCACCCTGATGTATGTCCCGGTCACCGTCTTGCTCCTAATCCGACTGCTCTATCACCCGACCACCGCTCCCGATCACAAGCCCGGGCAGTAGCATTGACCGGCGAGACTTTGTATAGTGAACGAACGGAGAAGCTGATGCGCGCAAAACTCATCACCATACTGGTCATCGGCATCATCGGGACTCTGGCGTTGCTGGGCTGGTTCGGCTATCAGTCGTTCACGACCGGGTTCAGCGCCAAAGCCGAGCCCCATGCGCTCGAAGTGTTCATGGCCCGGCAGGTCCGCTATCTGGCAATCCCGCTTGAACATCGCAATAAACCCAATCCCGTGCCGGTGACTCCGGAGGTGCTGCAAGATGGATTGGCGCACTTTGCCGATCACTGCGCCACCTGCCACGCGAACAACGGCAGCGGCCAAACGCCGATCGGGAAAAATGTCTATCCCAAAGCGCCGGATCTGCGCGAATCACCGACCCAGACCATGTCGGACGGCGAACTTTTCTGGGTGATTCATAATGGCATTCGTTTTACGGCCATGCCGGCCTGGGGCGAAGGCGATCCGGAACAGGATCTCGACAGTTGGAAACTCGTGCATTTCATTCGCCATTTGCCGAAACTCACGCCTCAGGAATTGGGCACGATGAAGTCGCTCAATCCCAAGTCGAAACATGCGTCTGACGAGGAAGCGGCGTTCGACAAATTCCTCCAGGGAGACGATTCAGCGGCAAGTCCGTCAGAAACCGGTCATCATCACTAATTCTTTTCATCAGGAGCTGGGACCTACCATGATTCGACATTTCTTCTTGGCCTGCGCACTCGTCCTGACCTCTTCCGCCGCTTGGGCCCACGGCTCAGGCCATCATGTGCTGGGCACCGTCACCGCGATCGACGGCACCCATATCGAAGTCAAAACGCCCACGGGCGCTATGGTCACCGTGATGCTGGCCAAGCAGACCCACTTCAAGGCAAAGGGCGATCCGTCGTCGGCCGAGCCGCCGACCATCGGCGATCGCGTGGTGATCGAAGCGACGATGGAAAAGAATACGTTGACGGCGGCAGAGGTGCATTACTCCGCGGCGAAGAAAGCGGCGGCGGCCGCCCCGCAGGCGCCTGCTGCGCAATAGAGAGCCCGCCGACATGGAAAGGATTCGGATCTCCCGCTTTGCGCAGGCCTCACCCTTCCACGGAGGGCTGCGGGCCGCGCTCACCCGGATAGTGACGACCGGCGTTGCCGTCTTTCTGGCCGTAGCCATCGTGCCCGGCATCGAAGCCTCGACCCTGACGGCAGGCGTGGCCGCCGTCCTGGTGCTGACCTTTCTGAATCTCATCCTGCGGCCGATCCTCCTGGTTCTCACGCTTCCGCTGATCGTCCTGTCGCTGGGGCTGTTCCTCGTGATCGTGAACGCCCTGCTGCTGGAATTCACCGCCTATCTCGTAAAAGATTTTACGGTGTCGGGATTTTGGCCCGCCGTCGGGGGCGCGCTGGTCATCAGCATCGTCACCGGCATCCTGAACATGCGGCGACTCGAACCGCCGCCGGTCGAGCAGGTCATCGTCGACCGCCGCGCGCCGAAAATTATCAATCCAGAGTAAAGTATCCACGCCCGTGTCATTGCATCACCCCTCCATCGTTGCTAGAATGCACTCCCTTAATCGAGAACGCTATCCATGACCATGCCTGCGCCGCAATCGAAACAGAACGCTGAAACCCATTTACAACGGACGTTGAATACCGCCCTGAATGAATTGGGGACGGATTCGGCGCTCGCCGCCATTTTCCACCAGGCGCAGGGGCCGCTCGTCGGCCATGCGTCCCGCGGCTTTACTCCTCGCGATGTGCAGGCCATCCTGCGGACGCTCTCGACCCAGGCTGCGGCGGTCCAGACCGCGCCGCAAGACCAGGATGCCGGCCGCACCGTCCGCCTGCGCCTCATTACGCCCGGAGCCAAATCGCTGCTCGGCATGCCGCTCCGCCACCGCCAGCGCACCTACGGCTTTCTGATCATCGCGCGAAAGGAAAACGCCACCTTCGCCAAGAAGGAAAAAGGCCTGATCGAACAGGCCGGCGACGACATTACCAAAGCCCTGGAACGCGAAGGCCTGTTCGATATGAATATGGTGCTGAGCCGCCCCTATGTGTCGCGCGAGCCGGCGCCGGCCGCACCGGCGGTGTCCGAGATGTTTACCGCGCCGACCGCGCAATTCACGCCCGAGTTGGAAGAAAAAATCGTCAAGGTTTTGGAAGAAGCGAGCCAATACACGACATATGACCGGGCCTGGGCCTGCTATTACGATCCCCTGGCGGGCAGCATGGAAGTGCTCGGCGTAGCCGGCGATCAAAAGAGCGAGAAAGACAGCAAAAAGGATATGCGTGCCGGGCACCGTCTCACCCTCGACAGCTCGGCATCGGGATGGGCCGTCAGGCACCGGAAGCCACGAGTCGATCATGACCTGGCCTCGACTCAAGGGCGTTTTCTCGACCATAAGCATCTCTACAAAGACCGGTTCGTCTCCTCGCTCGTGGTCCCGTTCTTTGTCCGCGGACAGGTCGGTGGAACACTGACCCTCGGGTCGAAAGAAGCCGGACGGTACCAAACCACCGATGCTCGCACACTCGAGCCGATCATTCTCAAGCTGGCCGACCTGCTTCAGGCGCCCCCGGCACCGGTGGCCGCCCAAGTGGCCCAACCCGAAGCCGGATCCGATAACGCCGTTGCCCCCGCGGCAGCGCCGACAATCCTGGAACCGGTGATCCGTAAACAGGAACGGCAGGCCGCCATCGGAGAGTTCAGCGCCTTCCTCGCCACTGAAATCCGGGAGCCGATCGGAGCCATCCGTTCTCAGCTGGAAGAAGTGACGGCCGAAGGCATTCTTGATTTCGACCCGCAAACCCGCGTCGAAAACGCCATGCGCGATTTGATCCGGGTCGAAGCCATCCTGAACGAAATCCTCGACTTCGCGAAACCGCTTGAACTGAACCGGCGCCTCTGCCGCATTCCGGAAGTGCTCGAGAGCGCGTTGGTGGTGGTGGGCACCGACTTAGAAGTGACTCGCATTCAGGTCACCAAAGACTATGCGACACAGATCGCCCCGGTGCGCGGCGATGAAGCGAAACTCCAGCAGGTCTTCCTGAGTATCTTCAAGAATGCCGGCGAGGCCATGACTCCCGGCGGCCACCTACATATTCAGGTCACCCAACATCGCGCCGGCCGCGGCATTGAGGTGCAGATTCTGATCAAGAACGACGGCGCCCCCATCCCGGCTGAAATTCTCGACAAAGTCTTCGAACCGTTCTTTACCACGAAGCGCTCCGGGACCGGCCTGGGTCTCGCGACCGTCAAAAAAATCATCGAAGAGCATGGTGGATCGATTACCATCGCCAGCGCCCCCGGCGAAGGCACCACGCTGACGATTCGCCTCGCAGGCGTGAGCCGCGGACCGGCCTTCCGCCACCGCGGGCGGGGACGACGACCGGCGCGCCGCCCTACGGCCTAGCCTCTCATAGCCGCTATCGACTCTTCTCGTCGGCAGATGGCCATTGCTCCGGTCTGGCGACTCCTTTCAGTAGGATAGTTCCCCCCGCACCATGAATCTTGGCTTCGCTTTCTCGCTTGACAGAGATACCCCCCCATCGCTATGATCGCCCCCACTTGATTCGGCCTAAGAAATTCACTGTTTTTAAACGTATTTTTTCTAGTCACCATTTTCAAAGGAGTAGGGTATGAAGCTCGTACTCGGCACTATTGCGACATTGTCCGGTGTGCTTTTCACGTTGTCGTTGGCCTCCGCCAACCCCGCGCTGCTCCCTAAGCACGAGGGCTATCCGATGAAGAACAGCGGCAGCCCCGTCAATGGCCAACCAACGGCCAATGACCCAGGTCAGTCCGATGCCCGTGGCGAAGCGACCCTGCTCAAGTCCGCGGACTCCATCAAGAGCGCCCAACAGAACCTGGCCAAGACCGACAATGACCGGATCGTCGAGAGCGCCGGAGCCGGACGACTCCCGAAGGTGCAAGGTCCCCAGATCCAGATTGCGCCGCCGGTGACCTCCGCCACCAAGATCGGCGCGGATCGCAAGATCGAGTAGTCGAACCGTTATCGCCTACACAACGGGGTCGTCGTAGCAATACGACGGCCCCGTTGTATTTTGGCCCCTATCTCTACAAGCTTCATCGCCTCCTTGATGCCTACTCCTTGCCTCGCCTTGGCTTCGCATTCACCGCCCGGTGCAATCGAAACCGCCAGGGCTTCTTAGCCCATTCACCGGCATAGTCGACGCCGATTCTGGGAAGCGCCGCAACCTGCCCGCGCGTGATCCGGCCTCCTCGATCTTCAAACCAGAGAGACTCCTGAATCGTCAGGTCGATCCGGTTCAAACTCCGGTCGATCTGCAAGTCGCGGCAGAGCCGCCCCGGGCCGTCGATCAAAACTCCATCGACTTCAATCGCCCGAATCAACACGGCCGCGGGAAACTCTTCCCGCTCCGTCACGACATTCAAACAGTGATACATCCCATAGATAAGATACACATAGGCCATGCCGCCCGGACCGAACATCACCTCGGTTCTTTGCGTTTTCCCTTTGGACGCATGGCAGGCCTTATCGCGTGGACCGACATAGGCTTCTACTTCGATAATCTTTCCCGCGATCTCGCGCCCGTCAATGAACCGGACGAGATACTTGCCGATCAATGACCGAGCGACCTGAACGGTGGGACGAGAGAAGTATGCTTGCGAGAGAATGTTTCGGCGTATCCCCATTGCAACCTTCATATGCCTGCTCAAAACGTCTTCTGACAAGGCCGCAGGCGACGAAAGCACCGGAGGCGTACCCTCAGGGGTACGTTGAGGATGCTTTCGAGCCGAGAACGCCGTGAGAAGACGTTTTCAGCAGGCATTTAAAAGTACCAGGCTAGACCGCCCATGAAAGTCCGCGGATTCCCCGGCACAAAGTGAATGTCGGTCACGGACGCCGTTTCATTGCGCAACTGAGAGGAGAAGGCGAAGGTTGCCTGCTCCCATTTCGTATTGAACAGATTCTGGATGAACAGGAACGCCTCCATCCGACCATGCGGCAGCTTGATCGGCAGCTGATAGCGCTCCGATAGGTCGAAGTCGATCCAGGCCGGCGACTTGATGCTCCGGTCTTCGATCAACGGCCGCACGCCGAGATAGGTCGCTTGCAGTTGCGACGTCAGGCCTTCCGGCCACTTCAAGAGAAGCGCCCCATACGCTGTCACTTCAGGGGCTAAGGAAATGGCATCGCCGTTGCGGAATTCCGCCTTGGTCCAGGTCACACTCCCATTGAAATACAGCGGCCCCCACACCTGCCCTCGCGCAGCGACTTCCACGCCTTCCCGTCTGGTCGCCCCGCGAATGTCCGTCGTGCCTTCGTCACCGACAAAGACGAGTTCAGATTTCAGATCCAGCCGCCAGAGGGTCGCGATCAATTCCAACCCATCGGCGCCGAAGGGTTTCGACCGCACTCCCACCTCATAGCTTCTGGCCCGCGCCAGCGGCGAGGAGCCTGGCGCCACAGCCGACCGCGCATCGTTGCTGTGATAGCCCTCACCGTAGTTGGCAAACAACTCGGTGCTTGCCCAGGGCCCCAGGATCAGATTTATTTTCGGCAGCACGACGCCCGAGTTCTTCCGGCCCGCCGGCTGTTCCGCACAGGTGGCACAGCGGTTACGCACATCAAACGTGAAGGTCTCTCCCCGAAGACCGCCCGCCAGCCGCAACCAGTTCGTCGGCTGAACTTCGGCTTTAACGAAGGGGGCATAGGAAGCTTCCAGAATGTCGGTGTCGGTAGTGGTACCGGTCATCACGCGCGTCGTCTGCGTCCCAAGCTTGGCATGAATGTCGTCCACCCTGGCTTGAAAGCCGATCGTTCCGATGGCCGGCAACCCGAACACCTCACCCCGCTGTTTGTAGCCAAGATCGCCGCCGTACATGATGCGGTGGTCGGACTGGACAATCCCGTCACCGTTGACCGGATCGTTCTGGAAGAAGGTAAAGTTGGTATACAAATCCAGTTGATAGTGCTGGGCGTAGGCATTCGCGAAGAACTGCCCGCCGGACGTCGTGTCGTAGTGATATTTTAGCTTCGCCGTGCTCCTGGTGGTCTTACCGCCTTCCGATGGATCGATCGCCCCGAAGCGATCGAGAGAACCGTCATTGACGGCGCGCAACGGAATTTCGCCGGACGCATTCCACTGGGCCTTGTGATAGGTCCCAGTAATGCTGAGCTCATCCCGGCCGGTGAGGTTCGTCGTCAACTTTCCAAACAGGTTGCTCCGAAAATACCGGTTGTCGTTTTGGAACGGGCCGTCGGTGTAATAGCCCTCTGCCGCGATGAGCGTGCGAATCTTCTCCGTCGTCGGAGAGAACATCAGGAGGTTCCGAGTGGTGCTTAACTGCCCGCCCGCCAGTTGCACCACGCCTTCCTTCACCACATCGCGGGTGCGAAAGTTCACGGCCCCCGCCGTCGCAAAGTCTCCGTATTCGGGAAGATAGGCCCCCTTGTTCACATCCAGCCCTTCGATCGTTTCGGGAATGATGAAATTAAGGTCGGTATAGCCCTGCCCATGTCCATGAGAGCGTAGATTGATCGGCATGCCGTCGGCAAAAAACGCGACATCGGTCCCATGATCGGCGTCGAATCCACGCAGGAAATACTGGTCCGCTTTCCCGGCGCCTCCGGAATGTTCCACGGCCAGAAATCCGGGAATCAAACGCAGGACCTGGGCCGGACGGCCTTGAGGCTGAAGGAGATATTCTTTATCGGGAATGAACTGCTGAGAAGAGGCCGCCACCGGCCGCTCCCCGATCACCGAGACTTCCGGTATTTCGAGTTCCGGTGCATCGGGATCATGGGCATACGCGGGAGAAGGAATAAGCGCCGTCCAACACCACACCGCCACGAGAGCCTTCCGGGAAATCACGCGAGGCTCAACTCAGACTCTTTCCGGTCGTGGTCATGGTGAGCTTCCCATGCTTCACCCCTTTGACGCTCACCAGCGCGTCGGCAATCTTCCTGATTTCCGAACCTTTTCCCTTCACCACCAGCACTTCCAGGCAATGATCGTGGTCCAAGTGCACATGCATGCCGGACAGAATCTTTCCGTGATGGTCGTGCTGTATATCGGTGAGCTTGCTCGTCAGATCGCGCACATGATGATCGTAGACGAACGTGATGGTGCCGACCGTTTCCTTATTCAGATCCCACTCCTGCCCGACAAGGTTGTCGCGGATCAGATCGCGAAGCGCTTCCGAGCGGTTGGTGTACTTCCGCCGTTCGATGTGACGATCGAACGCGTCCAGCAACCGCTGGTCTAGCGACACGCCGAATCGTACGAGCTGGTTCACGGGAGCCTCCCTTTATCGGTAGCACGATTGTGATTATCATAGCACCAATAACACGTGCGATCAACCACGCATCCACGCCTCCCAGCTTCCTACGAAGTCCATGAGCCGTCTGGATTCATGCGACGGGACGGTGAGGGCCGGCGAAAAGCTCCGGCGGCGGCAATGGAGAGGACGGAGCGATCGTCGGCGGAGAAACGCGCGGCGCAGGCGATCGAAACAGCGTTACGACAGCATCTCGTTCTGAGGCGAGAAAATCACCAGCAGCAGACAGCCGTCATCGGACGACGTATCGGTATGGACGCTCCCGGGCTCCGCGCGATGGTAGTCGCCGGCACGCATCTCACGGCCCTCGAAGCGGCAGCCGCCTTCGAGCACATAAAACTCTTCGGCTTCCGTGTGACGGTGGGGGGCGTACCGGGCGCCCGGAGCTACCTGAAGGAGCGCCGTCGCGCGACGGGATTTCTGGTCGAAGGAGAGCGTCTTGGATAAAATTCCAGGCGCGATCTCCTGCCAGATTCCCTCTGTAGACTTGACGAACGTCAATCCTCCAGCGGCATCGAACGTGACGTCCGTATGGCCGCCGATGCGGGCCAACAACCGCTCTTTCAGCGAAGCAGGAGGCTGAACCGGGTTCACCGCCAAAGTCAATTGGCTGACGACGGACTGGAAGGCTCGGACCTCCGCGCCGATCCTCATGCATCGCTCAAACGCCGCGTCCTCCTCTGGCCCCAGCATCCCCAACGCATACAAGGCCGCCTGCTCCTGAATCTCCGCCCTCCGATCATTATCGTTCATGACGCGAGTCCTTCTTTATACGGCGCCAGCCCCTCGCGCAACTTTATCATACCCAGCCGCATGCGTGTTTTCACCGTCCCCAAAGGCAGTTTCAGTTTATCCGCAATCTCACTCTGACTCAGTCCGTAAAAGTAGGCCAGCGCGATCGCTTCCCGCTGCTCCGCCGTGAGTAACGCCAACGCCTGCTGCACATACCGCCGGCGTTCTTGTCTTGCCAGATCCTCTTCCGGCGTCTTGCCGTCGCTCACAAAAAATTCGACGGCATCCAATGATTGAATCCGGCCCCGCTCAGCCGCCCCGGCCCGGAACCGATCGATCGCCCTCGTGCGGGCCAGCGTCATCAGCCAGCCGCCCGGAGTGCCTCGTGTTTCGTCATAGGTATGGGCCTGACGCCAGACCTGGGTATAGACGTCCAGCGTCACTTCTTCCGCGGCTTCACGATTGTCGAGAATCTTGAAAATCAATCCGTAGACTTGGGGGCTGGTGCGATCGTAGAGCGTGGCGAGCGCGGCCTGATTACCCTGGGCGGTCTGGGCAATCAGCTGTCCCCACTCTTGCTCGTGGACGTGCCGCGTCGTTTCCAGAGACATCACCAACATCGCGTCTCTCCCAATGACTTGTACGAAAGGATGGGGGAGAGCGGATTTATGAGTTGGACCATTTGTTCGGATTGCGTCCGAGATTTTTACTATAGCACCGGCTGGAATCCTACCGCAAGAAGCCTTCATTAGGTGAAAAATCCAAATGCAAAAACCCCTCGTAGTGTGGGGTGAGACAAGCCGCCGGCAAGTACTCGCAAGAAACATGGGTTCCGAAGAGTCACACCATTTCATTCAACAGGAGGGCAGGGCCATGAAGACCACATTCGTCACGCCACTCATCATCGCCGGGTTCATACTCAGCGTCACAGGCTGCAATACGCTGGACTCGACGTCCGGTTCCGCCATGTCCAAACAGCCGTCCATGGCGGACAAGTCGCTCTACGATCGTTTGGGCGGCAAGCCGGCTATCACCGCCGTCGTGGATGATTTCGTCGGGCGCGTCGCCGCCGACACCCGCATCAACGGCAAGTTCGCCACCGCCGACATTCCCCGCTTGAAGATGCTGCTGGTGGAACAGATCTGCCAGGCCTCCGGTGGTCCCTGCGCCTACACCGGCCGCAGCATGAAGGCCACCCACGCCGGCATGGGCGTCAGCAGCAGCGACTTTGACGCGCTGGTCGGCGATCTGGTCACTACGCTCAACAAGTTCAAGGTCCCGGAGCGCGAGAAGAACGAACTGCTCGGCGCGCTGGGTCCGATGAAGAGCGACATCGTCGAAAAACCGATAGCCTCGATGCGCTGATGATCGGCAGGCCACTCGGATAAGGCGGCCTGAAACCGCTGTCCCATCCGGGCGTTGCCGTTGGAGAGATGAACCGGTCACGATGATCTTTGTGAGGAGGTATGTATGAACACGCCCGTACCGTCAACCTTGGGTCTCGCGCTCGTTGTCGGCCTGTTGTCCGGCTGCAGCGGGAGTGACAACCCGCCTCTTGTGTCCAGTGGGCCAACAGCCGCGGCAGCGGACGACCAGCGCATCCCGCAATCGGACGAGCTGACGTCGGCAGAAGTCGCGCAGGTGAACCAAGCCAACGCAGAACCTGCGTCCCCGCAAAAACCAGATCTGTAACCAACCGCCGCCTTCGACGGCGGCATGCTCATAAGGAGATAGCAATGTTGACGCAAATTCGATCACTCACATTGGCGATACTGGCGCTGCTCATCACGGCGCCGGTCTTTGCCGCCAGCCATCGCGAAGCGCCGTTGATCGCGAATGATCCTGCGGCAGACATCACCGACTTCTACATGTTCCGGAGCTGGCAAGATCCCGACAAGGCCATCCTGATCATGAATGTGATCCCAGGCCAGGAGCCGGGGTCCGGCCCCAACTACTTCAATTTCGCCGACGATGTCCTGTATGAAATTCACATCGACAACAACAAGAACAACATCGCGGCCAACATCACTTATCAGATTCGTTTCAAGACCGAGATCCGGCAACCAGGGAATGTGTTCCCGCTGGCCTATATCGCGCTCCCGCCGATCACAGCGCTCACCGGCGCAGGGTCTGAGGGATTGCTCGTCCGGCAGAGCTATACCGTAACCGAGACACGCTTCGGCCAGCAGTCGAGGGACTTGGGGACCGGTACGATGTACGCCGTGCCGTCGAACGTCGGCTCACGAACAACGCCAAACTATGAACAGCTGGCGGCAAAGGGCATTTTCCCCTTAAAGAACGGCGGCCGGGTGTTTGCCGGTCAACGGGATGAGACGTTCTACATCGACCTCGGTGGAACGTTTGACACCTTGAACCTCCACATATCCCCGATTCTCTCCGCAGCCGATGATGCGAATGATGCGACGATCGTCGGTGCACCGCAAGCGGGCACCGCAGACACCTTCAGCGGTTTCAACGTCAACACCATTGCCTTGGAAATTCCGATTAGCGATCTCATGGGCGCGAACGGCAACAAGGTCATCGGGGCCTATGCCTCGACCAGCCGTCCCAAAGTCACAGTCATCAAGAAGAGCGGCGATCGGGACAATTCATCCCGGTTCGTCCAAGTGGCCAGGATGGGAAATCCCTTGGTGAATGAGCTGATTATCCCGACTGACACGAAGGACCGATGGAACGCGACCGATGCGGAGGAAGAGGCCGAGTTTGTCACGTACTACTGTAACTCGGCAGTCGCCACGGCATTGAACGTCGTGTTCGGAACCACGTTCCCGACGACCAATCGGGAAGATCTCATCAATGCCCTGCTGCGCTACAGCCCGGGCCCACCGCTCTGTGGAGGAGGGAAAACGAACGAAACCCTCGCGGACTTCGTGCGGGTAGATCTGAGCGTGCCGCCGACGGCACCGGCGAGTCAGAAACGGCTGGGGCCTCTCGCCCACGACGAGAACGGGAACGGTACTCCGGACAAGGCCGGCTGGCCGAATGGACGGCGACCGAACGACGACGTGACGGATGTCGCATTGCGTGTCGTGGCCGGGATTCTGACGAATCCGGCGGTTCCGAACCTCGGGGACGGAGTGAATTTCAATATCGGCTCGGTCGGCGGCAACAAGACGGCCAACGGCATCGCGCCGGCCTTCCCCTTCCTGCCGACACCGTTCAATGGACGGGATCGCCGCCACATCGATCCAGGCGAGTCGTTGAATTAGAGCGCCAGCGGCGGGGTGTCGCCGATGAATACGACACCCCGCCTTGTTCAGGGACGATCAGGAGAGTAGTCATGCAGGCCAGAGCCGCTCACCGGCATCAACTCGAGGGATGGAGATTTTCGTTTTTCCTCCACGGACTTCTTCTGAGCATGATCTGGCCGATCCTCCATCACATTCCGACTCCAATACGGCAGGAACCCTTTCGGTGGAACGTGACGCTCGTTGAGTCGCTGCCGCAAAGTACTGTCGTCGAGCCGATCGGCGATGCTTCCCTCGTGAACGAAACACTTGACGGAGTCGAATCAGCGGAGCTGAATCCGGCACCACTCAAGCAGAATGTTTCCCCGCCGGCTCAGGCACCAACACAGGAAATCGACGAGACGATCCAATCGGCCGGCGAAACCACATCGGCGACGGCCACAGCTGCGCCAGCGATTCTCACGCCGGCACAGCCAGAGCCGGCATCACCTCCGCCTTCGATCACGGAAGCGCCGCCGGCGACAGACGTGGCGATGGCGCTTACGCAGCCTCGCGACGCATCCGATCAACCGCCGGCGTCTTTATCCTCGTCCACGTCAAGCCCGCCTTCAGCAACACCCCCTTCTGTGATACCCCCAGCTGTCGACCAATCTTCGGCGACTCGGGCAGATTACAGCTGGTTGCAACGGGCCCTGTCCCGCCGGCTGGAAGAACTGAAGCGCTCCGCGCGGCCATCCCTCGACGATGCAAGCAAGCTCAAGGTCCTGGTCAAAGCTGTGGTTTCCAGCGAGGGAGAATTGATGGAGGCGGAGGTCGTCAAGAGTTCAGGGTTGGCGCGGATCGATCAGGAAGCCATGACGCTGGTGCGGCGCGCCTTCCCGATGCCGCTCGATTACGCCCTAGACCGGCCGCAGATCGTGATGCGGATCCCCATCACCTATTCGCGCGACTGAAAGTATGCCGATGGATAGATTGCATACAGCAGGCAGCCTGATGGTAACCGCGTGGCTCGCGTTGAGCCAACCGTCTCTCACATCCGGCGAACCCTATCTCCCCCAACAGGACGCACAAGTCCTTGAACACCTCACGGTCAAAGCCGCTGATCCCGTCGCGCGGGAGATCAGAGCCCTGCGCGCAAGTCTGTTGCGCGATCCGCAGAACATCAATGCGGCGGTGCCATTGGCGACTCGACTCATCGAGCAGGCCCGATCAGAGGGAGATCCGCGGTTTCTTGGCCAAGCGCAGGCCATCTTGACTCCCTGGTTGAATCAACCGGCGCCACCGACCACAGTATTGTTGTTGCGAGCCACGATCCGCCAGAATGCGCACGAATTCGATCTCGCCCTTGCCGATCTCGATGCAGTTTTGAACAGGCAACCGACCAACGCTCAAGCCTGGCTGACTAAAGCCTCGATCCTCCAGGTCCAAGGACGATACGACGAGGCCCGCCGCGCATGCCAGCCGTTGTTTCGCTTGACCGGCCGGCACGTTGCAATCACATGCCTGAGCGACATCGGCGGCCTGACCGGCCAGGCGACCACCAGCCGCAAGATGCTGACCGCGAGCCTGGACCGTCCAGGAATTTCAGCGCGCGAACGACTCTGGAGCCTGACCATCCTGGCGGAGATGGCCGCGCGCACAGGGGACGCGCAGGCCGCAGAGAAATATTTTGTCGACGCGCGCAGTCTCGGTGTGAAGGATCAGTATCTCTTAGGCGCCTACGCCGATTTTCTTCTGGACCAAGGCCGCGCGTCAGAGGTCGTCCCGCTGCTGGGTCGTGAGACGAGAGCCGACGGCTTGCTCTTGCGCCTCGCGCTGGCCGAGCAGGCGCTTCGTCTTCCCGCATCGACGGACCATACGGCCGAGCTGGCAGCACGTTTCACCGCGGGCCGTGCGCGAGGCAGCAGCGTTCACGCGCGGGAAGAAGCGCGTTTCACCCTCGCCCTGCTGCGTGATCCACAGAAGGCGCTCACACTCGCACAGGACAATTGGAGAGTTCAAAAAGAACCCTGGGATGCCCGCCTCCTGCTCGAAAGCGCGCTGGCCGCCGGCGACCGAGAGGCCGCCGGACCGGTCATCGATTGGCTGAGCACGAATCACGTGGAAGACACCTGCCTCCAACAACTGGCTGTGCAGCTCTCACAGAGAACGTTCTGATGCTCCCCATTATTGCCATAGCGTTGCTTCTTCTGAGCGCTCCTGCCTGGGCGCACAAGCCGAGCGACAGCTATCTGATGCTCACCGTTCAGGATAATCGGGTTGAAGGCCGGTGGGACATCGCTTTGCGAGACTTGGACGATGCGATTGGATTGGATACCGATGGGGATGGCTCAATTACCTGGGGAGAAGTTCGATCCAAACACGACGAGATTGCCGCCTACGCACTCTCACACCTCACACTCACATCAAGCGAGATATCCTGCCGCACTCACAGGCTTGACCATTTGGTCGATAATCACACAGACGGGGCCTACACCGTCCTGTTGTTCACAGCGACCTGTCCAGCCGCGATCGACCGCCTTCAAGCCGACTATCGCCTCTTGTTCGACCTGGATGCGCAACACAAAGGGCTGCTGCGTCTGACGCACGGACAAGACACTACGACCGCCATCTTCAGCCAAGCCTCGCCGGTGCAACAGTTCACGATCGGAGAGGTTTCGAAGTGGCGGCAGGTTCGACAATATGTGCATGAAGGCATCCGGCACATCTGGCGGGGCTACGACCACGTGTTGTTTCTGCTCGCGTTGCTCCTGCCTGCCGTCTTACGGAGAGCGGCGGACCGGTGGGAACCATCCCTGAACTTCATGTCCGCGCTCTGGGAAGTCGCCCCCATCGTGACGGCCTTTACCCTCGCCCACTCGATCACCCTCGGCCTGGCCGCCGCAGGCCTGGTAACGCTTCCGTCGCGGCTGGTCGAATCCGCGATCGCCACATCAGTTGTGTTCGCGGGTATCTCCAATCTCTATCCGGCCCTCGTCCAACGCCGCTGGCCAGTAGCTTTTTTCTTCGGCCTGATTCACGGCTTTGGGTTCGCCGGTGTGCTGAGCGACCTGGGTCTGCAGAAAGACTCTCTGGCACTCAGCTTGGTGAGTTTCAATCTGGGCGTTGAGGCGGGCCAGCTGGCGATCGTCGCGATTTTTTTACCGCTCGCCTATGGTCTGAGAAACTCTTGGACCTACCAGCGGCTGGTGCTGGTGAGCGGCTCACTCGGCATCGCCGCTCTCGCCTTCGTCTGGCTCATTGAGCGGGCCTTCGATCTCAAACTACTTCCCGCCTGACGCGGATAAGGGGTGCCTGAGAGAGAGACTCTACTCGCCCTGAATGGGGATGTACATCGCATTGCCCTGCCGGTTGACGAGCAGGAGCGCGAGGTCGCTGGGCTTGAGGGGATCGGCGAGGCGTTGGAAGGTATTGAAGTTGGGGATGGGCTGGCGGTTGAGTTCGAGGACAACGTCGCCCGGCTGGAGGCCGGAGGATTCGGCGAGGCTGCCTTCTTCGATATCGGTGACGACCACACCGCTGTTGACCGGGAGATCCATTTGTCTGGCCAAGGGCGGCGTGACGTCGTCAAAGACGACTCCCGTCAGCGGGTGCGCAGTCGAAGCGGCGGCGGAAGCGGTCTGGCTTTTCTTCGCCCGTTCACGCGGCGCTTCCTGCACCGTCAACTCCGCCTGATAGGCTTTGCCGTCGCGAATGAGATCCAGACGATGCTTGCTGCCGATCGGCGATTGCGCCACAAGGTTGCGCAGCTGTCCGCTGTCCATCACGTCACGGCCGTCGAAACGCACCACCACATCGCCGCGTTTGAGTCCCGCTCGCTCCGCCGATCCCTTGGCTTGCAGATCGGTCACGATCGCGCCTTTGACATCCGGCAAACGGAAGATCTTGCCCAGCGAAGGACTGACATCTTGCGTCGAGGCCCCGAGAAATCCCCGGACAACCCGGCCGGTCTTGATCAAACTCTGCATCGCGGCCCGCGCCATGTTGCTCGGAATCGCAAAGCCGACGCCGACACTCCCGCCGGTCGGGCTCGCGATGGCCGTATTGATCCCGACCAGCTCGCCGTTGACGTTGACCAAGGCGCCGCCTGAATTGCCGGGATTGATCGGGGCATCGGTCTGGATGAAATCTTCGAAGTCGGCCACGCCCACATCCGCCCGTCCCACGGCACTAACGATACCAAACGTCACCGTCCGGCTTAGCCCGAGCGGGTTTCCGATGGCCAACACAAACTCTCCGACGGCCAATGTGCTGGAGTCCGCCCAGGGCACGGTCGGAAGATTCGTCCCATTGATCTTGACGACGGCCACATCGGTCTTCGGATCGGTGGCCACTACCTTTCCTTTGTACTGCCGCCGATCGGCCAGAATCACTTCCACATCCACCGCATCAGCGACGACATGGTTGTTCGTAATGATGTACCCGTCCGGCGAGACGATCACGCCGGACCCCTGCCCGTACTGGCGGCGCGCCGGCGGTTCCTTGAACAGACCGAACGGAAGCGTCTCGTCGCTGAACGCTTGATCGCGCACCATCACCGTGGAGGCGATGCTCACGACGGCGGGGATAACTTTGACCGCCGTGGCTTTCACCTGATTCTGCAGATCGTGCCCGTTGGCCACGCGCAGCAGATGGGTCGCCGCCTGCCCCGGTCCGGCAGCCAGCAGAGTTCCCGCAAGCAGCCCCACAGGCCACATCATCTTCAACGTCGGTCGATTCATAGCAGTGTTTCGCAGCTACCGATTTCTCTGGGACCGGAGGAATTCCGTGGCCAGCGTACCATGCAGAGGTGAAGGGCGCACTTATAATTCGATATGCCGCAGCCGAAGCGCGTTCGAAATCACCGACACCGAACTGAACGTCATCGCGGCGCCGGCAATCATGGGACTCAACAACAGTCCGGTGAAGGGATACAGCGCGCCCGCGGCGATCGGCACACCCAGCAGATTGTAGGCAAAGGCAAAGAAGAGGTTTTGCCGAATGTTCCGCATGGTGGCGACGCTTAACTGTCGCGCCCGAACGAGCGCCTGCAGATCGCCCTTCAGCAAAGTCATCCCGGCATTTTCCACCGCAATATCGGCCCCCGTGCCCATCGCAATTCCGACATCGGCCAGCGCCAAGGCCGGCGCGTCGTTCACTCCGTCTCCCGCCATCGCCACGATCCGACCGCCGGTTTTGAGATCACGGACGATGTGCCCTTTCTGTTCCGGCAACACCCCGGCCCTCACCTCATCGATCCCGAGTTGTTTCGCCACTGTCTGCGCGGTTCGCTCATGGTCCCCGGTCACCATGACCAAACGAAGTCCATCGGCTTTCAATCGCCGAACGGCATCCGCCGATGAGGCCTTAATCGGGTCGGCCACCCCTAACAAGCCCGCCGGCTTCCCGTTCACCGCCACAAATATGACCGTCTGCCCCCGTTCACGAAACGCAGACGCCTCTTCTTCCAGCGCCTCTAGAGTCCGCCCGGCCACACCGCCGCGGTCGCTCAAGAACGCCGCGGTCCCGATCGCCACCGACCGGTCGTCGATGGTGCCGGTCACACCCTTTCCAGTGACGGCCAGAAACTGCTTCACCGGAGCCAACGCGATGCCGCGCGACCTCGCACCGGAGACAATGGCCTCGGCCAGCGGATGTTCACTGCCCTGTTCGAGGCTGGCGGCACATCGCAACACATCCTGATCGCTATAGGGCGGCATGAACCGGATAGAAACCAGCACAGGTTTTCCCTCCGTGAGGGTACCGGTCTTGTCGAACACAATCGTATCCACTTTCCCGAGTACTTCCAGTGCTTCCGCTTTCTTTACCAACACACCGGCCGTTGCGCCGCGACCAGTCCCCACCATAATCGACATCGGTGTCGCCAGGCCCAGCGCGCAGGGACACGCGATGATGAGCACCGCCACGGCATTCACCAGCGCGTAGGCCAGCTTCGGCTCCGGTCCCCACACAATCCAGGCGCCGGCGGTCAGCACCGCCGCGGCCACCACCAACGGCACAAAATAGCCGGCCACGGCATCAGCCACCCGTTGAATCGGCGCCCGGCTCCGTTGCGCGTCGCTGACCATCTGCACGATACGTGCAAGCAACGTGTCCCGGCCGACCTTCCGTGCCTGCATCAGCAGGCTGCCTGTGCCGTTCATCGTGCCACCGGTTACCGTTGCGCCGATTGTTTTTTCAACCGGCATCGATTCACCCGTCAACATCGATTCATCGACGGCAGAGCCTCCGTCGATGACGATGCCATCGACCGGGATACGCTCACCCGGCCGCACACGCAGCCGGTTGCCGACCTGCACCTGATCGAGGGGCACATCGATCTCCCGGCCGTCCCGTACAACCCGCGCCGTCGTCGGGGCCAGTCGCAAGAGCCCCTTGATGGCGGAGGATGTCTGGCTCCGCGCACGAAGTTCCAGGATCTGACCGAGTAGGACCAGCACCGTAATCATCGCGGCCGCTTCAAAATACACTGCCACGCCGCCGCCATGCTGATGAAAGGAGGCCGGCAGCCACTCGGGAATGACCGTCCCGACAGTGCTGAATCCATAGGCGGCGCCGGTGCCGATGGCAATCAAGGTGAACATATTGGGGGCTCGATTCAGAATCGAAGCCCAGCCCCGTTGGAAAAACGGAAACCCGCCCCACAGCACCACCGGCGTCGCCAGCAGCCACTGCGCCCAATTCAGCCCTGCGCCGCCCAGCCACCGATGCAACGGCTGACCGGGAAGCATGTCCGACATCGCCAGGATCATCACCGCGACAGCAGGCCCGAGGCTCCACCGGAACCGCCGGCTCATGTCGTCGAGTTCCGGATTGGGCCCTTCTTCCATCGTCACGATCTTGGGCTCCAGCGCCATCCCACAGATGCGGCAGGCGCCTGGCTTGGTCTCGAGCACCTCAGGATCCATCGGACAGATGTACTCGACCGCGCTCCCTTTCGGGACCGGAATCTCCCGCGAAGGACGCTGGTCGGGAGGCAGCAGGTAATACGCCGGCTCGTGCTTGAACTTGGTCAGGCAACTGGTGGCGCAGAAGTAGTAGGTCTTTCCGCCATGCGCATAGGATCCGGCCGCCGTGGCCGGTTGCACCGTCATGCCGCACACCGGATCGCGCTCGCCGCCGGCGGCGGCAGGCGCCGCCGGCATCATCATCGGTAGCGGTTTTCGTGCAGTGAGAGAACTGGGAAGCGTGATGAGAGGGGCTTGAGCCTTCTTCAGGGCCTTCTCAGGATCGGCCCGAAACCGATCGAGGCAGGAGGTCGCGCAAAAGTAGTAGGTCTCGCCTCTGTACTCAAACCGGCCCGCCGCAGTCGCGGGATCGACGGTCATGCCGCAGATCGGGTCGATCGCCATCTCAGAACCCCGTGATGGGTGCTTATTTGCGCGACGGGCAAGACAGGCGGGACACGCGAGACTCAGGAAGTGGGCAAGTCGCGCACTTCTCGCACATCCCGCTTTTCCCGCTCATCACATATCACCCATCACTGATCACTTCTTCGCGTCAGCTTCCAAGATGCTTCGGATGATCGTGACGGCATTCTCAGGAGTCATGTTCGCGCCGTCGACTTTGATGTTGCCGTCCAGCAAGAGAGACGGAGTGGACGACACCTTGATCCGCTCCCCCCAGCGACGACCGTCTTCAAATGTCCTAGCCGGTTTTCCACTTTCCAAACCGGCTTCGAACGCCGCGACATCCAAACCGACTTCTTTAATCAGCAGCGAGCGGATCGAACGGTCCAGCACCCCGTCGATTTTGTCTTTGTGGATGGTGCGGAACAACACCGCGCGCATTTCGTTTCCCTTGCCCATGGCCTTCGCCTGCTCATACATATCGAAGGCGGTCGGCAGCTTTCCGCGAATAACGGGGAACCCGACCATCGTCACCTCCAGCTTGTTGCCGAATTCTTTCACCAGCAGCGGCAGCCCCGTCTCCTCGAAATGGTGGCAATGCGGACAATAGAAATCGGCGAACTCGACCACCTTGACCTTGCCCGATTGATGGGTCGACGGTTCGTCTTTAAGCAGTTCGAACTTACCCTTCAGCTCAGGCTTTGCCGCCTGCACCTCGAACGGCAGGCTCGATACGAGCATGACCCCCACCACGACAACGATACTCCATACGAACGTCCTGCAACGATTCATCGCACACTCCTTTCCCCTGATGATGGCCCCGTATCCATTATATAGGATGCGGAGGTTTCTCTGATACAATGTCGTTATGAACTTCCGCGACACCGTCCTAACCGGCTGTCTCCTCCTCACCGCCTGGGGCTGCGCTTCGACAGAAGAGCTCTCCGAAAGCAGCCAATCGGGCGCGCCGCCGCTCACGTTCGCCCAGGTGAAAGCGGCTCCTGAATCGTATAAGGGACAGCCTGTCACATTCGGAGGTGAAGTGTTAGGGGCGAGACGGTTGAAGGAAGGGACGCGAATCGAGATCCTCCAGCTGCCCCTGACGTCGTCGCTCCAACCGACGATGGAACTGAGCAAGTCGCAGGGTCGGTTTGTCGCGCTCCAACGGGAATTCCTCGACCCGGCCACCATTCCAGCGGGAACGTTTGTCACGGTCACTGGAGAAGTGGCCGGTTCAATCACCCTGCCCTTGGACGAGACGGAATATGCTTACCCGATCGTCGAACTCAAGACCATGAAAGTCTGGGTGAGAGTGGAAGATCAACCTATCCGCATCCGACCATACATGGGACCGGGCCCTTACTGGGGGCCCTATTGGTCTCCCTACTGGAGGCCCTGGCCGTATTGGTGAGCGAGACGAGCGGGACTCGCGCGAAAGGCGAGCCAAGTCCGAGCAGCCGCAACCCCTTGACACAGCGACACTTCGCGCGAGTCGCGCATGTCCCGCCCCCCTCGCGCCGCTACCGGAACGTCGATCCGACGATCCGCTCCACCCGGTCGTCCCTCCCGCCGAGTTCCCGATACTTGCGATACTGAGCCAGCGCTTTCGGCATGTCTTTCCGGTGCAATTCATAGAAGACCCCGAGATTGTAGTGCGCTTCGGCATACTCCGGCTTCAGCGCCACCGCCGAGGCATACTCGCGTTCCGCCTCATCCAGCTGCCCCATGCTCGTGTAGACCACGCCTAAATTCAAATGGGCTTCCGCATAGCCCGGTTGATACCGAAGCACTTCCAGAAATTCCCGCTCAGCTTCGGCGGATTTGCCCTGACTGCGATAGATAAAGCCCAAATTGTAGTGCGCATCGACCAAATCCGGTTTTGCCGCGACCGCCTGTTTGTAGGCATAGGCGGCTTCTACCAGATCACTGCGTTTTTCCGCCATCCGCCCGGTCAAATACCAGGCATCGGCATGTTTGGGATGGGCCTTCGTCAGCCGGGTCAGTGTCTCCGCCGCAGCCTTCATCTCGCCGGCATGATCCTGAAGTGTCGCCAGAGAGAACAAGGCCTCCGCATGGGTCGGCTGAACAGCCAGGAGTCCTTGATACGTCTTGATCGCCGCCGGCACATCCCGCTGCGACTCATAGAGCTTGGCCAAATCCAGATACGACTCCGCATGCTTGGGATCGGCTTCAATCGCCTTTGTCAGCGCCTGCTGCGCCTCCGCCGACTTGCCCTGCGCGGCGTACACTTCGGCAAGGTCATTGAGCGCCTCGGCGAACGCCGGCTTCGCTTTGAGCGCGCGCACAAACTCCTCCGCCGCTTCAGCCGGCTTCCGGCCTTTCAATAAGACAAGTCCGTGGAGATGGAGGGCCTGGGGGGACGCGGGATTGAGATGCAGCGCTTTCTGCACCGCCTCGTCCGCCGCTTTGAGGTCGCCGCGCGCCAGCGCCGCGCGCGTCAGGTCCAGCTCATGCTGGAGCACATCCTGAGGAGCACCGGCATGGACGGAATGGAAGGTGGCGAGAAGGAGGAGCGCGGAACAGAACCCAAGGACGGTCGCAACCTGAATCCGGCGGCCTGAAATCAAGGCGGACCCTCCTTCCACAGAAACCGGTGTGGTCGGACTATAAACGGGCCGAAGGAGGGAAATCAACGTGCGGACAGCACAGTGCCCAATGGCTGGAGAGCGGCGCCGTTTCGGCGCCGCTTCCGCCTCGAACTTCCCGCTACTTGATCAACATCAGTTTGCCTCCGGCATCTTTGGGATTGAGCTGATCCCGGTACACAAAAACAGTGCCAGCCGCGTACAGAAGGTCGCTGGTTGGAATCCCGATATATTTCGTCTCTCCCGGCTTGAGCACAATCTTCACATTCAACACGGTCGGCGCCGATTGATTCTCCGCTGCCGTCATGTGAAACCCGCGTTCAGCGGCGGACTTGTTCGTCACTCGCACCAGCACCGGCGTGCCCGGACGGGTCTTCATATCCAGCACCGACGTCGGCGGATAGAGAATCTTCAGCGCCCCGACCTCGGTCGCGTAGATATCCAGATCGACCGGCAACTCTTTGAACGCCTGGCCGACCACCGACCCGGTCTCCAGATCGCCGACTTCCACGCCACCGGACTGCAACGCCCAGGCCCCGGAAACCGTCATCAACACCGCGGCGCAGCCGACAAGACCAAGACCTAACTTCCGTACCATACGCAACCTCCTCCTGAGTTAAAAACGATTAGGACGCATGAGGCTCTTCGGACGCGAGACGACGCGGCACTCTATCCGTCCCCTTCGGAGGCTGTCTACCAATACGTGCCGATCCATGCGCATGGTTGCAACAGAAGATGGAACATCTCAAAGCGGGGACCGATTGAATCCGTGCTGGGAGAGCCAGAGGAAAGGTGCCTGAAAACAGGAGTCGTTGAATAAACAGGCACGGCCCACGAGTAAAGGCCGTGCCCGAGAGACAAACAAAGAATGAGACGAGGATACGCGCACGCTCTGTCTCGACTACTTGCCCTTCTTCCCCTTCGCCGGCTTCTCCGCCTGCTCGGCGTGCGCCAAGGCCTCTTCCGCATGCTTCACGGCTTCCTTCGCATGCTCCAACGCCTCCTTGGCATGCGCATCCGTACTGCTCTTCACCGCTTCTTCCAAATGCGTAATCGCTTCCTTCTCGTGCGTGACAGCCTCCTTGGCATGCGCAATTGTCTCCTTCACATGCGCATTCCCGGCGAGCGCCGTCCCCACCGGTCCAGCCACCATCAATGCACCGCAAGTCACAACCGCCAACAACACGCGAGCTTTCAACATAACAAATCCTCCTTTGAAGTGAATGTCAGAATCGACCGGAAGGGATTCTATCGCGGCCATCAGGAATTGGGAAGCGC
Source organism: uncultured Nitrospira sp. (assembly GCA_964635345.1). Taxonomy (GTDB): domain Bacteria; phylum Nitrospirota; class Nitrospiria; order Nitrospirales; family Nitrospiraceae; genus Nitrospira_D. The sequence continues at coordinate 38,682 of CAZWOX010000011.1, forward strand.
ATGGGCATGCGCCCCCTCTATACGGGACTCTCTGCGTGGTCAGCGCAGTCCAACCCCTGTGAGTCCCGCCCGTTCGATGGTGGCTCGGGCTGCGCGCGCCCCCCTGGTAGATTGCAGCGCCATCACACGTCCGGTTCCGGAGACCGTCGCGCCGCTCGCCGGAAGCCGGCCACCGGCGCGATACGTCGCATAGGACCAGGCCCCCTGTTCATCGTGCGCGTTGCAGCAGACTTGCAGACTCGCAAATTTCTCCAGGACAAAGATCGACTCCAGCCCACAAGGAGCGCCTGGGCCCGTAGCGAGCGATCCCTCAACTCCATGCGCACCATAGGTCTCCACGACCAGCACCGTGCCGACCGGAAACGCTTCATCGTCGGCGGTAGCCGCTCCTTTGGCGCAGACATAGAATCGCCGGAAGGCGCCGGGCTCCGAGGGATCCGCGCAGGAATCGAGCATCGGCCAGGCGCGATATCCCTTGGGCAACCCCTTGCCTATGCCGTCGGACCGGCGGGGCCGGCGGCGCGTCATCGTCAAGGACACGGCCAGAAGCCGTACAACCACGACATGCAACCAGGCATCAGAGCGCAACGTCTCCGCCGTGGACAACCGGGAAATGGACGAGACCGCAGACTTCATGACCGCCATACATCACCTCGCTGTACCCCGAAGGGCCGGGGACTTGGGAGAAACTCACCTGCGAGTGCCCGTGCAGACGAAGAGCGCACTACCTCTTTTGAGCATTGCACCCTTGCTCAAGAATCTAGCCTCAATCATCACACCTGTTTCCCCGAAGGGCCGGAGACTCGGAGGGAGGCCACCTCCGACTCCCCGGGCAGGTCTGGAAGAAGGGTGCACAACTATCAGACCCGTTTCCGATTCATCCTCGCCTCTTGCTCGCCCGGAGACTCGATCGCGTGCGAACCGCCTTGCCTGTCCGGTTCCTGACTCACCGGATCGATACGCTGGCCCTCGATGAGTCCGTTCAACGACGCGCGAAAGATTCGCAGGCTCCCACGACCGATCTTCGTCGCACGCAAACGGCCCTCCTCGATCCACCGATAGATCGTCCATTTGCTGACCTTCAACAGCCTGGCAGCGTCATGCACTCGCAAGAGTGGCCCGTCCATAGTCCCGCCTCTCCTACGAACGCCCTTGCGAGGCCCCGCCACGATCCACCCAAGCTTTGCAGCCGATCCCTGAGGCCAGCGCCTGTTCGACCGACGCCGCTAATTGTCCCGGAGAAGCTCCGTCGGTCTGATAGCGCACCAACACGGTGCCGCGATCGTTCAAGAACTCGACCGATTGCACCGTCGGAAAGCCCCGCAGCGCCCCTTCGACTTCATCGCGATGGTATTCACAGAATCGCCCGCCGATCTGGACGATGACCTGACTGGCAGCGGCATCTTTCTGCTCCGGCACTGTCGCCGCCTGCGATCCGTCGCCCGCCTGAACCGGCGCAGACACACTAAGACACATCGCGAGTCCGACGCCCACTTGACTGAGTCTCATAGATCTCTCTCCTAATTGATGAAGGCTGTGCACTCGTCACTCATCACATTTCCGTCAGCATCCTGACTAAAGGCCGGAGCGGAGACTCAGTGGAGAGAGTCTGCGCCCCAGTGGGTCCGGGCAAGGGGGCCGCCACACCCGGACCACACAGATGTTTCGAGACACACCGGGGCAACCCGGATCGCTCAGGTGGAAGGCGTTCTAACCAGCAGGCAGCACTCCTTCAGCGGAGTCCCAGCCCAACGATCATGAGGTCAAGATGAAACGAACGCGTCCCGCCTGAATTATCCGAGCGGGAGCAATGGAGGAGCACGGGCGCGGAGGAGTGATACAGAAGAGACGGAGACCGGTTGAACGGGAGAAACAACCGGGGCAAACACAACCAACTCGAACACGTCGATGGGAGCCGACGCCACCAGCCCGCTCTCAGAGGTAGCCTGGCAGGCCCAGGCGCAGAGAGAGGAATGCGCGGCTTCGTGGCTGTGATGTTGCTCATGTCCGCCGGCATGGGTGGACACCGGTAGGGCCAGCGAGCAGGTGGCGGCCAGACAGACCAATCCGAAGTACACCACCGCCGTGATTCTGGCGACGAGACTCCCCACTGTTCTGATGGATCGACCGCTCATACCCTTCTACCCTTTCGCCCTATTCATGTACGCCGATCTCTTATGACTGTCTACCGACGGCTGCTCACTTGTGCTACAGAATCCTGCGTTGATTCCTATCAACATTATGTCCGCAGTGCTTCCCCTATGAACATTCACCGGACGGAGCCGCCGTTTGGCGGCCCCGTTGATGACGTACTCCTTAGAACAACCCCAGCGTCACACCGCCATAGATGGCCCGGCCATAGCCGGCGAAGAACGCCTGTGAGTTCGCGGCTTGAGCATGCGTTTCACCGCCGATCACCTGCCCTGACGCGGCGTACTTCTTGTCGCCGATGTTGTCCACCTCCAGATAGAATTTGGCGAACCGGAACCACGAATTCTTCAGCTCGACGTTCTTGTGAATATTCACATTGCCGATCATGTAGGACGGAATGCCGAACGTATTATTGTTGTTCAAAAAATAACTATTGTAGTAGCTCCCTTCCACCCAACCGCCCCAGCCGCTGGCGGCATGCTCATACTCCACTTTGCTGTTCAGCACGTCTGTGGGCACGTTGGCCACTTTCTTCCCGTCACGCACAAGAAACCCGGCGGCCGTCCGGTCTGAAAAATTGACGTAGCGCGCATCGGTGTGGGTATAGGCGCCGGAGAGGCGCAAACCCGATATCGGCCGCCAATCGTAGGCCGCTTCAATCCCGCGATACTCGGAGGAGGACGCATTGACGGAGGTCGTGTTGCTCCCGCTGATCGTTTGCGTGATGATTTCATCCTTGAAGAACACCCAGAAACCGACGAGTTGGATCTTGAGATCCTTCGTGAGACTCGACTCCGTCCCGATTTCCGTATTGAGGTTCTTTTGCGGCTTCAACTCGAAGTTCGATCCGGGCAGTCCGGTCACCGGATCTCTCGTCAGCTGAGCGAACGTCGGCAAGCCATAGCCCGTGGATGCTCGAACCCAATGGCGATAGCCCTCGGCCGGCTTCCAGGTCAGCGACATTTCCGGCGCCAGATTGGTGAAGTCCCTGTGGGCATTGGGTCTTGAGGCGACTGCCCCGCCCGTATAGTTGATCGTTTCGATGCTCAGATGCGACTGTTCAAATCCCAGCCCGGCCGCCAGCGTCCACTTCGGGACAAATTCCAATTCTTCACGAAAGCGCGCTCCGATATTCCGGATATTCCCCCGGTTGTTTTGCAACAGCAATCCCCGCGTCCCCTGCCCATCGGCGAGATTTTCAAAGGTCGCCCCTTCTTGCTCCATACTATTGGCAAAGAACCCGATGTAACTCTTCAAGGGCATGTCACCGAGACGGCCGTCATGCCGCAAATCAGTGTAATGCTTGTAGTTCGGGTTGATGTTGTCGCTGATCTGATTGAAGGTCTGATTGATATCCTTCACATCGTAATCGGCTTCCACGGTGAGCACGGTGTTGGCGTTGAGCTGACGCTCGTACATGCCGCCGACGATCGTCCGGCGGTCGACACGCTGTTGATGAAGCCGGTCCGCGGTCGCCGCGCCGGCGCCGCCGACCTGCCGGTCGTCGACGATAAACTGCGCTTGCGTGAGCCTAGTCGGCACGCGGGAATCCAACCAATTCGAGATCGCTTTGAAGTAGAAGTTTTGCTTGTCGTCGATTTTCAATCGGAGATTGATGTTCAAGGTCTGCGTCTTGTACCCGCTGTTCCTGATATACCCGTCCTCCTGGACGTTGCTGGCAAACATGGAAATATCGAGATGCTCGGTTTCCTGGCCGACGGCGAAGGCTTCTTTGTGATAGCCGTAGGAACCGCCGGACAAAAACGTTTCAAATCCGTTGATGTCGCTGCCCCGCCTGGTGCGGAAGTGCACCATGCCGCCAAGCGCGTAGTTATCGTACAGCGACGACGAGGCGCCACGCAGAACTTCGACGCTGCGCATGAACCAGGGGTCATGGATATCCAAGCGCGACAATCCGTCGGATTGGGTTTGGATAAATCCATCTTCATACATCTTGATGTCGCGGACGGCAAACGACGTTTTCACCCCGGACCCTCGAATGGCGATGCTGAAATCCCGGGGACCGTTCGCCTGGCGCATGATGATGCCCGGCAACGACTCCATGGACTCCTTCATCGTCCGTGTCGGCTGTGAATCCGTCTCCGCCTGGATCGTCGAGGAGAGCGAGACTCCCTCCGGCCGCTTTTGGAATCGCTTGCTCACGATGCTCGTGTCGGCCAATTCATATTCCGGTATGGTTCCGGCTGCTTCAGCCACCTCGGTCTGTTCCGGCTTCACTTTTTCTGTCACCGTCTTCGGCCGTTCTGTCGGCGGGACGGCATTCTCCCGTCCCTTCTGAAGCTCTTCCAATTCCTGAAGAATTCCCTTGAGCTGTCCGCGCAATTCCTGTTCGCGCGGCGACGCCGTGGCCTCTGCGGGATTCGGCTCCTGCGCCTGTGCGAAGCACTGCCCCGCCGCCAGCATTCCGATGAGTGTCATGACGACTGCGATCTGACCCACACATTTGAACGACACCATGGCCCATGCTCCTCTCCCGACAATGAATGAATAAATGAATGATGATGAAACACAGTCCTCCGGCACGGATGAAGACCGCACAGAGGCGGCACAGTCCACACCAGAGAACGACGATTGAACGAGGTTGTGATGAGTGCTTAGAAACGAGGCGGCGCGCGGGACTGCGCAAGTGCCGTGAGACACAGAGAAGGCCGGATGGACCGGACTAACAGGAACAACGCCGCCAGAGCCAGCGGCTGCGAATCCGGCGCTGCGGATGGACTGTCAACCGGTTGATTGGCCTGGCAGGCCCAGGCACAAAGCAGTGAATGGGTGGCCCCGCTGCTATTGCTATGGTGATGGGTTGAACGCGGCTGCGCCTGATGCGTGAACAGACAGGCAGCAGCACTGACCGACAATGTCAGATAGACGACGACGGTGGCGAGCGCCAGCGGGAGCGTCCACTTCTTCATTTCGCCTGTTCCATCGCCTGCCGAATCATCGCCACCGCCTCAGGACTGTCCCACGCGCGCGACCCGACCGCCCGCCCTGACAATGTCCCGTCGCGGCCGATCACGATTGTGGTCGGCAATCCACGCACCATAAAAGATCGCGAGACTTCCTGGTCTTCATCGAACAGCACCGGCAAAGAGACTCCCACCTGCGAAAGAAACTGGGCGATGCCTTGACGCTGCAGGTCCGTCGTCACGGTCAACAGGACAAATTGCGTGGGATCAAACTGCTTCTGCAACCTCGCGAGCGATGGCATTTCCTCTTTACAGGGGCCGCACCAGGTGGCCCAAAAGTTCACGAGCACGACTTTGCCCGCCAGGTCGCTCGACTTCACCACCTTGCCGTCCAGCCCGGTGAGTTCAAAGGGCGCTGCCTGACTTCCAACTGGAAGCCGGCTCATTTTGAGCGAGGCAAAGGGATCGCTCGCGAGGCCCGGAACCGTCATAACGACGCTCAGCGCTGAGAGCAGCGTCACAATTCCAAGTCGGCTCAGTAGTCGATGCACGTTATGGCTCCTGCCTCGCGACGACTTTCACGGCCGAAAGTTGAAGGGTTTGCACAACCATCCGATGGTTCGGCATGGCATGCTCCAGCCACGCCAGCACGGCCAACCCGTTCGCATTGATCGAGAGGGACGGCGTCTGGCCTTTCTTGTCATTCACTTTTTGCGGCGCGCTGAATGTCTGTCCGCGGTCGAGCGAGACGCTCATGACAACTTCCCGACGGACCGGCGATTGTTCTTCCCAGGCGACGACAAGTCGCCCTTCTGGATCGACCGCCATCTGCGGATGGTCGGGAAAGGTGCCCTTCGAGACATTCATCTTGCGCTTGGGCGAAAAGGTCGCGCCCTTGTCGTCCGAATAGGCGAGGTAAATCGAGGGTGTTTCGTCAGAGCCTTCCGTGTACCAGATAACATAGAGTCGTCCTTGATGATCCGTTCCCACCGAAGCCGGCCGATGCGGACAGCCGGGGAAAACCCATCGATCGTGGCCGACGATGACCGGAGCCGTAAACGTCCGGCCTCCGTCGGTCGAACGCGCCACGACCGTCTCGCGGAGATCGCCCGGCAGAATCTTTCGCCAGGCGACGTACAGCGTACCGTCAGGACCGGTTGTCAGTGAGGTCCGGCAACAGACGCAGGTATTCTCATCCACTTTGAGATTCTTCTCGACCGTACGGCCGTGATCGGTCGAGCGCGTCACAAAGGTGCCGGATTCTTTCTGGCCCGCTCGCCCATCGATCCAGGCCACATGCACGACGCCGTCAGGAGCGACGTGGATCGAATCGAAACTGTGGCCGATGACTTGCTCATCGTCGTTCACCAGAATGGACGGCAGAAATGTCTTGCCTCCGTCCGCGGACCGGCTCAGCCTCAGTTCGTTCGAGAACGGCTTGTCCGTTGTCACTTTCGGATGGGTCAAGGCCCAAGTCAGGAACACCTCGTCTCCGACCACGGCCAACGCCGGCGCTTCCTGACGGCTATAGGGCACCTCACCCGGGCCGTTCACGCGCACAAGTTCGCCGATGGAAGCCCCGGCCTTCTCGATGCGTGAGTACAGCACCGTACGGGTCTCCTTCTCTTCCTCGACCCAGGCAAGAGAGATCTGGCCCTGGTCATCGATCCGAACGGAGGGCCCCACCACGTTCCGCACTTTGCGGTCCGCCGTTACTTTCGGGCCGAGCACGAAGGTCGACGCAGGTTCGGCCAGTACGATCGATGCGCAGAGCAATAGACTGCCGACGACTCCGATACATTCAACAATGTGACTCTTCATCAATCGCGTCATAGATACCCCACGATTGCGGCTACCCGGCGAGGCTATAGACGATCGGGACATACACCGCCACCTCCGCCGCGCTCAACGCCTGTTTCATATGGATGGGACAAGCCAGCCGCACCGTTTCCATCGCCGCGCGATCGAGTACCTCATGGCCGGAACTGCGATGCACCACCACATCAACCAAGTGGCCATCGGCACGGAGGATGACGCGCAAGACGACCTTCCCCTCCGAGCCGTTCAACCGAGCCGAACTGGGATAGCGCGTCAGCTCTCTAATACGCCGGCCGAGCGACTCCGCCAGCCAGGCATTGTCTGCCTTGCTTGCCGGACGGACCGGCGAAGCCGTGGCAACCAATGGCGCCGATGGCTGAGGAGCGGCCTGGACTGGAGCCGCTGCCACGGTGGTCGATTCAGCCGCGACCGGCTCGGCCACCGTTTTCCCAGTCCCCGGCCCTTCTCCGACCGGCACAAGCGGCCGCCACTCAGGCGCCATCTCTTCAGGGGACGGGCTCTCATGATGAATGACAGGAGCAGACTCCGCGTGATGCGAGTGGGTCGGCGCGGGAGGCTCATACGCCTGGGCTGTTGCCGCCGACTCGACCAGCGGCGAGACTTCCTTGGCCACAGGCGCCGGATGCGGCTCATGGATCACCGGCTGCGGCTGCACCGTTTCCTGATGCGTGATCTTTTCCTCTCTAACTTCTTCCTTCTTGATCTCTTGCGGCTCAACCGGCGGGCCCTTTGCCTGAACAACATCCGGTTGAAGCTCCGGCTTAGGCGGAACAATAGCGGGATGGATGACTTCCGGACTGTATTGCGGAGCCACACGGGTCATAACCATATCAGACGTCGACTCTACAGGCTGGATGGGCTGAGCCGTCTGAACGGTTCGAACCGGGGCCGGTTTCGAGGGCTGAACAGCCGGCGTGGGCTGCGGCGTTTTGGTATGAGGAGAGTCCAGCGAAGGTTGGACAAGCGCAACGTCCCACTGGAAGATTTCCTCCTTGAGAATCGGCTGTACTTGCACCGTGATCATGAATGCCAACCCGACGAGTAAGGCATGCAAGCCAAGCGAGATACCCCAGGCAGAGTACGGGACTCGTTCACTCTCAGCAGTAGTGGTCATCATAGAAAACTCGCGCAATACAGGCGATTACACAAAACTCCCCCACACAGGCGACACACCTGCATGGACCTCATATAGCGTCTCTGTTGTAGGGGAAGAATGGGAAGATCGTCTACTGACGGATACCGACGGATGCTACAAGCATCCGTCGGTATCGGACATCGCGCATACCGGCAGGCTTAATGAACAGCGGAGCCCGCCGGAGACAGCTCTCCGCTATGAACGAACAAGCCGGAAGACACGTCATCTGTCCGGTTCTGTTCGACGAGCTGCTCAATCGAACGAGTAAACACTCGCAGACTGCCGCGACCGATCTTGGTGCCTTCCAACCGGCCTTGCTCCACCCAGCGGTAGATCGTCCATCGGCTGACGGCAAGCGCTTGCGCCGCCTCTTCGACACGTAACAGTGATTTATTCATGTTCCGCTCACTTTCGGTTGCGGGAAGGAGGCAGGATATTCCGCCTCCTTCCACATCCATGGTGATAGAGACGTTGTTCGGCCTATTACTCCGGCATCCCGTGATCATCCAGCCTTTCCGCCAGTACTGATGGCGCAGCCGCCGACCCGCCGGTCAATGAAGACGTCGCCTGATTGCCGGCCGCCGCCGTACCTGGCGCATACACCATCACACCACCGAGCGTCGATCCAATGGCTCCGATATCCGGAACCGTCTGCTTGATCGTATTGTTCGTAGCATTAATGACAGAAAGGGAATTGTGGGTGCCATTCGAAACCACGACGTATGTCGCAACACCGGCACCTTGAGCCAAAACGTCAAAGCTATGCGCACCGGAAGGAGCTAGCTGAATCTCACTCAAGAGTGTGAGCGCCGGAAGGGCGGAAGAGTTGTAGGCAAAGAGCCAATCCTTCTTAGTTGCCGTTGCCGCATTGCCCGCCAGAATGTAGAAACGATTTCCATCCGGGGAGAACTTGAATGAGCCGGGGGACGTCCCGTTCAGCTCTGCAAGGGTGAAGTCGGTGCGAACCGCAGGGGTCACGCCCAAATCAAGCACGCCCAGCTTGGTCCCGGACGCAGGGGTTGTATCGCCACGCAATAAGAGAAACCGTCCATCCGGACTGATCCCGTAGGCCGTATACGGCAATCCCGTCAAATCCAGGATAGGAGTCACTGTGAATGTGGTCGGATCGATTTCGACGATCTGCCCATATTTCTCCTGGATGCTGTAGATTTTCCCTGTTAATTTGGAGAATCGAATGCCGTGGGGATTGGCATTATTCGGCGTAAACGGCACCGTGAGCGCTGTAGTCGATTCGTCATCGCACACAGCGGGCGTCGTCTGGGTCGCCTCCTTTGCCGTGTTGCAGAGATCGATCCGGCCGATGAGCTGCTGATAGGTCGCCACATTGGCCGGATCGTTGTCGATCACCGCAATCTCTCCGGCGGTCGCGCTGGAGACAAATGCTCGCTTGGGAATGCCTGTTCCCGATGAGAACGCGGCAACTTTGTGCCCATCGGCCAGCACACAAACCGTGGCCTCGACCGTGGGTGGATGGCCGCCAGGGCCCAGATGCGAGTTGTGCAGAATCGTGACCGAGCCGCCGACCACAGGCCCGCCGACCCGCGCTGGATTGTTGCAATTAATCAGGTCATCTCCCGGCGTCGCCGTGCCGGACGTATTGTCCCCGTCGTTCATCGACCAGATCACTTCCCCGTCCGTCGGATCGCGATAGATATGAACGGGACGAGTCCCGGTCGAAAGGTTCGTCTCGTGAACGGGCTGTGCGTTGGTCAACGGATCAATCGTCGCCACTTTGTTGGCCGCACCCAGATTCAAGAATATCCACTCGCCTTCAGAAAATTGCATGTCGCCCAATGCTACATTTTCAAATTCTGCGGCATCGATCGTGCCCAGCACGGCATTCCCTGAATCGCCCTTGAGGGCCACGCTGGTGAGCGATTTGCTCGTCGTATTATTCACAAACACGATCGGCCCCTGTAGCGCTGCGCTGCCGCCTGAGGACACCACCGGAGAGCTCGAATCGCCCGAACTGCAACCGGCGAGGCCGATTAACGCCAGACCGAGCAAACTGGTCTTGGCATACGTCGAATATCTTTTTCTCGCACTAATGAATCTCATGATGTGCACCTTCCCCATTTCCTGACGTGATAAATTTTTGTCACCCGCAATAATTTGGATCCCGTTCGCTCGCGCTTCCTACCGGCGGCCCGCGCGGGATAAGCCCCGATCGATGGGCCAGCGTCTGAAGGGACCGGCCTCCTGCGTTTGCAAGAAAGAAGGATGGATCGGCCTGAGAGCCGGGAGTTCTGCCGCTGGAGGCCTGAGCATCGACGCCGTCGCAATGCCAGACACAATGGCTTTGGCTATGCTGGGTATGCTGAGACGCTCCTTGGGGACAGTGCGGTGTCGTCCATTGCGGCGTCAGACTGCCGTAGGCCGCCGACACGGATCCCGCCACCCAAAGCAGCGCGCAAAGCCCTGCCAGCGTACGAGCCACTGCGCCCGGCATCACGACCCTTCGATGTGCTGTCGCTCGTATACGCATTGCCTGCGTCGCCTATGACCCGCTCAACAGTTGAAATGATTTCGTGAGTCCGAACACATAACTGACCTGCTGCTCTAAGTTGCCGTTGAAATCCCGCATGACCGGAATCTGCGCGACGAAATACATCGACGCATAGTTCCAGAGATTCAGCATGATGCCGGGCGAATAAGCCATGTAGGTTGAGCCGGTGGTGGGCACGGCACGAAACTTCACGGTCGGATCGAGCAGAATCGGGTTGCCGCCAGGATTGAATTGAAACAACGAAGCATCCATCGCATCATTCTGCATCCAGCGGTAGTTGACTTGTTGAGTCAGCACGAGCCAGGGCGCCTGCTCCACCGGAATGATGTTGAACCCGGCGCTGAGATTGACCTCGTCGCCGAATTTGTAGCCGTCGCTGTTCTTGAGCGTGTGCCGGTAACTGGCCAGGGCAAATTGATTCAGCCGATGCGGGATCAACTCGTAACTCTGATAAATCGACGGCACAAAACCGAAATTGCCGCGGCCGATCTGCAAGGTGGACTCGGCCAGGGACGCGCCCTGCACCCGCTGTCCATAATCGCCGGTCGGCAAATCGACGCCCATGCCCACCACAATCATACTGCGAAGTGTCGGCAGCACGTTGTACTTGAGGCTCACCCGAATATCGCCGATGCCTTTGTCGCTGTAGGGCACCGGTGTAAGCCCCCCGATCTGCGCATCGGAATTCACTTGTTTGTACGGCACGGTAACTTGCAGGCCGAATCGCTCGGTCAATCCGTAATTCATGTCCAGGGTGGCGGTGCGCATGAGGGTGCGGATCTGGTTCGCGTTCAAGTTGGCCAGCGTCAACGTCTTGTTGCCCTGATTGGAAAACGGGATGCTGCCGCCCTGCCCCGACGGCGCTTCCATCGGCGTGTAATTGTAGATCGTGTTGACGGTCAGCAGGCCGGCCATCGGCACCTGCTGCTGCGATCCGATCACGACGAAACAACTCACGGAACCGCAGGAGGCCTGAGCCGAGCCCGGGCGGAGAGCCACCATGCTCAGCAAGAGGAGGCCGAGGGAAAGAAGAACGAGCCGCCTGGATCGGGAAAAGGACATGATCAGTCTCGCAATGGTTGAGGTGATGGCACCGGAGGGGCCGTGGGTTTTCCACCGCCTCTCTACGCAATACGATTGTCGTGAGTCGAAGAAATCAGCTGAGGAGCGCGGGAGGTCCGCGGAGGAAGCGGGAGACAGGTTGAGCAGAAGCCATGCAGTCGATCTGCCAAGCATCAACCAGCTCGACGAACTGCGGAGATGAGCTGAAGACCACCGCCGCCGTGTCGAGGCTCTGACCGGCGGCGCATTCCCAGGCGCAGAGCCCGGTGGAATGCGTGTCGGCCTGATGCTTCGCATGGTGATCGGCGTGGGCGACCGCCGGCACTGCCAGGAGCCCATTCACGAGCACGAGGCACAGCAGCAGGGACCACACTAGCCCGGATCGTTTCAACGCAATCATAGAAGTCTTTTAACGCAGCGACGCGGCCTTTACCGGCTCTTGTTTTTGGATACGCGCAACGATTTCGTTAATCTTCTGCTCCGTCAGCAGCCCGCCCTTGATGTATTCCTGGACGACGCCTTTTTCATCGATGAACACGCTCACGGGCAGCCCGAACACCCCGAACTGATTGGCCACTTTGTTGTCGCGGTCCATCAGGACCGGAAAGGTATGGCCGTGGGTCTTGATATGTTCTCGGACCTTGGCTTCATCTTCCAGTTCGTTGACCGCCAGCACGACAAATCCTTTTTCACGCAGCTTGTCGTAGCAGACCTGCATCGCCGGCATTTCCGTGGTGCAGGGCTTGCACCAGGTAGCCCAAAAATTCAGGAGGACGACCTTCCCTCGATACTGGCTGAGGCTGTGGGTCTTGCCGTCAAGATCGGTGAGTCGAAAATCTTCGACTTGCATCCCGACTGCCGGCACGCGACTCCCCATGCTCCAACCATCGAACACCGACAGCCCCAGCACGGCGACCAGAACACTCACATAGACGAGAGCCTTCTTCATGGTCATCCCCCCAATCCCGGCAATGCTGCCTTCACGACGGCTTGATCATCTGGAATGATTTCGTAATCCCCATAATAAAACTCGTGCCCTGCGCAAGGTTGTTATTGGCATCTCGCGCGATCGGAATTTGCGAATAGAAGTAGACGGATGTCGCCTCCGTCCAAGGAGACGTAATGAGATCCCCCAGGCTGACTTGGAACCCTGGTGTGTAGGCAAAGTAACTCGACCCAGTGTTGGGTACCCGGCGATTCATGACTGTCGGATCGATGACGGTCGGGTCCGCCCCCGCAAAGGGCGCTGCAGATTGTTCCAAGTTCGCTCGAACGTTGTCGTGGACGAGGTAGCGATAATTGAATTGGTTCGTCACCACCAACCAGGGCACCGTCACAAGGTTAACGCCAAAGTTAAAGAGAAACTCGTCACCGAACTGGTAGCCGTCTCGGTTGCGGAACGTATGCCGATAACTGCCGAACGCGAATTGATTGAGCCGATTTGGGATCAGTTCATAGGTCTGGTAGAGCGATCCGATCAAACCCACGTTCCCCCGTCCCAGCTGTCCTGACGACTCAAGCACGCCCCCCCCGCTATCCCGTGCTCGCGTGTCACCCGTCGGCAAATCCATACCGAGTCCCATCACCACCATGTTACGGAGCGTCGGCAACACGTTGTACTTCGCCGTGACCCGCATATCGCCGATCCCATTATCTGAAAAATGGGAGTTCTCGCCAAACTCAGTTGCCGACTCACCGATACCGTCAATGTGGTTATGCTTGCGCTTGAGATAGGGCACGGTCACTTGCACCGCAAACCGGTCGGTGACCCCGTAGTTCATGTCGAGCGTGTAGGTTTGCGTGATGGTCCTTGTTTCCTGATGGTGATCCAAAATCAACCGTCGATTAGCCTGATCGGCAGCGGGAATAATGCCGCTCGTCCCACCGAGCAATCGCATGGGGGTGTAGTTGTACATCCCGTTGACGGTCAGAACGCCTTCCTGCGGAACTTGCTGCTGAGAACCAATCACAACAAAGCAATTCACCGCTCCGCAGGAGGCTGAGGCGCTAGGCGCAAAGGACAGGGAACTCACGACACTGATAATGGCAGCAGCAATAAGGACGCGACCTGAAACCTTCATCTCTTTTCAACCTTTCCTTCTTCGCTCTGTACTGCCAGGCATATCAAGCGCGATGTTCTATGGGTGGAACGCCCAAGAGCCCCACTATGTTTGAATCGAACGTTGTGCCCGATAGATCGGGATCAACGGCTATTCACACAGAGCAGGATGAACTAGATGGTCGAAGAGGCTGGAGGCCCGCGAGAGGTCGTTCGATGAAGGGGATTATTGAAGGCTGAAACCCTGCTGTAGGGCTCTGACCACGCCACAGGGGCGAGATCGATGAGATACGGAACGGTGCCGTGATCCAGGACATTCCCGGCTGCGCACATCCAGGAACAGAGCACGGTGCTATGGGTGGTTTTCTGATGGTGCGTATTATGATGGGATTCGTGCGAGATCGACTGCGCCGAGGCGAGCCCCCCGACCACAAGAATACACAGAACAAGAAGACAGGCAAGAAGCCGTGCGATCACACCCTGCATCATATTCCACACCGTAACAGGACCGGCGGGTAGATAGTACTGGACTGCCGCTGAAAGAGTCAATGCACCTGCTCCGCAGGAACCCAGTGCCTTCCTGGTAGGATTCGCAAAAAGTTTGTTGTATACTGCGCGGACTATTTTGTGCGGTAGATCGACCTCTCCCGCAAGTACTATCCTAACGACTCGACGACATCCTCTATGCTGACACAACTCCTGAATCTCGTCTTCGGCAGTAAGAACGACCGTGAAATCAAAGCGTTGATGCCCATTGTGGCGCGCATCAACGACCTGGAGCCCAGCCTGACGCCCTTGTCCGATCAGGAGTTGGCCGGCAAGACTCAGGCATTCAAGCAGCGTCTGGCCGGCGGCCAGACGCTCGACGACATTCTGCCCGAGGCCTTTGCCGTCTGCCGCGAGATGTCCCGCCGCCGGCTGAACATGCGCCACTTCGACGTCCAGCTCATCGGCGGCATGATTCTGCACCGCGGCCGCATCTCGGAAATGAAGACCGGCGAAGGGAAAACCCTCGTCGCGACCCTGCCGATCTATCTGAATGCGCTCGAAGGCAAAGGCGTCCATCTGATTACCGTGAACGATTACCTCGCCAAACGCGACGCCCAATGGATGGCGCAGCTCTATCACGCGCTGGGCTTGTCCGTCGGCATCATTCAGCACGACGCCTCGTTCCTGTACGATCCCGCATACGACGCCGCGGACAAACGGCTACAGTCCCTCCGCCCCTGCACAAGGCGGGAAGCCTATCACGCCGACATCACGTACGGGACCAACAACGAGTACGGGTTCGACTACTTGCGCGACAACCTGATCGTGAGCGAGTTGGGCCAATGCGTTCAGCGTGAGCTGAACTACGCAATCGTCGACGAGGTGGACAGCATTCTCATCGACGAAGCCCGCACCCCCCTGATCATCTCCGGCCCGACCGATCAGACCACCGATCTGTATTACCGGATCAACTCCGTGATCCCGCAGTTGAAGCCGGAACACGACTTTACGATCGAAGAGAAAACCAAGACGGCCTCGTTGACGGAAGAGGGCAACATCCGGGTTGAAAAACTTCTGGGTGTCGACAACCTCTACGATCCGGACAACATGGATCTGGTCCATCACGTCGTCAAGGCGCTCCAGGCCTATGCGCTCTATAAACGGGATGTCGATTATGTGGTGAAAGACGGCGAGGTCATCATCGTCGATGAGTTCACCGGGCGTCTCATGCCGGGCCGCCGCTGGAGCGACGGGCTGCACCAGGCCGTGGAAGCCAAAGAAGGCGTGAAAATCGCCAATGAGAATCAAACGCTGGCCTCCGTCACGTTCCAGAACTACTTTCGCATGTATAAGAAGCTCGGCGGCATGACCGGCACGGCCGACACGGAAGCCGCGGAATTCGCCAAGATTTACAATCTCGACGTGAACGTGGTCCCGACGAATCGGAAGATGGTCCGTCTCGACTACGCCGATGTGGTCTATCGGACAGAGAAGGAAAAGTTTGCGGCGATCGTCGAGGAGATCAAGGACTGCAACGAGCGCGGACAGCCGGTGCTCGTCGGCACGATTTCCATCGAGAAATCCGAAAAACTCTCCGGCCTGCTGAACCGGAACGGGGTCAAACACAACGTCCTCAACGCCAAACAGCACGAGCGCGAAGCGGAAATCGTCGCCCAGGCGGGCCGTAAAGGCGCCGTCACCATCGCCACCAACATGGCGGGCCGCGGCACCGACATTCTTCTCGGCGGCAACGCCGACTTCATGTTCAAGCAGATCCTCTATCGCGAAGAGAATCTGCCGGAATCGCGCAAGCTGGAAGTTTTCGAAGAAATCCGCAGCGACTGCGAGAAAAACAAGCAGGAAGTCGTCGCGGCCGGCGGCTTGCACATTCTCGGCACCGAGCGGCATGAAAGCCGCCGCATCGACAACCAGTTGCGCGGCCGCGCCGGCCGTCAGGGCGATGCCGGATCGTCCAGATTTTATCTCTCCCTCGAAGACGACCTCATGCGGATCTTCGCTTCAGAGCGCGTCTCGCAGCTGATGCTGAAGCTCGGCATGGAAGAAGGCGTGCCCATCGAACACGGCATGGTCACCCGCGCCATCGCCAATGCGCAGAAGAAGGTCGAAGCGCATAACTTCGAAATTCGCAAACAGCTGCTCGAATATGACGATGTGATGAACAAGCAGCGCGAAGTCATCTATCGGCACCGCCATGCCGTGCTGGCCGGCGAGGACTTGAAAGCCGACCTCCTCGACATGATGGCGGGCATGATCGACTCCGCGATGGCCGTCTTCTGCCCGGCTGAACAATATCCCGAAGAATGGGACATGCCCGGCCTCATCGAGATGATGCACGGCCAGTTCGGGCTCAACATCACCCAGGGCAAGCAGGACCACGGTGACTCGCTCCGCGATCTCGGCCGCGATGCCCTGATCGAAGATCTCAAGAATCTCGTGCACGACGGCTACGAGCGGAAGGAACAGGAGCTGGGCTCAGAGCTGATGCGCTTCCTGGAAAAGACCTTCATGCTCCAGGTCATCGACCACCATTGGAAAGACCATCTCCTCGGCATGGATCACCTGCGCGACGGCATCGGCCTCCGCGGCTACGGGCAGAAGGATCCGCTGATTGAATACAAGAAGGAAGGCTACGACCTCTTCGCCGGCATGATGCAGCGGGTCAAATCGGATGCGCTGGAGCGCCTGTTCCGCGTGCAGGCCGTCAAGCAAGAGGCCGTTTCCGAGCAACAACAAGCTGCCCCGCCGCCGCCCCCTCCGGTTATCGCTCGCCCGCAGCCCAAGCTCACGCTCAATCGTGGCGATGACTCACCCGCGCCTCAGACTGTCCAGCGCAGCGAGGACAAAGTCGGCCGCAACGATCCCTGCCCCTGCGGCAGCGGGAAGAAATATAAAAAGTGTCATGGGGCGTAGAGGCGCTCGGCTGACGAAGGGCGCGCACCTCGGCGCCGGCATGATGCGTCGGTTTCTTTCCGGCTACTGATCCTCCTAGCACCTCCCTCGCGCGACTATACAACGCGCCGAAGCGCCGCAAGCCGTCGCGCGAGGATCGCCATGCGTCTCTGTGCTTCGGAGTCGCCATGCCGGACGCCTTCGGCCCGCATCCCTTCCAGCCGAGCATAGAGAAAGGACGAAGTCAGAAGAAGAGCGGCCGCCAGAGATCGCCAAGTACGGTTCCCTCGCCTTCACGATTCGCAGACCCAGGAATATAGGGATTTCGATTTCCCATCCTCTCCAGAGTCAGACTGATATTGCCTTGCGAGCGACTTGCCGCCCATCCTGGCACCGTTCCGACGAACCGCTGCGCCTCGCCTTGCGAGTGACGCCGATGTCTGAAGTTCCGTCCCGCCATGCGACGGACGGAATGAGTTTCGGCGTCAAGCAGTCGGTAAGGCAGGAAGCGATCGAATGGCGGCTCAGAAGCGAGCGAGGCGCTGCGATTCCGCCATTATGTGCGTAAGGAATCAGATCCCTTGGCCGACTGAAAGCTGATTCGGCGGCAGGCCTCAATCTGCGGGGCTTTCCGGCTTCCTTCGCTCCGCTCCTTGCAACCTTCCCGCTCCTTCTCCTAGAATTCCCCACATCTATTGACAGGTCGCCGGCGGCCTGTCGTTGTCTTCATTTCGGACCTCCATTCAACACCGGTGGATCTCTATGGAGCAGGTTCGTTCGGCCTCCCCGCTGGAATGGATGGGGGCAAAAACCCTGAAGGCCTTGGTCTATGTGACGGAGCTGGCCACACTCGTGGTTCGCGCCGTCTGGGAATTCCTCACAGCCTGGCGGCGCGGAGGAGGCGAGGCGTTCCGGATCATCAGTCGCCAGATCCTCTTTACCGGCGTGGATGCCCTGCCGGTCGTGAGCACGATTGCGCTCATGCTCGGCGTGATCGTCATCACACAGGCCGGCACTCAACTGCCGCGCGTCGGCGCGGATAAACTCATCGGCAACATTATCGTCTTGACCGTGATCAGGGAACTCGGCCCGCTTCTGGCTGCCTTTATCGTGATTTGGCGATCGGGAACGGCCATCGCCGTGGAACTCGGCAACATGCAGGTGGCCCAGGAAGTGACCGCCCTGGAGCTGATGGGCATCTCCGTGGCGCGATTTGTGATCATGCCGCGATTGGTCGGCATGGCGGTCGCGATGGTCTGCCTGGCCTTCTATTTCGATTTCGTGGCCGTGCTCGGAGGGTTTCTCGTCGCGAAACTGGAGCTCACGATTCCCTTCGCGGCCTTCGCGCGATCCGTCTTACACGCGCTGACCTCGATGGACATCGTCATCACAGCCTTCAAGAGCGCCCTCTTCGGACTCATCATCGCGTCGGTTGGTTGCCACCACGGACTCTCGGTCGGGCTATCCGCTACGGAAGTGCCGCAGCAGACGACCAGGGCCATGATCAATGCCGTGACGATGTGTCTGCTCCTGGACATCGTCGTCGCGTTGGCGGTGTACCTCTGATGCCGAAGGCGATCGAATTCAGCGACGTGGAGTTGTCGGACGGCGAGGGCGCCCGAGTCTGTCTCAATCTCACCGTAGAAGTCGGGCAATGCCTGGCGCTCGTGGGGCCCCTCCGGGCCGGAGCCGACCTGATATTGCGGGCATGTGTCGGCCTGATCAGGCCGGAGCGGGGACGCGCGATGGTCCTCGGAACAGAGGTGAGCAGCGCAACCGACGACGAACTGTTGGCCTTGAGGCTGCGCTGCGGAGCCGTCTTTCTTCGCCCAGGGCTCTTGAGCAACTTCACCGTGTTCAACAACATCGCCCTGCCGCTTCGCTTTCACGGGATGGCCCGCGAGGACCAGATCGAGCCCATGATTGCGGCACGGCTCGAGGCGATCGGATTGTCCGCCCGTCGGGATCGGTTCCCCGGAGAATTGACGCAAGGCGAATCACGCAGCGTCGCCTTGATCCGCGCCCTGATCCACCAACCCGACTTGCTGCTCCTCGAGGATCCCGGCTGCGGGCTGGACATGGACCTGCTCGGAAAATGGCTGGCGTTGCTGGGCAATGAACGGCGGACTCGGCCCATCACCCTGGTCATGACCGCCCACCAACCCCGCGGGCTGCTTGAGTTGGCCGACACCGTGGTCGCGCTACGCGCCGGGCGGGTCGAACAGATCGGGACGCCGGCCGACCTGCGCAGGGTCGAGAGCGGCCCAACGGCGGCCTACTTGCAGTGATATCACATGAACCGGCAAAGACCAAATTCAACGATGAGGTGATTGATGCAACTCCATTACTCCCACCGGCTCTCGTCCGGAGGAATCGCTCGCATCGTCGGGACCTTCGTCCTGCTTCCCGCGCTCGGCATCATCGTGCTGGCCGTCTTCATGGCCAAGACCGAGGGCCTGTTCAAACCGCACTACCGCCTGCACACGCTCCTGAGCGAATCCTTCGATTTGGAACCAGGCGCCTCGGTGGTCATTTCCGGCATTCCGATCGGGCGGGTGGAGACGATCACCCTGACCGAAGGGAGTAAGATCGACGTGCAACTCGACCTTTTTCAGGAATTTCAAGACAGGATTCGCCAGGACTCAGTCGCCGTCGTGGCGAAGAGCAGTCCGCTGGTAGGCCCCACCCAGGTCCGGATCAAGATCGGCGATCCGGCGAAACCGGTCATTCCCGACGGCGGCCTGATCACGGCGGAAGAGCCGGAGGATGTAGCAGAGGTCCTCAAAGACGTGCCGGCGCTGGTGGAAACCATCAAACGGAGCCTCGCCGAAGTCGAAGCCGTCACCAAGGACCTGCGGGGCACCGTACAGACGGGCGGGCGCGTGTTGGCCGATGTGGAAACGGCGAGCAAGGAATTGCCCGCTACCATGGCGTCGGTGCAACGATCTCTGGCCTCGGTCGAGAAGGCGACGGCCGGCTTGCCGGAAGTGACCCGCTCGGTGAAGAAAACCGTCGAGTCGGTCGATCGGGCCGTCGAGGATGTCCGCGTCAGCACCCAGCGGTTGCCCGGCATCGTCGAGACCGCTCAGGAGTCGCTCAACAACGTCAAAGCCTCGACCGAATCGCTGAAGACGACATCAAAGCTCCTGCGGCCCATAGTCCGATCGGCGAAGGTGACCCTTGACGAGACCACCACGATCCTCCGGGGAGCCAAGAACACCTGGCCCGTCAGCACGTTCGTCAAGAATGCCGCGCCCGAGGCTCCCCTGTCCGATACCGACGCCGTCAGCCTTCGAGGCGATCACGTTCCCCAGTGAGCGACGCGATGATAAGACGCGGCATAATCGGGATGACTTTCGCAATGGTCTGTTTCGTCGGGTGCGGAACCGGTCCTGAACAGAAGCCGCCGCCGCCCCGGCTCTTGTCGCAGGTCCGTGAGTGGCAAACTCAAGGACATCGGTTGCTGGCTCAAGGCGAATGGGAACTTGCCAAGACCGCCTTCGAAGACGCCGGGCAGTTAGCCGAAAGCCTGGATGACCTCCCCGGCGTCGTGGACGCCCTGAACAGCCTCGGCGCCATCGCAGTTCAGGAGCAGCGGCCTGATAGTGCCGTGCCGCTGCATCGTCGGGCGCTCGGCCTGGCCGAGTATTCCCGCCAGCCTTCCCTGATCCTGCCATCTCTCACAAAGCTCGCGAGCGCGCTTCACGCCGCCGGGCACACGGCCGAAGCGCAAGAGCGCTATCAGATCGCGCTGAGCCTCGCGCAGCAATCCGGCGACCGCAAACACGAAGCGGTCGTGCTCAACAACCTTGGCCTCCTGGAGTTGACGTCCGGCGCGTACGAGGCCGCAAAAACTAAGTTCGAATCGGCGGCGGCGATCAATCAATCGCTCAATGAGCCGCGAGAACGGTCGGCCAATCTGTTGAATCTCGGATTGGTGGCGGAGGCGCAAGGCGATCTCGATGCCGCGCAGCGGCGGTTCGAGTCGGCGCTGGAGATGGACAAGGCCGGCGAGCAGCAACCGGCCATTGCCGGCGACCTGGTCGCTTTGGCCCGCGTGCTGGACAAACGCGGTGATAAACCCGCCGCGTTTTCCTATTACCAGCGCGCGTACGGAGCGTATAAGGCGCTCGACTATCCGTCGAGGGCCAAAGAACTCTTGCAGCGGCTCGCGGCCTTGGCCGGTGAACTCGGTCGGAGGAAGGAATTGGGCTGGCTGGAAGAGGAACTGAAGAGCGTGAAAGGGGCGGCAGTTTCCCGGTAGTTCGCTCCAGAACCGGCCAGCTCCCAGACCGTCGTGCGCAGCGACAAATCCGTCGGCCGCAACGACCCCTGCCCCTGCGGCAGCGGGAAAAAATACAAGAAGTGCCACGGGGCGTGAGTTCCCAATAGCCCGATTTTCCCTTCAATCCCGCTCGCCTGCTTTGGTGTGCATCCCGGCCGATTTCGTGTGAGATTAGCCAGCCAATCCATCTGATTTCGCCTTGACTTAGCGAAGGCTGGAAGGCTGCTCTAGCCCACTTTTTGACCGTCTCGACGGGTGACGTCTACCTGTACCTGCCGTGGGTCGGTGTCTTCATTGACGCGCCTTGTCAGCAGAGAAACGGACTTCTTTGTGACGATCGGGCATCCTGAACTCGTTGCCGCCATGACCGCCGAGATTGCCGCCTCGGGTCCGATACCCTTCGTCCGTTTTATGGAACTGGCGCTTTATCACCCGCAATTCGGCTACTACATGCGCCCGCCGGAGTCCGGCGCCGAGCGCATCGGCTGGTCCGGCGACTTCTATACCAGTTCGGACGTCCATCCGATTCTCGGCCAGGCGCTGGCGAAACAAGCACGGCAACTCGACGCCTTCCTGGGACACCCCGATCCGTTCACCGTCGTCGAAATGGGACCGGGAAAAGGCTTGCTGGCCAAGCATTTCCTGTCGGCCTGCCGCGTGAATCCCGACGACTCGTTCAGCCGGCGCCTCCGCTATGTGCTCATTGAGCGCAGCCCGGCCATGCGGGAGTTGCAGCGCCGGAATCTGCTGCACGGGCTCTGTGAACCGGGCCGTATTACCTGGCTCGAAGGACTCGACTCGCTGGCGGAACAGAGCGTCACCGGCCTGTTATTCAGCAACGAGCTGCCCGACGCGTTTCCGGTCCACCGAATCCAGATTGAACAGGGCCAGGCGCAGGAAATCTTTGTCGACTTCGACGGCGCCACCTTCGTGGAATGCCTCCGCCCTTTGTCGTCGCCGGAAATCCGGCAATATCTAGCCGATTTAAAGCTCTCGCTGCCGGAGGGCTACCAGACCGAGATCAACACAGCCGCGGTCGGTTGGATGGAACAGGTGGCCCGCGCGATCGATCGCGGCCTGGCGATTACGATCGATTACGGCCACACCGCGCAGGATCTCTATGGACCCGATCGCGCGAAAGGGACGCTGCTTTGTTACTACTCGCAGCTGACCTCCGAAAATCCCTATGAGCGGGTCGGCCTCCAGGACATGACCTCCCATGTGGACTTTTCGACCCTCGCCACCGTCGGCGAAACGCACGGTCTGCGCGTCACGGGATTTACCAATCAGATGAGTTTCCTGATAGGCCTTGGCGTTGAAGAGATGATGGCGGAGTTGGAACCGGAGAGCCCGGAGTTTCGTGCGGCGATTCACCTCTTGAGACCGGATGGCATGGGCAGCACCTTCAAAGTGCTGGTGCAGCATAAAGAAATCGAGCGCCCGGAGCTCGACGGCTTGAAGTTCAAACCGTTCTTCGGTTCGGCGCTGGCGATTCGATCCGCTGCGTGAGAGCAATTAGAAGATCATGGCGTTTCTGACATCCGACAACTCATCACCCATCACCCATCACCCATCACGGGTTGTTCATGGGTAACACCGCAGTTCCAGCGAACTACCTTCCGATCCTCCTGTTTATCGGGATTGCGATCGCCTTCGGCGCCGTGTCGCTGCTGGCCGGCTGGTTCGTCAGGCCGAGCCGGCCCTACCGGGCCAAATTGGCGCCCTACGAGAGCGGCAGCCCGCTGTTTCAGGATGCCCGCGTCCAGATCCCGATGCGCTATTACATCATCGCGATGCTGTTCGTGATCTTCGATATCGAAACCGTCTATATGTTTCCCTGGGCGGTGGCATTTTCGAAGCTCGGGTTCGTCGGGCTCGCGGAAATGGTGACTTTCATCGGCATTCTGGTCGTCGGATTCTGGTATGCCTGGAAGAAGGGGGCGCTCGAATGGGATTGAGCTGGTCCTGTCGCCGACCAATTCATTCGTCCTCGCTCCACCCATCCCCCAGTGGGTCCCTTCCGCTGCGGGCGAATGAATTGCTCGACACCACCCGCTCAAGCATTCTCGCAATAAAGGTGAAGAGGACCGGATGAGCTTTTTAGAACGGCAGTTTGAAGCCAATATCATCACGACGAACCTGGATGCGGTCGTGAACTGGGCGCGGAAGTCGGCCATCTGGCCGATGACCTTCGGCCTCGCCTGCTGCGCCATCGAGATGATCGCCAGCGTGTCGTCCCGCTACGATCTCGACCGGTTCGGCGCGGGCGTGTTCCGCGCCTCCCCACGCCAGTCGGACCTGATGATCATTGCCGGCACCGTCACACGCAAGATGGCTCCCGTGATCCGCCGGATTTACGATCAGATGCCGGAGCCGCGCTATGTGATTTCGATGGGCTCCTGCGCCACCTCCGGCAATCACTACAACAGCTACGCGGTCGTGCAAGGCGTCGATCAGATCATTCCGGTGGATGTGTATGTGCCGGGCTGCCCCCCGCGGCCGGAGGCGTTGCTGGACGGATTACTGAAACTCCAAGAGAAGATTCAACGTGAAAAGGTGTTTGTGAAATAGCCCGCGAGACGCGCGAAAGTGGCGGGACGTGCGTGACTAAACAATCGCGCTTTTCTCGCAAGTCGCGCGCCTCTCGCAAGATGACACTATGCAAACTCTGGTTGAAACACTGCTCAAGAAGTTCCCGGACGCCGTACTCTCCGTCGATCTCGACACGGGCCGCGGTGAGATGGTCGCCCAGGTGCGCGCAGCGGACATGCTGACGGTCGCCCGCTACCTGCATGACACACCCGAGATGGCCTTCGACCATATCACCGATATCTGCTCTGCGGATTACCCCGCAGACCAGAATCGGTTTGAGGTGATTTATCATTTGCTGTCGCTGCCCCACGGCCGCCGGATCCGCGTGAAGGCCCGTGTGCCGGAGAACAACCCAGCCATTCCGTCGGTGACCGGCGTGTGGCGCGGCGCAGAGTTCCTCGAGCGGGAAGTGTTCGACATGATGGGCATCACCTTTACCGGACATCCGGACCTCCGCCGGATTCTCATGCCGGAAGACTATGCCGAAGGCTACCCGCTCCGGAAGGATTTTCCCGCGGAGGGCCGCGGCTGGCGCAGCCAGTTCGACTTTATCCCGCGCCTCGACGAAGCGCCTGAAGGGATGGCCGAAGGCGAGTATTCGGACGCGGAAAAGAAACCGTTTATTTCCGCGAACGGCGCATCCGGATCGCGACGGCGGGAAGAACTGCTCTTGAACATGGGGCCGCAGCATCCCAGCACCCACGGCGTGTTGCGCGTCGTACTCGAACTCGACGGAGAACGCATCATCAAGGCGACCCCGGATCTCGGCTATCTCCACCGCGGCGTCGAAAAGCTGGCCGAAGGCCTGGCCTATATGCAGGTCATTCCCCATACCGACCGGCTCGATTATGTCTGCGCCATGGCCAACAATTACGCCTACGTCCGGGCCGTGGAAAAGCTGCTCGGCATCACCGTGCCCGAGCGCGCCGAATACATCCGCACGCTGGTGGCGGAGATGCAGCGCATCATCGGCCACCTGTTCTGGCTGGGCACCCAGGCGCTCGACATCGGCGCCATGACCGTGTTCTTCTGGACCTTCCGCGAGCGTGAGATTCTCCTGGATCTCTTCGAACAGCTCTGCGGCGCCCGCCTGACGCTCAATTATTACCGGATCGGCGGAGTCGACAGCGATTTCACGCCGGAGCTGGTCCTGCGGCTGCGCGCGTTCCTGAGCACGTTTCCGCAGAAAGTGGCCGAATACGATTCGCTCATCGCGTCCAACCGCATCTGGGTCGGGCGCACGAAAAATGTGGCCGTCATTTCCGGAGAAGACGCGATCAATTTCGGCCTCACCGGTCCGACATTGCGCGGTTCCGGAGTCGGCTACGACATCCGCAAGCTGGAGCCGTACGGAGTCTACGACAGGGTGGAGTGGGAAGTGCCACTCGGGAAACACGGCGACACCTACGACCGGTACTGGGTCCGGATGGAAGAAATGCGGCAGAGCGCGCGGATCGTCGCGCAATGCCTGGATCAGATGCCGCAGGGTCCCATCATGGCCGACGTGCCGCAATATATCCCGCCGCCCAAGCCGCAAGTGATGCGGGACATGGAAAGCCTGATCCACCATTTCATTATTTTTACGCAGGGGTTCAAGCCGCCGAAAGGCGAAACCTATTGCGCCACCGAAGCCCCGAAGGGCGAGTTGGGATTCTTCATCATCAGCGACGGCAGTCCCCGTCCCTATCGATTGAAGATCCGTTCCCCCTCCTTTGTGCATATGGGCGCCTTCGACCACATGGCGAAAGGGTACTTAATATCCGACATCATCACGATCTTCGGCTCCTATGACATCGTGATGGGGGAGTGCGATAGATGAGGCGTGACGGCCAGGATGTTCCTGTGCTCGCTGCCCGCGCACGATGGGAATGTGCTCGGTCAATGCGCGCAGTTTGGAACATCCTAGCCGCCGCTTCGGTGAAGGGACGTGGAGGGAGAAGGTGTTGAAGGAAAAGTACGGAAAGGAAATCGAGGAGATTCTCTCCCGGTACCCCGTGAAGCGCTCCGCGCTGATCCCACTGCTCTACTTAGCGCAGCGGGATCAGGGCTATATTACCGAGCCGGCCATGAAAGAGATCGCCCGGCTGCTCGGCCTCACCCCCTCACAGGTGTATGAAACCGCGACCTTTTACACGATGCTGAATCTCAAGAAGGTCGGCACACACCATATCCAGGTGTGCAAGTCGCTCATGTGCGCGCTGGTCGGCTCGGATACCGTGATCGGATGGATCAAGACGAAACTCGGCATTGCCCCCGGCGAAACGACGGCGGACGGCCTGTTTACACTGACCGCCGTCGAATGTCTGGCCGCCTGCGGCACCGCGCCGATGATGCAGATCAATGACGATTATTATGAGCGGCTCACGGAAGAAAAGGTCGACAAAATCCTGGCAGACCTCCGGACCAACGGAACCAGCCCGTTGAAAAGCGGGCCCTATCTGTGGCCGGAACCGTTGAGAAACAGCTGACAAGTCGTCAAGCTGACAGGCTGACATCGGACCTTGTTAGCCTGCAACCTGTTACTTGTCAGCAGAGCACGAATATGCCGAAATACGAACTCGTCCTTCTGAAAAATATGATGCAGCCCGGATACACCGGGTTGTTGGCGGACTACGAAAAGACCGGCGGCTATCAAGCCTTGCGCAATGCGCTCGGCAAAATCGCCCCGACCGACGTGACCGCCACGATCATGAAGTCCGGTCTGCGCGGCCGGGGCGGCGCCGGCTTTCCGACCGGCGTGAAGTGGGGATTTCTCCCGAAAGATTATCAAGGCCCGCGCTACCTCTGCTGCAACGCCGACGAGAGCGAACCGGGGACGTTCAAGGACCGGCAGCTCATGGAGCGGGATCCGCACCAGGTGCTCGAAGGCATCGTCCTGGCCTGCTACGCGATCGGGGCCCAGTCCGCCTACATTTATATCCGCGGTGAAATGGTGCTGGGATCTAAAATTCTGGAGCGGGCCATCGGGGAAGCCCGCGCCGCCGGATATATCGGCAAGAACATTCTTGGCACCGGCATTACAGTAGATGTGTGGGTCCATCGCGGCGCCGGCGCTTATATCTGCGGAGAAGAGACGGCGCTGCTCGAATCCCTGGAAGGCAAGCGCGGCCTCCCGCGGGTGAAGCCGCCGTTCCCGGCCACCCATGGCCTCTATAACAAACCGACCGTCGTCAATAACGTCGAGACGCTGGCCAATCTTCCGCATATTCTGTCCCGGGGACCGGAATGGTTCGCCGCCATCGGCTCGCCGCCCAAGAGCACCGGCACGCGCGTTTTCTGCGTCAGCGGCCATGTAAAACGCCCCGGCAACTATGAATTACCGATGGGTGTGACGATTCGTGAACTGGTGTTCGAACATGCCGGGGGCATGCGATCGGACAAACCGTTGAAAGCGTTTATCCCGGGCGGAGCCTCGGCTCCGTTCCTGACGCCCGATCACCTGGATGTGAAACTGGATTTTGAATCCGTCGCAGCGGCCGGGTCGATGCTGGGCTCCGGCGGAGTCACGGTCATGGAAGAAGGCACCAGCATGGTCTGGGCCGCGCTTAGGTTGATGGAGTTTTTCTATCACGAATCCTGCGGCAAGTGCAGTCCCTGCCGGGAAGGCAGTTCCTGGCTCGTCCAGACGATGCGGCGGATTATGGCCAAACGCGGCCGGATGCAAGACCTTGAAACCCTCACAGATCTGTGCAAGAACATCGCGGGCCGCACGGTCTGCGCCTTCGGCGATGCCGAGGTGTCGCCGATCATGAGCACCCTGAAACACTGGCGTCACGAGTACGTGACCCTGATTCACGAAGCCGAAGCAGCCAATTTGATCCGCCCGGAATCCGTCGGAGCCAGGCACTGAGACTATGCCGAATACGCCTGACACAGTTCGCGTGACGATCGACGGCCATACCATCGCCGTGCCCAAAGGCACGCTGGTGATCGAGGCCGCGCGGCGCGTCGGCGCGATGATTCCGCATTTCTGCTACCACCCCAAGCTCAAGCCGGACGCCAACTGCCGCATGTGCCTGGTCGAAATCGAGAAAATGCCCAAACTCCAAACGGCCTGCAGCACACCGGTCGCCGAGGGCATGAGCGTCCGCACCGCCACGACGATTGTGAACGACGCCCATAAATCCGTGCTGGAATTCATTTTGGCGAATCATCCGTTGGACTGCCCCGTCTGCGACCAGGGCGGCAAGTGCGATCTCCAGGACTTTTCCCATCAGTACACCGCGACGACCAGCCGGTTCGTCGAGACCAAGCGCATCTTCCAGAAAGACTATTTCAGCCCGTTGATCGAAACGCAGATGAACCGGTGCGTGCAGTGCCTGCGCTGCGTCCGGTATTGCGACGAAGTGATGGACGTGAAAGCCCTGGCCCCGGTCGGCCGCGGAACTATGACGGAGATCAAACATTTCGGCGCCCATCCATTGGACTGTGAGTTTTGCGGAGGCTGCGTGCAGATCTGCCCGGTCGGAGCGATCACCAGCCGGCTGTCCATGTATGAATACCGCCCCTGGATGCTGAAACGGGCCGACACGATCTGCGGTTATTGCGGCGACGGCTGCCGGATCACCGTCCAGGCCAAGAACAATGATTTGATCGAAGTGAACTCCGCCTACGGCGCCGGCCGCAACAACGGCGACCTCTGCGCGAAAGGGTTCTTCGGTTTTCACGCCACCAGCCATCCCGAGCGGCTCACGCATCCCTTGATCCGCAAAAACGGCACCCTCGTGCAAACCACCTGGGAAGAGGCGCTGGAGTTCATTGCCGGGCAAGCCGGCGGGATCAAACAGGCCCACGGCGGCCAGGCTTTCGGCGGCCTGATTACCGGCCGTTGCACGAATGAAGAGCTGTATCTCTTCCAGAAATTCATGCGGCTAACGCTCGGCACCAACCATCTCGACAGCAGCGCCCGGTACGGGCAGATGAACAGCCTGCAGGCCATGCGCCGGGTGCAGGGCACCCATCGCTGGACCGTGACGTTCGAAGATCTCGGCGCCGCCGATGTCCTGCTACTGGTCGGGACGAACATCACGGAAACAAATCCGATCACCGGTCTCGCGATCAAGGAAGCGGTCAAAAAACGCCGGGCGACGCTCATTACCATTGAATCGCTGCAACCGGCGATCGGCACGATCAGCAACATCGCGAATCTGTCGCAGCACCATTTCTGCGTCTCACCCACTCTGTTCCGTACCGCCATCCTCGGCTTGCAGAAAGCGGTGGTCGAACAAAATCTTGTGTCCGCCGATCTGACGCAACAGCGAGCAAGCTTTGTGACTGCCGTCACGGCGCGGCTGCAACAACTGCCCTGGCAGGACGTCCAGACCGCGACGGGAGCGGGTCAGGAAGCCTATGCCGCCGCCGCGCAGGCGCTGGCCGAAGGAAAGCGCGTCGTCGTCGTCGTGGGACAGGGCCTCTTGCGCAGCGATCAGGGCTATGCCGGCGCTATGAATCTGCTGGATCTGCTGCTCCTCCTGGGAAAACTCGACCAGCCGGGATGCGGTCTGGCTCCGCTGGCGGAAGAAAACAACGACCAGGGCGCAATCGAAATGGGCGCGGTCGCCGAATTCCTGCCGGGCCCCGTCGAGGTGACCGACAAGAACGGACGGGACCGGGCCGTGGACATTTGGAAAGAAGCGCCGCCGGCGACTGCGGGCCTGACGCTGATCGACATGTTGGCGCGCGCCAAAGCCGGCCAGATCAAAGCGATGTTCATCGTCGGCGAGAATCCCCTGACCAGCCTGCCGGCACCGCTCCATGCGCGCGAGTCGCTCGAAAAATTGGACCTGCTGGTCTGCCAGGAGCTTTTTTTGACGGACACCGCCGCGCTGGCCCATGCGGTTCTGCCGGTCTGTTCGTCGCTCGAAAAAGACGGCACCTTCACCAATACGGAAGGCCATGTGCAAGCGGTCCGGCAAACCGTCGAACCGGCCGGCGAAGCCCGCCCGGATTGGGAAATCTTCTCGGCCCTCGCGGGGCTGCTCGGCGCGCCGCTGGACTATAGCGAGAGCCGCGAGATCCTGAAGGAGATCCGCAGCCTCATCCCGGGATACGGCTCGTTAGGACCGGCTCCGCTCCCCGCAAAAGTGGATCGCGCGGCGATGGATCGCTATCTCAGCCAAGGCTTTGAACGCGATCTCGCCGGACGCTATCAGATACCGCGCGCGCCGGCCCGGCCGGACGGAACCGTGCAGATCGAACTCGTGCAGAGCCTGTTCCATTCGGGCAAATTGTCGACCTGGTCGAAGGGCCTGATTCAAATCGAAGGCCGGAGCTCCTTGCGGATCAATCCGCGCGATGCCACCCGATTTGCCCTGGTCGACGGCAACCGCGTCCGCCTCTCCAATTCACAGGGCGAAGTCACCGCGGAAGTCAAAGTCACGGACCGGGTGCCGGAAGGCCATGCCTGGTTCCCGGACCATTTCAGCCAGGAAGTGAACAAACTGTTTACGTGCGTGATGGATGCCGAGACCAGGGTGCCCTATATCCGGACGACCTCAGTCTCGATGGTGAAAGTGTCGTGAGAAAACCATGTCGATGTTGACGGTCGCTAATCCAGGGGTGTCATCGTGACTGAACTCAGCTTGCGTCTCGCTGTCTCGCTTGCACAAATCGCCGCGGTCATGGGCATTGTGATGCTCACCGTGATGATCCTGACGCTCGCCGAGCGCAAAGTGCTCGGATGGATGCAGGATCGGATGGGCCCCATGGAAGTCGGCCCCTACGGCATTCTTCAGCCGATCGCCGACGGCCTGAAACTCTTCTTCAAAGAGGACATCGTCCCGGCCGGCGCCAACAAATTCATGTTCAGCCTCGCGCCGATTCTGGCGATGGTTCCGGCCCTGATCGGGTTTGCGGTCATTCCCTTCGGCCCGAATGAAACCATCGAGTTGTTCGGGATGACGATCAAGCCCTTCGTCATCAGCGATATCAATATCGGCATCCTCTACATCCTGGCCTTTGCCTCGATCGGCGCCTACGGCATCATCCTGGGCGGCTGGGCCTCCAACAGCAAGTACTCGCTGCTGGGCGGACTCCGGTCGGCCGCGCAGATCATCAGCTACGAATTGAACGTCGGCCTGGCCATCGTGGGTGTGCTGATCATGGCCGGCTCGCTCAGTCTGGTGAAGATCACCGATGCCCAGACGGGCGGCTTCTGGCATTGGTATGTGTTCGCCTTTCCAGCTCCGCAGATCTTCGCGTTCGTCGTGTATGTGATTTCAGCCGTCGCGGAAACGAACCGCGTCCCCTTCGACCTGCCGGAAGCCGAAAGCGAGCTGGTGGCCGGTTTCTTCACCGAATACAGCGGGATGCGGTTCTCGTTCTTCTTCATCGCGGAATACGCCAACATGGTGCTGGTGTCCTGCGTCGCCGCGGCCCTGTTCCTCGGCGGATGGAATGCCCCCTATCCCGGCACGATCCTCGCCCATATCGGACTGGAGCCCTTCGCCTGGATCGAAGGGGTCGCCTGGTTCACCGTGAAGGTGTACGGATTTCTGTTCCTGTTCTTCTGGCTGCGCGCGACGCTGCCGCGCCTGCGCTACGACCAGCTGATGAAGTTCGGCTGGAAGGTCATGCTCCCGATCGCGTTGGCCAACATCGTGGTGACGGCCGTCGCCATGTACATTTATAACCAGTTCAAATAAGACCGCCGAAGACGATGGCTCAGACGACGACCACAGAGCGATTCATCGACTGGCTCAAGACCATGACGTTCTATGAACTTCTGGTCGGCATGAAGGCCACGATGTCGCATCTCATTCACTACAAGCCCATCACGCTGCAATACCCGCATGAGAAGCGGACTCTGCCGGACAACTATCGCGGCATGCTCGCGCTCCTGCGCTACGACGACGGGACGGAGAAATGCGTCGGGTGCGATCTCTGCGAAGCGGCCTGCCCCTCGCGCGTCATTCGCGTGGTGAGCGCCGAAGTGCCGGGAGAACCGACGAAACGCTATTCCAAAGAATATTACATGGACATGACCCGCTGTCTGTTTTGCGGCATGTGCGTCGATGCTTGTCCGGTCGATGCCCTCGGCATGACCAGAGAGTTCGAGTGGGCGGTGTTCGACAAGCGCGACCTCCAGTTGAATAAGCAACAGCTGCTCGCCATCGGCGACCGGTCGTTCCTCGTTCGTGAGAAGCGGCTGGAGCTCCAGCATCCGAACGTCGCGTTCTTTAATGTAGCATTCAAGCACGTGCCGCAGAAACCAACTTGAGGCCGGGCCGTTGATGCCGCCTCGCCTCCCCGACGGAGAGGCCGGGCTGTGATGAATCTGTGCCCGTCACCAGACGACGCACAGGGCCAGAGGGAAAGACGTGGACCACTTGTTTTTCGGATATTTCGCCGGAGTCATCGCCCTAACGGCCGTGCTCGTCGTGGCGTTCAGAAACCCGATTTACAGTGCCCTCTCGCTGCTCATCATGTTTTTCCACGTCGCGGGGCTCTACGTGACGCTGCACGCCGAATTCCTGGCGGCCATCCAGATCATCGTGTATGCCGGCGCCATCCTGGTTCTGTACCTCTTCGTCGTCATGCTGCTCAATCTCAAGACCGACGATCGTTACCACAGCCAGTGGCGGGCCGCCGCATTTGTCGGCGGGCCCCTGCTCATCGAATCCTTCGTGCTCCTGGCCGGCAGCCTGTCCGCCCCGCCCGCCGCCTTGCCGCGGGTGGATATCGCAACCGGGGACAACACGCTGGCGATCGGGGAAACGCTCTTTTCGACCTATTTATTTCCGTTTGAAGTGGCCTCGCTCATCCTGCTGGTGGCGATGATCGGCGCCATCGTGCTGGCGAAGCGAGACATAGGGGAAGTGAACAGTGATGGGTGATCAGTGATGCACGACCGACGCGGCGTATCGAAGAACATGCCCATCACTCATCACTCATCACTCATCACGAGATGACTATGATTCCTGTGTCCTATTATCTGGTTCTAAGCGCGGTGGTCTTCCTGACCGGCGTCGTGGGTGTGCTCATCCGCCGCAACATCATCGCCATTCTGCTGTCGGTGGAATTGATGCTCAACGCCACCAACATCAACTTCGTGGCCTTCTCCGAGCATCTGCACGATCTGGGCGGACAGGTCTTTGTCTTTTTTGCCCTCACCGTGGCGGCCGCGGAAGTGGCGGTCGGATTGGCGATCATCATCGCCCTGCACCGGGCCAAAGACACGATCAACGTAGAGCAGTTCAATTTGCTGAAGTGGTAACTCGACGATGTATGTGCTGATCCCATTGCTCCCGCTGGCCGCCTTCCTCGTGCTGGGTCTGGCCGGCAACCGTATCAAGGACCGCGCGCATCTTGTCGCCGTCCCGGCGGTGGTCCTGTCGTGGCTCCTGTCCGTGTTCGCCTTTTTTGACGTCGCCCAGGGCGCTCCGATCAGCCGGCCGCTCTATACCTGGCTGACGTCCGGCTACCTCGACATCCACATCGGACTCTATCTCGACCGTCTGACCGTCGTGATGCTCTTGCTGGTCACGACCGTCAGCTCGCTCGTCCACATCTACACCATCGGCTATATGCACGGAGAAGCGGGCTATGCGCGCTTTTTCAGCTACATCGCCCTGTTCACCTTCTCGATGCTGATGCTGGTGCTCGCCGACAACTTGTTACAGTTGTTCGTCTTCTGGGAAGCGGTCGGACTCTGCTCGTACCTCTTGATCGGCCATTGGTATGAGCGCGCCCCGGCCTGCGCCGCCGCGACCAAAGCGTTTCTGGTCAATCGCGTGGGAGACTTCGGCTTCATGCTGGGCCTCCTGCTGGTCTGGTACTCCTTCGGCTCACTCAACTATCTGGACATCTTCCCTGCGGCCCATGAAGCGGCCAATCTCACCATGAACGTGCTGGGCCCCTTCGGCAGCACCTGGGATGTGTCGGTGTTCACCCTCATCTGCCTGCTGCTGTTTACCGGCGCCATCGGCAAGTCGGCGCAGGTGCCGCTGCATGTCTGGCTGCCGGATGCCATGGAAGGCCCGACCCCGATCTCCGCGCTGATCCATGCCGCCACGATGGTGACTGCCGGCGTCTTCATGGTGGCCAGACTCGCTCCTCTCTATAACCTGTCCCCGACCGCCATGACCGTCGTTGCGCTGGTCGGAGCCGCCACGATGGTGCTCGGCGCGACGATCGCGTTGACCCAGACCGACATCAAGCGCGTCGTCGCCTACTCGACCGTCAGCCAACTGGGCTACATGGTCATGGCCTGCGGCCTCGGCGCCTACAGCGCCGGCATGTACCATTTGCTCACGCACGGCGCCTTCAAAGCCTTGCTCTTCCTAGGCTGCGGCTCGGTGATCATCGCGCTGCACCACGAGCAGGACATGCGCCATATGGGCGGCCTGAAAGACAAGCTGCCGGTGACGTACTGGACGTTCATCGTCGGTTCGCTGGCCTTGGCCGGCTTTCCGTTGACCGCCGGCTTCTTCAGTAAGGACGATCTGCTGATCTCCGCCTGGTCGTCCGGCCCGCTTGGACAAGCGCTCACCGTGCTGGGATTGCTGACCGCCCTGATGACCGCGTTCTACAGTTTCCGCCTGGTCTTCGTCACGTTCTGGGGCCCCTCCCGCGTCGACAAGAAGCACGCCAAGCACGTGCATGAACCGTCGAACACGATGACGTTCCCGCTGATGGTGCTGGCTGTCTTGAGTATCGCAGCCGGCTACGTCGGCATCCCCGAATTTCTTGAGCCGGTGTTTACCCACGGCGAAACCGCAGCAGCCCATCATAGTGATGCGGGACTGGTGATCATGATCGTGGCCACGCTCATGGGCCTGACCGGAATTGCCGGAGCCTACTATGTATACGTATTGAACCCGCAGCTGCCGGATCAATTCGCCAACCGGTGGAAGACGTTGTACGAAGGCTCGTTGAATAAGTGGTATGTGGACGAGGCCTATGATCGCGCGTTCGTGCGGCCGACATTTGCGGTCGCCACCGACATGTGGAAGCGGATCGATGTGGCCGCCATCGATGGCGCGGTGAACGGCATCGCGCGCGGGGTCGCCTGGGGCGGATGGCTGTTGCGCCTGGCGCAAAGCGGACAGACCCAGCACTATGCGCTCGCAATGGCGCTCGGCATGGTCATTCTGGTGACGGTCTTTTTGGTGTTCTGAGGTCTTATGCAATCGGGCGGATTTTCCTGGCTGACATTGCTGATCTTCCTGCCGCTGGCAGGCGCGGCGGCGCTGTTCTTCGTCAAAGAGACCAGCGTCCGGATGGTGGCACTGGGAGTCACGGTCGCCGATCTGCTGTTCTCTCTTCCCCTCTGGTGGTTATTCGACGCCTCGTCGAGCCAGATGCAGTTTGCCGAGGATGTGCTGTGGATCACGTCCCCGCCCATTCATTACCACCTGGGACTGGACGGGATCAGCCTGCCGCTCATCTTGATGACGACCCTGCTCATGCCGCTCTGCGTCGCAATTTCCTGGCGCTCGATCGAAACGCGAGTCAGCAGCTTCATGGCCATGCTGCTCATCATGGAAGGCTCGATGATCGGCGTCTTCGCCGCATTGGATTTCGTGCTGTTCTATGTGTTCTGGGAAGCGATGCTGATCCCGATGTATTTCCTCATCGGCGTCTGGGGCGGCCCGAACCGTCTGTATGCCGCCATCAAGTTCTTCTTGTACACACTGGCGGGGAGCATCCTGTTATTAGTGGCGATTCTGGCGCTCTACTTCCAGGGTGGCCATACCTTCGACATCGTGCAACTCAGCCAGCAGACGTACTCGCCTCGACTCCAATTCTGGCTCTTCATCGCGTTCTTTGCCGCCTTTGCGGTGAAGGTCCCGATGTTCCCGTTCCACACCTGGTTGCCGGACGCCCACGTCGAAGCGCCGACCGCCGGCAGTGTGATTCTCGCGAGCGTCCTTCTGAAGATGGGCACCTACGGTTTTCTGCGATTCAGTCTGCCCATGCTCCCGGACGCCTCCAAGGACTTCACACCCATGATCGTGGCTCTTTCGATCATCGCGATCGTGTACGGCGCCTATATGGCACTGGCCCAGGCGGATCTGAAGAAACTCATCGCCTACTCCAGCGTGAGCCACATGGGCTTTGTGACGCTCGGCCTCTTCATGTTCAATCAGCAAGGCATCGAAGGCGCCGTGATGCAGATGGTCAACCACGGCATCACCACCGGCGGTCTCTTCCTCTGCGTGGGCGTGATCTACGAACGGACGCACAGCCGGCAGATTGCCGACAATGTCGGGCTGACGAAACCGATGCCGCAGTATGCGACGCTGCTGGTCATTTTCTCCCTCTCTTCGCTGGGCCTTCCGGGCACCAACAGCTTTGTGGGTGAGTTCCTGGTGTTGGCCGGCACGTTCCTCTGGAGCAAGATCGCCGCGGCCCTCGCTTCGCTGGGTATCATATTGGCCGCAGCCTACATGCTCTGGATGGTCCAACGCGTCGCGTTCGGGATCCCATCGCCTCAGCAATTGCCCAAACTGACCGATCTGAATCGGCGCGAGATGGCAACACTGATTCCGCTCGTCATACTCGTCTTCTGGATCGGCTTGTTTCCCAATCCGATTCTGAACCGTATGCATGCCTCGGTCACGAATGTCGTTGCCCGCGCGACGCATGGGCCGCAAGAGTCTCCGACCTCAACCGGTCAGATGACTCCGCCTGTTGAACCGACCCCGGCCGCGCAGACCCTGCAGTCTATGGAGGCCACGCGCCCATGATGCTCTCGGCTCACGATCTCTTCGCCGTTCTGCCGGAGTTGCTGGTCATCTTCGCCGCCTGTGCGGTCCTGGCCTTGGACCCGATTACGCCGACATCCAAGAAAGACGGCCTGGCCTGGCTCAGCCTGGGCACGATGGCTGTCTGCATGGGATTGACCGCGGCGCGCTTCGGCTCGCCGACAACCGCCTTCGGCGGCCTGGTGGTGATCGACAACTACTCCTGTTTTTGGAAACTCCTGCTCTATTTCGTGACCGGACTGACAATTCTGCTGTCCTTCCCGTACCTGAAAGAAGAACGCATCTATCTCGGCGAGTACTATGGATTCATTCTCCTCGCCCTCTCCGGCATGATGGTCATGGTCTCCGGCGCCGACCTGCTGACGATCTACCTCGGCACCGAACTCATGTCCCTCTCCCTCTATGTCATGGCCGGCCTGAAGAGGACGGAGGCCAAATCGCTCGAAGCCTCGGCGAAATACTTCGTACTCGGGGCCTTTTCATCCGGCATTCTGCTCTACGGCATTTCTCTCTTATATGGTGCGGCCGGTACCACACAACTCCCGGCCATCGCCGCCGCGATTGCAGGTCGCAGTCTGGACGACCCCTTGCTCCTCTTCTCCACCATCCTCATCGCCGTAGGATTCAGCTTCAAGCTGGCCGTCGTGCCCTTCCATATGTGGACGCCGGACGTGTACCAGGGCGCCCCGACGTCCGTCACGGCTTTTATGGCGGTGGCCTCGAAAGCCGCCAGCTTCGGCGCCTTCATGCGGGTCTTCGTCGAAGGACTCGGCGGCGTGCGGGCCAACTGGTCGTTGATGTTCCTGCTGCTCTGCATGGGCACATTGATCCTGGGCAACATCGTCGCGCTTGTGCAAACGAACGTGAAGCGCATGCTCGCCTATTCGAGCATTGCCCACGCGGGCTATGCCTTGATCGGCGTTGTGGCCGCAGGGCGTCTGGCTCCGGTTGAAGCCTCGTCCGCCGTCTCAAGCGTCATGCTCTACATCGCGCTGTACGCCTTCATGACCTTCGGCGCCTTTACCATCATTGCGATGTTGCGGAAGGGCGGCCTGGAGGGCGATGAGATAGAAGACTTCAGCGGCCTGGCAAAACGCCATCCGTTCGCCGCGCTCCTCATGCTGGTGTTCATGGTTTCGCTGGCCGGCATCCCGCCGACCGCCGGGTTCATCGGGAAATTCTATGTATTCATGGCCGCCGTGCAGGCAGGGCTCACCTGGCTGGCCGTGCTGGCTCTGGTCTTTGCCGCAATCTCGGCCTACTTCTACCTGCGGCTGGTGATGGTGATGTACATGCGGGAACCGGGTGCGGTCACCGCATTGTCGCCCAGATTCGTGTCGTCCCCGGCCCTCTCCATTGTCCTGGCCTGTGCGATTGCAGGCGTCGTGTTCTTCGGATTCTATCCCGATCCGATTGTGAACCTGGCAACCCAGGCCGCGCTGACGTTGAAATAGCGCCTCCGGTTCGTCAAATAAGATGCGCCACGGGGAAACCCGTGTTAGGCTCACCTTCGCTGAACACTCGGCACTGCACCAGGCACATCTATCGCGAGCATCCTGGACTGAAACATGATGCAAGCCAGCCGCTTTATTCTCGATCTGCTCAAAGCCTTTCAGCGCCACGGCTGCGCCAGCCTGGCGGCGTCGTTGGCGTTCTTCTCGCTCCTCTCCCTGTTTCCGCTCGTCTTTCTGTTGTTGTACGGAGTCAGTTTTCTGGTCAGCCAGGACGTGATCGGCGAGCAGTTTCTTCTGAGCTTTCTGAAGGGGTTCCTCCCCTCGCTGGGCGAGCGTTTAGCCGAAGAACTCCACCGCATCAGTGTTCTCGAAAGTGTGCGCTGGGCCGTCTTTCTGTCCTTCGCCTGGTTCGGCGCGCTGGTGTTCTATGAACTGGACTACGCGTTAAACGTCGTCTTCGAAAGCACCTGGCGTCGCCATCCGCTCATTTCGACCGCCATTTCGGTCGCCTCACTGGGCGCCACCGGATTGCTCCTGATCATTTCCTATGTGGCGACACAGATTATCAACTTTCTCACCAGCTACGTTCCTCAGCTGTGGGGACTGGATCTGGTCGCACTGGCCGCCCATGATTTTTTACTGACCTACACCGTCCCGTTCGGACTGGCTTTCCTGACCGTCACCGGCTTGTACCGGTTTGTCCCGCGCCGGCGTCCGGAGTGGCGCGAAGCCATGATCGGCGGCATCACATTCGGTCTGCTGTGGGTGGCCGCCAAACTGCTGTTCGTCACCTATAGCTGCTATGCCACGGTCTATGTGCGGCTGTACGGTTCACTCCTGGAAATCGTCCTCATGCTGCTCTGGGTCTACTATTCGGCCGTCTTATTGCTCTTTGGCGCTGTCGTGACTCACAAACTCCAGCAACACGCTCAGGCCACGCCCTTTCCATCTGCTCCACCCGCCGCTGTCTAGCGCCCACAGCCATGACCCGACTTTCTTCCATGCAACTTCCGGCCTTTTTCTAGGCGATACTCCCCTTCCTCGATACAATGGCTTCCGGTCATAAAAGGGAGCGGCATGTCGGACGACTTCGGCAAAGAACTGTTAATGCTGGGCGGGACCATCGCGGGCTTTGTGGCAGCGCTGCTCACGGTCCTCGAAAAGCTCCTCGACTTTCAGACCCGCATGCACGGCAAGAAAGAGGCAAAGGGATCGTCCCGGCCTGAGCGAGCCGTGCCTGAATCGACCTCCACCATCGACTTCTTCTCTCCCAAACCCCTGCGCGGATCGTCCTATCTCCTCTTGTATGAAACCAGTGTGATCGTCGCCGCCGGCGTCATGCTAAACTATGTCGGCCTCACGCTCAGCCGCCATATGGAAAGTATTCTGTTCCTGGACATGACCGGCACGGCTCTGGTCGCATTTCTCTTGGGCCCCTGGTGGGGGGCCATCGTGGCCCTCCTTTCAAACTCCGTCGTGAACTGGCTGCTCTATCCGGAAGCCGGCGCCGATGTCGTGATCTTCCCCTGGTCGCTCGTGAATATGACCGGCGCGCTCTTTTGGGGCGTGCTGGCGAGACAGCCGGGCTTCCAAAAGTATGTGCGGACCGCCAAGAGTTCTGCTCTGGCCCATAGCTGGTTTCTGCTGAGCTTCGGCCTCGTCGGGGCGGTGGTCATGAGCATCCCCGGCACGCTCGTACAGGCGGCACTGAATGAACGCACCATCTTCGCGTTGAACCCGGATGTGGCGGAAGCGCTCAGCGCGCGCGTGATCCGGTGGGAAACCGTCGTGCGGGGTTCCATCGAGACGATGCTGGGCGTGCAATGGGGAGAGAGCATCAGCTGGTATGTGGTGAACTGGTTCCAGAACATCGTCCGGTACATCCCGGACAAGACCATGAGCGCGGCGATCGCACTGGTGGTGCTCAAGTACGGCTACCCTCTGTTTGAGCAGGAATTGATCCACGGCGGCCCTGAAAAGGAACCGCCCGGCGATGAGCGCGTGCTGCCGTTGGTCCTCGGCCTGCTTTATGCGCCGTCCTATGCGACGCTCATCAGCAGCGAGAGCTATGCCGGCATGCAGTTCTGGCCGCTCTGGTCGCTGCCCTGGCTCTTTATTGTGACGGGCTACTTCAAGCTGCGCTATTGGGGGGCGACGGATGAGATGTTGCACGAGGCCCGCCTCGAACGCGCGGAGCGCTATGCCCGCGCGCTCAAGCCGATCGGAAAGGAGCCGTCCTATGAATTCTGCCGGCGACTGACCTTCGTCACGCTCGTCGCCAGCCTCATTTTCGCCCTGTGCCTGCCCATCATTTTGATGGACTTTTATCGCGTCACCTTCAAATTCTTTTGCGTGGTCTATGGCTTCCTGCTCGTCGTCCATCTCATCCGCGTCGCCATCGCCCAGAATATTTCCGTAGCACGCTCTGAGTGAGCGGTGACGCGTCGTTCGTCTCTCGTCGCTCGCGAGATGCGCTTCACGCTTTGTGCAGTTGCAGATAGTGGACGATCGCTGAATGGGTGACGAGCCCGATGACCTGGCCCTCTTGCACGACGACTAGGCGATCCAACCCTTCCCGGCTCATCCGTTGCATCGCGTCCAGCACCGGCACATTCGGTTCAATCGTCAAACCGGGCGATACAGGATGCATGATCTGCCCGATCTGTTTCCACGCCCACAGCGTTTGGGGGACGGCCTGTACGTCCATCACCGTCACCAGCCCGACCAGCTCCCCGTTTGAGACAACGGGGAATCCCCCATACCCGTGCGGAACAAAATACTGATTCACCGCATCTGCGACCGTGCAATCCGGTGGG
Source organism: uncultured Nitrospira sp. (assembly GCA_964635345.1). Classification (GTDB taxonomy): domain Bacteria; phylum Nitrospirota; class Nitrospiria; order Nitrospirales; family Nitrospiraceae; genus Nitrospira_D. The sequence goes on from CAZWOX010000011.1 coordinate 79,632, forward strand.
ATCGCCACCACGGTCTGGACCATCAGATCCCGAATGGGGACGACTGCCAATGATTGGCGCAAGCGGGCCTGCCGGCGGCCGGCCAGCGCGGTTGCGAAGAGGAATGTGGCCATGAGGATGACCCAGCCGCCGTCGGAAGCCATCGATCCCGGCAAATCCCCGCTGAGCGCAGCGATCACGACCATCACTCCCGCCAATCCGAACAACACACCGAACACCAAGCCGACCCACGAGGCCTGGACGGTGGCGCGGTAGAAATCTTTCCCCCAAGCCCAGAGCCCGGCGCGCAAGATGCGGCCACCGTCCAGCGGAAATCCCGGAATCAGATTGAACAGGCCGAGCTGTAAATTCACAAACCCCAACAGGCTGCCGAGCATCAGCAGCCCTCTCCATCCGGCCGCATCACCCACCGTTCCGGCCAACTCGACCGCTCCCAGGCACAGCGCACCAAGCGCCACACTCACGGCCGGACCGGCAAGGGCAATGAGAAATTCCGCGCGCGGATGCGGCGGCTCCTCCCGCATGTGCGCGACGCCGCCGAAGATGAAGAGGGTGATCTGGCTGATGGCGATCCGATAGGCCAACGCGACATAGGCATGGCCCAACTCATGGAGCAGGACGGACCCGAACAACAGCACCGCCGCGACGGCCCCCATGGCCCAGTAGCGCTCTTCGGACAATCCGGGTAGATTGGCCGGCAAATATCCCGAGGCCAGGCTGGAGGTCACGAGGAAAAAGACGAGGAACCAGGACGCATGGACGCGAATGGGAATGCCCAGCGCACGACCGATTTCCCAGGAGCCAAGTTGCATGCTTGCACCGTAACAGCGAACGCCGCGCGCGGTCAATTTATCTTCACCCGGCTTGAGGTATACTTGTGCGCATGTCACCCAAGGCGTTCCCATGGATACTGAGTGCCCTCCTCATTGGAAGCCTGGGAGCATTGTCGTCTCCCGACACGATGGCCCAAGTCATCAAATCCGGTCCGCCCTCCTGCCCAGGAATCGCGCTGACGTTCGATCTCTGTCCCGTAAGAAAGAGCCCGGGCTATGACCAGGCGCTGGTCGACTACCTGATCCAACACCAAATCCCTGCCACGTTCTTCATGTCCGGCAAATGGATCGCGAAGCATGACGCCGAAGTGGAGCACCTCCTGGGGATCCAATTCTTTGAAGTCGGCACCCACGGCGAGGTCCATGCGCATCTGCCGATGCACAATGCCGAGGAGCAGCAGAAAGAAATTCATGCCCCGGTCCGGCTCCTCAGCGAGCACTATGCCCATGACACAGAGCTCTTTCGCCCGCCCTATGGCGAATATAACGACACCACCGTCGATGTCGTGAAACTCCTCGGCCTGCGTTTCATCCAATGGAGCATTGAGTCCGGCGATCCCGATCCGACCCTGACAGCGGACCAAATCCTGGCCCGCATTGAGAAACGCGCGAAACCCGGCAGCATCGTGGTGCTGCATGCCAACGGCAAAGGCAAACAGACCAGAGCCGTCATCGAACGACTGACGACCGACGTGCTCCCGCGAAAATCGTTGAAACCCATGACCGTGAGCGAGTTGTTGGCCTGCAAACAACGCAACCCATGAGTACGCCCCACATCAGATCAATGCAACCCGACGACCGTGACGCCGTGGTGCAACTCCTCGCGGACTCCGATCCATGGAAAACGCTGGGCTATACCAGCGCCGACTGGAACCGGATCTTTGCCCCGATCCCCCAAGGGCGAGACGCGATTGTCGCCGTGGTTAATGACAAAGTCGCAGGCGTGGCACTCATCCGGGAGAAGTTTTTGCTGGGAGATTACCTGGAGCTGCTCGGAGTGGCTCCATGGGCGAGGAAATCAGGCGTCGGCGGGGCACTCCTGGCCCATGTGGAGCACTCGGTCTTCGCAAGAACCAAGAACCTCTTCGCCTGCGTCTCCGATTTCAACACGCCCGCAAGAGCCTTCTACAAGAAACACGGGTTTCATGAAATCGGCCCCATGCCGGATTTCCTTATACCCGGTAGCTCAGAAATGCTGCTGCGGAAAACGGCGGGACCGGCAAGAAAAGGCGGGTGACCCCATGAAAGTAACCAAACTCCTCCACACCAGAATGCGTGTCAGCGACATGGAACAGACCATCGCATTCTATACCGGCGTGCTGGGGCTTGAAGTGATCGAACGGAAAACTTCGCCGCGCGGATCGCATCTGGCTTTCTTGAAAGTCCCCAACAGCGACGAGCTGATTGAGCTGACCAGTTTTCCGCCGAGCGGTCCGGTCAAAGTGCAGGAGGATCTCGTCCATCTTGCTTTTCAGGTCGAGAACCTCGACGACACCATTGCCTCCCTGACTGCCAAAGGCGTCAAAATCACGGACGGTCCGACTCAGACATCGTCCGGCAGCCGCTTTCTCTTCATCGACGCCCCCGATGGCTATGAGATCGAGCTCATCGAACGGCCACGCGGCGTGAAGATCGTGTAGCGGATACAGACCCCTTTTCCTTCTCCTCTCCTTCGTGCTAGGTTTCTCGCCCGATTCAGTCCATAGGCACTCAAGAGGAGCCCCTGCATGAAGAACGGATTTTTTCGCGGTCACGGTCTCGGCAACGATTACGTCGTGATGGATCCCAAAGAACTGACTTTCAAACTCACGCCCAAGAACATCAAAGCGGTCTGCGATCGCAACTGGGGCCTGGGAAGCGACGGCATTCTGGCGCTCGTCCCGTCGAAGAAAGCCGACTTCGGCCTGCGCATCTACAACCCGGACGGCAGCGAAGCAGAAAAATCCGGCAACGGGCTGCGCATTTTCGCCCGCTATCTCCACGCCACGGGAAAGACGAAGAAGAAACATTTCACTGTCGAGACGAAAGGCGGCCTCGTCACGATCGATTTGCATATCGATCGCCATGGCGATGCCAGTGCCGTGACGGTCGAAATGGGGCAGGCCACGTTCAAGCCGGCGGCCCTTCCCTGCACCATGGCAATTGATGAATTGATTCAGCAGCCGATCGAAGCGGCCGGGCGGTCGTTGTCCTTCACGGGCGTGAGCGTCGGGAATCCCCATTGCGTGGTCTTCAAACAGGCGGGAGAATCCTGGTCGCGCGAAGATTTGCTGGCTCTCGGCCCCCTGCTGGAAAACCATGCCCTGTTCCCGAAGCGAACGAATGTCCAATTAGCCGTCCCGACCGGCCCCAAAGAAATCTTCATTTTGATCTGGGAGCGCGGCGCCGGAGAAACCCAGGCATCAGGATCCTCTTCCTGTGCCGCCGCCGGCGCGGCGGTTCGCCTGGGATTGGTCAAGAGTCCAGTTACGGTCAAAATGCCTGGGGGTACGTTGAATATCGATGTCGCGCAGGACTTTTCGCTCACGATGAAAGGACCGGTAGCTGAAGTCGCCAGGGGCGCCTTGAGCCCATCGTTCCTGCGCGGGCTCAAGTAGCACCGCCGTCAGCCGTCACTCATCAAACGTCAACCGAAAGAAATAAACGCCCTATTCCGGCTGTTCAAGGACTCGCGGGCAAGATCCTCGCTTCGGCAAGGCCGCCTGACGGGCAATGTGCCCTTGACAGACCGGTGCCCCCTTGCCTATTGTGCACAACTATTCGTGCCCTGCCAGACAGCCGGGTCGCAGCAAGGTGATCGGACATTTCTCGCGAGAGAACCAGGCTTTGACTCCAACCTCTCAGCCGGCGGCTCCCCGACTCTATGCTTGGCTTCCCGCTATCATCGTAGGGATCACTGTCTTCACCCTCCTCTTCGGCTTCGTGGCGTTTCGTATTCTTGAGACGCGCCTGGTGGCGACCACCGGAGACAGTCTCGCGGTCGCTGCCTCCGACATCGCCGAGAAGTTAGACCTGCTGCTCTACGAGCGGTACGGCAATATCCAGATCATGGCCCGCACGGCGACGATCCGGATGCGCGATCTTCCGGCTCTGTCGCGCGAGTTGCAGGTTTTTCAACAAGTCTATCCCACCTACGCATGGCTGGCCGTCGCAGACGCAAACGGCCGGATCGTCACGGCGACCGATCGGATGAGCGTCGGCCAAGACCGGAGCGGAAGCGGCTGGTTCCGCGCTGTGCGCGAGAGCGGCGGTGTGCAAGTTCACGACGCGCAGATCTGGCAGGAGACCGGCAACGTCAGGGCAGTGGCCTTTTCGGCTCCGATCATGAGCCCCGAGGGAACCTTCCTCGGCGTCGTGACGTCGCGCGTCGAGGTGCCGGTATTGGCCGAGTACTTCACGCAGAAGGTCCGGGCGCTTCAGACCCAACAAGAGACGGCGGGCAACATCGAATGGCAATTTCTCACCGGCAAGGGCGACCTGCTCGTCGATTCGCTTTTGCGCCAGGAGCGCGCCGACGTCAATCTTCGAGAGATGGGGCTTCCTTCAGCCTCCATGAAGGAGACCTTGCAACCAGGCTATGTCGCCGAAGAGCATCTTCGCCGCCATGTTCCGGTCTTGACGGGGTACGCCAGAACCAATGGATACCGCGAATTTCAGGGACTCCGGTGGTGGGTGCTGCTTCGCATGGATCAAAGCGAGACTCTGGCCCCCATTCGGACGATCCTGTCGAAGCTGGGGGGGATCGGCGCGCTGATTGTCGCTCCTCTTATCGGTCTGCTCTTCTGGTCCACCCAGCGGCTCGCAGCAACGAATCGAGGCCTCATGACGGAGATTGTCGAGCACGCGACCACCGAAGATCGTTTCCGTCGCGTCGTCGAGTCAGCGCCGTTTGGAATGATCATAGTGAACCAAGCCGGCTCGATTCAGCTCGTCAATACGCAAGCTGAGCAACTGGTCGGCTTTACTCGGGAGGAGTTGCTCGGTCAACCGGTCGAGCTGCTGGTCCCCCCAAATGCCCGCTCCATGCACCCGGTCAACCGCCTCCTGTTCCAGGCTTCTCCCCGGGTCAGATCGATGGGACCCGGTTCTGCTCTCCGCATGTGCCGCAAGGACGGCAGCGAAGTTCCCGTCGAGATTTCCTTGGTGCCGCTCACGATGCATGACGCCTCGGTCGTGCTCGTAAGCATCCTGGATATCTCTGAACGCCGGAAAGCCGAAGAAGCCCTCCGAGCCACGCAGATGGAGCTGCTCGAACAACAACGCCGCGAGAAAGAACATGTCGAAGCGGAACTCGCGAGGACGCGCCACGCGCTCGTCTGCCAGACCAGGCTGGCGACCATCGGTGAGCTGGCGGCCGGCATCGCGCACGATCTGCGCAATCCGCTGGGAGCGATCCGGAACGCTTGCCATCTGCTCAAACGGCGCCTCCCCGTGGAAGACCACAAGGGCGTGGAGTATGTACGCATCGTCGAGGAAGAAGTGACGGCCGGCGACCGCATTATTTCCAATCTCCTCGAGATCGCTCAAGGCAAACCGCCGAGCAAGACTTCCGTGAACATGGTCTCCGTAGTGGAGAAAGCCTTTCAGCGAGTGCGCCCGGCTTCCACGATCAGGCGGCGGCTGTCGTTCGAGTCTGACCCGTTCATCGTGTGGGGCGATCCGACGCAATTGCAGCAGGTGTTGTGCAACCTCATCCTGAACGCCGCACAAGCGATGGAGACGGGAGGCGAAATCCGGATCACCGCCCGGCATGCCGGGGGAAACGATGAGATCCTGGTGGCGGACGACGGCCCCGGGATTCCGGCGGCGCAGCAGGCGCGGCTTTTTGAGCCGCTCTTCACGACGAAGGCGAATGGAACCGGACTTGGGCTGACGATTTGCCGGCAGCTCATCGAACGCCACGGCGGCTCGATCGAGCTGATCGCAAACGGGCGCGCCGGCGCCACGTTTGCGATCCGGCTGCCTCAGCGCCCGCAAGCCGGAGTCGGCGTGGGAATGCCGTCAACGGTCAACCGTCAACCGGAGGAGGCGATCCCCCGATTGACGAATGACGGTTGACGATGACGGTTTCTCTGTTTCCGCCGTTGCCGAGGGAGGATCAATGAAGGTCTTAATCGTGGATGACGAGAAAAACATGCGGATCACGCTGGCCGATCTTCTCGGGGAAGAAGGCTTCGACGTGAGCACAGCGAGCACGGGGGAAGAAGCCATCACGCTCTGCTCACAGGGCGGCGGCTTCGACGCGGTGCTGCTGGACGTGCGGATGCCGGGGATCGACGGAGTCGAGGCGTTCCGCCGCATCCGCAAGCACCAGCCGAGTCTGCGCGTGATCATGATGAGCGCCTATACGGTGGACGATTTGAAGCGCGCGGCGCTCGATGACGGGGCCATCGCGTTCCTGCCCAAACCGCTGGACGTGCATTTGGTGCTCCGGCTGATGCGTGAAACACCCGACACCGCGATCCTGGTCGTCGAGAATGATGACGCGCTGGCGGCAACGATCTTTGACGCGGTGAAAGCCCAGGGCTATCATGTCACAGTCGCCCGCTCGCCGCACGATGCGCTGGAGCTGATCGAGCAAATCCGGTTCGACATCGTGCTCATCGACGTGGCGCTGCCCTCGATGACGGGGCTCGATCTCTATCTCGCGATCAAGCGAGTCACGCCCAGCGCCGTGGCGATCATGATCAGCGGCCGTGAAGAAGAGTTTCTCAGCATCGCTCGCGCAGCGGTGCAGCAGACCGCCTACACCTTCCTGACAAAGCCGTTGGACTTGGATCATCTGCTCGGCCTCTTGGGGCAGGTCGGTGGACAACGGGCATCCGGCAGCATTCGCAAGCCGCCGCTGGATTCGTGATCGGTGATGGGTGACATGCGAAAAGGGCGGGACAATGCCTGAAACGGCTGAGCGGACGAGACTGTCTCGCGTGCTGGTCGTCGAGGATCATCCGGCGCAGTTACGGACGCTGACCGGCCTGTTAGAAGAGGAAGGGTTTGAGACGATCGGAGTCTCGACGGGAACCGACGCGCTCGTCGCGCTGGAACGTGAAGAAGCGGGAATCGTGATTGTGGATTTGCGCCTCCCCGACCACGACGGGACGGCGCTGTTGGAGCAATTGCGGGCCGGGAGCGAGACAAGGCGGATCATCATCCATACCGGCTACGGATCGTTCACCACCGCGAAGGACGCCCTCAATCTGGGCGTCTTTGCGTATATCGAGAAAGGCGGAGACCCGCAGGAACTGATCCGGCACGTGCACCGCGCGCGGGAAACGAATTTGACCCGCTACGCCGAATCGCTCGAAGACGCGGTAACCCAACGAACGGCTGAGTTGGAACATCGGTACAACGAACTCCGCAACCTCCACGACCTCGTCTCCCGACTCAACTCCGCCGACTCCTTGAGCGGAATCTACGAGGCGGCGATGGATGCGCTGAGCCGAACGCTACGGTCGGACCGGACCTCCATCCTCCTGCTCGACCCGGACAAGGTCATGCGCTTCAAGGCCTGGCGCGGCTTGTCTGACCAGTACCGGCAGGCGACCGAGCGCCATGCTCCCTGGAAGCCGCAGACGGATGGCGCGCAGCCGATTCTCGTGTGCGACGCAGCCGAAGACGAGCGCCTGGAACCGTACCGATATACCGTTCTGAAGGAAGGCGTCCGGGCGCTCGCCGTCATCCCTCTGATCGCGCAGGGGCAGGTAATCGGCAACTTGATGCTCTATGACAATGGTCCCCGCCGATTGACGGGAGAAGATGTCCGGCTGGCCCAAACGATCGCCGGGCATGTGGCCCTCGCCGTAATGCGCAAGCAGGCCGAAGAGGCGCTGCGCCGGTCGTACGAAGAGCGCGACCGGATCAGCCAGGATCTGCACGACGGCATTTTGCAGTCGCTCTATGCGATCGGGTTGGGATTGGAAGCGACGAAACGGGATGTGAAACCCGCCTCGCGAGCCACGGCCCAGCGGCTGGATGGCTCCATCGTCCAGCTCAATGCCCTGGTGCAGGAAGTCCGTGGTTTCGTCACCCACATGATGGCGCCCGCCGAGGAGGTCCGGGGTTTCGTCCAGGCGATTCAGGCGTTAACGGGGTTGTTCGCCGCGACGGGAGCCGGCGAGATTGCCGTCCAACTCGATCCTTCCGTCGCTGCGTCGTTCTCGGCGGAGCATGGTGTCCACCTGGTGAATGTCGTCAAGGAGGCGCTGAGCAACAGCGTGCGGCACGCGCGCGCCGTGCATCGGTCCGTCACACTGGGCCGGTCTCGCGGCGGGATTCGCCTGGAAATTCGAGACGACGGCGTCGGCTTTCGCGTGAGTCAACAGAAGGGGGATGGCATGGGACTGTCCACGATGCGGGCGCGGGCGAAGAAACTGGGAGGCCGCCTGTCTGTCCTCTCACGACCAGGGCGAGGGACGCGTGTGGTACTCAACCTCCCCCCCGCTCCGCTTGAGGTGAGCGATGGCGACAGGTAAGCCCCACAC